>JAMPGA010000010.1 GCA_023664185.1 Muribaculaceae bacterium
ACGAGAGCCGTACCCGGCGCAATAAAATCAACTACCACATAGAGCCGAAACAGAAGACCACCTTCAAATTTCTCGCAGACACCATCCCGGATGTCCGCTCCCTCTACATCATCAGAGGGAAGCGGTACATCTGCGAAAAATTAACTGCGACCTTCACGGAGAACGGAATGTCGCAGTTGATCAAGGGCATCTTCTACCCGGTTATCGAAAGCTGAGGGTCATTGTCAATAAAATCAAGGTTTGAATTTCAGATAGTTGCGTGAAAATTTGGTACTTTCCAATATATTGCCTAACTTTGCAATACGTTCCAACACGTTATCAGACGTTGGTAGACCAGAGGGTCTAAAACTGGTACCACTTTCGGTACACTTTGAAAACAATGAATTTGGAACTCTCTGAAAATCAATAACGTTTTGGCTTTAGGTTCAACGCCAAAACGGATCACCCGTAAACCAACCTGCAAAGGCGAGAGAGTCAACCTCCTCCCGCCTTTGCCTGTTATATAGAAAAAATGGATTATGAAAAATGTCGGATGACCCATTTTTTACAACTCATTGTTAATAAGGATTAGGAATCTTAACAATTTTATCGGCATGGTGTGTAACTTTTGCCGTTTTTTTGCGTCTATCTATAGGTGAGTGTGATTTATTTGCAAGTCTCACCTGGTTTCAGCTATGATAATAGAGCTTAAAGATATCAACAAATCCTATCCGGGCGCAGTGCCTCTGCATGTGCTCAAGGATGTGAGTCTCTCCATCGACAAGGGGGAGCTTGTCTCCATCATGGGTGCTTCGGGGTCGGGCAAGTCTACGCTGCTCAATATATTGGGTATACTCGACAATTATGATTCCGGTGAGTATCATCTGGACGGAGTGCTGATAAAAGACCTCACCGAAAATCGTGCCGCCGATCTGCGCAACTATATGATAGGCTTTGTGTTCCAGTCGTTCAATCTGATTAACTATAAGAATGCGCTTGAGAATGTGGCGCTACCATTGTTCTATCGTGGCATATCGCGGCGCAAGCGCAATGCTATGGCCATGGAGCAGCTGGAGCGGATGGGGATGGCCGACAGGGCTACACATCTGCCCTCCGAACTTTCAGGCGGACAGAAGCAGAGAGTGGCCATAGCGCGTGCACTGATCACCAACCCTTCGATCATTCTTGCCGACGAGCCCACTGGAGCGCTGGATTCAAAGACATCTAAAGAGGTGATGCAGGTGTTCAGGGATCTTAACTCCGAGGGGCGCACCATTGTGATTGTGACCCACGATCCGGGCGTAGGAGAGCAGACAAACCGAATTATACGCATTGCCGACGGACGAATAGTGTGACCATCCCGCCATGACCGACCTGATCAACGAAATAGTGGCTACCATGCGCCACAA
Source organism: Muribaculaceae bacterium (assembly GCA_023664185.1). Lineage (GTDB taxonomy): Bacteria > Bacteroidota > Bacteroidia > Bacteroidales > Muribaculaceae > Duncaniella. The sequence goes on from JAMPGA010000010.1 coordinate 1,389, forward strand.
CAAGCTGCGCACGGCTCTGACAGGCTTTGCCGTTTCGTGGGGCATATTTTTGCTTATTGTGCTTCTCAGCGTGAGCCGTGGACTGGTCAACGGCATGGAGGCCATGTTTGCCCAGCGCGACTATGAGACTATGACCGTGTCGGGTGGTTGGGCTCAGAAGCCATATCGCGGCCTTAAGGATGACAGGCAGGTGGCAGTGGTGGGGACAGACATGAACGTGGTGGAGAATCAGAACGGAGCGTTTGTTTCCTATGTGGCCGCCGAAATATGGTCGGACACGGCAGTAGTCTCCACTTCGAAAGATTATGTCACACAAGGTTATCAGGGTGTCTATCCATCGGGGCTGCGCTCTGACGGACGCACTATAGACTCCGGCCGCTTTGTCAACGAAATGGATCTGCGCCAGCAGCGTCGCGTAATAGTGCTGCACCGCGACAATGCCGAGATTCTTTTCGGCAAGGATGTCAATCCCATAGGGAAACGGGTGAATATGTGTGGACTCTCGTTTACCGTGGTGGGCATCTACAATCACGAATGGAGCCGCAAGAGTCTCATACCCTTTACCACCGCCCGGGCTCTGGCCGGTGGAAGCGACACACTGGGGCAGATGGTGGTGGGTCTGCAGGGGCTACGCACCATCGAGGATGGCGAGCGCGCCGAGCAGTCCATCAGGGAGACCCTTGGTCGGCGCCATATGTTTGACCCCACGGAAAAGAGCGCCGTGCGCATATGGAACAGATTCACACAGTATCTCACCACCTCCCGGGCCATGAATGTGCTCCGCATGGCCGTCTGGATCATCGGACTCCTCACCATGCTCTCGGGAATAGTGGGTGTGAGCAACATTATGTTTGTCTCCGTGCGTGAGCGCACCCATGAGATAGGTGTGCGCCGAGCCATAGGCGCGCGCCCGGCCAGTATCCTCAGGCAGATTATACTCGAAAGCGTGGCCATCACCACATTTTTCGGCTATATCGGCATCGTGGCCGGCATAGGAGTTTCGGCTCTGCTGGGGAGCATGACCGCAGGCTCTGACCCACAGATTATCAAAGACCCATCCATCGACATCTCCATGGCTCTTGAAGTGACGGGTGTTCTCATTGTGGCAGGAGCCGTGGCCGGACTTTTCCCAGCGTTGAAATCATTAAAAATCAAGCCGGTTGAGGCTCTGAGAGACGAATAACCCCATATGAAACTCACCATCTTCGATCTTGACAACTGGCGCGAGATAGGCATCACGCTTACCCAAAACAAGACCCGAACCTTCATGACAGGCTTCGGCATATTCTGGGGCACTGCCATACTGGCTCTATTGATTGGGGGATCCGACGGACTGAAGTATTTTATGAGCCGCAATTTCGAGGGCTTTGCCACCAATGCAGCCGCCATCTTTCCGGGAAAGACGTCGAAACCATATGGCGGGTTTAACAAAGGCATGCCTCTGGAGCTCAACATCAATGATGTGGCCAACATACGTCGCTCCATACCTCAGATAGAAAGCTCATCGGCCGTGAATTTCAGCAGCGTCAACGCCCTGTATGGGCTTCACAAATCGAGCGCGCAGCTCACAGGCGTCGAGGCTGAATACTGCCGCATATTTGAGCCGGTGATCCACGAAGGGCGTTTCATCAACACTGCCGACGATGCCAACTCGCGCAAAGTGTGTGTGCTGGGTCTTGAGGTGGCACGCGAGCTCTTCGGCAGCTCCTCGGCCGTGGGCAAGGATGTGGATCTCAACGGCATTTACTATAAGGTGGTAGGGGTAGTCGGTCAGACTTCCGAAATAAACATCGGAGCAAAGATGGACAACTCAGTCTTCATCCCCTACAACTCCATGCGCAATTCCTACAATCTGGGGCGCAAGGTGGATATGTTTATGATGACCTTCCGCCAGGGTTACTCGCCGGCCGAATTTGAGAGCGCCCTGCGACGCATCATAGCCTCCAATCATCCGGTGGCGCCCGACGACAATGCGGCATTCTTCTACTTCAACATCTCCGAGCAGTTCAAGATGATCGACAACCTCTTCATAGGCATCAGCCTGCTGGCGCTGTTTGTGGGAGTGGGTACACTGATATCAGGTGTGGTTGGTGTAGGTAACATCATGTGGATCATAGTGCGCGAACGCACCCATGAGATAGGCATACGGCGTGCTCTTGGGGCCAAGCCTATCGACATCATAATCCAGATACTCTCCGAAAGCATGGTGCTGACGGTGATCGGAGGTGTGGGTGGCATAGTTTTTGCCGCAATCATCTTGGGTTTGGCCGAGAAGTTTACCGCCGGGCCTGACGGCACCATAGCCTTCCAACTCTCGTTCGGGCAGGCCATGTCCATTCTGGCCACTTTCCTGGTGCTGGGCACTGCTGCCGGACTCATCCCGGCCATCAAGGCCATGCGCATTAAACCGATCGAAGCTTTAAACGACAAATAACAACACTCTATACGCAATATGAACAAATATATCAAGGCCTTTATATGGCTGCTGGTTGTGGCGCTGTTTGCAGGCACATTCGTGTATCTCTATCTACACTCGCGCCCCAAGGAGGTGACATATGAAATCATATCGCCCACCGTGACCGACATCAACCGCACCACTGTGCTGACGGGCAAGATCGAGCCTCGCGACGAGATTGAAATAAAGCCTCAGGTGTCGGGCATTATCTCGGAGATAAATGTTGAGGCAGGCGACTATGTGAAGGCGGGCGACGTAGTGGCACGCATCAAGATTGTTCCCGACGAGGGACAGCTGTCGTCGGCACAGGCGCGCATTGAAAACGCCCGGATCGCACTGGCCGATGCCCGCACACGCCACGAGCGCAACACGCTGCTGCTGGAAAAGAAAGTAATAAGCCGTGAGGAGTTTGACACCTCGGCCACCACTCTTGCTCAGGCCGAGGCCGAGCTTGCGGCAGCCGAGGATGCTTACTCGATTGTGCGCGAGGGGGTGTCGCGCTCCAATGCCAAGGAGAGCAACACGCTGGTGCGTGCCACTATCACAGGCCTGGTGCTCGATGTACCGGTCAAGGTGGGCACCTCAGTGATCCAGGCCAATACGTTCAACGACGGTACCACCATAGCCTCTGTGGCCGATATGGGCAACCTTATCTTCAAAGGGAAGGTTGATGAGACCGAGGTGGGACTCCTTTCGGTGGGTCAGAAAATGGAGATAAGTGTGGGCGCGCTGCCCGACCAGGTGTTTTACGCACAGATTGAAAACATAGCCCCCAAAGGCACTGAGACCAACGGAGCCAACACATTTGAGGTAAAAGCGGCCGTAGATATGAGCGGAGTAAAGGATGTACGAGCAGGCTACAGCGCAAATGCCCAGGTGGTGCTGAGCAGCGCCTCGGGAGTGCTCTCCATCCCTGAGAGAGTGATTGAGTGGGCCGGCGACTCTACGTTTGTCTACCTTCTCACCGACTCTGTGAATACTCAGCAGTTTGACCGTCGAGCCATCACCACCGGCACATCAGACGGTGTGAATATCCAGGTCACCGGTGGCATCGACGCCTCTGCGCGACTACGCGGTGCCACCATCACCGAACAATAACGTAAAGGCTATGAGAATCTATATTCTACCATTGCTTCTGCTCTTGGCCATGTGGCTTCCGCTGTCGGCCGCCACGCCATGGAGCCTCGACAGTTGCATCAGTTATGCCGCCAGCCATAATCTGAGTGTGCGCTCGGCACAGATAGACAATATGAATGCCGGCCTGGGCGTCACCGAGGCCCGCGACCGATTTCTGCCCACTCTCAGCGCTGCCGCCTCGCAAAACTGGGACTTCGGACGCTCTCTGACATCTGAAAACACATATTCCAACCGCAACAATGCCGTGACGGGGATGAACCTACAGCTATCGCTGCCTCTGTTTCAGGGATTGAGTGCAGTGAGACAACTGCGCCAGGCGCGCTCGGCACTCAAAGCCGGCCAGCTGCAGACCGAGGCCACGGTGGACGAAGTGACTCTCACTGTGATTTCATATTACCTCCAGGCTCTCTACAACCGCGAGCTTCTGGCAGTGTCGCGCGAACAGCTGCGACTGTCGCAGACTCAGCTCGAGCGCCAGGAGGCACTCTTAGAGGCCGGCAAAGTCCCGGAGGTCGACGTAATTCAGGCTCGCTCGCAGGTAGCTTCTGCCGAAGTCGATACGGTCAATGCCTCAAACACCCTGCAGCTGTCGCTCCTCGACCTTGCACAGGTGCTTGAGCTGAGAGAGGTTGACGACTTCGACATACTCCCCCTCCCCGACTCTGCGGCCTCCACTCCCCTGTCCTCACTTCAGGAGGTGACAGACCGTGCCCTGGCAGGATATTCCAGCATCCAAGCCGCTCGCGCAGCTCTCCAGACTGCCGACGATGCCATCTCGGTGGCCCGCAGCGGATACCTGCCCCAGCTTTACTTCAACGCCGGACTCTCCGACAATTATTACCGCATGTCGGGCATGACAAACAACTCATTTTCAAGGCAGATGCGCGATAATTTTTCGAAAAACATCGGTTTCAGCCTTCGCATCCCCATATTTGATGCCTTCTCCACACGCAATGCCGTGAGGCGCGCACAGGTGAGCCGGCTCTCAGCATCGCTCGAATTGGAACGACGCGAGAGCGACCTGCGCAAGGCCATACACCAGGCATGGACTCAGGCCGAGGGCGCCTCGCGCAAACTTCAAGCCTCGGTCATAGCCACTGAGGCAGCACGAACAGCACTCGACGCCATGACCGAGAAATACAATTATGGCAAGGCCAATGCCACCGAGTGGGAACAGAGCCGATCGAACTACATCACCACACTGTCCCAACAGGTGCAAGCCAAGTATGAGACCATACTGCGATCGCGCATCCTGGACTTCTACAACCGGTGATACACCCCTTGAGAGGACTTCGAAGGGGGGCAGTCATCACAAAATTTTGGCTTTAGGAAAATGTTTTTGTAACTTTGCAGTCTATGATTCATTTGCCGGCCATAATATTTCGAGGTATACTGATAGGCATCCTGGTATCGGCTCCGATGGGCCCGATAGGGATGCTGGTGATTCAGCGTACCCTCAATCGTGGCCGCTGGCCTGCATTTTTCACCGGAGTCGGCGCCGGTCTGAGCGATCTCGTCTACTGCCTGCTCATGGGGCTTGGGCTGTCGTTTGTGACCGATTTTATCGAGAGCCACCAAAGCTTGCTGCAGTTGGTGGGATCGGTGGTGCTGGCCGTTTATGCCGGATATCTCTTTGTGTCCAACCCGTCGCGCACACTGTCGGCCGGCAGGGTCACCACACACGGATACTGGCGTGACTTTGCCACAGGATTTCTCTTCACCTTCTCTAACCCACTGATACTGTTTCTGATAATCGGACTGTTTGCGCGGTTCAGCTTCCTGGCGCCCGAGTTTGCCGCCTACCACTATGTGGCGGGCTATATAGCCATATTCGGGGGTGCGGTGGCCTGGTGGTTTGGAGTGACATGGTTTGTCGACAAAGTGCGAGGCCATTTCAATCTGCGTTCACTGTGGCTGCTCAACCGCATTCTGGCGGGTATAATCCTGATAATGGGTGCCGTGGGGCTGATCACAGCCATAGGAGACATGATATGACAGAGATTTTTGCCCTAACTGGATGGAAGAATGAAAAAATCTGACTAACTTTGTATTTTCATCACATTACAATATATGGATACAACTGAAGTTACACCCGCTGTCCCTGAAGCCAAGGGACTCAACTTTGTGGAAGAAATCGTGGCCCGCGATCTTGCCGAGGGCAAGAACGGAGGACGCTTGAGCACCCGTTTTCCGCCTGAGCCCAACGGCTATCTCCATATAGGACATGCCAAGGCCATCTGCATGGACTTTGGCGTGGCTGAGAAATTTGGCGGCACATGCAACCTGCGTTTCGACGACACAAACCCCGTGAAGGAGGATGTTGAATATGTCGACTCCATACGTGAAGATATCAAATGGCTCGGGTTTGACTGGGGCAACCGCGAGTATTATGCATCAGACTATTTCCCCCAGCTGTTCGATCTGGCCGTGCGCCTCATCAAAGAGGGTAAAGCTTATGTTGACGACCAGACATCCGAGCAGATAGCCGAGCAGAAGGGTACACCCACCCAGCCAGGTGTGGAGAGCCCCTACCGCAACCGCACACCCGAAGAGAACCTCGACCTGTTCATGCGCATGAATGCCGGAGAGTTTGAGGAGGGTGCGCGTGTGCTCCGCGCCAAGATTGACATGGCCAACCCCAACATGCACTTCCGCGATCCCATCATGTATCGCATCATCAAGACACCCCACCACCGCACCGGCACCACATGGAAGGTATATCCTATGTATGACTTTGCACATGGCCAGAGTGACTACTTTGAGGGTGTGACCCACTCGATCTGCACGCTGGAATTTGTGGTACACCGCCCGCTCTACGAGTATTTCGTAAAGGAGCTTGCCGACGACACCTACTGCCCCCGCCAGATAGAGTTCAACCGTCTGAACCTCACTTACACTGTGATGTCGAAGCGCAAGCTGCTGCAGCTGGTGAAGGAGGGACTTGTGGCCGGATGGGACGATCCGCGCATGCCCACCATCTCGGGTCTGCGCCGCCGCGGCTTCACACCGCGCTCCATACGCAACTTCATCGACGCCATAGGCTACACCAAATATGAGGCTCTCAACTCCATCTCGCTGCTCGAGCACGCCGTGCGCGACGACCTCAACAAGGTAGCCACCCGCGGTATGGCCGTAATCAACCCCGTCAAGGTGGTGATTACCAATTATCCCGAAGGAAAAACCGAGATGGTGGAGATGGAAAACAACCCCGAGGAACCCGGTAGCGGCAAGCATGAAATGCCATTTTCGAGAGAGATACTGATAGAGCGCGACGACTTCATGGAGAATCCGCCCAAAAAGTATTTCCGCATGGCTCCCGGAGCCGAGGTGCGTCTGAAAGGCGCCTATATAGTGAAATGCGAAGGGGTTAAGAAGGATGCCGAAGGGAATGTGGAGGAGATTTACTGCACCTACGACCCCGACACCCGCAGCGGCCTCCCCGGCAGCGAGCGCAAAGTGAAAGGCACTCTGCACTGGGTGAACGCGGCTACTGCTGTCGACGCAACAGCCCGCATCTACGATCGTCTGTTTGCCGTGGAGAACCCTGCAGCCGAAACCGAGCGCGACTTCCGCGAGCTGCTCAACCCCGATTCGCTCAAGGTGATCGAAGGCATCAAGGTAGAGCCCTACTTGCTCGAGATAGCCAAGCCCGGAGTACCCCTGCAGTTCCAGCGCATAGGCTATTTCACACTCGATCCCGACTCTACCCCCGAGCACCCTGTGTTTAACCGTACCATTGCTCTCAAGGATTCCTGGGAGAAGAAGAACAAATAACGGCCGAATGGACGACAATAACCTCCCTGACGACTCACGCCAGAGCCTCTATGAGGAATTCATAGCCGAAGTGGTGAAAGCGGGTAATCCCGAAGCTTACTTCGACGAGAACGACCTTGTGGAGATCTTCGACTACTCCTCCGACATGGACAACTATATCGCCAAAATGGAGGTGTTGCTCTATGGCGCGCGCCATTATCCTGACTCGCAGCCATTGGCAACACGCAGGGCATGGTTCTATTCGTCGTTTGGCGAGCTTGATGCCGCCGCCGAGCTGAACAGCCGTGTCAGCAACGGCGGCGTGCTCAACGAGCTGCTGAAACTGCGTGCCGGCGATCTCGACGACACCCCTAGGGTGAGAGAGGAGCTGAACCGCATAGTGGCCGAAACCACCGATTTTGCCGATGAGGAGCTGATTCAGCTGGTGGACTTCTGTGCCGAGATTGACATGTTTGACTGGATAGCCGAGAACTATGACCTGGTGAAGAGCAAGTGCTCATATCCGCAGACATTCATCTACGAGTATGCCAACCGCTGCGAGGACACCGGCAATTATGCCAAGGCCGTGGCTCTGTTTGAAGAACTCACCATGCTCGAGCCCTTCACTCTCGACTTTTGGGAGCGTCTGGCCAGAGTGCAGTATGAGGCCGAATCATATAAATCTGCCATAGCCTCGGCCGACTATGCGCTGGCCATCTCACCGCAGTCTGACGACGCCCGTAGGGTGAAGGCACTATCGCTATACTCGCTTCAGGAGGATATGGACACTATAATCTCTTTGCTTGAGCCACTTGTCGACTCGCCAAAGGGGATAGACACTGACCTGAGCGTCTATGTGGGTGCCATGGCCTCAAACGGGAGGCTTGATGATGCCACAATGCGGGTGATGCAGTTTGCCGAAAGCCATCCCCAGTCGCGCACGGCCATGGGTATACTGCTGACTATCTCGCCCGATGATGCATTGCCCTACATAAAACGATACCGCGCCGAGAACGGTGATAACCGTGGGTCGCTCTATCAGTGGGCTGTTGAAGAATTCAGGGAGGGCAAAACCGATCTCTCCGCCCGACTGGCGTGTGTGGCGGCCGATACTGATGCACCTGATGTAAAGGATAGCATTTTATGTACAGAGATTCTTTACAGTGCCTCCTACTACAAACAGGCCGTATCGTTCTGCGAGATGGCACTGCGGATGCATCAGTCTATATTGCTGCTCTATCCGCAATTTATCTTTCCCTACACCATGAGTCTTATCAGAATGGGCAGAAGGGAGGATGCTGCCGAGATCGTCACAAAAGCTTTTGACAATTATAAGGCCCAGATGGGGAAAGGAGCGCCGCTGCTCCCGCTCACACCCGATGTAAGCCCCACGGAATATCATGTGATGTGTCGCGGGTATCACGATCTGCTGAAAAAACTCAAGGAAGATCTTACGGACAGCAAGCTTCGAATAGATCCCTACACATACTACCCAACTATCTGACACTGCACCGTTCCCACGTCTCCACTTCCTCTCTCTTCCTCCTCTCTTCATCTTTCCGACTTTCCATCATACTTACATACTTACAGAGAATACACATGAACAAACTGTATCTTTCCATCATCATGTGGCTTGGTGCATGCCTTTGGACGGCGGCACAGACTGTCACGACCGATCCTGTCACCGTCACGGCATCGACAGGCAATATCCTCATCACCTTTCATGCCGACGGAGGCAACCGCGGTATGATGGGACTTACGTCGACCGCCGAGGTATATGCCCACACGGGGGTGATTACCTCGCAGAGCTCCTCGGCCACCGACTGGAAGCACGCCACCGACTGGAATTCTCCCCAATCCAAACACCGCATGACCTATGCCGGGGCTGATACCTGGACACTGACAATACCCGATATCAATACATTCTACGGCATCACCGACCCCAACGAGATGGTCAAAGCCATGGTCTTTGTGTTTCACGACATCAAGAGTGGACGCGAAGGAAAAACTGCCACCGGGGGCGATATCTGCGTGCAGGTTTTTACCGACGGATTCCCCAGCTCTGTCCAGGCTGACTATCCTGGCTCCGAGCCAACCATGGGAGCCGTGAGCCAGCCCGACGGCTCGGTGACTTTCTGCCTGGCCGCTCCATCCAAAACCACAGCGCTTGTGGTGGGTTCTTGGAATGACTACGACATCTCGGCCTCGCAGGTCATGAACTACCAGGATGTGGAAGGTGTGCGCTACTTCTGGACCAATGTAAAAGGTATTGCCGAAGGCACAGCTTTCACCTACTATTATGTAGTTGACGGCTGCTGCCAGGTGGGCGACCCGTATGCGCATCTGGTGATCGATCCCTATAACGACCAGTATATATCGTCGTCGGTATTCCCCGGTCTGCCTGCCTATCCCTCCCAGGCCATCAGCGGAGTGCCGCTGGCATATTTCAATCCCCAGGCCGATAAATATGACTGGAAAGTGAGCGGATTTAAGGGTGTGGAGCAGTCTGATCTGATAATCTACGAGCTGCTGCTGCGCGACTTCACCGGCACCGAGGGACGCAGCAATGGCGACGGCACCGTGCGCGGAGCCATCGAGAAGCTCGACTATCTGAAAGAACTGGGTGTAAATGCTATAGAGTTGCTGCCGATAATGGAGTTTGCCGGCAACAACTCTTGGGGCTACAACACCAACTTCTATATGGCACCCGACAAGGCTTACGGCACTCCCGCTGATTATAAGGAGCTTATAGACGGTGCCCATCAGCGAGGTATGGCTGTGATACTCGACATCGTCTTCAACCAGAGCGACTCATTTCATCCGTGGTATAATCTCTATACCCGCAAGGACTCCCCGTTTTACAACGGCTCGGCGCCACATGCCTACAGTGTGCTCAACGACTGGAACCAGGACTATCCCCTTGTGCAGCGGCAGTGGAGAGACGCTCTGCAATTCTGGCTCACAGAATATAGGGTTGACGGATTCCGTTTCGACCTTGTGAAGGGTCTTGGCGACAATGCCAGCTATGACACGCCCTACGATGCAGCCACAAACACTTACGCTACACCCTCGGATGCAAATACCAACCGCTATAACTCCACACGTGTGGCCCGAATGAAAGCGCTGCACGCTGCTATGAGGGAGGTAAACCCGGAGGCTTATTTCATAAACGAGGATCTGGCCGGGGCTGAGGAGGAAAACCAGATGGCCGCCGATGGCGAGACCAACTGGGCCAATATCAACTATCAGGCTTGCCAATATGCCATGGGGTATGACGACGATGCTTCGCTCAACCGTTTCTATGCACCCCTCGATCAGAGAGACTGGGGCTCGACGGTATCGTATGCCGAAAGTCATGATGAGGAACGTGTGGCTTACAAGGTCAAGACCTACGGAGTATCATCTCTGAAGACTGACCTGAATGCCCAGATGCAACGCCTGGGATCGCTGGCCGCACAGATGCTGCTCACACCCGGCGCCCACATGATATGGCAGTTTGAGGAGATGGGTTGCGACCAATCCACCAAAACCGCCGACGGATCAAACGACACATCGCCCAAGCGTGTGAACTGGAATATGCTGAAGAGCGCACCGCGCAAAGCACTTCACCACACCTATGCCACTCTTTGCGGGCTGCGAACCGAGTATCCCGGCATGTTCCGTAAGGATGTCACAGCCTCGGTAAACCTCAACTCGTTCACCGGTCGCACAGTCACTCTCACAAAAGGTGATGCCACACTTTGTCTGGTGGTCAATCCGGCCGTTACCGGCAATGCCACCGTGGCCACTCCGGTCAACCTGTCTGACTCACGGTTTCGCCTTCTTGCAGCAAGCGAAGGTGTGACACCCTCGGCCTCGGCACAGGGAGTGACTCTGCCGGGTGGAGCTTTTGCAGTTTATGGAGTTGCCCTGGAGAGTGGTATCGACCTCATTCAGGCCGCCCCCGAAGGTGTTGGATTCAGCCTCAGCAACGGCACTATCACCACCTCTGATCCCTCAGCAACCCTCCATACCCTTTCGGGTATACAGCTATCCCTCAGTACCTCACTTCAGCCCGGCATCTACATTCTCCAAGTCAACGGACGAGCACATAAGATTGCAGTGACAGAATGAATTGACGCACAATAGTGTATATAGCAAAATAGCCCAGGGAGATGTCCCTGGGCTATTTTGCTGTATACATTGATGATCATTGCTCGAAAATGCGATCTTTTTTGGTGATCTGTGTGGGTGTGCCGGCTATGGGGCCTATGATGCAACGACCCATCAGGACATCCTCCGTGTCGGTAAACGATATGCCGGTCACAGCCTCGCCCACTTCTACATTATCGAACGAGACCTGGCGGACGGGTGAAACCGATGTTCCCTGGAGCACAAGAGCGGCGGCCGAGACTGCAGTGCAGTATAGGCCGTCGACGTGGATGTTTCTGACACGAGGATAGTTGGTGCTCCCCACCCCTTCTCCGGCATAACGGCTTGTGATATAAAAGAGGTCTTCTACACGATCGAAACGACAGTTGCGCACATATATATCCTCCACAAATCCGCCACGGTCGGGGTTGGTCTTCACATATATGCCACGTTTGCAGTAGCCGGCATAATCGCAGTCTTCGATGAGCACGTTTCTCACGCCTCCCGACATCTCACTGCCCATCACCACGGCATGGAGTCCTTTGAAGTGGCAGTTACGTATCAGGATGTTCTCGCACGGCAGAGCCGAGAGGCGTCCATCGTCGTCACGCCCGCTCTTGATGGCTATATTGTCGTCGCCGTTGTCGAAATGGATATCTTCGATGAGCACGTAGCTCGACGATTCAGGGTCAATACCATCGTTATTTACCAGCTTGGCATCGTAGCGCAATGAGCGGCAGATAGCATCGCGACACTGCAGCAGATGCACACACCAGAAGGGTGAGTTGGTGATCTTGACCCCTTCGAGAGTGACACCCTGACAGCCGTAGAGCTGAATGAGATGAGGCCTGAGGTAATCACCTTTGCCGAAATTGCGCTCGGCCACAGGGGTATGGTCATGATTCATCTGGCGGGAGCGCATCTGAGCGTCCTTCTGTTTGGGGCGCCAGGTGGCAAAGGTGGTCATGGCGTTGCCATCGATAGTGCCGTCGCCGGTTATGGCCACGTTTTCCAGATTGCGACCATAGATCAGGGGTGAATAGTTTTGGATATATGTTCCTTCCCAACTCGTTTCGACCACGGGATAGAGCTCGGGGGTGGGATCGAACAGCAGAGTGGCTCCTTCGTTGAGCTGGAGCTGAAGATTGCTGACAAGGTGAAGCGGCCCACGCAACATATATGTGCCTGCAGGCACCACTAGTTTGCCACCACCTGTTTTGGCTATTTTGGCAAAAGCCTTGCGAAACGCCGGCAGACAGTCTTTCGCCCCGTCACCCTTGGCTCCAAACTTGACCACATTGTATTCTGACGGCGGGATTACAGCGCCGTGGATATTGGTGAGGATATTCTCACGAAGTTCGTCGTAGCTCTTGATTTGTCCAAGGAGCGGGAGGGTGAGTGCGAGTAGCAGGCTCAGCAAAGTGAGTCGGTTTGTCATGGTAATTTGATTGAGTGATGTGATTTGAACGTGTACGCAAAGTTAAGCATTAAAAGGTAAAAATAGAACTATTTTCTGTAACTTTGCGTTACATAATCATCAAAACAATCAACTCAACATGGATATACTTTGGCTAATCGTGGGCCTGATACTTATACTTGTGGGAGCCAACGCACTGACCGACGGCGCATCGGCGCTGGCTCGGCGCTGGGGTGTTAGCGACCTCGTAGTGGGCCTCACCGTGGTGGCTTTCGGCACATCGGCACCCGAACTTTCTATCAGCATCATCTCGGCCCTGCGTGGCAGTGCCGGTATAGCAGTGGGCAATGTGGTGGGCAGCAATATATTCAATATCCTGGTGATAATAGGTGTTGTGGCCTTGATCAAGCCCATCAAGGTGAACTCGTCGATCATGTCAAACGAGATTCCATTGGTTGTGATTTCGTCGCTGGCGTTGCTTGCCATAGGTTGCGGGCCGCTGTTGGGACAGGAGGGTGTGAGCGAAGTGTCGCGCCCCGACGGCCTGCTCCTGCTGATGTTTTTTGCCATCTTCATGCGCTACACCTTTTCGCAAGCCAGGGCGGGCAACACGGATTCAGATCCGTCCGCTGACAGAGCCCAGAGCCGACCCAATATGCCTCTGTGGAGAGGATTGCTGTGGGTGGTTGCAGGACTGGCGGGATTGGTATACGGAGGTGACAGATTTGTGGCCGGAGCATCGGGAATAGCCCAGTCGCTGGGCATGAGCGATGCCCTGATAGGCCTCACCATAGTAGCCGCAGGCACATCGCTGCCCGAGCTTGCCACCTCAGTGACGGCGGCAATAAAGGGGCAGACAGGTATAGCCATAGGTAATGTGATAGGGAGCAATATATTCAATATATTTCTCGTGCTGGGCTCTACAGCCACCATTCTCCCCCTACCCTTTGGCGGCATCACAGTGACCGACCTGCTGGTGATGACCGGCGCGTCGGTGCTGTTCTGGCTTTTCGGCTGGAGATTCGGCCACAGAGTGGTAAACCGTTGGGAGGGTGGCGTGCTTCTGGCTGGATATATAGCCTATATAGCTTGGCAGATAGCTGCCCTTTAATAAGATCACATCGGGGCTACGGCTATGCGCTTCACCTCTGACGACGACACTGCCGGGGCGGTCGATGTGGCCTCGGTGGTGACTGTGGCGCGATACAGATAAATGCCTCTGCCCACGCGGCCACCGTTGCTGTCGGTGAGATCCCAGTGGAGGGGTGCGGTGGCAAACATATCAGCCCTGCCGCGCGATGATGAGCTCCACACACGGCGTCCGGAAATGTCGAATACATCCACAGTGACTGTTAGCATGGCGTCAGGACGGTTGTGGCTTATGAAGAAATTGGCGCCTGCATAGGCAGGATTGGCGTCGGTATAGACGTCGAAGATCTTCGGAGCGATAGAGGGATCTACGAAGAAGTCGAATTCCGACGATACGGAATTTCCGGCAATGTCCCATACCTTAAACACACCGCGGTGTGCGCCGGCGGAAATCACGGGTAGCTGATAGGCTATTGTACCTGCCGGCGATCCGTCGGAATCGGGTATAAAGCATGATGCTATATCGGTGAGATTTAGCGAATTGTCGACACGCAGATTCATCTGATGGCCTATACCGTTGACGGCCATGTTGAGCCCGACGTTGTCTGACACACGCGCCAGCAGCATGGGAGTGTCGTTGACGGTGTCGCCCGTGCGGAATGTCTCGTGATTGAGATATACGTATTCTATTTCAGGAGGTGTGGTGTCGGAAATCTCATCGGAGATGCCATAGACATAGAAGTCGCGGTTAACGCCGCTGGCCTCGAGGGTGGCATCGTCCGAGCGGGCGTAGAGGCTCATGGTGGCGGGGCGGTAGTTGTCGGCGATCTCTGAGGGGAGCACAGCCTCGAGGGTCCAGCGGCCGTTGCGCACGGCTGCACGTCCGGTGAAGAGGCGTTCGCCCTGCTCGTCGGCCACAAGGGGAGTGTCATAGTCGCCACGGACGGTTGTAAACGAAAGCTCGGCATCGTAGAGGTTGAGCGTCACGCTGCCGTTGAAGTCGGACAAAAGGGTGCCGTCGGCGCTTGTTACCGAACCGGAGAATCGGGCGCGTGAATAGGCCGGAACCACCACCGGATCGGAGTCGAGCGAGTTGACCGGCTCAACCTTAACGCCGTTTATAGAGTCGAGAGTGACGAGATTGTCAGGGATGGCAAGACGCATTGCAGGGTCGCCCAGCAGGACGTAGCGCATCTTGTTTGTCTCTGTAAGGGTGCGGTTTTTGGCCAGACGGAGCACCTCGCCCATGGAGCGGAAATGACCCGACTCTTCACGCACAAACATTTCGGTGCCTATTGTGGCCGTGAAGGGGCCGTTGCGGTTTATCAGCACAGGACGCACGGCGGCAATGCCTCCCACCAGACCGCCCGACTCCTTGAGTGTGAGCAGCTGAAGGCCGGCTTCCTCAACGCGATCCCACTCTACAAACGAGCATGTGGCGCCATAGAAGAAGGCCGGTTTACGCAGATAGGCATTGAGGATATCCTGACGCTTGAATATACCCTCCGACGACATTTCGGTGGCGGCCGAGTGGCCGATATAGTTCCAGAGTATCACACCGTCGTTGAGAAGCGAGTGGAGCTTTTCGCGCCCGGCCACGGCCACGTCGCCTTGCAGTTCGTAGGACTCAAGGTATACTTTGCGATATGTGAGTTGCTCACCAGAGCCATTGGAGCGCAGTGAGTTTTCGTATGTTTCGGTCTGCGTCTGGTGTATGCCGTCGTCGCCGTCGTCGGCCAGCAGGAGCACACGGTTGCGCCATTCTCCCTCGGCCGGCGTGGTGACATAGGCTTCAAGGCGATCCACATAGACCTTGGCATCCTGGCGTGAGCGTGCAGGGATGCGCCCGACGGCTACACACATAAGGTCGCGGCCATTCAGTATGCCTGAGTTGTCCTCAAGGAATGCCACGGGGTCGTCGGAGCAATATGAGTAGCTCTCGCTTATGGCTCCGTCAGTCTGCCAGGTGGGCAGAAGTGTGGCGGTGCTGTTACGCCACTCAGAGGTAAGCCCTCGGTGGTCGTAGCTCACACCACCCATCAGGAGGCAGTAGCGGGGAGCACGCAGCGAGGCATCGGCCTGGGCGCGGTCGTAGAACATCTTCAGAAGCTTGCGGAAGGCGTTATAGTCGGGCGCTCCGGATGAAAATTCGTTGTATATGACCTGTGGAGTCAACACCAATACCTCCATAGAGTCGGCCCGATGGATCTCGGCCACACGCTCGGCCTCTGAGCGGAGATCGGGGTGTGTCACTATGACCATATCGGGCTGTGTGAGTGCATGCAGGTTCTGGTTGGCCACGGCGCGATCGGCGATCCTGGGAGTGAGGAACCGAGCATTCTCATTCCAAGCTACATAGATGCGTGTGCCGTAATAATCGTTGGTCCACGCCACTCCCCCACCGGTGGCGGTAAGAGGCATTTTAACAATGTTTTGAGGGGAGGTGACGTCCCACACCCTTGTTTCGGTTGTCGCTCCAGACAAAAGCGGCGAGCCCACAGGGAGAGTGAACTGCAGAGTGCCCGACGAGGGGAGCGAGAGGGCGCGGGTATAGCATATGGCCAGATTGTCGAGCGAGGCAAGCTTCATAGTGCCCGAGCCCTTGGCTGTGATGGAAAGCGTGAGATCGTTACCATGGAGGGGGAAAAACTTGCGTATGCGGCATGTGTCGCCACCTTCGGCAGCGGCCATAACGCGGTCTGATGGAATCTGTGGCAGATCGGTGCCGTTGGCTGAGAATGAGAGCTGTGTAGCGCCCGAAGAGATGGCGTAAAAGTCGCACTGCATCCACACATCAGTGCCATCCACCTTGTCGGGGAGCTGAAACCTGAACTGACGGGTGGGAGTGAAACGGAAATCCTCGCCCACCAATATATGTCCGCTCTGTATGGGCGACACTTCGTCGACTTCATGGAAAATACCGTCGACAAAGGTGGTGAGTTTATAGGCTGCCGGTGCAGATCCCTCAACGGGGATTGTGGGCTCGGGAGCTTCACGGTCGGAGAGGAAGTAATAGCCCTGTGTGGAATAAGGATTTTGCACGTAGTAGTGCTCTCCCTCGGGAGTGGCGTCGATGCGGGTGTCGGTGGCTACGCCGTAAAACACTATGCCTCTTGAAGTCAACTCGCTCTGCACCATGGGTAGATCGTCGATATGCGTATCCTCGGTGAAGAGGTCGGAGATGCGGCGTCCGCCATAGCCATAGACACGAACCTTCGAGGGAGTAGAGAATCCCCAAGAGCGCAGATCGGCCAGCGATATAAGGTGCATTCCGGTTTCGGAAACACTGATTTTCACCCATTTCCCTTCGGACATTACTGAGGCTGAAGCCCATGAGTCGGGAGAATAGGCAGCAGCACTGACCGTTGTGGCCAGCACGATAGATATGATTGATAGGTATTTAAGCACGGTTTTCATCAAAATATATAACGGACGGTACTATGTTTTTATTGCATACCGCGCGGAACTATTGTCCAAGAAAGCTCTGCCACTCAGACCTTGAGCCTCTGAAGACGTTGATATCGACGGGGGTGTCGGCACCGTTCACCTTGCCAGAATGTGTGGCCTGCCAGAGAGTCCAGTCGTCGGAGTCGGGCTCGGCGCCCAACGAGCATATCCACAACGGCATAGTGCGCGGCAGCTGGCTTATGAAGCGGGCATAGCCGTTTTTGTTGGTATATATCATCACCTCCATCCCTCGCGACTCGAGATGCTCAATCATTTCAATCAAGCGCTCCATCACCAAGGGGGTTGCCTGAGCATTAGGGTTGGTCCACTCCTCAAGGTCGATGACCACGGGAAGGTCGAGCTGACGCCCCTCGACAGCCGAAGCCAGATTGAGCCCCTGCATATAGCCGGGCATATCAAAGCGAAAGAAGTGGTAGGCGCCCACTTTCAGCCCTGCGGCGCGGGCATTGTTGATATTGTGGATAAACCGTCGGTCGCGAAATGTGGCGCCCTCGGTGGCCTTGATGTAGGCAAATTCAAAGCCTTGAGCCTTGAGCTTACCGAAGTCGACCTCTCCGTTGTGGGCCGAGATGTCGACACCGCGAATCTCATATCGCGCAGGGTCGGGATATGGCACGTCGGGCAACGGACGCACACAACCGGCCATCCCCAGAAGGAGCGGCACAAGCAAGGCTATCAGTAATCGTCGCGGCATAACACAAAGTTAGCAATTATTTTTTGATGAATGAAAAATATTTTTTAATTTTGCACTGCAAATGAGTGGCACCGCCACCTATTATGCGGTAGTAGCTCAGTTGGTAGAGCATCAGCTTCCCAAGCTGAGGGTCGCGGGTTCGAGCCCCGTTTACCGCTCTTAATATTCAATCCGAGCCGGAGGCAGCGATGCCTCCGGCTCTATATCAAAAAAATGTCGGGAATAGAGAGTCCCCGGCACTATCAAAACATCTGCAAAATATATGTATTCTTTTCTCAGACCCAACTCTCACCCACACTCTTCACTTACACCAATAGTAGCATTCCTAAAAAACTGGACATTACCACTATCAATACTGTCGGGCATCGCTGCATATTTCATATATGTCAATATCCATGCACTCGACTCTACACATGCCTTTGTGGGCACAGCCATAAGCTATGTGCAGCCGCTGCTCATATTTGCCATGCTCTTCCTTACGTTTCTCTCCATCGGGCCGCATGACCTGCGTCTGCAGAGATGGCATTTTCTACTTGTTGGCATACAGCTCAGCTTGTTTGCCATGATGGCCTGCGGACTCTCGATGGTGGCCGATCAGGGGATGCGTATCGTCCTGGAGAGCGCCATGCTGTGTCTGCTATGCCCCACAGCCACAGCTGCCGCCGTGGTGACCCGCAAGCTCGACGGAAGTGCCGCCGACATCACCACCTATACCATTCTTATCAACCTGGCCATAGCGCTGACGGCACCTGCACTCCTCCCTCTGGCTCACCCCCACCCCGATCTTGACTTCCTGAGCACCTTCGGGATGATAATAGGCAAGGTGTTTCCCCTTCTGATATGTCCGCTGATACTGGCATGGCTCACCCGAAGATATGCTCCGTGGATAATGCGCAAACTCACGCGCTACCGCGACCTGGCCTTTTATCTGTGGGCCATTTCACTGGCTCTGGCCATCGGGGTGACCGTCAAAGCCATAGTCCACAGCCAGGTGCAGCCTATATACATGATAGGCATTGTTATAGCCACAGCTCTATGCTGCATGATGCAGTTTCTGCTTGGCAAAAAGATAGGCCGAAAATACGGCCAGCCCATCGAGGGAGGACAAGCCTTAGGACAGAAAAACACCGTATTCATAATATGGATGGGCTACACTTTTCTCTCGCCAGTCTCTGCCATGGCGGGCGGTCTTTACAGTGTGTGGCATAATATCTATAACTCCTGGCAGCTCTACAACCACCGCAAGCGGTAGCCTCAACCATTCATGCGGCTGACGTCTTTTGGTAATACGAAGATGGGGAATATTATGAGTAATGCTATTATCGACATCACGAGGCCGCCCATGGTGCCGATGGCGAGGGGATACCAGAAGGATTCGCGGGTCTCTCCGATGATGAATGGGATGAAGCCGAGTATGGTGGAAATGACTGTCAGCATGATGGGATAATCTTAACGTGGAATGCCTTCACGTTGGTGTGAATGAAAAATTGAGAGTTGAGAGTCATTAGTGGTGAAATAAACATTATTTAGCAATCTCATGGATAACATCATCAAAATCATAGACAATTCCTTGCAGATTCTGCCTCAAAGGCGGAAGTCCGCATTGTATCCATTTGGGAAATGTTATTCCTGTTTGCCTCATAAACTCCCGAGGGTCGCCACCACATACAGCGATTTGTTCGGCAGTCATGATATTTTCAATATCCATGTCAAATAAATGCATATAGATACGAAACAGCAAGATTTTATCGTAATTTAAATGTAAACTATTCGTCTAAATGCGACTGCAGTTTAATTGTACGATATGAATGGCATTAGTCCATGTCCTAATAATTTATTAACTTTGCA
>JAMPGA010000011.1 GCA_023664185.1 Muribaculaceae bacterium
GAGTGGGAATAACCTCCAAAATAGCATCGTATAAACAGCCATTCATATCTCAGATATGGATGGCTGTTTTTTAAAGCCACGCATCGCGGCGATTCCTCACGGCGGTCGATTCGCTCAGAAGTCGGATAAACTCCAGCATCGATTTCTTGCGGTATGAGTCCTTGAGTATATGCACGCACCCGTCCATCTCATTGTTCGGAATGGCTAAGGGTATGGCTTTGACGTCGTGGGCGTTATGTATGGTCGCCTCGGCAAGAACAGACACAAGCATGCTCTGCCTGACAAGGTTGAGGAGGATATTGACCTCATTGAGCTCTATTTTTATGTTCAACTTTGTCGCCGGGGTCAGGATTTCATCGAAAGTATTTCTGGCCTGAAGTCCTTTGGTGGGAAGTGCAAGATCATAGCGTTCAAGATCCTGGAGCCTGACGGTATCGCTCTGTGCCAGCGGATGATTGAAGGCCACTACTGCCGAAAGCTTGTTCTGGAAAAGTATAAGCGATTCTATCCCCTCCATCTCC
The DNA here is from genome assembly GCA_023664185.1 of Muribaculaceae bacterium. Lineage (GTDB taxonomy): Bacteria > Bacteroidota > Bacteroidia > Bacteroidales > Muribaculaceae > Duncaniella. Next base: position 522 of record JAMPGA010000011.1, read on the forward strand.
GAAGAGGGACGGAAGGCCAGCACGAAATCAACCTTGCGCTCGCGGAGCATATCCATCAGCTCGTTCATCGGCTTATAATAGATACTGAGCTTGATGCGAGGATACATCTTGGTGAATGAAAGGATGGTCTCGGTCAGGATAGGGCTGAATGAATAGGTGACACCGATGTTGAGAGTGCCAGAGGCAAGATGATTGAGATCGTTGATGCGCTCGGCACACAGATGTGCCTCATGAATGGCTTGCTTAGCATTGTCAAGAATAGAAAGCCCTGCTTCGGTCAGGGCCACACTGTGGCTGGTTCGTGTGAGCAAGGATACACCAAGCTCATCCTCCAGCTGTTTTATCTGCTGTGACAGGGTGCTTTGTGTCACAAAAAGCGCCTTGGCTGCTTCCGAGAAATTCAAGGTCTCAGCCACCTTGACGAAATATTTCAATTGCCTAAGTTCCATACAATATTAACGGGTGGCTTGGAAAGATATTTTCTTCAACATGAATATCGGACTTACCGCACCGGTCACCATACAGAGCAGAATGCAGCCACAGGTAATGGCATTGTAGCCAAAGAGATAGAAATTATGATCGAATGCCTCGGGGCTCTCTGAGAAGAGACACATGGCCAAACCGGCAAAAGTCTTGTAGGCATAGACACCCGGCACCATAGGGAGGAGCGATGGGAAGAGGTAGGTCTCTGCAGGTATTTTTGACAATGGCGACACCACCACTGCCAGTATTCCAATGACAAACGATGCTATAAGGGTAGCGGGGATGATGTGCATGCCGGTATCGTAATTGAGCAGCAGGAAACGGAGCGAGTGACCCACAGCTGCAATGAAAGCGCAGTAGAGATAGGCCGTCCTGGGTGGTCGGCTTATAGCGGCAAATCCGATAGCGGCTATTGCCGAAAATAATGCATCTTGAAATATTTCGATGATCATAAGGATGAATTTTAGCATTGAAGACGATTGGAGACTGTATCAGAACATCCCGACATTCATAAGACTCATGCCTGCACACAGCCCAATGGAGAGGCTGCAGGTGAGAATCAAAGCGTCGGCAAACCGGCTGAAAGCACACAGATAGTGACGATAGAGCATATCACTGAACGAGTTGATAAACGGTATGCCGGGAACGAGATACAGGACACTCGTGCCGAGCGCGAGTTCGGGAGTGGTGCCTATAGAGAAAAGCATATCGGTGGCACCGAGCACTGAAGAGATGAATGAGCAGATGATGAACACAAGCCTTATGTCCATCTTTCGTGCCACGAGCCGTTGCTTGAAGTAATATCCGGCCATGGTGGCAAGCGCCACTATCGCCATGGCTATAGCATCACCGCCAAACAGGCGGCAGAATGAGGCGTTGGCCAAAGTTACCAGCATGAGCACCAACCATTTGCTTTGGCTTTTTCCCTGAAGGATTTGGTTATATCTCTCAAGTGCCTCACGATAGCTGAGCTTGTCGTCGGCTATGAGCCAACTGAGCCGGCTGAGCTCGGTATTAATCGAAAAGTTGATGCCGGTGTCGTGGACAGTGGCTATGGAGGTAACTATCTCGTCGGTCTTACAGTCGGCCACTGCGATATGGATATGTCGGGGCATAACTGTCAGATCGGTTGTCATGCCGTAAGCCTCGGCTATTCTGCCGATGTTTTTGTTGATGCGTATGCACGTGGCTCCTGAAGCCAGGAGCCTCGCGCTATAGTCGGCCAGAAACAGACACAGATCCTTGGCCGAAGGGATGTCTGCCTCAGTAATCTTCAGTATCTTCGTAGTCATAGAGGTCTTGATTGTGAGGATTCGGATCGCCGGGAAGGTAGAAGAGTTCTCTCTCGCTTTCGATGCCGATCAGAGGTTGATGATGAGTATTTCTTTTGTGATTCCTGCTGTATGAACAAATGGCATCAATGGCAAAGACCATAATGACGATGCCTAATATTAAAACCCAAGTTAAAAGTGGAGTGTTCATTGTTTTTGCCCTTTCTATTTTAAAAACTTCACAAAGGTAACGTCTCGGGACGCAGAAAGTCCTGCAAGATTGATAGTATTTTTCTATAGCGATAATCGGTATTGCTGATAGCCATAAAGGCAGACCGAATAATCCATTCGACATCTTTGTGTGTTATATGTCTGTATAAGCATAATGTAAAGATATGAGAAAACGCACCATATACACTCGCTTCAAGGAGGTGGCCGACCGCTATCCCGACTCACTGGCCATAATTGAGGATGACCGTATGCTGACTTTCAGAGAGCTGGATCGGCTGGTAGACAGCATTATGGCGAAGTTCTACGACTCAACGCCTGAGGCTGTGGGCATAGTGATGCAACATGGCGCCGAACAGATTGCCGCCATGTTGGCAGTGCTGAAGAGTGGAGCCGCTTATGTGCCGGCCGAACCGTCGCTGCCTCAGGAACGTATAGACTATATGATGAATACGGCTGGAGTAAGCCTTGTTATCAACGATAATTATTGCCGACATCTATCTGACGTGGAGCGTAATATGCCTGATCGGTCTAAGCCTGACGGAGTGGCATATGTTCTCTATACCTCCGGCACATCGGGGAAGCCGAAGGGGGTAGTGGTGGAAAATTATTCAGTGGTCAACTATTCGGAAGCCTTTGAGGATGAATTTCATGTAGGCCCGGGCGACAGGATGCTGCAATATTCAATTTGCTCGTTCGATATATTTGTTGAGGAGGTGTTTGCATCGCTTCTCAACGGTGTAGCCGTGTGTATCCCATCCTACGCCGTGCATCATGGATCTGTGGCCGGACTGATGCGGTTTGTGGAGCGGCATGCCATCACCATACTCGATGGCTTTCCCTACCTCCTGGCCGAGATTAACAAGCTGCCTGAACTGCCCCCTTCTGTAAGGCTGATAATCAGTGGTGGTGATGTGATTCGGCAGACTTATATATCCAATCTGGTGGGTAAAGGTGTGAAGATCTACAACACATATGGACCGTCGGAGACCACTGTCTGCTCTAATTATTACCGGGTGGACAACGTTGACCCTCTGCCCGACGGAACATATCCCATAGGCAAACCCGTGAAAGGAGTGACTGTGAAGATTCTTGACAAGGATCTCAAGGAAGTAGCCAAGGGGAAAGTAGGGGAGATATGCATAATGGGGGAAGGTGTGAGCAGTGGCTATCTGGGAAATCCACCCGAGAAAAGCAATTTTGTAACGCTTGACGATGGCACACGTCTTTATCGCAGTGGCGATTTGGGCTATGAATTGCCTGATGGGAATATGGTGTTTTTGCACAGACGCGACGACCAGGTGATGATACTTGGAAGGCGTGTTGAGCCGGAAGAGGTGGAAAATGTGCTCAACAGTTGTCCCTGTGTGGAGCGCGGTGTTGTCAAAGCGTTCAAGGATGAGCATGGGTTGCACTATCTTGTGGCTTATATTGTGTCAGATGACTCAGATTGCTCCTTACACGCAGTGAGAAAGTGGCTGGAGCAAAGCCTTTCCGACTTTATGATACCTGAGTTTTTCGTTAAACTCCCGCGGATTCCACTTACACGCCGCGGCAAGGTTGACGTAGACTCGCTGCCCGTGGTGATGAAGGAAGGAGGCGTAGAATGATCGACCTTCGCATAAACCGCACATTGCCAACGTTAATAAAGTGGAGGGCCGAAGTGCTGCAGAATGTATTCGGCATCCAGCCTTCGGCTCGGCTTCTTGTGGCCAATAGGCAGTATTACCGTCAACATGTGGCCGACGGGTCGCATGTGGCTCTGATTGCAAGCATCGACGGGGAGGACTGTGGGTGTGGTGGCATCTGTTTGTCCGACGAACTCCCTTCGCCCGACAATCCAACAGGCCGATGTGGATTTCTGATGAATATATATGTGCGTCAGCAGTTCAGAAATCATGGTGTGGCTCATGCCATTGTCTCAGCACTTTTAGATGTAGCCAAGCAACAGGGTTGCGGCAAGATATTCCTTGAAACCACCAATCTGGGGCGCTCAGTTTATAGTTCATTGGGATTTAAAGATATGAAAGACATGATGAAATATTATGATACGAACGATTGAAATAGAAGGTCTCAACTGTAAGATTGCATCATCCGGAAATCCCGGGAAGATAGCATATATACTCTATCCGATGGAAATTCCGGAAGCTTGGCTTGAGCAAACCCGACACATATATAATATAGGTGTAGTAGCAGTGTCAGGCATGGATTGGGATAATGTGTTCAGCCCCTGGCCTGCACCTGGAGTTCCGAGAGGATGTCCCGACTTCAAAGGCAATGCAAACGGTTTTCTGCAGGTGTTGACTCAGAAGGTGGTCCCGAGTGTGGAGTCGAATCTCGCACCAGCTGGCAATTTGGAGCGCACGCTGGTAGGTGTATCTATGTCGGGACTGTTCGCCTTATGGCAGTGGATGGTCAACGATACTTTCCTAAACATAGCCTCTCTCTCGGGGTCGTTCTGGTATGAAGGTTTTGTGGAGTGGATGAGGCGCATACCCATCCCGGCCAAATCGGGCAAGGCATTCTTTCTGCTGGGCAGTCAGGAGTCACACTCAAGGGTGGAGGCCTTCAAATCGGTTGCCATTGACACTGATGAGATATTGCATATACTGGAGAGAGCAGGTATCGGCGTTGAGTTTCAGAGTGTGCCTGGCAATCATTATTCCGATCCGATACCCAGGCTCAATAGAGCATTTGCAACACTTTTTGGCCATAGAGCGCTTATATTTACATAAAATATCCATCGAGATCAAAAAAAATACAAAAAATCGCATTTTGAGTGAACAAAATGCCATGCTTGTTTGTTGTATGTATAGATTGACAAACTTACATATAATATGCAAACCTATTTCCCGTACTCCCACATCATCAGCAACATCTGCAACACCATCAAGCAGAGCATCAGCAAGCACACTTACACTGTAGAGTGGCAGATCTTCGAAAAGAAGACCGAAACAACCCCCAAAGCCACCACTGCTGCGATCAGCGAACTCTATTATTGAAACAACATCGCATCACCCCGTCACCTAAAAAATGGCGGGGTGTTACTTTGTCTTCGTCAGGCGCTTAAAGTCGTGGCACAGATGCAACAATCTTGTGCCAATTGTTAATTTTAGGCAAAGAATTATACCATATTTTGCATATTTTAACTAAATAAGAAAGCTGCTATAAATTTTATCTAAAAAAAGTTTGGTATGTCAAATTTTTGTCTTAACTTTGCATCGTTTTTGAAGCTTAAATATTGTTCAATAATTTAACAAAACAAGAAAATGAAAAAGTTAGTATTAGTTGCTGCTGTCGCTTTCAGCGCATCGCTGTTCTCTTGCGGCTCTTCAAACAAGGCTGCTGAGGCTGAAGCCGCTGATTCAACTGTAGTTGAGGAAGTAGCAGTTGTTGAAGAAGCAGTTGTTGACACTGTTGCTGCTGACACTGTTGCTGCTGACACTGTTGTTGCCGCTGCTGTTGCTGAATAATCAGCATACCGACAATGCACAACTGCCAGATAAATTTTCTGGCATAGATCAGAAAGCTCAAGCTGATTGCCCGCACACTGCGAGCGACCAGCTTTTTTTATTGTCATTTTCTGCAAAATTCTTTGTTTATCTCAAAACAAGTGTGTAATTTTGCGCCGGTTTTGGTGTCGTGCTGCCACGGGCACGGTGAAAAGGGAATCAGGTGAAACTCCTGAACAGACCCGCTGCTGTAAATCCCAATCAAAACTCTTTGCCAACATTCAAGGCCACTGTCCTGATATCGGGCGGGAAGGCTCGGCAAAGAGGGGATGAGTCAGAAGACCTGCCAAGACTTATATCCGGTTTTGTAATTTTCGGGACACAAGATAACAAAACACTTATGAAACAGTGCAAAACAGCCATCGTATATGCTATCAGCGCCTTGTTGTCGATGCAGATATCGGCAGCAAGTGTAAGTGTGTCTCCAAATGAAGAATCTAAGGACACTCTGATGTTGGAGTCGGTGCAAGTGATAGGCAAATCAAGCGGCCGCCGCCTGGCGGAAGGAGCCTTGACTATCAACGCAGTAGAGCTGAAGGCCAATGTTAACCGACTTACAAATCTCAACGACCTGGTCAATAGAAGTGCTGGAGTAAAAGTGCGCCGTGAGGGTGGGTATGGCTCCGATCTGGATCTCTCCATCAACGGCCTTTCGGGCAACTCAATCAGATATTTCATAGATGGTGTGCCTCTTGACTCAAAGGGTAGTGAGGTGAATCTCGACAACATACCCATCAATATGGTTGAGCGAGTGGAGCTATACAAAGGTGTGGTTCCTGCCCATCTGAGCAGCGACGCTCTTGGCGGAGCTGTAAACATTGTGACAAAAAGGCACAGACAGAACTTCCTGGATGCCTCGTATGGCATAGGTTCGTTTCACACCCAGACAGCCGACCTCACAGGCCAATTTATTATTCCGAAGACGGCGATTGTCGTCAGGCCAACGTTCGGTCTGAACTACTCCAAGAACGACTACATGATGAAAGATGTGGAGATCTGGAGCGAAAAGGACGACAAATATGTCAAGAAAGATCTCCGCAGATTTCACGATGACTATCTTTCAATCTTAGGACAGATTGAGGTCGGAGTGAACGATGTGAAATGGGCTGACGCATTCTTTATAACCGGCTCTTACACAAAGATAGACAAGGAGATACAGACCGGAGCTATACAGAATAAAGTATATGGCGAGGTTGAGCGCAATTCGCATGCGTGGAACATAGGCATGAGATACCTGAAACGTTGGGGTAATGTAAACACCCGACTTAACCTGTCGCACACCTGGGATCACAGCGAAACCGTCGACTCGGCATATCGCAAATATACCTGGGATGGCTCATGGATACCCTCGGGAGGCAACGAGATGAACAACCGTCCCCGCACTGTGAGAATCTACAAACGACCTCTCACTATAGTCAACGCCGGAGTGGAGTATACCTTCGTACCTGGCCACAATCTGAGCTTTAACTATATGCTCAACCGTAGGGGTAATGAAAGATACGACCTCCTTGATTACACATTTGATCCTTCAAACGACATTGTCACCAAGCATATCCTCTCGCTCACTTACAGTCAGAACCTTATAGACGAGAGGTGGCAGAATATGTTTTTCGTGAAAGATTATATCAACTCGCTCAGTATAGAGCAAACTGAATTGCCATCGATCTCGGGAGCCGACAAGATAGATCCACACGCCACAAATAGCTACTGGGGTGCCGGAATAGGTTCACGTTTCACATTAAATCCACGCATATCGTTCAAGGCTTCTTACGAACACAGTGTCCGCCTGCCTCTGTCTCGAGAACTTCTCGGCAACGGAACCACGGTGTATCCCAACCTTGCCATCAAGCCCGAACAGAGCAACAACTGGAATATTGGTGTATTCGGAGAATGGCGAACGGGATATGATCACTATTTCACTTATGAGTTAAACGGATTCATCCGCCATGTACAGAACTACATACGTGCGGTGGTCTCTGAGCGCGACGGTATGATGCAATATACCAACGAGCCGGCCATCGAAGTAAAAGGCCTCGACTTCGATCTTGGATATACCTGGCGAAATGCCTTGGACATCAGCATAAACGGCAGCTGGAACGATGCACGCAATCTGCGAAAATACAAACCCGATGGCAACCTATCGGCCACATATAAGAACCGTGTGCCCAACAAACCGTGGATATTCGGAAACGTCGAGGCATCTTATACCTTCCGCGACCTTGCGAAAGGGAAATCAGACCGATTGAGGCTCGAGGGATCCTGGGAATGGATACACTGGTACTATCTGAATTGGGAAGCCTATGGAGCAGCATCGTCAAAAGCCAGAATCCCAACACAGAGCATATTCAATGTGTCGGCCACCTATTCAGTGCTTGACGGACGATACAACCTGTCGGTAGAGTGCGACAATATTTTTGACCATCTGGCATTTGACAACTACATGCTTCAGAAACCAGGCCGAGCATTCCATGCAAAATTAAGAGTATTCTTTAATGATTTATAATTCACAATCAACTACAAATGAAAAAGTTCAAGCTTATCCTGGCGTCGTTTATAGCGCTCTTTGTGTCATTCTCAATGACGAGTTGTTCTGATGACGACGACAACAACAGCAACAACAAAACAGACGACGATCCCACCCTCATCAAAGACTTTCACTTTGATCTGTGGGTAGCTCTTGACCGTCACGGTGGCATGGGGCGCGACGTGACAACTCTGGTGCGCAGTCTCGACAATCTCGACGCCGATCAGCCCATCATAACTTTCGAGAAAACCGGTGTGGAGATAAACCAGAAACTCTCACTCGAGACTATACTTAAAGGTGCCTACTATTACCAGGTTCCTGTCGACGGCGATCGTTTCGGAAAATACCGGATCGAAGACAACACCATTGAGGTCGTGGCAGAGCGCCCGTTCAAAAAGAATGTATTCTCAACCCGCAAATACACTCACGCTTGGATCAACGACAATACCCTTATCATAATGGCAGCTGACGGTTCTGGCAAGAACATAATCTGGACCAAGCTCAACGCTGACGATCTCACCATTGACAGTGAGGGTACTCTCGACATCCCCATGCCCGAAAAAGCTAAGATATTTACCACTTCAGGTATCCTGACATACCGCAAGAGCGACAACAAACTCTTCTACTTCTACTATGCTAAGTCGGATGGTAAAAGAGGCAAGCGCGTCACCCCGATGATGACAGCCGTTATCAACCCCGACAATATGGCTGTAGAGTCGAACACCGGCATTGACTTCATGGATTGCGAAATGGTCGGAACAGCCTACGGGGAACTTCTTCAAACTACCTCTTTTATCGATGATCACAACAATCTCTATCTTGCCTGCGTGACCGACGAAGCAGACGGTTCAGAAAAGAGCCATCTGCTCCGCATCAACGCCAACTCTACATCGTTCGATCCCTCTTATGACGGTTTCACTGCCGGTGGCAAGCTGATCTCAGTGATGTATATGGGTGGCAACAATGTGATGGCTTATGCCCGCGACGACCAGTTTGGAACAGGTATCGACGATTTCAGCCACTACTACACTGTTATCGATATCGCCACAAAGACAGCCTCTCCCGTAATGTATGAAGGCCAGCGTCTGGCCTTCAGCAGTGGTCGTTTCTCTTCGCGTATGGCATATGTGAATCACAAAGCCTATATCGGAATTGATGCCAAAGACGTGAATCCCCAGATCTACATCTACGACGCCATAACCGGCCTGGTAGTGAAGGGTGTCGAAATGAAGAGCGGCTACTTCTTCGAGCAAATTCGTGTAGTAGAGGGTATTAAATAATCCACGAACTCATTTCAATCAAATAATCAACACTTTTTTCTGCCCATTTCCCGGGATGATGTGATTTCATCCCGGGAAAATTTTAATTAGTTACACTCTTAATCATGAGAAATAAAATCACTTTCTTAATACTGATGCTTACATTGGCCTTTTCAAACAAAGGGATTCGACAACTTTAAAGAAGGGGATAAAGCAGCCCTGCTCATGGTGCATTCCACAGCGCTCCATGCACAGAATTTGTATGTGGCAACAATTCTCTGCAAAGCCACATAGCCACGTCGCTACCACAAGAACATCAGTCTGCCTATCGGGCCGATATGGACCGAGCCGTATCGAAGGGTGATGCTCTACTTTTGAAGAAAGAATCTGCCATGAGCCAGTCAAATATGTCACGACTGTCTATCTCAACATCAGTTACCTTGATAGTATTGCTGTTTGCAGTCTTTATTGTCTTCATCGTCCTGAAACGTCGGAAATAATTGTTATCTTTGCAAAAAATATAGCAATTGCATATGAAACGATTCATTACAGCATGCACCTTAACCTTATCTCTGACAGCATTGGCACAGAGCTTCGAATCCATGAGAAGCTCGGATGTCATGTCGACCGCTGAAAACGTGGCAGGCTATTTCATGCAAAACTATCCCGACGTCGGAGCCAAAAGCTATGTGGGCAAAGAGCGGTCCAGCAAAATCTGGACTCGTGGAGTGTTTTATGAAGGCCTCTTGAACATCTATCGCGAAAATCAACGCGAAGACTGGCTTAAATATTCACTGGACTGGGGTGAATTTCACAAATGGATAAGCAGTTCGAACAACGAGGCCAAAAACCATAATGCCGATTTCCAGTGTTGCGGACAAGCCTATCTGCAAATGTATCAGATGGACCCCTCAAAGACGGTGAGATTGGAGCATATTAAAATGCGCATTGACCAGATGAAGGAGACCGGCCGCAACGACTACTGGACGTGGGTGGATGCCATACAGATGAGTATGCCCGTCATGGCTCTGCTCGGCGATATCAACGGCGACACAAGCTACTGGACATACATGTACGACCTCTATGTCTATACCCGCGACAAGCAAGGTGGCAATAAAAAGGGTGGGGGATCACCTCTTTTCAACACCTCGACCGGTTTGTGGTATCGCGACTATGCCTCTGATCCCCCTTATCGCGACCTTGCGGAGACTGATAAAGACTGCTACTGGAGTCGTGGAAATGGCTGGGCATATATGGCACTGGTGAGAGTGCTTCAATTTACCCCGTCGACAGAGACACACCGATCGGAATATGAAGAAGACTTCCGACTTATGAGCCAAGGACTTAAGAATTGCCAGAACCCCGAGGGATGGTGGAATGTAAGTCTTGCAGCTCCAACCAACTTCGGAATGGCCGGGAGCACAGGTCCCGAGATGACAGGCACTTCACTCTTTGTGGGAGGCATGGCCTGGGGAGTTCGAACCGGGCTGCTGGATGCTGAAACCTATCTGCCGGCAATAGTCAAGGGATGGGAATCGATGGAAGCAGCCGTGCACCCCGACGGCAAAGTTGGATATCTGCAGGGCACGGGCTCTCGACCGGAAGACGGCGGAGTAATTACTTACGACTCTACCCCCGACTTCGAAGACTTCGGTGTCGGTTGCTGGCTGTGGGGAGCGGCTGAGGTTCACGCCCTTGCCACCCAGCTGGAAACATCGGGAATCGAGCAAAACATATTGGACCCGACAACTCAAGCAGATAACAATTACTACGATCTCATGGGCAGGAAGATTGTTTCGCCACAACCCGGACAACTCTACATCAACAATCATCACTTGATAAAATTCAAAGGTAATTTTTGAAGTAAAATTTGCACAGTTCGCCGAGAATGTCTACCTTTGTGGCCGAAAAAGCCAATCGGGGTGTAGCACAGTTGGCAGCGCGCCACGTTCGGGACGTGGAGGTC
>JAMPGA010000012.1 GCA_023664185.1 Muribaculaceae bacterium
GGCATGATGTAAAAACAATCCCAAGATAATAAAAAAACTCCGCTATCGGGATCCCGACAGCGGAGTTTTTTCATTGCTTTATTGCTTGGTGTCAGAGCAGTACTTTGACTGACTTGACACTGTTGATGTTGACGATATAGAGGCCCTGGGCCAGCGAGAATGTGCTCTCGCCCTTGGCTGAAGCAACGGCGCGTCCGGCCAGATCGTAGACGGCGATGACGGCATTTTCGTCGACATTGGTCACGTAAATCTCTCCACCGAATACAGATACTTTTGCATTATCCTCGGGTGTCTCAACTGACTGGATGGCAGAGTTGACCACAGCCTCAATGAGGATATCGTTGATATCACACTTCACGGAGTTGGAGTCAAACTTAAACTGCACGGGGTTGGCGTCGGAATAGGTGAAAGAGAACTTGAATATTCTCTTCTTGGCTCCGAGAGCCATGTTCTGGAAGTCCTTCTCCTGACCGTTGACGATAGTTTTGAGCTTGGTTGTCTTCGATTTGGAGTCGGGGTTGCCTATCCACATTGTGATGGCGCAGGGGCCGCTGACAACCGGAGTGGTCATATAGCCGCCAGATGCTGTGGTGTAGAACTGCACGCAACGTTCTGTAGCACCTGCGTCGGCTGCTGTGGCAGGACCGTAGTCCTTCGAGCCGTCGGTCGAGAAGCAGCCGGGCATTGCGATGATGCGGTGGGTGTTTTCACCCGAACCGAAGGTCATACCGCCGATGCTGTATGAGCTGTTCTTGGTGTTGTAGATATTGGTGTTGGCAGTGATATCGCCCCACTTGTCGGCCCACTCCTGGGGCTGAGTGTGGAAGTCGGTGTAGAAGAGCACGCCGCCGGCAGTGGTGTTGAAGCTCCAGACGGTGCCTTGGGTTGTGCCAAGGTCATTCTTGGCATCCACGCGCCAGTAGTAGAGTTCGTTGGCGGAGAGCTCGCCGGCGTTATACTTCTTGTCGGTGATGTCGTTGGCCACTGCAGGAAGGTTGTTCTTGTCTTTGCCGAGATAAACAGTGTAGGTCACCTTTCCGAAATAGTCCTTGGTGGCGTTTTCCCACTTCAGTGTCACGCCTCCGGCCACTGGTACCGAGGCACCGTCGGAGGGATCGGGGTTGACAGAAAGTTTGGGAGCAGTGGGGTCGCCGGTGGTCTCAGCCTGGATTATATCTGAGTAGTCGGAGTAAAGACCGTTTCCGTCGGTGGCACGCAGGCGCACTTTGTAGACAGTCTCGGCGTTGAGGCCGGTGATCTTATAGCTTTCGGTGCCGGCGGCGGTGGTGGCTACTACAGTCCAGTTTGAGCCATTGTTGCTCGAGGTCTCGATTGAGAATCCGGCTGTTGTGTTGTTGTTCTTATTCCAGGTGATGTCAATCTCGTTTTTGGCGGCGTTTGCCATAGCGAGCTTGGTGGGTTTCTTGATGTAGGGATAGGGGCCTGTGATGCCGTTTACGTAGTTCTCAATGTTGGTATATCCGTTGGCGGCGATGGCCACAGCGTCAGCGGCGTCGTTGGGGTTGAGGCCATGGGCAGATTCCCACTCGTCGGGTATACCGTCGTTGTCAGAGTCGGTGGGTTTCACACCTCCTGAGAGCACGCCTGTGCCCTTGTGGGGGAGCTGGGCTTCGGAAGAGATACCGTTTGTGGTGCCGACGGTGCCCAGTGATGAGAGCTCGTCGATGAGATACTGGTCAACTTCGTCGCGCACGGGGAGTGACGGACCTACAGAGTCGATGACCCATTTGAGTGCAGCGGCAGCAGTCATCTTATTCTGAATTTCGGGAATCTGCTGCACATTGGGGAATTTGTCTGCGATCTGCTGGTTGAGAGCTGCGAGCGAAGAATACCAGGTGCTGTAGGGGGCTACGCCGTCGCCTGATTCGCCCTTCATCTCCTCAACGGTCATCTCATGGCCGTTGAGTGTGCCATCCTTATCGTCGTCATAATAGTTACCGGCACCATAGTAGAGAAATGAGGGTGTTCCGCGGGTGAAGGGTTTCTTGGCGCCGATCCATTTGCCCTTGATGAAATAGTTGTTCTCGATGTCGGCCCAAGAGTCGCCTTCAGAGCCGCTCATGATGTAGCAACCGCCATCGCCCCAGTTGTAGACAACGTTGTTGACAAACTGGTTCAGACCCTTAACCTTGGGGTTGCGAGTCTTGTTTTCGATATAGAGGTTGCGGTAGAGGGTCACACCGTTGTCGGTCTGGATGAGACCGCCGCATGAGTGCGACTGCAGACCCTGGCCGATGATTGAATTCTGTATGGTGATGTTTTTGGGACCGGTTTCTTTCGTGTTGCTCGAGATAGAGAAATTCTCGTCTCTGCCCCAGAGCACTGAGAGGTGGTCGTAGATCTGGTTTGTACCGGTGGCTGCGCCGGCAGCATCCTTGCCGCTGGGGCCGTTGATGCCCATACGGATGCGCAGATAGCGCACAATGAGGTTGTTGGCGTTTGAGAATGAGACGCGGTTGCCATAGAGCTGAATGCCCTCGCCGGGAGCGGTCTGACCGAGCACTGTTGTGTTGCTCGGGAAGATGAGAACGTCTTTAAGGTTAATGACACCGGAGACGTCGAATACGATAATTCGTCCACTCTTGCTCAAAGCGTCGCGCAGTGAGCCTGTGCCCGAGTCGTTGAGGTTGGTCACATGATAGACCTGCGGATTAGCCTGAGCGCGTGCACCCTTGGAATAGCGGCCAAAACCCTCAGCACCCGGGAAGGCGAGAATGTCCTGGGCTGCCACATTTCCGGAGAAAGCCATGGTGGCTGCAAGGAAAAGCGCAGATATGATTTTTTTCATTGTGTAGGAATGGTATTAACGGTTAGTAAGCAACTAAGAGGGGAGTATTTCTATCCGAAAGCTCCCCGCGGGCCGGCGGGGCGACGCGGGGAGCGCGGAACAGAATAATGTGTTGAAATCTTGTGGGAGCGGATTACTTCTGGATATACTTCACGCCGTTTTTGATGACGAGGCCCTTGTAGCTGTCGTTGACGCGCTGGCCAAGTACGTTGTAGACGGGAGCGTTTTCGTCGGCTTCGGCAGGAGCGATGACGTCGGCGATGCCGGTGTTACCATTGGTCTCAACCTTCACGTGGTAGATGCCTACCTCGCTCTTGTGGCAACCGATGCGATATGCCACCTTGCCACCACCCTGATAAGCGTCGGCCCAGGCACGATTGCCTTCAGCGTCGGTAGTTACGTTGTCGAGGTTGTTGATGGTGAGTTTGTAGTATCTCTTGGCTACAGTCTGATCGAGGGGCTTGTAGAAAGAGAATGCGGGCTGCTCAACACCGTCGACTACGGGGACGATCTTGACGCGGAGCTCTGTCACATATTTGCCGCCTGCGTGGCCAGCCCAGATGGTGAGGTTGGCAGCGCCCTCAACTTCGGGAAGCTGGATGTAGGTGTCTTCGCGTGAGCCTGAGTTGGCGTTGCGGTTGAAGGCGATGGCGTGTTTTGACGACACCCAGTCTTCGGGGACAGCTGCGTTGTAGTTCACGTCTTCCCAAGCGTCGAGTGAACCCCAGCCGATCATCCAGATGGTACGTGAGGGACCCTTGTCGCCATACATGATGAAGGGCTCTGAGTAGTCCATCTCTTCGCCTTCGTTCACCCATTTGCCGGCTTCGTTGGCATAGTATGCCATACCGTCGGCGAGGCTGATGCGGACTTTTTTAGCTGTGGCGTGCCATTCGCCGGCCTCATCTTTTTCCTGAAGGAGTTCGCCGTCAGAGCCTTCCACTTTGGCGATACCGTTTTTGTCGATGAAGTCGTAGTTGCCGGACTGACCCATACCAAGTTCCTCAATGGGAGCCTGGAGGTAGGGGAAGAAGGAGGGAGTAGTGTTGAAGTCGTATTCGAGGACTTCGGCATTCACACCCATTGCAGCGCAAAGCGCCAAAGAAAGTACGAGAGACTTTTTCATGAGTAGAGTTGTTTGATGGTAAATTGAATTTTGGTTGTTGATTCGTTATTTTGTGGTTCTGCAGGATCGCCCCGATTGGGGGAGGGGCGACCTTGCAGATAAGGAGAGTGTTAGAATTCGGTCTTGGCACCGGGATAGCCGGGGAGCTGGGTGAGACGGGGATTGTCTACCAGCGGGTGACCGGTCTTGTCGCCGGCGAAGGGCGAGAGCTCGCTGTGGTTCTTCTTGTAGCCGAAGAAGAGACCGTTTTCGCCGTCGATCCATTCGGGATATTTGCCACCGTTTTCAACAGTGCCTGTGGCCTTCTGGGTGATGGTTGAGCCCAGACCCCAGGTGCTCACAACGACGGTGCCGCATATCTGGCGAGAGCGGTTGTTGTAGTCGGAGGTAATGGCCTCAAACAGCTTGACGGGATACCAGTCGTTGTTGTATTTATGGCCTCGGGCCTCAACAATCTTCTGCACTGCGGCGCGGATTTCCTTGACCTTTGCAGCCTGGTTGGCGCGGGGCATTGTCGCGATAGCTGCGATTTCGGAGGGATCGGTCACGTCGATGTAGTCTACCATAAGGAACTGGTCGCCATAGACACCTTCGTTTACAGAAGTGTTGTAGATGCGATATTCAACGGCGTTGGCATATTTGCCGGTCTTGTCGGCGAGGTCGCGGAGATCCTGCTTGATTTCGGTGACAAACTTGTCGAGAAGGTTGGTGCGCACAAGATCGGTGCGGAGCACAAACTCATCGGCCAGCTCCCACTGGCGCTCGTGCATCACGGCCTCAAGGAATTCGTCCTCCTTGGTGGGGATGGGAAGGTCGCCTACGCTGGCACGCTCACGCACCTGCTTGAGTGCGTTTTTGGCAGCCTCGGTGGGGCCTCCGTTGAGGAAGTTCTGGGTCTCGGCATACATCAGGAGCACGTCGGAGTAGCGGAGCATGGCCATGTCGATGTTGCGGTTAGAACCGTTGTAGGGAGCCTGAGCCCACTGCACGCGATATTTACCGCCCATGACTGATGAATAGGTTGTGCCGCAGTGTATGTCCTGTTCGCTTGAGTGACCAATGGTATACATCGGGGCGGTGACATCGCGACGGGTGTCGCGGGGATCGTATGAGAGATAGAATGTGGGGAGCTTGATCTGCAGAGCCTTCATGGCTGCGAAGAAGCTGCCTGAGCCTGCACCGGTCACACCGACGTAGTTGCCCAAACGAGAGTTGGTTTTCTCACCCTGCTGTGCTATCATCCACATCATCTCGGGAGCTGTGGGGCCGTAGTTGCCGCCGGTGAAGTTGCGGAACAGGTTCATGAAGCCGCTTTCTTCGGGGGTGTCTTGAATCAGGTGGTTTTCACCCTTGTTGATTACTTCGGCCAGGGCAGCGTCGGCGATTTCATAAATCTCGCGAACGCGGGCAGCGTCGTCGCGGCGTCCCATGTGGAGGCTTGCCTCATCGTTGGTCTCAAGATCCCAGCGCAGCGAGTAGCCAGCGGCGTGCAGACAGATACGAGCCATGATGCCGAGGCCGGCGTTGCGGGTAAGGCGCTCGTTGGTGACATAGGGGTTTTCGCTCTGCCAGGGCAGGTCGTTGACGTGGTCCTGCATATCCTTGATGATGCGGTCGTAGATCACGTCGCGGGGCTGGCGGGTGGGGTAGAGCACGTCGGTCGATTTGATGTCGCAGTCCTCCATGGCCTCCCACTGTGTGGGAACATCGCCCAGGAAGCGGATGAGGTTGTGGTATGAATATGCGCGGAGCATGTAGAGCTCGGCGAGCAGGGCGTTGCGCTCGGGGCTCTCCTCAAGCAAGCCAATGCGCTTGATGCCGAGGTTGCAGCTCTCGATGGCGTTGTAGCTCTGGCGATAGACATCGCCGAATACCCAGGGGCGATAGGGGTCGTAGTTGTAGCTGGCGCGCTGCATGTTGGCCTGGGTGAAGTTGTCTTCGTTGGCAGTGGTCACACCATCGCCGGTGTTGGCTGCACGAAACATCTCCTCAAGGCAGAAGTAGCGGTAAACGCCCTTGACATAGATGTCTGATTTCTGGATATCGGAGAAAACGTAGTCGATATCGTCGGCGGTGAACGAGGGCTTCTCCAGGGTGTCCTCGCAAGAGGTCAGAGTCATCAATGCGCCTCCGCTCAGAGCCAGGGCCAGAAGGATGCTCTTGACAGCCTTTGAAATATATGCTTTGTTCATGGGTTGATTGCTGAGATTAGAAGGTGAGGTTCAGACCGACAACATAGCTGCGCGACATGGGGTAGGTCGATGAGTCGTAGCCTGGGGTACAGATCACGTCGTCGTTTTTCGACGATGCGTCGGGGTCGTAGCCCGAGTAGCCGGTGATGGTGCAGAGGTTGTTGGCTGTGAAGTAGACGCGGAGGTTCTGGATGAGAGCCTTGCGTGTCCATTTCTGGGGAAGGGTGTAGCCGAGAGTCACCTGAGCCAGACGCAGATATGAGCCGTCCTCTACGAAGTAAGACGAGGGGTATGTGATATAGCTCGAGTTGTTTTCGGTGAGGCTCCATGTGCGCGACGACTCATCGGGGTTGAGCTGGCGCAGACGCTCGAGGCTGGTGGCCTTGAGGCCGGTAGCGGGATCGACGAGACGATAGTAGTTGTTTGAGAACTCTTTGGGTGTGTTCTCAAACGCTGCATAGGGGCTCATGGAGTGCTTGGTG
This sequence comes from Muribaculaceae bacterium, assembly GCA_023664185.1. Taxonomy (GTDB): domain Bacteria; phylum Bacteroidota; class Bacteroidia; order Bacteroidales; family Muribaculaceae; genus Duncaniella. The sequence continues at coordinate 6,610 of JAMPGA010000012.1, forward strand.
GCGTTGTAGACGTCGTTGCCAACGGCAAACTTCATGAATACGTTGAGGTCGAATCCTTTGTAGGTGAACTGGTTGGAGAAACCGCCGAAGAAGTCGGGGGTACCGTTGCCTATCTTCACGGCCTGCTTGGTGAACTGAGTGCCGTCTTCGTTGTCGGCAGCAAACTTGATGTCGCCGGGCTGTGCTGTGCGGCCGTCTTCGGGCTTAACCACACCCTCTTTGAGCTGCCATGTTCCGTCGGGGAGCTCGTCGAAATCGTCGGTGGTGTAGATGCCGTCATACTTGTAGCCATACATGTCGCCGAGACCATGTCCTACCACAGCATAGTAGTTTACGCATCCGGCGCGGTTGTCACCTGCCGAGAAGGTCTTCTGCTTCACTTCACCTTCGAGGGCGATAACCTTCGACTTGTTGAACGACATGTTGAGTGTCGAGGTCCACTGGAAGCCGTGTGATGCAATATTAACGGTGTTGAGGGTGAACTCCCAGCCGCGGTTGCGCATCTTGCCGATGTTCTGATACTGCTTTGTGTAGCCGGTAGATGATGGGATGGTGCAGAGCATGAGCATGTCGGAGATCTGGTTGTTATACCATTCAACCGACAGGTTGATGCGGTTGTTGAACATGCCCAGGTCGAGACCGACGTTGGTGGCGTGGAGTGTCTCCCACTTCAGGTCGGGGTTGCCCAGAGTCTCTGATGTGGTGAATGCGGGCGAGAACTCGTCGTTGCCCATCGGGTAGGTGGTCATCGACAGAGTGGATGTATACATATTGGAGGCGATGTCGCAGTTACCGGTGACACCGTAGCCGATGCGGAATTTCAGGTTGTTGAACCAGTCAGACACGGGATTCTCTGTCCAGAATTTCTCCTGGCTGACGCGCCAAGCTCCTGATGCTGAGGGGAAATAGCCCCACTTGTGACCCTTGGCAAACTTCGAGCTACCGTCGGCACGGAAGGTGGCTGTCAGCAGGTAGCGGTCGTCATACGAATAGTTGACACGTCCGAAGAACGAGAGCATGTTGCCATTGCTGTGTGAGGTTGATTTTGAAGAAACCTCAGCCTTCGAGATATCGTCGAGTTTGTGGTTGGGCACGGGGAACTTGCGCAGTGAGATTGAGTTGCCCTCGCTCTCGGAGTAGGAGTATTCCTGACCCACCATCACGGTGAAGTCGTGAACCTTGTTGAAGGTCTTGGTCCAGGTGAGGGTGTTGTTTAAGCGCCAAGCAAACTTTTCGGAGTTGCCTATGGAGCCGGTCATACCCTCGGTGTCCTGATAAAGAAGGTAGTTGAGCGAGTTTTCATCCTGGAAAGATGTAGACTTATCCCAACCGGTGGTATAGTTTACAGCTGTGCGCCAGCGGAAATCGTTGAGGAAGTCAACTGTAATGCCGCCGTTGAGATCGAGTTTGCGTGAACGTTTCTCAGAAACCACAGCGCCGTTCTGTACCAGCGGGTTGCTGACGCTATAAGTGTTGTCGTAGCCACGATAGGTGGGCTGGGTCTGTGTGCCGATAAGCTCATCCTCTGTATAGAGTGTACCGCCGTTGATGGGCTGGAGGAGCACGCTCTTCATGCCTGAATATGAGCCACCGCCGTGGGTATTGTTGTGGTAGAAGAACATACCGAAGTCAAGCTTCACGCCCTTCCAGAGCTCAGTGTTGATCTTTGCGCGGATAGAGTTGCGCTTGAAGTCGTGGTTTGCCAGAAGACCGTCCTGGTCGTTGTGGTTGTAAGAAAGGAGGAACTGAGTTTTTTCACCGCCGGTAGAGACAGATACGTTGTGGTTCTGTGTGAAAGCGTGGCCGCCGAATGTGAGGTCCTGCCAGTCTACGGCATAATCGTTGGCATAGCGTTCGGCCAGACGGTTGTAGGCATTTGAATGATAGTCGGTCTCAGATGTTCCGTAGCCGCCGTCATAGACGCTGCTGAACTGGAACTGCTTGCCCTGCAGTTCGGCAAACTCATACTGATACCAGGCATAGTCGAGAGCATTGTCGTTGACGTCGAGCTTCTTGGCCAGCTTGTCCCATGAGAAATATGCGTTATAGTCAACTTTGGTCTTACCCTTCTGGCCCGACTTTGTGGTGATGACGATGATACCGTTTGAACCGCGTGCACCATAGATGGCTGTTGCAGAGGCATCCTTGAGCACGTCGATGGTCTCAATGTCGTTGATGTCGATGTTTGAAAGAGCGTTGTCCATGGCAAAGCCGTCCACGATATAAAGCGGCTCAGTGCCCTGAGTAAGCGAAGCACCACCACGCACAGTGACGTTCATCGAAGCACCGGGAGCGCCGTTCTGCGACACGATGTTCAGACCTGCAGCCTTGCCCTGAAGAGCGGCAGCCGCTGTGGCAACCGGCACTTTCACAAGCTCGGTGCCCGATACTGACGAGACGGCACCTGTGAGGTCTTTCTTCTTTACTGTGCCGTAGCCGATGGCTACAACCTCATCGAGCATCTCGGTGTTGTTTTCGAGAGTGACATTGAGAGTTGTCTGACCGTTGATGGCCACTTCCTTGGTCTTGCATCCAATGTAGGAGAACACCAAAGTACCGTTTGAAGGAGCTGAGATTGAAAACTCTCCATCAAGATTAGAGGCCACACCTTTCTGTGTGCCCTTGAGGAGCACCGTTGCGCCCATCAGAGGCTCGCCGGTGTCATCGCTCACCAGACCCTTGACTGTAATGTCCTGAGCTGAAAGTGAAAGCGAGAATGTTGTAGCCAGCAGCACTGCAAGCCACAGACGGATTTTCTGACTTAAATTCATACAGACATGGTTTTAGATTAAATCCGAAAAATTATTTAAGGTTAAAAATTATCATGCACTGGTCATACTACCCCTTTCATAAAGGCTGAATGAGGATACAAAGATAGATAAAATTGCAATCTTAAAAAACACTTAAACAAAGTATTTAACGACTTTTAACTGTAAAAGTAAATAAAATGCCTTGCAATTTTACAAATATAGTTAAAATTGTTAAAATATTTTTGGGCATCAATATCAATAAGTAATTTTGCAATCTCAACATTGAGATACACCCGGGGCTGACTGGCTTTGACAGCGTGTAGAGATGGTGAGTAAGCATGCAGAGTGACGATGCCTACACTCTTAAATCAGAGACATCAAAAATTCAAATGGCGAAAACAACTACGCTCTCGCTGCCTAATCGAAGAACAGTAGATTAGCTTTATCTCCGCAACAGTTGCAGAGACGAGACATCGCCCGATTGTCCTCTTCCCGAGACTAATCGAACTGGCGGTGCAGGTAAATCGGGAATATGGTGTAGAGTTCCCCGCGACACACCGAGATCTTTAGGGGATAAGGTTGCGGTTGGTGGTTCCAAGCCTGCCACAACTCGAAAACCAAGTTGGAAATAAGCATGTAGAAAGCTCTCTGGCTCAACGTTTGGACGAGGGTTCAAACCCCTCCAGCTCCACTTG
>JAMPGA010000013.1 GCA_023664185.1 Muribaculaceae bacterium
CAAGTATTTATTTTAATGAAAGTCAATAAAATAAATATTATTCAGCAAACCCTAACTAATATTTTTGAGACAGTATAGTCCCAAATATCAGTAATTTTAATTTGAGCAAGTCCTTCAGATTCAGCAAATTCAATAGCTATTATGCCATCCCTCCACCATGCCACTGGTAGAACATCTTCTTGAGTGATATCAAGAGGAATGATGGTGCCTGTTTTCCCTCGTTCGATTTGGATTGGTTTGTTGGGCGAAGTTTGTTCAGTTGTTGAATCTGCTATACAAATAATGGCAGAACAACATAACGCCATTAGCGATAATGTGACTCGTTTTAACATAAAGATCGATATTTGATTGATGGCAAAATTACTTTATAAGGGGATGAACAAACAAATTTTCACATCAAAATTTATTGTTCAGAAGCTATGATCTTCACAAATTAATAGCTTGTCTATCAATGAGTAATAAAAAAGACGAATATTATTCGTAATATTCGTCTTTATGCTCGATGTAATTTGCAGATTGTTAGGATTGTAGGTGTTTTAAACAGGCGCTATTTAAGCATTTTTGATAGCTTTTTAATTTCTGATACCTCTGAAGCTTCCAATTTTTTGATAAGTCGGAAACGGCGGCTGTAGTATCCGGATAATTCTACGTCCAGAAATATACATATTATTTCTGGTTTCAAATCAAGATAACGCAAGGCTAACAATATGGAATCGCCAGGATGGGCATTGGGAAAGTGAGACTGGAAAAGAGAAATTTTTCCGTTACTTACTTTATCAACAGCATCAATAATTTTGCTCTTTGAACGAGTAGATGATAAGTATTTAAACTCCTTTACAATATCTTTGAATAATTTGCTGTCTTGATTTGTAGTGTTTTTGTTTATTTTGATTAGTTCATTAATTCTTTCGAAAGACTTGAAATGCTCTTTCAATAACAAATTAAGGGACTTTGAAATTTTTGACATTTCGATTTTACCATTTTCAGAGGCAAAACTAAGCTCTGCGATTTGGTTGGAAAGTTTTTTTACTCTTTTAAGATATAGCAATATGTATAAAGAGATTGCGCATAAAATTATAGAAATTGTGATTATAGCGTAGTATTCACTTTTGCGCTTAAAAATTTTAGCTGTATTTTGATTTTCTTGAGCTTTGAATGAATAATAATCAGCAAATGCAAGTGAAATAGGTTTGCTCAGCTGGGATTTTACTATTCTGTTCTGAATTACGTCTGTTTCGTAGTGCTTATAAAGAGCTTCTTTGAAAAGCCTTTTGGATTTCAATATTTCAGATTCAAGTTCCAAGTAGTTTATAGTATCCACCACCCATGTAGAGTGACATTTTAGAGAATCATACCATAATTTAGCACCTTCGATATCATTATTCCGTAAGCTAAGAATAGCTCGGATATGTTCAATCTCCGGGTTAATTAAATTCTCATCGGATAAGAGAGAGTCAAGTATATCAAATTTCTCCAGTTGTAATAGCGGATAATATTTTGAAGATTTGTAAACGGATTTAACAGCTTGTGATTCATTTGTAAATAAGTATTCTACACTATCTAAAAGTGCTATAGCTTTGTCGGATTTACCGTCAGAAGCTAATGCCGTGGCCAATGAAACAAATGATAATTTGTAATTTAGCTTTTTATTAGTGCGTGAATATAGTAAGTTTGCTTTTTTTATATAATCGATTTCGTTCGTAGTGTCGAATACTTCATGGCTGATTTGAGCCATTAGTTCATTCGTTCGAGCCATAATTAAAGTATCGCTAATAGACGTCGCAATGTGATTAGCATATATTGCGCATTTCATTGACTCTCGAAGATCACCTTGAGACATGTAATAACGCCCTTTGTAGTGCCATGCTCTTACGAGGCGGGAAGAGTCGCGGGTGGCGGTGTAGTGGTTAATGGCGAGTGTGAGCAGTGAGTCGGACTCGAGTGGCAGACGGTTGCGCAGGGTCAGCTCTGCGCGCAGTAGTGCGGTGAGAGCTTCGTTAGCGGAGGTATGTGGTATGTCGGTGTTCTCAAGGGAATCGAGCATTTCAAGAGCCCGGACGGGATAGTCTTCCTCAGCTGCTTGTTCTACCATGAGAAGTCGAGAATCGGGTTGAGAGGAGCAAGCGGTTATGAGAATGAACGATATAGTTAAGGTTAAGTATGTGATGAATCTTGACATAGCGCATATCTTGTGATGCTGCAAAGATATAAAATAAAATATGAGCAACCTCGAATTTAGACATAATCTTTTTGGAATCTCTAATGTTATGCGACCTCTCCGAGGCCGTTTCCTGAATTGCCTTCCCACCCCATGCCGAGGCATGGGGCTACGACTATATCGCCTCTCCGAGGCCTTCATGCGCCTAATTTTCAGTCATTTAGTTATCGATTCTCCATTCTCCGCTCTCCATTCTCAATTCTCACCGGGGTAGGTGATTCGGCCGGTCTGAATGTCGTAGGTCAGGACGGTGTCGAGCATGGTGAGTTTGTAGAATTTTCGGTCGCGTTTCACTCCATAGATGTCGCGCTGCTGCGAGGTGGATTGCAGGAAGGCAAACAGCTCGGGTGGAAACTGGTCGTAGGCCAGCACTTCGGGTATGGTGACGCCGTTGCCGTCGATCTCGGTCCACTGCAGATCGGAGTTGAAACGCAGGGTGGCGCCATTGTTGATCTTCACGTAGTATGAGTCGTCGTCATACTTATCATAGTCTGTCACATTGCTTCCGGGGTAATACTGGGTGATGAAGTCGGCAATGGATGTGGGCAGAGAGTCCCAGGCCTCGGACGAGGTGCAGCCTTGACACAGACTTATGACCATGATGGCCAGCAGAGAGTAGAGATGACGCAGTTTCATGTATGAGAGTGATGTGTGAGAGTGATATTTTCTTAATAAACGCCTGTGAGGGTTAAAAAGTTGAAAATCCGAGATGTTAAATCCAACCATCCGTAGCGGGTAGTGGTTATAGAGGCAAAAACTTGAATCAATTTTAATCTGAACGAAGATGGAAAGAATCATCAAAGCCGCCGATGTGAAGACGGTAATCACAGAGTCTTACGAACAGTATAAAACATTCAGCAAGGAGGGGCTGGCACCCCCGGCCCGTGTGGCCGACATGAATGCCGGAAAGTTTGGCATCTCCATGCGCCTTGTCGATGGCACTAAGTTTGATATAGGAGACACTGACGCCCCCTTTGCCATGGGCGCCATTCTGCGCGTCCCGGCCTATCTGCAGGTGCTCACTCAAATGCCTGTGGCCGACTTGACGCGTAAGCTGCGCTTCGATAAATGTGGCTGCAGCTGCTCGGCCGACGACAAGCCCTCGGCTCAACGTCCGCGCGGTGTGCATGCCAAGAGTCTGCGCCTGCTGAGCATGGTGGAGCCTACCGGCGACGCCGACGGCAAGATGAAGATTATTTCCGATCTGATGGTCGGGTTGATGGGCACATCGCCTGTGCTCGACGATCAGCTCTATGAGGCTAACGTGCGTCTGGCCACCAAGAAGGATGTGGCCAACACCCTGGCTACCACCGGATATGAGCTCTATGATACCACCGAGGTGGCCTGTCAACTCTACACCAAGCTGGAGTCGATGCTGGTGACTACCGAGCAGCTGGCCACCATGGGTGCTACCATTGCGGCCGATGGCATCAATCCTGTGACGGGCACTCCGGTGTTCGACGGATCGCTCTCGGCACCGCTGGTATCCATGATTGCCTCTACCGGCACGCACCACACCCATAAGATGTGGATGCTCATCACCGGTCTGCCTGCCATCATGGGCTATGGCGGCGGCATGATGGCCGTATTGCCCGGTTTTGGCTCGATAGCTGCCTTTGCGCCTGAGCTGATGTGCGACAAGATTCCGGCCAAGGCAGCCATGGCCATCAGAGACATAGCTCTGAAGCTGGGGCTTAACGTCTATGGCAGTGCCCGTATCAAGACAGAGTAATACAGACGTAATACCATAAAACCAAAACAAGCAGTCGCTTCTCCTGTATGTAGATCGGAGGAGCGACTGCTCATTGTTTTATCTTCATGGGCATCACACGCGGGGTGTGTGTTGACGCCTATTATTTTTTGTGGCGGTTGCCGTAGCGGCTCATGAACTTGTCCACGCGGCCTGCGGTGTCGACGAGTTTCTGCTTGCCGGTGAAGAAGGGGTGTGACGAAGAGGTGATTTCAAGCTTCACCAAGGGATATGTCACGCCGTCAACGTCGATTGTCTCTTTTGAGGCTACGGTTGAGCGAGTGATGAAGATCTCATCGTTCGACATGTCTTTGAACACCACTTCGCGATAGTTGGAGGGATGGATGTCTGCTTTCATTTTATCTAATAAATAGATGGTTGAGAGTTTCTTGTTGGTTGAACTTGGCGTTGGTAAGACGCCTCGATTCGTAATGGCAGTGCAAAGGTAGTGATTTTTTTCGATATAGCTGCAGGGGTGAGATGTTTTTTTGATGTTTTTTTTGTTGTCGTTGGAGGTTTTCGGAATGATTTTGTAATTTTAGGCTCTGAATTTCAAACATCATCCAATGATAGAACCTGTCTATAGAGCTTCCGACTCCCGTTATCAAGTGGACGGGATGCCTTACCGCCGCTGCGGTTGCAGTGGTGTGCTGCTACCGGCCATCTCGCTGGGGTTGTGGCAAAACTTTGGGTCGACAGTCCCTTTTGAGCGCTCAAAGGCCATAATGCACTATGCCTTCGACCATGGTGTGACACATTTTGACCTGGCCAATAATTATGGCCCCGAGTATGGCACGGCTGAGGAGACCTTCGGGCGCATGATGCAGCGATCGTTTGCGCCGTATCGCGACGAGCTTTTCATCTCCACCAAGGCCGCCTACGATATGTGGCCCGGGCCTTATGGCATAGGGGGCAGCCGCAAGCATCTCATGGCTTCGCTCGACCAGAGCCTGCGACGCATGAAGCTTGACTATGTCGATATTTTCTATATCCACCGCTACGATCCCACCACGCCGCTCACCGAGACTCTGCGCACGCTGGTGGATATGGTCAGGAGCGGCAAGACTCTCTATGTGGGTATTTCGCGCTGGCCAAAGGATGCCTTGACGTTCGGACTGGAATATCTCAAGGCCCACGAGTGTCCCTGCCTGCTGTTGCAGGACAGGCTCAATCTGCTCGACCGCCAAGTGATGGAATCGGGGTGCCTGGAGCTGGCCCACAACGAGGGAAGCGGGTTTGTGGCCTTCTCGCCGCTGGCTCAGGGGCTGCTCACCGACCGCTATCTCCATGGCGTTCCGGCCGACTCGCGCGCGGCCCGCGGAGCCCATCTCACCACCGCGGCCCTTACTCCCCAGCTGCTGCAAAAGCTCAGTGAGCTTGACCGTATGGCTCGGCAGAGGGGGCAGACGCTGGCACAGATGGCACTGTCGTGGATTCTGAGCCACGAGGCGGTGACCTCTGTGCTGGTCGGAGCAAGCTCTGTGGAGCAGCTTGAGGCCAACCTTAAGGCTGCCGAAAACACCGTCTTCTCCGACGACGAGAGGCGGCTGCTCGACGCATTGTGAAAAAATTTTACTTTCCGATGTAACGTTCGGGCCGAAAATCCGTCTACATATTGACATGGATCGACAAGAGTTTACATCGATGGCGCCCCGTCTCAGGCAACGCATCGTGGAAAGGGTGAGGAGGTTCATCCCCACGGATAGCTCCCGCGACATCGCCAACGATGTGGCTCAGGATACATTGCTGCGGCTGTGGATTATGAGAGACCGGCTCGATGAATATCGCAGTGTCGAAGCTCTTGCCATGGTGGTGGCGCGAAACATCGCCATAGACTATCTCAGGAGTGCGCAGCCCATGAACACTCTTGACGGTCTCGACTTTGCCGATGGCTCGAGCCTCCCCGACGACCTGCTGGTGGCCTCGGAGACTCAGAACTGTTTCGACTCCATACTCGCTTCGCTCCCCTCAGTGCAGCAGGCAGTGTTGAGGATGAGACACCAGGAGGGGATGGAGATAGAGGAGATAGCCCAGGCCATCGGCTCGAATCCTGGCGCGATACGCACGGCGCTATCGCGCGCCCGACAGAATGTGAGAACTCTTTTTGCAAAACGATTACGCAAATAATAAAAACGATACACTGTGATATGCCCAAAGAGCTGAAGTATGAGGATTAGAAAATCAGCTGGATCACAGATTCAGGTTCAGACTGGCACCGTCCGGGGCAGTCTTACTGAATATGCATGAAACGTTAACAAGTTGATAAAATGATAAACAAGGATAATTACAAAGAGTATATTGACAGATTCCTTTCGGCGGAGACTACGCTGGCTGAGGAGACCGAGATGTACGCTTGGTTCTCCGGTTCCGATCTCCCTCCCGAGGCCGAGAAATGGCGCGAGATGTTCGGCTGGTATGACTCTCTCCAGCCCCGTGAGCTTCCCGCTGCCAAGCCTCGCTCCAAGAGGCTGACGCGGGTGCTGCGCTGGTGTTCGGCTGCTGCGAGCGTGGCCGTGCTGGTTGTCCTTGGCGTGATAGCTGCACGTAGCGCCATGCATACCGATATCAACCCCGAATATCTGGCATATGAGGGGAGCTACATCGTGCGCGACGGCGTGAAAATCACCGACCTCTCTATTGTAGTGCCGGCCATCCTCAAGCGCGAGTGCGAGCTGAACCGTCAGATTGAGATGATGGATAAGCTCATGGATGATTTTGACAATGAGGTTGAGGCCAGACTCACCATGCCCGAAATTGATATTTTGAGCGATAACACTGAACCCTATTAGCGACCATGAAAAAATTTATAATATCCCTGCTTGCATTGCTGTTGGCTCCTGCATTTTTATCTGCCCAGGCCCTTGTCCAAAAGGTGTTTGACGAGCTTGCAGAGTCAAACAAAACAATAAACGAGTATTACAAGGAGTTTCGTGATCCTAAAACACGTGTTGTCACTGAAAGCGAGCGCATGTTTTTTTTCAAGGATGGCAAGTTTAGCAACCGATTAATCGAGGCCTTTAAGAAAGATTGTCAGAATGCCATTGAATATCAGATGAATCAGGCCGGCAATTCGTTTATCTATAAGATAAGTTTCCAGGGTGAGCCTGGCGGCATGATTCAGACCATAACTTATACTCTCACCAAGGCTGATGGCAAGTATGCATTGAAGCGCGACGTGCACACAAAAAAATCGAATGTCGGGAGCAGAAAGAAATCCTCAAGCTCAAAACACGCTTCGTCGCGCCAATATGTGGATGAAAAAGGCCATACCTTCATAGAAGAAGTGACCGAGACCGTCACTGACGATGGCCGGACCATCCGTACCGTGAAAACCCGCCAGCTTAGGAACTGAAAAGCTTCCTTATCAGGTCCTGACGACCCATTTTTTTGAGCGAGGCCATGATGTCGGGGCGGTATGAGCGGTCATACCAGAAGAAGTATTTGCGCTGGGCCTGTTTCTGGCGCGGATCGGTGGCTGTGAACACAGGCTTGAGCGTATAAGGGTGATAGCCCGTATAATAGATCTCGGTGGAGAGGGTCATGGGTGTGGGGGTGAAGTCCTGCACCTGCTCCAGATGCAGTCCCATCTCTTTTGTCTCGGCGGCCAGTTGGGCCATATCCTCCTCGGTGCAGCCGGGATGCGAGGATATGAAATAGGGTATGAGCTGCTGCCTCAGATCATGCTGCGTGTTGACACGGTCGAAGAAGTGGCTGAACTCATGATAGAGCTGAAACGAAGGTTTGCGCATCAGTTTGAGCACCACGTCGGAGGTGTGCTCCGGAGCCACCTTGAGGCGCCCGGACACATGGTTGACTATCAGCTCTTCGTTGTAGCGGCGGTTGGCGGCATCGATCTCTTTGTTGCCTGTGCGGTGGAGTGAGAGGTCATATCTGACCCCCGAGCCTACAAACGATTTTTTCACACCCTTCACACGGTCGACGGCCTGGTAGAGCTCGAGCAGAGGGCGGTGGTCGGTGTTGAGATTGGGACACACTGACGGGTGGAGGCACGATGGGCGCAGACACTTCTCGCACTTCGACAGGTCTATGCCTCCCATCCTGTACATATTGGCGCTCGGGGCGCCTATATCGCTGATATACCCTTTGAAATCGGACATCCGTGTGACGGCCTCAACCTCGCGTATCACCGACTCCTTGCTGCGTGATGCTATGAACTTGCCCTGATGAGCCGAGATGGTGCAGAAGGAGCAGCCACCGAAACAGCCGCGGTGGATATTGACCGAGTGGCGTATCATCTCGTAGGCCGGAATGCGTTTGCCTTTATATCTCGGATGGGGCACACGCGTGTATGGCAGGTCAAACGAGGCATCGATCTCACCGGTGCTCATGGGCGCATGCATGGGATTGACACGTATCCACACCTCTCCGTGGCGCTGCCACAGGGTCTTGCCATGCATGGCGTTGCTCTGCTGCTCTATGTGTTTAAAATTCTCGGCCTGAGCCTTTTTGTCGGCCAGGCAGCGCTCCCAGGGGTGGAGTATTATATCGTGTTCGCCCACCACAATCCTCTGGCGGTCGGGGGTGATGGAGGGGCCGGTGGCCGAACGGAACACGGTCTGCATCATATCCTCCATCTGCTCTATGCGCTCGCCGCTGTCCAGGCGGTGGGCTATCTCCACCAGGGTCTTCTCGCCCATGCCGTAAGAAATAAGCGAGGCCGGGATATCCATGAGCAGCGAGGGGCGCAGGCGATCCTGCCAGTAGTCGTAGTGCGACAGGCGCCTCATAGAGGCCTCTATGCCGCCGGCCACGATGGGTGTGTCGGGGTAGAGGTCGCGGAGTATCTTGGAATAAACCACGGTGGCGTAGTCGGGGCGTGCACCGTGGCGCCCACCGGGGGTATAGGCATCGTCGGAGCGGCGCCGGCGGGCTGCGGTGTAGTGGTTGACCATCGAGTCCATGGCGCCGGCCGACACTCCGAAAAACAGCCTCGGGGCGCCGAATTTTCTGAAGTCTCTGAGGTCGTCCTGCCAGTTGGGCTGCGGCACTATGGCCACTCTGTAGCCCTCGCGCTGCAACACACGCCCCAGCACGGCGGCGGCAAACGAGGGGTGGTCTACGTAGGCATCCCCCGAAAACAACACTATGTCCACGCCGTCCCAGCCCAGTTGTTTCATCTCCTTGACGCTGGTAGGCAGAAAGTCGCTAACCCTTGGTTCCATTTATCCTTTATTAGACATACTCTTAGAGGTTGTTTAAAAATAATTGTTAATAGAAGTCAGTTTACGAAGTGTT
>JAMPGA010000014.1 GCA_023664185.1 Muribaculaceae bacterium
CTCCACTTCTTCGCTTTCAGCCATCACAAGGACTTTGGTCTTGGACTGGCTTCCGACGCCCCGTTTTGGGTCTTCATCCTTCTCATCTTCGGGTACTTCCGTAGAGAAGAACCCCTCGTCTATCTCAACGTTGCCATTGAGTGTGTATTTACCGTCGCGTTGCCCCATTACATCGCGAAGCTTATGAAGCATCTCCCAGATGGGCTGATAACGCTTGTGTCCAAGCTGACGCTGAAGTTCCATGGCTGAGAAAGTGTTCTTTGTCGCCGTCAGAAGATGCATGGTTATAAACCAGTATCGGAATGGCAACTTAGAATTCTCCATGACGGTGCCTTTGCGAAGGCTCTCACGGTAATGGCAGTTCTTGCATTCATAGCAGACCTTGTCGTTCTTCCAGTACCAATGCACATGCCCGCATTTAGGACACACATGCGGCCCTTTCTCCTTTATCTCCCTCAACTTGGCTATGCAGGATGCTTCGTCGGGATATTTTGATGCGAATTCTAACAGCTTCATTGTCGTTGTCGGTTGGTATGTGCAAAGTTACCAAATTCAGTCCATTCCACCAAATGTTTTTAGGTATAATTACGGACTATCATATTTGTTTATCAATCAAATTCGGCTTGAAGAGTTTAAGCTGATGCTTCAACAATATCCACAAGTCAGATATTTCGAAGATTTAGGCATTGTTGTTGATTACAAAGGGTTGGCGCAACACTATGGAATTGAAACAGATGTACTAGATTTAACATCTTCAATAGATGTTGCCTTGTTTTTTGCAATGTGCTCATACGACAGCAATACTCATGGATATGCACCAAAAACAGATAACAGCAAACATTATATTGGATATCTATATGCCTATCCGTATTTCTTCCACATGGCATTCGGTCAAAATCCACTACGAAAGATAAAATTGATGCCTATCGGATTGCAGCCGTTTAAGCGTCCCGGACTGCAACGGGGCTTTTCATTACATTTTAACCCGACAGAGCAATTTGTTGCTCCAATCTATTCCTTCACATATACGGCTGAAGATTCGCAGAAAATATTCTCTAAACTGCACCATATATTTGAGGAGGATGAGTTGGCTAAAGCAACTCGGGAGATTTCAGAATCAAAAGTTTTGTCAACGGATGCGTTGGCTATTACGTGCGCGAGACATAGCTTCAGAATTTTCGGGAAACGACTATCTTATGGGAAAGCTCGTAAATTATTGAATGAGCTCGGTATTTCATTGACCGCCCACCCAAAATGGGAATTGTCTTTATCTCAAAGGGAAGAACTCTATAATCACTTTAAAGATATAGAGTTTAAGGGCTTTTGTGAATCGTTAGTACAGCGGAAGGTTCGTGCAAATGGCAAAGAATATCCATTTATAGACTTTCATTTCATTTGTGAGCATGAAATATTGAGTCTCTTTAAAAAAGGATGTCCATCATTGAATGGATATAACTCAGGAGTATCTCTGACGAGAGCTGACAACGGCCAATATGTTGGACTGGGATTCAATTATGGTCGCCCACAAACTGTCCCTAACGGGGATACCAAGATTATAGATTATTGGGACGGATTACCTTGGGGAGACTACCAACTTCCAAATAACGACAATCGGTTTTCTGGCATCTTCCCGAAAATGTCATTGGTCAAAGTCCCCAAATAGATATAGTTGTAAATGGATAGAGTTATATTGATTAAATAGTAATCATATTTGGAACATCAAATCATAATACTCTGTTATCCAACATTATTTACATTCGAGGAAGTCAAATAAACACACTCTGAACCACACTCTAAAATACCTCAAAGGCGTGCAGTCCAACAGATTGCACGCCTTTGAGGTATTCTAACAATAGAGAGTGTCTTCTGTCCATGGAATTATTACTTTGCCGATGGCCACTCGGATATGCGGTTGAAGCGGCTGATGCGTTCGCCCACGATACGGAGGTAGCTGCGTTTCATTTTTTCAGTGAGATAACTTCGGTTTATAAGTTGTCGGGATTCATCTGACAGTGTCATGAAGCGTGAATATCGTTGAAGCTATCCGAATTTCAAAGATAAAGTATTACATATCAAACTTTTATAAAATAGCAGGAAAATTGCGAATACTCTTTATATTTCGCTCGATTTAACGAACTTTTCAAGCGATGTATTGTTAGAATTGTATACATCAACGTTTTAACAAAGCACTCGATTATGAAAAAGAGTTTTGGCATTATGTGTGTGCTGGCTGTGATGTTCCTGCTTGGGGGATGCAGCCCGTTCAATCTTATAAACTCTACGGTTTATAATGATGCGGATTTGAGCAGTTATCATACCTTCCGCATCATCACACCTGAAGAGGGTAAGCTGCCTCCAGGCATGGAGATGGTGACCTACTACAACATCGCTGCGGCCATACGCGAGCAGATGGTGGAGCGTGGATTCACAGAAGATCCATCATCGCCGCTATTGATAAACCTCGGTCTAACCGTGAGAAAAGAGATAGCCACCGAACCGGCATTGCCTCCAGGTGGATTCCCCTACGGAGGCCCCTACTATCAGGGAGTGGGTCCATGGTTTATGTATCCAAGAGGTTATTACTGGCCCGGCTACAACTATACCAACTATCTGAACAACTATTACTCCAACGCTCAGGTTATCACCGGCATATATCGCGAGGGTGTGCTGACGATGGATATGGTCAACACCGTTTCGAAGACCGCCGTATACTCGGCGTCGGTAGGTACGATTCTTGAAAATGGCGACTCGCAGTTCCGCAACCTCGAGGGCATAGCCCAGGCCGTGGATGTGCTGTTCAGCAAGTTCCCTGTTCCGCTGTTGCCTCAGTATCGCGGCAAGTAGAGCTGCGCCTGAGTGTGATGAAGCGGAAGGTGAGTTCTGAACGAGGGTCGGTGTGAGGCTCGGATGTCTGTGCCACTTCCCATTCCCTCATATCAATTTCGGGAAAAAAGGTGTCGGCGTCGCTGCGCTCCACATCGATCACCGTCAGCTCAATCACTGAAGCCAGAGGCAGAGCAGCGCGATAAAGCTGCCCTCCACCTATCACATAACATACATCCTCAGAAATACTCGAGACGGCTGCGTCGACCGACGTGGCTGTCTCTGCGCCTTGTGGGGCGTAGAGCTCATTGCGTGTCACCACCACATTGCGCCTCCCTGGGAGCGGACCGCGCGGAAGAGCCTCAAATGTGTGCCTACCCATCACCACCGGCCACCCCATGGTGAGAGCCTTGAAGTGGCGGAGATCCTCCGAGATATAATAGAGCTGATCGCCATCCTTGCCTATGGCACCGTCGAGGGTGACGGCCACTATGATTCTTACTTCGGGCTTGCTCATACGGCCACCTCTCCTTTTATATGTGGCATCGGATCATATCCCTCGAGGGTGAAATCCTCATATTTGAAGTCGAATATATCCTTGACTTCAGGGTTGAGTTTCATCACCGGCAGCTGTCGGGGCGAGCGTTCGAGCTGTGTCTTGACCTGCTCGAAGTGATTGTGATAGATATGCGCGTCGCCCAGCGTGTGTATGAACTGGCCCGGCTTAAGACCTGTGACCTGGGCAACCATCATAAGAAGCAGAGAGTAAGAAGCGATGTTGAAGGGGACACCCAGGAAAGAGTCGCCACTGCGCTGGTAAAGCTGCAGCGACAACTTGCCGTCGGCTACATAAAACTGAAACATTATATGACACGGCGGGAGCGCCATACCGGGGATGTCGGCCACGTTCCAGGCGCTCACTATGAGCCGGCGGGACTCAGGGTTGTGTTTTATCTGATCTATCACCTCCTTCATCTGGTCGATGTGACCGCCGCTATAATCGGGCCACGAGCGCCATTGATAGCCGTAGATATGGCCGAGATCGCCGTCGGGACGTGCCCATTCGTTCCATATCCTCACACCATGCTCCTGAAGGTATTTTACGTTTGTATCGCCTTTCAGAAACCATAGCAATTCGTAGATGATCGATTTCAGATGTAGTTTCTTGGTGGTGAGCAGGGGGAAACCCTTACTCAGGTCGAAGCGCATCTGATGGCCGAACACACTGCGAGTGCCCGTGCCGGTGCGATCGCCGCGATCTACACCCTCATCCATTATACGCTGCAGAAGCTGAAGATACTGTTTCATTGGAGTCCGTTGACTATTATGGCTTTATACGGCCGGGCCGGACAGACATACTGACACTTGCCGCAACCTATGCAAAGTGTGGGATTGACTGTTGGAAATTTTCTGTCGCCACGAGTGGGGATCTCCGAGAGCGTTATGGCCTCTTTGGGGCACACCTCGGCACACTTGACGCAACCTATACACCTGTCGAGCGACACCTGTGCAAGGCCTACGGCATTGATCACTTTCTCCTCGCGCGTCAGGGGCACCAGTGCGCCGGTGGGACACAGCTGGGTGCATCGCGTGCAGGTGAAGGCACAATATGAACTGTCGTAATCCTTTACGGGATGGAACAGGCGTAGCACGCCATATTCACCCACAGCAGGACGGAGCACCTTGGTCATGCAGTGGGATATGCAGAGGCCGCAACCGGTGCATCGGTCGAGGAAGTTCTGCCGATCGTAAACGCCGGGAGGGGTGACGTGGACAGCCGGCGACAGTGGCTGCTGACCGTTGAGCAAACCGCCCTCCAGGTGAGCACGTTTTTTATTTACCTTGGCCGACAGAGGAGTAGCCGCCATGATGATGCCGGCCGACAGGAAAGCTCTTCGGTCGAGCTGTGGAGTGCCACCCACTTTGCGCAACATGGGTATGGAGAGCTGGTGGCGGTTTGAGGTATAGTGTATGGCATCGTTGGGACACACCGGCAGGCAGTCGAAACATGCCACACAACGCGATGAGTCGACCACGTGGGATGACAGATCGATACACGAGGCTTTGCAGACATGCTCGCACTTCCTACACTCAATACACTTGTCGGTGTTGATATCAATCCGGAAAACTGAGTACTTCGAGATGAAGCCCAGCGAAGTGCCCACCGGACAAATGGAGTTACAGAACGTGCGGCCGTTGCGGGCTGCCAGATAGCCGATAATGGACATCAATATCAACGCCACGGTTATACCGGTAGCCGAGGCAGCTGCCATCTTGACTGATTTTTCTGAAAAGATGTTGACCACCACTCCCCACACTGGCTTGAGCACATAAACGCAGAAGCGCGAGTAGATGGAATAGGGGTCGAGCAACATCACAATAATTGAGACACCTAAAAAGACAGACACCACCAGGGCCAGCAACGAAATGTTGCGCCATGCGGTGAGCGGAAGGCTGTAGTGATAATTGCGCGATGAAGGATAGTGGCCCAGGCGTGGCAAGCGTGCACAGATATCCTGGAAAGTGCCCAGCGGGCATGCAGTGGAGCAATATATGCGTCCGAAAATTATGGTGGCTATGAGCCAGCACACTATCGTGGCAAGCGAAAAGGCCAGGGCGGCAGGGAGAAACTGGATCTTGGCAAGCACTCCGGCAAACTTGGCAAGCTTCATGCCATAGGCCGTGAGCACACCGGTGAGGAGCGCCATAATCACGATGGACACCAGTATGCGGGTAAAACGCAAGATCTCAGCTTTCAGATTCTTCATTTTGCTTCTATTGTAGCAATTGCCTGTGCAGATATGCCTTCTCCCCTACCCTCAAATCCCAGATGCTCGGTGGTAGTGGCTTTTACGGAAACATCTTCGGGTACCAGCCCCAGATCGGCGGCTATATTGCCGATCATCTCAGGAATATAGCCCGAAAGTTTGGGTCGCTGGGCTATGATGGTGACGTCGACATTGTTTATGTCAAACCGCTCCTTCACCATCTCGGCCACGCTCCTCAACAGCACACGGGAATCTGCACCTTTGTAGGCGGCGTCAGTGTCGGGGAAGTGATAACCTATATCGCGCATGGCTGCCGCTCCGAGAAGAGCATCGGAGAGTGCATGCAGAGCCACATCGGCATCGCTATGCCCCAGAAGCCCAAGCTCATAGGGGATATCTACACCACAGAGTATCAGTCGTCGTCTCTGTGTGAGGCGATGGACATCGTAGCCCATTCCGATTCTTATCTTTCCCATGGCTGAAACAGATTAACGTCGGCCGAATATATCCTTCAGACCATCCATGTCGAAGGTGAGAGTGAATCGCAGGGTCTGGTCGAGGGGTGAGGTCTGGGCGGTGGCCATCATGTAGGAGGCATCGAGGCGCACTACATTGAGAGCAAATCCGGCTCCGAGTCCGAAGTACTGGAGATTGCCCTTGGTGGGGTGCTGATAGTAATAACCGGCACGAAGGAAGAACTGCTGGTTGTAGCTATACTCAGCACCTATGGAGTATGAAATCTCGCGAAGCTCCTCTTTGAATCCGCCGGGGGCATCGCCGAACGACTTGAATATACCGGATATCGACGACATATTCTGCCAGTCCTCATAGGCCTTGACATATGCGAGCTCGCCATCGGTGTCTTCGGCATAATCTGAGCGGCGTGGCATGGTGGGCACAAGCAGCTTGTTGAGGTCAAGGTTGAGCGCCAGGTTGTGATAGTCGGCCAGGGGGAAGGTGAACGATGTGCCGATGCGCAGGTTGGTGGGGAGAAAGGCGGGGTTGTCGCCGTGGTTGTAGTTGACTTTCGAACCTATGTTAGAGATATCGAAGCCAAGAGCCCACTGACATTCGTTGCGGCC
Organism: Muribaculaceae bacterium; assembly: GCA_023664185.1. GTDB lineage: Bacteria > Bacteroidota > Bacteroidia > Bacteroidales > Muribaculaceae > Duncaniella. The sequence continues at coordinate 6,674 of JAMPGA010000014.1, forward strand.
GATGATGGGATAGGTAGTGTAGTATCCCGAAATGTCGGCTGAGAATGCCGATGCGCCAGTCGACTGGTCGCCGGCATAAGAATCGGAGAAACCGAGGTCAGAGTAGATGTAGCGGAACACGACGCCCATAGAGAATTTCTCAGACAGTTTACGTGAGTAGCCCACGTCGATCGACATTTCGTAGGGGCTCAAAGTCTGTCCTCCGGTGTCGCCCGAGGTGTCGGTCACCACTTCGCCGAGCGAGAAATAGCGAAGTGACGCAGATATGGCCTGATTGTCTTCGCTGCCCACTTTCCAGTATCCGGCAAGGTTGGCAAGAAAGATATCGTTGACGAGTTTGCGCAGCCAGGGAGTATAGCTGAGCGAAACGGCACCCTTGCTGTAGGCAAAGGCATATTTTGAGGGGTTCCAGAATTGCGAGTTGGCGTCGGGGTCGGTAGCTGCACCGAGGTCGCCCATCGATGCGCCGCGGGCATCGGGAGCAATGTTCAGAGAGGTCACACCGGTGTTGATGGGGTTGAATTCGTCTTTGCTCTGAGCCTGGATGCTGATGGCAGCTCCGGCCAGCATGACGAACGAAACTAATATCTTGCTGCTGAGATTCATTTCAGATTTATAAGAGTATGCTCTATATATAACTGAGATTTAAGCCCGATATTGTATGGTAGGTAAAGAAAAAAGAGGTCTGCGAGCCGTGAATGGCGCGCAGACCTCTGTAATCAGGTTATGATGTGCGGGATGATCAGCCCTTTATGGCAGCTACACCGGGGAGCACCTTGCCCTCGATGGCTTCGAGGAGAGCACCGCCACCGGTTGACACGTAGCTAACCTTGTCGGCCAGGCCGAACTTGTTGATGCAAGCCACTGAGTCGCCGCCACCTACGAGCGAGAAGGCGCCGTTGGCTGTAGCCTCAACGATGGCATCGGCTATGGCACGCGAACCGGCAGTGAAGTTGTCAAACTCAAACACACCGGCAGGGCCGTTCCAGAGAATGGTCTTGGCGGGGAGGATGGCAGCCTTGAAGGCCTCGCGGGTCTCAGGACCGGCATCCATGCCTTCCCATTCAGCAGGGATCTCAGAGGCTGAGACAACCATTGTGTTGCAGTCGTTTGAGAAAGCGTCGCCGGCCACGCAGTCGGTGCCAAGCACGAGATTCACACCCTTCTCCTTGGCTTTTGCGATGATGTCGAGAGCAAGCTGCAGCTTGTCTTCCTCACAGATGCTCTTGCCGATGTTTCCGCCGAGAGCCTTGGCAAATGTATAGGTCATACCGCCGCAGAGGATGAGGTTGTCCACCTTGTCCATAAGGTTTTCGATGATGCCGATCTTTGTCGACACTTTCGAGCCACCCATGATGGCGGTGAAGGGACGCTTGATGTCAGAGAGGATGTTGTCGACAGCCTTAACCTCTTTCTCCATGAGGTAGCCGAGCATTTTGTGGTCGGCGTCGAAGTAGTCGGCAATCACAGCTGTCGAGGCATGACGGCGGTGGGCTGTTCCGAAGGCGTCGTTTACATAAACGTCGGCATAGGAAGCAAGCTTTTTGGCAAACTCCTTCTGCTTTTCTTTCATTTCCTTTTTGGCTGCGTCGTAGCCGGGATCTTCCTTATCGATACCTACGGGCTTGCCTTCCTCTTCGGGATGGAAACGGAGGTTCTCAAGCAGGAGCACCTCGCCGGGCTTGAGAGCAGCAGCTGCCTCGGAGGCATCGGCACAGTCGGGGGCAAACTTCACGTCGGTTCCGAGAGCCTTGGCCACGGCGTCCTTGATCTGTGAGAGCGACATCTTGGGGTTCACCTTACCTTTGGGCTTGCCCATGTGGCTCATGATGATGAGGCTGCCACCGTCGGCAAGAATCTTCTTGAGAGTGGGAAGGGCACCGCGGATACGGGTATCGTCGGTGATGTTGCCGTTCTCGTCCAGGGGCACATTGAAGTCCACACGGACTATGGCTTTCTTACCTTTGAAATTGTACTGGTCGATAGTCATTGAATGATTATATTTTGTGAGTGTCTGTTGTGAGTGCAAAATTACGGAAAAATTTCATTAATCCACCATTTTGTGTTGTAAATTTTGCTAATTGGCTCAAAAACATTCTCGGCGCTTGTACAACTTTATTGTTCCGAGTGGCGTTATCAAGTTATACAACTTTAAAGATTATGAAATTCAAGTTTCGCAAGTTCGTTAAGCGGCGTTTAGCCGACTACACAGTTTAGA
>JAMPGA010000015.1 GCA_023664185.1 Muribaculaceae bacterium
CCTCGGAGAGGTCGATTAAGAGAGTTCCACACCCAGAGTGTGGAGCAGGGCTATGAGACCTCTTCGAGGCCGTAATTATAAGATCATCAAAGTCCCATGCCTTGGCATGGGGCTATAATTATATCGCCTCTCCGAGGCGTATGTAACCAACCCTCTTCGGGGCTATTAAACAAATACTTGTGATATGAAATATGGTTTGGTATTGGAGGGTGGGGCTATGCGTGGGCTCTTTACCGCTGGTGTGATTGATGTGATGATGGAGAAAGGTATCCGTTATGACGGCTTGGTGGGTGTATCGGCTGGCTCAAGTTTTGGTTGCAACTATAAGTCGCAGCAACCTGGACGTGTGCTTCGCTATAATCTTGCGTATTGTAAGGATCCCCGCTATATGGGTTTGCGTTCGTTGATTAGGACGGGTAATCTTGTGGGTGCTGAGTTTGCCTATCATACTTTGCCTCTCGACTTGGATATTTTTGATTGTGAGGAGTTTGAACGTAATCCAATGGCATTCCATGTGGTATGCACTGACGTGGAGACCGGCAGATCTGTGTATTATGTGATGGATAGGGTAGATTATGAGTCGCTTGAGTGGCTAAGGGCTTCGGCTTCTATGCCTGTCGTGACTCGGCCTGTCAAGGTGGGCGGCTACAGTCTGCTTGATGGCGGTATAAGTGATTCGATTCCATTGGAGTATTTTCAGCAACAGGGGTTTGAAAGAAATGTGGTGGTGCTGACACAGCCTCGCAATTACAGAAAGAAGCCGGCTCCAGTGCTTCTGTTCAAGTTGTTGCTTCCAAATGCGCCGAAGATTGCTGAGGCTATGGCCAGACGCCATAAGATATATAATGCTCAGCTTGATTATGTGGCTGAACAGGCGGCTATGGGAAATACATTTGTGATAGCGCCTGATGAGCCGCTGCCGATAGGGCGAGTGGAGATGAATCCGGACAAAATGAAAAAAGTCTATCACCTTGGGCGTGAGGCTTGCCTCAGGGTGATAGACTCTGTGAGAGATTTTCTCGATCAGTAACTTATTTGTATTTGAATGGTGTGATTGAGCGAATATCGGCCGACGATGAGCCGATGTAGGCTTTGAATGAGCCCGGTTCAGCAATCCATGAATGAGTTGTTTCGTTGAAAAACTTGAGGTCGTCGGGCGTAATGGTGAATGATATTTCTGCCTCTTCACCTGGATTGAGCCGGACTTTGCGGAAATTTTTGAGCTCCTTCAGAGGTCTGAGCACAGATGCTTTGTCATCACCAATGTAAAGCTGCACGGTCTCACTGCCAGCCACAGAACCGATGTTTTTTACCACGGTGGTAAGGGTGAGAGTATCGTCGGCAGTCAATTCTTTTTTGTCGGAAAGAGGCGATGAGTATTCAAATTGAGTATAGCTAAGGCCGTGGCCGAAGGGGAAGAGTGGCTTTATTTTCTTTGTGTCGTGCCAGCGGTAGCCCACGAGGATATCATCGAGATATTCTTGATGATGGTGTTCGGGATCGTCTTCAATACCGGGATATGAGATTTCGCCGAAGCTGTGGGCGCCATTGTCGGAGAGTTTATTGGGGAATGTGAAGGGGAGCTTGCCTGAGGGATTTACTTTTCCGGTTATAACATCGGCCATGACGGGGCCGGTCATTGTGCCCAGATACCAGCTTTGAAGCACCGCGGGGACGGTGTCAAGCCAGGGCATGGCGTAGGCATTGCCAGTGATATTAGCCACAATGAGGTTGGGATTCGCCTTGGCCAGGCCGGCAATGAGTTCATCCTGTCCCCATGGGAGGTTGTATTCGCGGCGGTCGGTCGATTCGCAGTCCTGGAATGCATTTTTATTGAGGCCACCAATATAAATAACCGCGTCATATCCGGGCGCCATCTCGATGGCTAAGGTTCTGAGTGAGTCGAGCCGCGACTCAGGGATGATATCCTCGTGTCCATACATTGGGCGACCGCTTTCGTAGCCAGGGGTGTAGTCGACGGTTTCGAAACATTCCTGTAGGGCTTGCAAGGGTGAAAACATATCTTTGGCTTTCAGATCGGATGAGCCACCTCCCTTGTTGAGCATTCTGGTGGCATTCTCACCTACCACAAGGATGCGTTTGTATTTCGAGGGGTCGAGTGGGAGCAGGCCGGAATTTTTCATGAGCACTACCGACTCGTTGGCTATGGAGCGTGCTGCCTCATAGTGCTGGGGTGAAGCCAGCGATCCGAACGGTTTGGCCGAATTCATGGCCGTGCGGAATATCAGTCTCAACACGTTGGCAGCCTTGGCATTGAGGGTAGAGTCGGGGAGCTCGGAGTTTTTGAGAGCTTTGAGGTATGGCTGGGCCAGGTAATAGTCGTCAAACCCGAAATCTTTTTTCTGAGTGGTGAGACCGTTGGTGTATGATCCCATTTCTATATCCAGGCCATAGAGAGCAGCCTCGCGGGTGTCGTGGCAGCCTCCCCAGTCGGTGATGACGGCGCCGTCAAAGCCCCATTCGTCTCTGAGAATATCGCACAGCAGGCGTTTGTTGTGGCATGCGTGGCCACCGTTGATACGATTGTATGCACCCATTATAGACCATGCGCCACCCTCCTGAACAGCTTTCCGGAAGGCCGGGAGATAGATTTCGTAGAGCGCGCGATCGGAAACCTTGACATCCACATCGCCGCGCCATTTTTCCTGGTTGTTAAGGGCAAAGTGTTTCACGCAGGCAGCCACGCCGTTTTTTTGCATTGCCTTGATATAAGGCACCACCATCTCGCCGGCCAAATAAGGATCCTCGCCCATATACTCAAAGTTGCGGCCGTTGAGCGGAGTGCGGTATATGTTTACGCCGGGACCGAGCATCACATCCTTACCTCGATAAAGAGCCTCTTCAGCAAGTGCATTGCCATAGATGGCTGAGAGTGAGGGATTCCAAGTGGCAGCAAGAGCCGTCAGCGCGGGAAAGACGGTGGAAGAGTCGCTGGTCCATTTCGAGTATCCCCAGTCGTTCCAGTTTATCTCGGCTCGCACACCGTGAGGGCCGTCGCTCATCCAGAGTTCCGGGATGCCGAGTCTGGGGACACCGGCCGACGAAAATTTACCCTGGGCGTGCAGCAGGGCAACCTTTTCCTCCATGGTCATGCGAGAGAGCGCATCGCTGACACGCCTCTCCAGTGGAGCCGATGGGTCGAGATATACCGGAGTCACGGCCAATGCAGCCGACGCGCTCAGGGCTATTGCCGCAAGAGTGGTGAGAAATTTCATGGTTTAAGATTTATGGTTGTTTCAGTTATGCAAAGTTACAGAAAATAATTCTAATCACGGCGAACAATCGGGCTCTACAAAGCGTTATAACATAGATAATGAAAGAAGCAGGTGCGCCAAAATGTCAGTCGCGACTGACAACGGTATAATTTGGCACGATTTATGCCACCTTAAATTGTAGAAAACAAAATAACCATCAATCAAAATATACATAGACTATGAGCATCAAACCTTTAGCAGACCGCGTACTCCTCAGCCCCACTGAGGCTGAGGAAGTGACCGCAGCAGGCATCATCATCCCCGACACAGCAAAGGAGAAACCTCTCCAGGGCAAAGTGATAGCCGTGGGTCCCGGCACCAAAGACGAGGAAATGACCGTCAAGGTGGGCGATGAAGTGCTTTTCGGCAAATATGCCGGTACAGAAGTCCAGCTTCAGGGCACCAAACATCTTATCATGCGTCAGAGCGATATTCTCGGCGTGATTGAGAAATAATCATCTACAAAATCGGAAAAATAAACAAGCACTAAAATGGCTAAAGAAATAAAATTTGACATCAAGGCTCGTGAAGAGCTGAAGAAAGGGGTCGACGCACTGGCCGACGCCGTCAAAGTAACACTTGGCCCCAAAGGCCGCAACGTGATTATCGAGAAGAAGTTCGGTGCTCCCCACATCACCAAGGATGGTGTGACTGTGGCCAAGGAGATCGAGCTCGAGGATGCATTCCAGAATATGGGTGCACAGCTGGTGAAGGAAGTGGCCTCAAAGACAGGCGATGATGCCGGCGACGGCACAACCACCGCCACCGTTCTTGCCCAGGCCATCGTGAATGTTGGTCTGAAGAATGTGGCAGCCGGAGCCAACCCCATGGACATCAAGCGAGGCATTGACCGCGCTGTGGCCGTCGTGGTTGAAGGCATCAAGGGCCAGGCTCAGGAAGTGGGCGACGACTTCAAGAAGATCGAAGATGTGGCACGCATCTCGGCCAACAACGACGAGGCCATCGGCCGCCTTATTGCCGAGGCTATGCGCAAGGTGAAGAAAGAAGGCGTCATCACAGTTGACGAGGCTAAGGGCACAGAGACAACTGTCGATATCGTAGAGGGTATGCAGTTTGACCGTGGCTACATCTCGCCCTACTTCGTGACCGACACCGAGAAGATGGAGTGTGTGATGGAGAACCCCTACATCCTGCTCTACGACAAGAAGATTTCAAACATCAAGGATATCCTCCCCGTGCTTGAAGCCACCGCACAGTCGGGTCGCGGCCTCGTGATAATCTCCGAGGATGTCGATCAGGAGGCTCTAGCCACTCTCGTGGTAAACCGTCTGCGTGGCTCGCTGAAGGTTTGCGCCGTCAAGGCTCCAGGCTTCGGCGACCGCCGCAAAGAGATGCTCGAGGATATCGCCATCCTGACCGGCGGTGTTGTGGTATCTGAGGAAAAAGGCATGCAGCTGGCCAACGCTACTGTCGACCATCTGGGCCGTGCCGAGAAGGTGACCATCAACAAGGAGAACACCACTATCGTTAACGGTGCAGGCAATAAGGAAAGCATTGCAGCCCGCGTTAACCAGATCAAGGCTCAGATCGAGAACACCACCTCAGACTATGACCGCGAGAAGCTCCAGGAGCGTCTTGCCAAACTGGCCGGTGGTGTGGCTGTGCTCCACATCGGCGCCCCCTCGGAGGTTGAGATGAAGGAGAAGAAAGATCGCGTTGACGACGCTCTGAGCGCCACACGTGCAGCTATCGCCGAGGGTATCGTGCCCGGAGGCGGTGTGGCTTATATCCGGTGCGTCAAGCTGCTTGACGATGTCAAGGGCGTGAACGACGATGAGACAACCGGTATCCAGATTGTGCGCCGCGCCATTGAGGAGCCTCTCCGTCAGATTGTCACCAACGCTGGTGAAGAGGGTGCCGTTGTGGTACGCACCGTGATGGACGGCTCCGGTGACTTCGGCTACAATGCCCGCACCGACAAGTATGAGAACCTTATGGCTGCCGGCGTGATCGATCCTGCCAAGGTGACACGTGTAGCTCTCGAAAACGCCGCTTCGATTGCCGGCATGTTCCTGACCACATCGTGTGTTATCGCCGACAAGAAGGAAGATAATCCTGCTCCCGCAATGCCCGCTCCAGGCATGGGTGGCATGGGTGGCATGATGTAA
>JAMPGA010000001.1:0-15179 GCA_023664185.1 Muribaculaceae bacterium
GGGTACTGAATTGGAGATTCTCACACAGGGAATCTCCAATTTTTTATTCATTCCCTTACAAAGACATCCTACGGATGTTTTTGCGTGAGTAAAGATGAGTATACCAAATAAATACAATCACACTATATCAGCTTCATCAGCTCTATATATCATCAGATTATCGTTCCAACAACTTTGAAGATTTAATAATAATTCAATTCGTCTGGAGCTTCTTCCCGAACAGAATCCGCCTCATGATTGTTAGTATAACATGAAGCGTAGAAAGAAAATATTGAAATTTTTACCGTCTGTATTGATTGCGGTCGGTTGTTTTTTCGTTTCCTGTCGTTCCACCGCATGTAGTGATAACATTAATAATCGTATTATGACGGATACAATATATTTTGCCGGCGGATGCTTTTGGGGCACGCAGCACTTTATGGATCAGATACATGGTGTGGTTTCCACTGAGACGGGCTATGCCAACAGCGGGATAGCCAATCCCTCTTATCGTGAAGTGTGTCAGGGAACCACCGGAGCCGCCGAAACAGTCAAGGTGGTCTATGATCCTGAGATCGTCTCATTGCCTTTTATCACGAAACTGTATCTTCTCACCATCGACCCCACCTCGGTAAACAGGCAGGGCAACGACCGCGGCACCCAATACCGCACGGGCATCTATTACACCACCGAGGCTCAACGCAAGCAGATTGAGCCGGTGCTCAAGTCGCTCCAGGCTAAGATAGACCGCCCTCTGGCCATTGAACTCACGCCCCTCGTCAATTTCTACCCTGCAGAGGATTATCATCAGGATTATCTTGACAAAAATCCCGAAGGCTACTGTCATATCAACCCGGCTCTGTTCCAGCTGGCAAGAGAGGCCAGGGAGAAAAAGACATCTTACTCGCGTCCTTCTAATGAAGAATTGCGAAAAACACTAACATCCCGCCAATATGCAGTAACTCAGCAGAATGCCACAGAGCCACCTTTCGACAATGAATATTATGACGAGCATCGCAAAGGCATTTACGTAGACATTACTACGGGCGAGCCATTGTTTTTATCGACTGACAAATTTGACAGCGGTTGCGGATGGCCTTCATTCAGCCGACCTATAAGCGAGGATGTCATAACCGAGCACAACGACACATCTCACGGTATGCGCAGAACAGAAGTACGCAGCAAGATCGGCAACGCCCATCTTGGCCACGTTTTCAACGACGGTCCCCGCGACAAAGGCGGACAGCGATACTGCATAAACAGTGCATCGCTCAAGTTCATTCCAGTCGAGGAAATGGCGGCCGAAGGGTATGACAAATATATTCCTTATGTGAAGTGAACCAAACGCCAACAGACTTTATTATGTTGATAATTAAAAATTTTTTATAACTCAAAGGCCCGTATAGTTATGCGAAGTTTATCTACTTTCAACCTTCAGTACGCCCATCGATTCTACGGATTCAAGGGGGAAGCACAATATCTTCATGGCCACACCGGCACTATGACTATAGAGGTAGAGGATACCATCAACGATGGTGTAAACATGGTCTTTCCATGCAACGAAATCAAAAAGACCGCCTGGAATGTACTGAAAAACTTTGACCACGCGCTCGTGTTGCGCCAGGACGATCCTCTCCTCCCGGCCATCATGAAAGTATATGAGGAGCATGGGATTCTCAACGGTCATCCTCAGAACAAGATGAAGGGTCCAGCCTTCAAAACCGAATGGGCCACAGCCTACCCCGACAGCCGCATCGTGGTGACGAAGGAAACCAAGACTGTGGAAGGGATGATAAAAATCGTCTACGACCTGCTGAAAGACAAACTCAATATAGCAAAAATCAAATTTACGAGTGGTGATAACGCCGCCGAGCAGGAATTCATTCCTTCAGGCACCATGGATCGCTGCCCGCTTTGTGGAATATCACTCAACGAAAATGGCGTTTGCCCCAAATGCGGCTACAAGAAACCTCAGTAAATATCGAACATCCGTTTATGAGCCTTCCATGATGTATTCCAGTTCAAGGGATCGTCGGAAGGCATTCTTATATTTAAAAAAATCAGCTGCAAATCATTGATTTACAACTGATTTAGCGGAAGGACAGGGATTCGAACCCTGGGTGCCTAAAAGGCACAACGGTTTTCGAGACCGCCCCGATCGACCACTCCGGCATCCTTCCTCGGGTTTTGCGCTGCAAAGGTAAGAAGAGTTTTTGAAACCGCCAAGCTTTTTGAGATCTTTTTGCATATTAGTAACTATTAAAAATAACTTAACAATATTTTCACCTGGCTGAATACTGTTTTGCAAAAAAAATTATTAACTTTGCCATCGGTATGCTCTGTGGGTATATCAAACAGATGAATCATCAATTTAAAAATCACCTAATATAATAAAATATGGTAAGTTATAAGGAATTAGGCCTTGTGAACACCCGCGAGATGTTTGCTAAGGCTCTGAAGGGTGGCTATGCCGTACCCGCGTTCAACTTCAACAACATGGAGCAGCTCCAAGCCATCATCAAGGCCGCTGCCGAGGAGAAGTCGCCTGTGATTCTGCAGGTTTCGAAGGGTGCCCGCAACTATGCCAACCCTATCCTGCTTCGCTACATGGCTCAGGGTGCCGTGGAATATGCCAAGAGCCTTGGCTGGGAGCATCCCCAGATCGTGCTCCATCTTGATCATGGCGATAGCTTTGAGCTCTGCAAAGATTGCATTGAGCACGGCTTCTCGTCAGTTATGATCGATGGTTCTCACCTGCCCTACGAAGAAAATGTGGCTCTCACAAAGAAGGTTTGCGACTACGCTCATAAGTATGATGTGACCGTTGAGGGTGAGCTCGGCGTTCTCGCCGGCGTTGAAGATGAAGTTTCATCTGACCACCACACCTACACCGATCCCAACGAGGTGATCGACTTCGCTACACGCACAGGTGTTGACTCACTGGCCATCTCAATCGGCACAAGCCACGGTGCTTACAAGTTCAAACCCGAACAGTGCACCCGCGACCCGAAGACCGGCCGCCTCATTCCCCCGCCCCTCGCATTCAATGTGCTTGAGGCTGTTCAGGAGAAGCTCCCCAACCTCCCCATCGTGCTCCACGGCTCATCGTCAGTTCCCCAGGAAGAAGTTGACACCATCAACAAGTATGGTGGCAAGCTCCCCGACGCCATCGGTATCCCCGAAGAGGAACTCCGCAAGGCCGCCAAGATGGATGTCTGCAAGATCAACATCGACTCAGACAGCCGTCTGGCCATGACAGCTGCCGTGCGCAAGACTCTTGCCGAGCACCCCGAAGAGTTTGACCCCCGCAAATATCTCGGCCCGGCTCGCGACAACATGGAGAAGCTCTACAAGCACAAAATCGAAGCCGTGCTCGGCTCGGCTGGCAAAGCTGAATAAAGCAATCCCCACATATTGACACAGACTGTGCGGAAGACAATGCCCCAGCGGCATTCTCTTCCGCACTTTTTATGCTTATATAATCGTCAATAGATACAAATTCCTTTTGAGCACCTATCATAAAAAAACCCTCTTCCATGGGGAAGAGGGCCTGTTTGATAGGGGTGAACGTTATAGCTTAACGCTGCACACGGCCGTTGGCTGAACCTCCGGCGAGAGCCTTAACCTCTTCAGCCGATACGAGGTTGAAGTCGCCGGGGATAGTCTGCTTCAGAGCTGAAGCAGCTACGGCAAACTCGAGAGCCTCACCCTGGGTGGGCATTGTGAGCAGACCGTGGATTAGACCACCTGAGAATGAGTCACCACCACCTACGCGGTCGATGATGGGGTTGATCTCATAGCGCTTTGACTCGTAGAACTCCTCGCCATTGTAGATCATAGCCTTCCAGCCATTGAATGTGGCTGAATATGACTCGCGGAGAGTAGAAGCCACATACTTGAAGCCAAACTCCTTGGCCATGGCTTTGAAGATGCCCTTGTAGCCTTCGGCATTGGTCTCGCCGCCTTCAACGTCAGCTTCGGGCTTGAAGCCGAGGCAGAGTTCGGCATCCTCTTCGTTGCCGATGCAAACGTCGACATACTTCATGAGGGGACGCATGATTGACTGTGCTTTCTCCTTTGTCCAGAGTTTTTTGCGGAAGTTGAGGTCAACGCTCACTGTTACGCCGTGACGCTTGGCAGCCTCGCAAGCCAGACGTGTGAGCTCGGCAGCCTTGTCAGAGATGGCGGGAGTGATGCCGCTCCAGTGAAACCAGTCGGCACCTTCCATGATGGCATCAAAATCGAAGTCGGCGGGATCGGCCTCGGCTATGGCTGAGTGAGCACGGTCGTAGATCACCTTTGAGGGACGCATCGAAGCACCTGTCTCGCAGTAGTAGATACCTACGCGGTCGCCACCACGAGCAATAAAATCGGTCTTCACACCATAGCGGCGGAGAGCGTTGAGAGCGGCCTGGCCGATTTCGTGCTTGGGAAGCTTGCTGACGAAGTATGCGTCATGACCATAGTTGGCACATGATACGGCCACATTGGCCTCACCACCGCCCCAGATCACGTTGAAGTTATCAACTTCCACGAAGCGATTGCACCCTGCGGGTGAAAGGCGGAGCATAATCTCGCCTAATGTTACAACTTTCATTTCTTTAAGGTATTAGGGGTTATTTTAAAGATGTTTCGTTGATTTGTTTATTTGTTGGTCTATTCCAATGTCGTGTTGGAGATAAGCTTGGCAAACGCATCCGACATGGATTTGGCAGCCCTACGGCCGTCGCCCATGGCCAGAATCACCGTAGCGGCTCCGCGCACTATATCGCCTCCGGCATAAATTGAGGGTTTTGATGATTTGCCTGATTTTTCATCGACCACAATCTTGCCTTTGCCCGAGATATCGAGCTCATCGGTCAGCTCGGGTGGATTAGGCATATAACCCACACATACCACTACGAGATCCACCGGTATCTCCTCCAGAGCGCCGGGTATCTCCACGGGCTTGCGTCGGCCTGACTCATCGGGCTCTCCGAGTTCCATTTTTTGGAGCTTCATGGCCCGGAGCATGCCGTTTTCATCAGCAAGATATTCCACGGGGTTGTGGAGTGTGAGAAATTCCACACCTTCCTCCCTGGCATGTCTCACCTCGTCGGCGCGGGCCGGGATCTCGTCCTCGCCTCTGCGATACACTATCATGGCTCTCTCAGCACCCATGCGCAAAGCGGCTCGGACGGCATCCATAGCTGTATTGCCGGCTCCGATCACTGCCACGCGCTTGCGGTGGAGCGACATGACGTTTTGGCCATATATTTCATGACGCACCAGATTGTAGCGTATCAGATACTCATTGGCCGTCATCACTCCAGGCAGATTTTCGCCTGGTATGTTCATGAAGCGCGGCTTGCCGGCTCCGGTAGCCACATAGATACCTTTGAATCCACGAGCCGTGAGCTCTTCGTAGGGAAGTGTGGTGCCTACAAAGCTGTTTTTTTCAAATTTCACTCCCAAGGCGCCCACTTTTGCTATCTCGGCGTTGACCACATCCTTAGGCAAGCAAAATTCCGGAATGCCATATTTAAGCACTCCACCCAGGCGGTCGAGAGCTTCAAAGACCGTCACGTCATAGCCGCGTTTGGCCATGTCGCCGGCAAATGCCAGTCCTGAAGGTCCGGAGCCTACCACTGCTATCTTAATCCCGGCGAAGAATGGGCTACCCATCGGAGCCTTGTAGGGTGAAGTCTCCCCCGTAGCTACAGACTGGCACTCCATCTCGCGGTTGAAATCGGCCACAAAACGCTCCAGGCTACCTATGGCCACCGGGGGCTTCTTCATCTTGTTGTATATACACCCGGCCTCACACTGCTTTTCTTGCGGACACACTCGGCCACATACAGCCGGGAGTACCGTAGTGAGTGAGAGCACATCGAGTGCTTCGGCAAAATGACGCCGCTCTAGATTCTTGATGAACGCGGGAATGAAATTTGAAACCGGGCATCCTTTCATACACCCGGGATCCGGGCAGTCGAGGCAACGCCGTGCTTCGACCACAGCCTGCTCGATGGATAGACCCTGGTTAACTTCCTCATTGCAGTGCACACGATACGATGCATCCAGTTCGGGCATCGTCACACGTGGCATAGCAGTGCGCTCCTTGGTAGACAGTTTCTTGCGCAGTTCTTCACGCCATGCGCTGTCACGCGACACTAATTCCTGTTCTTGGAGCTGCTGGTTCATATAAAATTGCGTTGACGGTTCAACAACTGCGTGAAATCCACCTTGTGGGCGTCGAACGTAGGCCCGTCAATACAGGTGAGTTTGCGCTCGCCACCTACCATGACGCGGCATATTCCACAGATGCCCACGCCATCGAGCATGAGCATGTTGAGAATGCACAGCGTGGGAATGCCCAGCTGACGGGTCTTTTCGGCTATCATCCCGAGCATATCGGTAGGTCCGGTTATCACCACGAGGTCTATCTTGCGCTGAGAAGTTTCCTTATCCAGAATGGCCAGTACCTCTTCCTTGCTGGATGAATGAAGCGTTTCGTCTGACCACTGCTGTGCATTGCTCAGCAGACAGGAGGTCTTTTCAGTAAACTCCGAAAGCACACTTATCACCTTGTTGCCGGCATTTTTGAGTGCGTGCATCACAGGCAGCAAAGGCACAAATCCTTCGCCATCGCCTATACACAACACTGTGCCGTAGTTCTTTACATCAAACGCCTGTCCAAGCGGGCCAAGCAGGTTTGGCAACGACTGTCCCGGCTCAAGCGAATCGATGAGCTGAGTTAGCCGTGCCCCTTTGTGTATAATTATGGTGAAAGTGCCCAGCGTGGGGTTTGTATCGACTATCGTGAAGGGTATACGCGGAAGTTCTTCCGAAAAACGAATCATCACAAAGTGACCCGCACGCGCCGAGGTGGCAATCGATGGTGAGTCGATTACTACCTCAGCCGTGTGGGCTGTGTGACGGATTATTTCTACTATACGGTTCAAAACTCCGCTTACTTCATTTCAAGATATGTGATCTTGTCCATGTCGCCATAGTTGAGGTTTTCGCCTCCCATGCCCCAGATGAACATATAGTTGGATGTTCCGGCGGCGGCATGTATCGACCATTCGGGCGACATGACGGCCTGCTCGTTGTGGAGCCAGATCACTCGTGTCTCCTGAGGCTCGCCCATGAGGTGACAGATGGCATTGCCTTCGGGCAAATTAAAGTAATAGTAGGCCTCGACGCGACGGTCGTGGGTGTGTGCAGGCATTGTGTTCCACACGCTGCCGGGCTTAAGCTCGGTCAGACCCATCTGGAGCTGGCATGGACCCTCCTCGAGCACGTTGTTTACAATGAGCTGGTTGATGACGCGGTCGTTGCTCTCCTCCATCGAACCGGCTTTAATCTGATTGGCCTTGATAGAGCCCTTGCGGCCATCGATGGTGATGAGCTGAGTTTTATACTCCTTGTGTGCTGTGGTGGAGTTGAGATAGAAACGTGCGGGGTTGGCGGCATCCTTTGAGCGGAATGTGACATTCTTTTTGCCACGGCCCACATAAAGGGCATCCTTGAAGTGGAGTTCATAGTCCTGACCATCCACATTCACAATGCCATCGCCACCGGTGTTTATCACACCCAGTTCGCGGCGCTCCAGGAAGTATTCGGCTTTGAGGGGATCAATGGTCTCAAGTGTCACGGTCTTGGTCACGGGGACAACGCCACCGAAGATGAGACGATCATACATCGAGTATGTCAGGGTCACCTTGTCTTGCTGCATCACTACTGGCATTGTGAAGCGCTCGCGCAGCTGGGCTGTATCATAGTGTTTCACGTCGTCCGGATGGCAGGCGCGCTGCACTGTATATTCTGTCTGTGCCATTGCTGAAATGGAAGCTATAGCTAAAGATACGGTAAGAAATATTTTTTTCATTTCCGTGTTATAGATGATTATTCGGTTTTCTTAAGAGTGTCGGCATGATCGGCTGCCATGGCCTTCTGGTTTTTGATGATGAGTATACGGTTCCAGATCATGAGACCCAGAGTGCACACTACCAGGATACCTGCGCCTATCCATTTGAGGCTGATGGAGCAGTGGTAGATAACCCAAGCCAGAGGATTTGAAGCGAAGTCAAGGCTACCGGCTTCAAAATTTTCGGGAATGGCTACGGCTGCATCCTGAGTGGCTGCAAACACATCTCTGGCCGCCAAGGTGAAGGCAGGAGCAAGATTGGTGACTGAATAGAGTCCGATGGTCAGCACCACGAGGCCGACTATAAATGTCTTCACCACGCTGCCCTTGGTGTAAGGGAGCACGAGGGGGAACACGTAGAACATACCGGCCAGCGATGCAAGCGGCAGGAACTGGTTGCCTGGAAGGATCACGGCCAGAGCCAGGGTGACGGGGATGAGCAAAATCGACACCACAAGTGTTGTGGGATGACCGATGACAAGCGCCGGGGTCATACCGATATTGAGGCCATCAGCCCCCTTGAATTTGCGGGCTATGAGGCTACGTGTAGCATCCGAAATGGGGCGCAGACCCTCGATAAACAACACTGTCACACGGGGGATAAGTTCCATGACGGCGCCCATCTTTATGCCAAGGCCGAGGATATATGGGATCTTGTCGACCATCTCGGCACTTGTAGTGCATGTGAGACAGCCAATTACAATTCCGACAACAACACCCAGGAAGAGGGGCTCGCCCAGCAGGCCGAACTTCTTCTTCAGGCCCTCAGCGTCAATCTCCAGCTTGTTCATGCCGGGGATGGCATCCAGACCCTTATTGATAGCCCAGGCGAAGGGCACGAATCCAGCGCAGAAAGGCTGCGGTATGGATATGCCGTCCATGTCTTTGTAGAATGTCTGGAACTTTTTGGCAGTGACATCCGCAATGATCAGAGTGAGAATATAGCAGATGATGGCTGCGAAGAAGCCCCATGCAAGCGACTCGGAGGCGAAATAAACTATGGCGCCGATGAATGCAAAGTGCCAGTAGTTCCAGAGGTCGATATTTACTGTGCGTGTGGTCTTGGTGATGAGCATCAGGATGTTTACACCCAGACACACCGGAATGACAAAAGCACCTACGGCAGTATTGTAGGCTACTGAAGCGGCGGCAGGCCAACCCATGTCGAACACACGCAGCTGCAGATCATAAATCTCAACCACTTTGTCGAGGGCCGGACCGAGAGCCGAGGTGAGCAGTGCTGTCACTATCGACAGGCCCACAAAGCCCACGCCCACTTTAAGGCCAGACTTAAGAGCCTCGCTGAACTTAATGCCTATACACACGCCCAGGATGGTGAAGATGACGGGCATCATCACCGCAGCTCCCAGGCTTATGATATATGAGAATACGGCTTCCACGATCTGTTATTTGGGCTGTTTGCCGATGTAAGCAAGAATGCCACCGTCAACATAAAGTACATGGCCGTTCACGAAGTCCGATGCGTCGGATGCAAGGAATACGGCCGGACCCATCAGATCCTCGGGTGTGCCCCAGCGTGCGGCAGGAGTCTTAGAGATGATGAATGAGTCAAACGGATGACGCGAACCGTCGGGCTGACGCTCGCGCAGAGGTGCGGTCTGGTCTGTGGCGATATAGCCCGGGCCTATGCCGTTGCACTGAATGTTATATTCGCCATACTCCGAGCAGATGTTGCGTGTGAGCATCTTCAGGCCACCCTTGGCAGCTGCATAAGCGCTCACTGTCTCACGGCCGAGCTCGCTCATCATAGAGCAGATGTTGATGATTTTGCCATGACCTTTCTTGATCATTCCGGGGATCACAGCCTTGGCGCAGATGTAGGGAGCCACCAGGTCGACGTCCACAACACGGCGGAAATCCTCTACAGCCATCTCCTCCATGGGGATGCGCTTGATAATACCGGCATTGTTGACAAGGATGTCAATGGTGCCCACTGTGGCCTCTATATCAGCCACCATAGCCTTGACGGCAGCCTCGTCGGTGACGTCGCAAAGATAGCCCTTTGCGTCGATGCCGAGCTCCTTGTAGGCTTTAAGTCCGCGCTCCACAGTCTCCTGGCGTGAGCAATTGAACACTATCTTTGCTCCGGCTTCTGCAAAAGCCTGGGCGATGGCGAGACCGATGCCGTAAGCGGCGCCGGTGACAAGGGCAACTTTGCCTTCAAGTGAGAAATTTACCATTGTATTTAAGTTTGTAAGTTGGATATTTCAATTTAAGGTACGTGAGGTATTGTTGGCAAAATTACGCATTTTAACATTATGAATCAAGTTTAACGGATTAAAACTTTCTTAAAATTCCATTCTCGAGTTTTTTATTGCTTTTTTACAGCTTTGTTGACAAAAACTTACTATATTTGTTGCCCCGAACCTCACCGTATTCAATATATATGACCCAGCATACACCAAACGCCACTCCTGCCAAGATCGACGCCGACAAGCGCATCCTTGAGCTGTTGGCCCAGACTTTCCCGAACATAAGCGCAGCCGCCACCGAGATCATAAACCTTGAGGCTATACTGAATCTGCCCAAAGGCACGGAGCATTTTGTGGCCGATCTTCACGGCGAGCATGAGGCCTTCCGCCACCTGCTGAAAAATGCCTCGGGTAATATCAAGCGTAAAGTGACCGACCTCTTCGGCACCACCATGCGCGAGAGCGAAATCAGACAGCTGTGCGCCCTGATCTACTATCCCGAAGAGAAACTTCAGGTAATCAAATCGACCGAGACAGACCTCGACGACTTTTTCAGTATCACCCTCCACCAGCTGGTCAGGGTGTGTCAGAGCGTATCGTCGAAATACACCCGCTCAAAGGTGCGCAAAGCTCTGCCGCGCGAGTTTGCTTATATAATAGAGGAGTTGCTCCATGAGTCGGCTTCCGACTACGACAAGGTGGCCTACTTCAACCGCATCATCGAGACCATCATCTCTACAGGTCAGGCCGAGGATTTCATCATAGCCCTCAGCAAGGTAATCCAGAAACTTTCTATTGACCAGCTCCACGTGTTGGGCGACATCTACGACCGCGGTCCCGGGGCCCATATTATTATGGACACTCTCAGGCAATATGGCCAATGGGACATTCAGTGGGGCAATCACGATGTATTGTGGATGGGAGCGGCTGCCGGCAACGATTGCTGCATAGCAAACGTGATACGCATATCTCTGCGCTATGCCAATCTCACCACCCTGGAGGAGGGATACGGCATAAATCTGCTGCCACTGGCCACATTTGCCATGGAGACATATGCCGACGATGAGTGTACGGCCTTCATCCCTTCAGCCATCCAGGGCGAGACATCACATTCCGAAAAGACACTCCGCCTCATGGCCAAGATGCACAAAGCCATATCCGTGATACAGTTCAAACTCGAGGGAGCCATGATCGACGCGCATCCCGAGTGGAAGATGGAAGACCGCCGGATGCTTCACAGAATAGACCGCACAAAGGGCACTGTGGAGATAGACGGCGAGGTTTATCAGATGACCGACAATTCATTCCCGACCATCAACCCGGCCGATCCCTATGCTCTGACCCACGAAGAAGCTCATCTGCTGAAAAAGATTCGCCATTCATTTGCCGTGAGCACCGGCCTGCAGCGCGATGTGGAATGTCTTTTTTCACACGGGGGTATGTATGGAGTCTACAACTCCAACCTACTGTTTCATGCCTCGATGCCTCTCAATTCCGACGGCACTCTGCGCGAGGTGGAGATCAACGGCATTCCCTACAAAGGCCGCCAGCTGATGACCCAGATAGGACTTCTGCTGCGCTCAGCTTTCAATGACGATACTCCCGACGACGAGAAGGCTTATGGGCGCGACTACTTTTGGTATCTATGGTGTGGGCCAGACTCTCCCCTATTCGACAAGAACCGAATGACCACCTTTGAGCGCTATTTCATAGAAGATCCTAAAGCTCACCATGAGGAGAAGGGATGGTACTACAAGCTGCGCGATGATGAAAAGGTGTGCGACATGATTCTTGATGAATTTGGAGTGCAGGGCAACCAGCGCCACATAATCAACGGACATGTGCCTGTGCGCACTGGAAAAGGCGAAAGCCCCATTCGCGCTAATGGCAAACTCATGGTGATTGACGGCGGTTTTGCCAAAGCCTATCACAAGACCACTGGAATAGCCGGATACACCCTCATATATCACTCAAGCAACTTTGAGCTTGTGGAACACGAGCCATTCACTTCGGTGGAAGAGGCCATGAGCAACGGCACCGACATTGTTCGCACCACCAAGATGGTAGAGCAGACAGCTCGCCGCGTATGCGTGCGCGACACCGACATGGGTCGAGTGCTTCAGGGGCAGATCGATGAGCTATCCGAACTCCTCTATGCCTTCCGTCACGGCATTATAAAGGAAAGATCAAAGAAACAATGAATACACGAATAATATCATCAATACTGCTGACAGCCAGCCTGTCGCTTGTATCTCCGGTGACTGTGATTCCGGCCGATCTGACGCCCGCGCAGAGCGTTTTTACCCACCCATGGTCCGGTAAGACCGTAGGCGTTATAGGCGACTCAATTTCCGACCCCAAGCTGAAGGGAGGAAAAATCAAGAACTGGTGGAGCTATCTGTCAGAATGGATCGGTATAACACCTAAGGTGACAGCTGTGAGCGGCCGACAGTGGGACGATGTGCCTCGTCAGGCTCAAAAGCTCAAGGAAATGTCGGCCGACAGCCTGGATGCCATATTGGTGTTTCTCGGCACTAACGACTTCAATAAAGGTCTGCCCATAGGCCAATGGTATACCGAAACAGACACTCTGGTAATGGCGGCCAAAGGTGAACCCAAAGCGCTGCAGTCGCGGCGTCACCGGCAGTTTATCATGACTGATTCCACCTATCGCGGACGCATCAACATAGGTCTGAGCACATTGAAATCTATGTTCCCCGACAAGCAGATTGTGCTGATCACTCCCATTCACCGTGGCCTGGCCGATTTCAACGACAAGAACGTGCAGCCTGACGAAAACTACGCCAACAGCTGTGGCGAGTATGTCGACGCATATATCAACTCCGTCAAGGAAGCAGGCAATCTGTGGGGTGTCCCGGTGATCGATCTCAACGCAGTGAGCGGCTTGAATCCCATGGTAAGCGAACAGATTAGCTACTTCTACGATTCAGAGAAAGATAGACTACATCCGGCATCAAATGGCCAGGAACGCATGGCCTCTACCCTGCTCTATCAGCTCGTAGCACTTCCGGGTGCCTTTTGATAATCAGATTCGATATGAAAATACCGCCGCCTTCTTGAGTGAAGGTGGCGGTATTTTTTATGAATGATCTTCTATGCGAGAGTGGTTACTCTTCACCGAGAAGTTCGAGAATCTTGATGGCTGCGACGGGGATACGTGTGCCGGGGCCGAAGATGGCTGCTACACCGGCCTTGTAGAGGAAGTCGTAGTCCTGAGCGGGGATTACACCACCGGCTATGACCATGATATCGTCGCGACCGAGCTTTTTGAGCTCCTCGATCACCTGCGGCACAAGGGTCTTGTGGCCGGCAGCGAGCGAGCTTACGCCCATCACGTGCACATCGTTCTCAACAGCCATGCGTGCTGCTTCGGCGGGAGTCTGGAACAGCGGACCCATATCCACGTCAAAGCCGCAGTCGGCGTAACCTGTGGCTACAACTTTGGCGCCGCGGTCGTGGCCGTCCTGACCCATTTTTGCTATCATGATTCGTGGCTGGCGACCTTCGCGCTTGGCAAATTCCTCGCACATCTGCTGTGCCTTCAGGAAGTCGGGATCCTGGCTGGTTTCTGATGAATACACTCCTGATATGGTTCTGATTACTGCTTTGTAACGGCCCACAACTTCCTCGCAGGCGTCAGAGATTTCGCCCAGTGTGGCGCGTAGGCCTGCTGCCTTGACAGCAAGGTCAAGAAGATTGCCCTTCTTGGTGCGGACACACTCGGTAATGTCGGCGAGAGCCTTCTTCACAGCCTCCTCGTCGCGATGAGCGCGGAGGTCTACGAGTCGAGCCACCTGATCCTTGCGGACTTCGGTGTTGTCTATCTCCAGAATATCGATGGGATCTTCGTGGTCGAGACGATATTTGTTGATACCCACGATGGTCTGACGGCCTGAGTCGATGCGTGCCTGAGTGCGTGCCGAGGCCTCCTCGATACGCATTTTGGGCAGACCGCTTTCGATGGCCTTAGCCATGCCGCCGAGCTTTTCAATCTCCTGGATATGTTCCCAAGCCTTGTGAGCTATCTCGTTGGTGAGAGCTTCCACATAGTATGAACCGCCCCACGGGTCGACCTGCTTGGTCACCATGGTTTCCTCTTGGATGTAGATCTGAGTGTTACGGGCAATACGTGCTGAGAAATCGGTGGGAAGTGCTATAGCCTCGTCGAGGGCGTTTGTGTGGAGCGATTGAGTGTGACCCAGAGCTGCACCCATAGCCTCGATACATGTGCGGCCAACGTTGTTGAAGGGATCCTGCTCGGTGAGCGACCATCCCGATGTCTGCGAGTGTGTGCGCAGCGCCAGCGACTTGGGATTCTTCGGGTTGAACTGTTTCACAATCTTGGCCCAGAGCAGACGTGCAGCTCTCATCTTGGCCACTTCCATGAAGTAGTTCATACCGATTGCCCAGAAGAACGAGAGGCGCGGAGCGAAGGCGTCGATATCTATGCCGGCGTTGATACCTGCACGGAGATACTCCAGACCGTCGGCTAGAGTGTAGGCCAGCTCGATGTCAGCGGTGGCACCTGCCTCCTGCATGTGGTAGCCCGAGATCGATATTGAGTTGAACTTGGGCATGTTCTGCGAGGTATATTCAAAGATGTCGGCAATAATGCGCATCGAGAACTCCGGAGGATAGATATAGGTGTTGCGCACCATGAACTCCTTGAGAATGTCGTTCTGGATGGTTCCGGCCATTTCCTCGAGCTTGGCACCCTGCTCCAGACCGGCGTTTATGTAGAAGGCAAGCACGGGGAGCACTGCGCCGTTCATGGTCATCGATACCGACATTTTGTTCAAGGGTATACCCTCGAAGAGCACTTTCATGTCCTCGATCGAGCAGATGGACACACCGGCTTTACCTACGTCGCCCACCACGCGCTCGTGGTCGGCATCATATCCGCGGTGTGTGGCAAGGTCAAATGCCACCGACAGACCCTTCTGACCAGAAGCAAGGTTGCGGCGATAGAATGCGTTTGACTCGGCTGCGGTGGAGAATCCGGCATACTGGCGGATGGTCCAGGGACGCAGGGGGTACATGGCGCTGTACGGGCCACG
>JAMPGA010000001.1:15279-116108 GCA_023664185.1 Muribaculaceae bacterium
TTTGATTGAGTGCTCTTTTTTATTCACATTTGTTGTTAAACAATCTCTTAGTGTCCGATTCCTCTGTAATCTTGTGGATATTGAGCCATGTGCCGCGACCGTCGTGGCTGTTCATCGTGCGCTCGAGGTCTTCCATCAGTTCCGGCTCCCGGCCAAGCAACGAGCCGCAGAGCAGGTCATCAACGCCTTTGTCGCCGTGTTCGTTGGTGTTGACGTGTCCCCACCAGATATTCATATTCAGCCCCATGTTGGCGAATGTCTTCATGTACTGGCGGTACTTGATGACGGCGCGAGAGAACGAATTAGGGCGCTTGTCGGCGCGGTCGCCGACAATGATATTGTGGTGCAGGTCGTTCCAGTCGGAGTCCATTATCAATACAATGTTGGTAACATTGCATCTGACAACTATTTCCTGAATATCTTGGAGCAGTCCTGTTTCCTGCGAACCGAAATTGTTGATGCCTTGAATGCCGATTGAAAGCATCCCATGCTTGCAGGCTTTCTCGGCTTTCTTCTCGCCCTCCTGCAGGAAGAGCGTTTCGATGTGGGTTTTGTTCTTGTACATCCTGCGGATTTTCTCCGGGATGTAGACACGGCACGGAGCCCCGGCGGGTGTCTGATACTTCATTTCCTTGCCGTCCGACGACTTGTGCAGGGCAGGATTGGCCCATCGCACACGCACATAAGGGCGGGGACGCGCAGAGCCTTTGCCGATGTAAGTCACAGGGCGGCCTTGCAAGTCGTAATAGTAGATGAGCATATCACTGCCCGACTCGTCCGGAGTGAATTTTTCATCGACACGACCCGGACGGAAAGGCGAGCGGAAGGTTTCCTGTGAGCCTTCAAGTGTAGTGGCCAGCACATCCTCAAATGTCAAGCCGCTCCCATCGAGTTGCTGACTGCAAAAAGATGATCGGGTGGCACTCTTGGCCGTCTGCACGGCATCTTCTTTCTTACGCTCGTTGGGCGTAAGAATCACGCCGCCTTGTCGGGCGGTTTCTTCAAGAGCATGCAGCCAGTCATTCTTCATATCAATGCCGGAAAAATGCGCGACGGCTTCAATCGGACCCGACAATGAGAACTGGCACGAATGGCAGTAGGCAAAGTTCTTGTCGCCTTTGTGGACTACAGACAATTTCTTTTTGCCGCAGTGCGGGCATTCCACCTCGCTGGTAGCCTTGTGTTGGTTGCAGCCGGGTATAAACAGTCGGATGTCCAAAGAGCGGACTTTGTCAACCTCCCATTGGTCGTATTTGTGATTGGTATTCATGAGAAGAGGCTGTGTTGGGCGGCATACCTGACGAACTCACTACGAGAATGGGTGTTTGTCCGTTGGTAAGCGTGCCGTATGTGATTGTGAATGGTGTGTGGCGACAGACACAGTTTTTCGGCGATTTCTTTTTCTTCATAGCCCTCATACCACATGCGCATCACCGGCAGTTCGGCCGAAGATAGCTTGTGATCGAATTCCGGACGGCACACCACACATTCCAGTTTGCACTCGCCGCGCAGGGGGCACGGCACAAACTCGAAGGCGCAACGGCCTCGGTCGGATATATCAGGAATATTGTCGAGTTGAGCGAAGTTGCAACGGATAAAGCGCATAACGATGCGGAAGCGGTAATACCACTTGTTGAGCGCACATCCGTTGTATGTCTCGCAGAGCGCTTCATACGCTTTGGGATAGAAGGTGGAAAGGATTTCGATCATGCCGTCGATCACCTCGGTGTGGGTTTCGGTCAAGCGGACAAGATTTCCGTCTTGACGAAACCACACCTCACCCTCATAGGCGAAAAATTCGGTATTAGTTAATGGCCTATTCATGTCATTTTTATCAACTTTCGCAATCAGTGAATATATTCTTACCTATGACCTCGCTAATTTTGGCTTGCCAAGCGAGGTCTATTTTGGTTCTGCCACGTCGCCAGTCGCTGATGACATCAGCTGATTTCTTGCATATCTCGCGTAAATCGCGCGACTTAGCAATACGTTCCTTAGGGGAAAGCGACCGCATGTAGTTATCAAACGCTTCGTTTGCTGACATAAATTTTCGATTTTGATAAATTTTCCGTATCTTTACGGAAGCAAAGTAACGAAGAATATTTGAAACTTTATCTATTACAGAATCTCTACTGTAATAGATTTAATAAACTTTAACAATTTGCCAAAATGAAGCATTTGGGTAAACTTATTAAAAACCACATAGAAACCAATAAGTTAGTTAAGAAAGTGGTTGCAGAGAAAGTTGGCATCTCGCCGACCTACCTTTCCACGCTCTTTAACGAAGAGTCAATGGACTGTCTTCTATTTGAAAAGATTTGCCACGCCATAAAGCTGCATCCCGCAGCCGGATTTGACGAGCCGTTGCCCGGCTCGAAAGTCCTCTCGGACATCAAGGCCGAAACGGTAATCGGTCCTGCCACTGTCACCATTGGCGAGACCCAAGCACTACGCGACCTACTGGCCGAGAAAGAGCGAATGATTCAGATTTTGTTAGCCACCAGTGGCATCAAAATCGGGACAGAATCGGGACAAAGCAACTGAGTTATCAACAGTAAACCCAATGAAATACCGTGGTGAAGACGTTAGTAATCAAGGACTATTATTCTTCTCACCCCGACAGATTTTCAGCAAAAGGGTTTAGCTCAACGAGTTAAACCCTTTTTGTTAATTTTCCGGAACATAATCGGAATACGCCGTTTCCATGAAAGGAATAAATACATCGTACAAAATTTTGTTCTTCAGCGTTTTATTTGTAAATTTGTAAATGTCTTTAGCTCATCGAGTTAGACCTATTTTGTTTAGAGTGTGTCTAATAATGGGTGTTAACGCGTAGGGTTCTTGCTATGAGATGTATTTATCGATACAGTTTCAGGAGTGTCCTGGATGTACACGACTGAAACATAGCGATAAAGACATCCATAGCATGAAGTCGAATCATTCTTCCTTACCGGGTCATTTAGCCTAATAAGACTTTTGTTATTTATGATATATTGTTTTAACGAGTGTGAATTAACGAAAGTTACCTCGGCTCGGCCACTCAGCCGCTTTTTGTCTAAAGATTAGCCATCCTACACGTTAACATCCTTTATTAGACACACTCTTATATACCTAACAGTTTAGCCCTCGAGTTTTTATTTTGGCTCCTATAACTACTGAAAATGGCGTTAATACGGGGCGTTTTCTCAATCGTAAAGATAAAATAGCTAAAATTAACACACTTTTTTCACATTCTAATTGTTGTTATATATAACTTTGTATGCCAAATCTGCATACAGAATATATAACATACACCATACTCATCTTTAAATTCAACTATGAGCGAATCGGTTAACATCAGAGATCTTAACGAGCTGGTAGCCTCAAAGGGCGAATTCGTCAGGCTTGTGACTCAAGGGATGGATCAGACTATAGTGGGGCAGAAGCATCTCGTTGACTCTCTTTTAATAGCCCTGTTGTCTAATGGGCATGTGCTTTTAGAAGGTGTCCCCGGTCTGGCCAAAACCCTGGCCATAAAAACATTGGCACAGGTTATTGACGCAAAATACAGCCGTATACAGTTTACACCCGACCTTCTTCCGGCCGATGTGACCGGCACCATGATATACTCCATACAGAAGGAGCAATTTCAGATAAAGAAAGGCCCGATTTTTGCCAACTTTGTTTTGGCCGATGAGATCAACCGTGCCCCTGCCAAGGTGCAGAGTGCACTCCTTGAGGCCATGCAGGAACGCCAGGTGACTATCGGCGACTCAACCTTCCCGCTCGATGATCCATTCCTGGTGATGGCCACTCAGAACCCCATAGAACAGGAGGGCACCTATCCTCTGCCCGAGGCGCAGGTGGACCGTTTTCTGTTGAAGGTGATCATAGGCTATCCCACTAAGGAGGAAGAGAAGGTGATAATCCGCCAGAACATCAGCGGCCAGCGCAAAGAAGTGAGACCACTGCTTCGTCCCGAAGAGGTGATTGAGGTGCAGAAAGTGGTAGAGCAGATCTATCTCGATGAAAAGATTGAGCGCTATATTGTAGATATAGTGTATGCCACACGTACACCGTCGGCCTATGGGCTCAAGGATCTCGAGGGCATGATAGGCTTCGGAGCCTCACCGCGTGCCTCAATCGGTCTGGCCAAGGCTTCGAGAGCATATGCATTCCTCAAAGGTCGTGGCTATGTAGTTCCTGAGGATGTCAGAGCCGTTTGCCACGATGTACTTCGCCACCGCATAGGTCTCACCTATGAAGCCGAAGCCAACAATATCACCACCGACCAGATTATCTCTGAGATACTTGATAAGATTGAGGTGCCTTGATAGCATTAAGTCAGTCACAAACCACTATTACACCAGTCTCCACCCTCAATTGCTGAAGCATGGAAGCAAACGAACTGCTTAAGAAAGTCAGAAAAATCGACATCAAGACTCGCGGTTTGTCGCAAAACATCTTTGCAGGCGAGTATCACACCGCCTTCAAAGGTCGCGGCATGACCTTCAGCGAAGTGCGCGAGTATCAGTATGGCGACGATGTGCGCGATATAGACTGGAACGTGACGGCCCGCCACAACCGACCGTATGTCAAGGTCTATGAAGAGGAACGTGAGCTCACGGTGATGCTTATTGTCGATGTGTCACGCTCACGACTTTTTGGTGCCGTGGGAGAGGACAAGCGCGAGATGATAGCCGAGATAGCTGCCACGCTGGCATATTCGGCCATCACCAACAATGATAAAATCGGTGTGCTTTTCTTTTCTGACCGTATAGAGAAATTCATACCGCCCAAGAAAGGTAAGAAGCACATACTGCTGATAATCCGCGAGCTGCTCGATTTCACACCTGAAAGTCAAGGCACCGATATAGGTGAAGCACTGCGCTATCTGACCGACGCTCTGAAGAAACGCACCACGGCTTTTGTCATATCAGATTTCATAGACGATCATGACTACTCCCGCCAGATGCAGGTGGCGGCCAATAAGCACGATATCATAGCTATACAAGTATATGACAAGCGCGATAGCGTGCTCCCCGATGTGGGCTTGATGCGTGTGGCCGATCTGGAGACAGGTGCACTGCGCTGGATCGACACCTCATCGAAAGCCACACGGTCAGCCTACGGCAAATGGTGGTATGAACGACAGCAGAAAATGTCGGAAATCCTGCGCAAAAGCCGTGTAGATATGGCTTCGATAGCAACCGACGAGGATTTTGCCCTGGCACTCATGTCGCTTTTCAAAAACAGAGGTGTAAGATGAAATCGATTTTCAAAAACATATCATTCCTGATGGCCGTTATGCTGGCCATATTCAGCATCGGCACCATCAATGCTGCTCCGGCAACCCTCAAGGTGAGCATGGATTCGGCCTACCTACTAATGGGCAAGGCCACCCCCATCCATATCGAGCTCGTGGCCGACAGGGATACTCACGGCAACCTTGTGATACCCACCGACTCCATGTGTGGCGGCGTAGAGATACTCAAGCAGCTCGTGGCTGACACCACCGATCTGGGCAACAATCGCATGGAGCTCAACGGCGAGATACTCATTCAGTCGTTTGACTCCGGCACATATCAACTCAAGCCCATACTCTTTATAGAGGGGCAAGAGACTATAGCGTCGCCCAGACTGGCTTTAAAAGTGATACCCGCCATGGTCGACTCGCTCACCACAATACACGACTATGCCGATGTAGTGGATGTGAACCGCCGTCTGGTTGATTATCTTCCTGATTTTCTTGCCGACTACGGACTGTGGCTCATAGCCATTGCGGTGGTTCTCCTTGCGGCATGGTTTGTGATGCGCAGGTTTATGAAGAAGAATGTTGCGGAAGAGAAGATTATCATCCCATCCAAGCCCCCCTATGAGGCCGCCCGCGAGGCTCTCATGGCTCTGCGCCAGCAAAATCTGTGTGAGCAGGGACGCGAGAAGGAATACTATACAGAGCTCACCGACATTTTGCGCAACTATCTATCTCGACGCTTCGGCATTAACGCTATGGAGATGACATCTTCGCAGATTCGCTCCATTTTGAACTCCAACGAGACCACACGTCCCAGCAAACGCTATGTGGATCAGGTGCTCGAGATAGCCGATTTTGTGAAGTTTGCCAAAATGCGACCGTTGCCCGATGATAATGTTAGAGCCTTTAATTCGGCGCTCCAGTTTGTGGAGGATACAAAGCCGGCTCCCGAGCCCGAGGCCACACCAGAGGCTAAGGAGAATACTGAAGGTGAAGTCAAACCCAAAAACAAATGACCATGCAATTGGCTCATCCTGAATATCTATGGCTACTGCTTCTGCTAATACCCTTGATAGCGTGGTATGTGTGGAAACAGCGGTCACTGCATGCTCCCATAGAGATGTCGACACTGGCTCCCTTTGCAAAGATGGGGAGACCGCTGCGCGGATGGCTCATACACCTGTTGTTTGTGTTGCAGCTGGCGGCTATATCGTGTGTAATCGTGATATTGTCACGCCCGCAGACCCGCGATTCGTGGAATACATCAAACGTGGAGGGCACAGATATAGTTCTGGCGCTCGATATCTCCACCTCCATGCTGGCACGCGACTTCAAGCCCGACCGTTTTGAGGCTGCCAAAGATGTGGCTGCTCGCTTTGTGGCCGGCAGAGAGGGTGACAACATCGGTGTGGTGATTTTCGCAGCTGAGAGCTTCACCGCCATTCCGATGACCACCGACCGCGCCACTGTGGTAAACTACATCAATGACATAAAGATGGGTATGCTTCAAGACGGCACGGCCATTGGCGACGGACTTGCCACATCCATAAACCGCATCAAAGAAGGCAAAGCCAAATCGAAGAGCATCATTCTGCTGACCGACGGATCGAACAACACCGGAAATGTGGCTCCCAAAACCGCGGCCGAGATAGCCCGACAG
Source organism: Muribaculaceae bacterium (assembly GCA_023664185.1). Taxonomy (GTDB): domain Bacteria; phylum Bacteroidota; class Bacteroidia; order Bacteroidales; family Muribaculaceae; genus Duncaniella. The sequence goes on from JAMPGA010000001.1 coordinate 22,173, forward strand.
TTGGGCATCAAGGTCTATACAATAGGTGTTGGCACCAACGGAACAGCGCCTTACCCACAGGAAAACATGTTTGGAAGAATCGAATATGTAAATCTACCGGTGGTCATCGACGAGGCTACACTGCGTTCCATTGCTGAAACTACCGGTGGCAAATATTTTCGTGCCACCGGAAACAATGTCCTGAAAGATATCTTTGCCGAGATTGACCAGCTTGAAAAGACCAAGATGGACACACGCAACTTTACTGCTACAGAAGACGATTATTTCCCCTGGGCAGTAGTGGCTCTGGCAATTTTCGGCCTTATAGTTTTCCTCCGCTACACTCTTCTCCGCACTATACCCTGACGCTATGATTACTTTTGCCTATCCACATTTATTATATCTACTGCTTCTGATTCCGGCGGCGGTGCTTCTGTTTGTATGGGCACGCATGCGTCGCAGAGCCAAATTGCGCAGATTCGGCAATCCCGCGGTGCTCAAAGAGCTGATGCCCGAGGTGTCGCTCTATATGCCTTGGGTGAAACTCTGTTTCTCACTCGTGATACTGGCTCTGCTTGTGGTGATACTGGCACGCCCCCGTGCAACTGCCACGCTTGAGCAGGATGGGGCAGAGACCACTACTCAACGAGGCATTGAGGTGATGATATGTCTTGACGTGTCAAACTCTATGCTCGCCTCTTCTACCGACGACGAGCGCGGTGTATCGCGTCTGCAAAGAGCCAAATACATACTTGAGAAGCTCATTGACAAGATGAGCAACGACAAGGTAGGCCTCATCGTTTTTGCAGGAGATGCCTATACACAGCTGCCCATCACCTCCGACTATATTTCGGCCAAAATGTTTGTCAACTCCATCACAACGGATATGGTGCCCACGCAAGGCACCGCCATTGGCACCGCGCTGGATATGGCCATGAACTCGTTTACACCCGACGATAAAATGGGCAAAGCAATAGTGGTGCTCACAGATGGCGAAAACTTTGAGGACAATGCCATCGAGGAAGCCAAACGCGCTGCGCAGGCCGGCATACAGGTGGATGTGATTGGCTTGGGCTCTACTCACGGAGCCCGAATCCCGCTGAAGAAGGGTGCCGGATATATGACAGATCCCCTTACCGGCGAGCAAGTTGTGACCCACCTTGATGAAGAGACGGCCAAGCAGATAGCACATGCCGGCAAAGGCATCTATGTGAACGGAGCTTCATCGTCGGCTGTAAATGCTGTGGACACAAAGATGGACGAGCTCGAACAGACTGAATACGAGCGCAAATCGTTTTCGCCCCAAAGCGAGCAGTTCCCGATAGTGGCCTGGATAGCTCTGATACTTCTTGTTGCCGATGTATTTGTGGTGACACGCAAAATATCATGGCTCAAGCAATACAAATTCTTCACCCGCGACCATAAGGAGTCTGAGAAAGGAGGTTTGAAATGAAACGTATTTTATCCATCCTCATAGTTGCCCTGGGACTCACATCCCAGGCCATGGCAGCCGACGGCGCTGATAATTCCACACGCCGTGAGCGTAACTTCATAGTGGAGGGCAACAAGCTTTATCGCGAGGAAAGATATGCCGATGCCGAAGTGGCTTATAAAAAGGCTCTTGAAATCAACTCGCTCAACGAAACAGCACTTTTCAACCTGGCATCCGCCTATCTGCGGCAAGGGTCGGCTTCCGGCGAAAACCTTAAGGAAGCTACCAATATTCTGAACAATCTTGCCAAGAACGCCGACTCGCAGTCAATAGCCGAGCTGGCTTACTTCAATCTTGGGAACATTGCATACAATGCCAAGGAGTATGCACAAAGCATTGAGCATTATAAAAATGCTCTGCGCAGAAACCCTGACAATGACAAGGCTCGCGAAAATCTGAGGCTGGCTCAGAAAAAGCTTGAACAACAGCAGAATCAGAACCAGGATCAGAATCAGGATCAGAACCAAGATCAGAATCAGGAGCAGAACAAGGATCAAAACAAAGACCAGAACAAGGATCAAAATAAGGATCAAGACAAAGACCAGAATAAAGATCAGAACAAGGATCAACAACAACAGCAACAACAACAGCAACAACAACAGAATCAGCAGCAACAGCAGCAACAACAGCAACAAAAAGACGGTATCAGCAAGGAAAACGCCGAGCAGATTCTGAAGGCCATGGAGAATGAGGAAAATGCCACTCGTCAGAGAGTCGAGGCCGAACGCCGCAAGGCCGGAGCGCCAGGACGCAGGCAGGTGAGCAAGCCATGGTAAGCCTCAACTATAAGGTCAAAGACAAACTAAACACCTCACGATGAAACGATTTTCGACTGTCATATTCCTTCTCTTCATATTCCTGTGCGCAGCCCGCGGCGCCGAAGTAGATTTTACGGTCAGGGCTCCGGGGCGCACATATGAAGGGGATAAATTTGCCGTGACCTATCGGCTCACCAATGCTGACGGCTCAGATCTGAAAGTGCAGCCAATAGATGGATGCAGGCTTCTCTATGGTCCGGCTCAATCTTCGTCGCAGAGCTATCAGGTGGTCAACGGTAGAGCTACTTCTTCATCGGCCAACGAGTATACATATTATTATAAGGCCGAAAAATCGGGCACATTCACAATCCCGGTTGCCACGATACGAGCTAACGGTAAGCAGTATGCCACAAAGGCTGTAAAATTCGTGATACATCCGGCTACCGACCGCAACACCCCGGCTTCGCAACGCCCTGTTGCAGTAGACGATGTAGACTCGCAGGCCGCCGGACGACAGGTAAATTCCGATGATGTATTCGTTCGCATAATCCTCTCAAAGGCATCGGCCTATGAACAGGAGGCGATAACCTGCACTATAAAGCTTTACACGAAATACTCAATTTCGTCGTTTATGCCTACACGTCAGCCTGCCTTCGACGGTTTCTTGATCCAGGAACTCGACGTGCAGCCTTCTCTGAATCAGCAGGAAACATATCGCGGGCAGGAATATATGACGGCAGTACTTAAGCAATGCATCATCTTCCCTCAGAAGAGCGGACATCTCACTATCAACTCAGGCAACTATGACATATCTGTAGTGCAATACGAGAATGTCAATATGGGCATGTTCCAGGTGAGACAGCCGAGAGAGCAGAAGATAAAGGTGAGCTCAAACTCCGCATCAATCGACATCAAGCCTCTTCCTGAGCCGCGCCCGGAAGGCTTCAGCGGAGCTGTAGGCACATTCAGCATTGACTCCCGACTTGTAGGCAACTCATTCCGCACGAACGATCCTGCCACACTTATTTATACCATCTCGGGCACAGGCAACATAAAATATCTGAAGGAGCCCCACATAGATTTTCCTTCAGAGTTTGAGCAGTATTCGCCCAAGAGCGACATAGAGACACATGTGGCCGGAAATGATGTTACCGGGACAATGACCATTGAGTACACCTTTGTGCCTCAGAGCGTGGGCAACTTCACCATAGGAAGTGATAAATTTGTCTATTTCAACCCATCGACAGCCCGATATGTCACCCTCACTACTCCCACTTATCCCGTAAAGGTGGTGAAAGGACTTTCTGCTCCCACCGTTTCTGAAGACCAAAAGGAAATTGAAAACAAGAATTCGGATATACGCCACATATTCCTTGGAGATAAAAATCCGCAGAAGAGCCACCAGCTCATTGTGCTCACCTCATGGTATTGGCTGGCATATCTTGTGCTGATATTGGTTTTGATCGGAGTCATCGTGGCCAACCGCAAAGTAGCCAGAAGGAACTCTGACATCACAGGTCTGCGCAACGCCCGTGCCAACAAGGTGGCCCGCCGCAGGCTGAAAACAGCCGAGAAATATCTCAAGGCTCAGGATGCCGACAAGTTCTATGAAGAGATGCTCAGGGCCCTCTGGGGATATCTGTCAGACAAACTTTCCATACCAACCTCGCAGCTCACCCGCCAGACTATAGTACAGACTCTTCAGGATAGGGGATATGGCGAAAATGTGATAACGCCACTTATCTCCGTGATAGACGACTGCGAGATGGCACGCTATACCCCCCAGTCCTCCTCACAGATGGACAGTGTGTATGGTGCCGGAGCGGATGCAATCAATAATATTGAAAGAAATTCGAAATGATACGGAAACTCTCATTTTTAATTATAAGTATCCTTCTGTCGGTGTCGGGCGCAGTTGCTGAAACGCCACTGATTCAGCAGGCCGACTCAGCATACACGTCAGACGACTTTGCCACTGCAGCAGAGCTATACCTAAAAGTGATGGACGAGGAAGGGACATCGGCCAAAATTTATTACAATCTTGGCAACTGTTATTATCGCATGGGCGAGATGGGGCAGGCCATTCTTGCCTATGAACGTGGATTGCGACTGAATCCCGCCGACGAGGATCTGCGCAACAATCTCGACTTCGTCAACTCGCGCATAACAGACCGCCCAGGCGAAAGAGGCACATTCATAGGCAATCTGCTTGACTCAGCAGCCGCCGTCGTGCAGTCGAACACTTGGGCATGGATAGCCTTGGGATGTTTCTTACTGACCATAGCCGCCATATTCACCTATTTATATATGGACAATATTGCCATGCGTAAAGTGGGCTTTTTCGGAGGCATCATCACCATACTCGGATGTATGGTGTGTATATTCTTTGCATATCGCTCGGCGGCCACGGCCATAGCAGACGATGCAGCCATAGTGACAGCACCCTCGACAATATTGAGCACCGTGCCCCGAACACCCACCGACCGCAGCCAGGAAGCAATGCTTCTGCACGAAGGCACCAAGGTGAACATAATCGATTCTGTCAGTTCCACCTCGGCCATCGACTCTGTCAGCACTGTTTGGTATGATGTAAATGTCGATAATGCTCACCGCGCCTGGATCAACGCCGCAGATGTGGAGAAAATAAGTCACTAAGCCAAAAGCAAATATCTACATTTCAATCAGTTAAAAATAAATATGTTATATAACATGTTTTATTTTTGCTAATTTATTTGTCTATTAGGAAATTTACTTCTAACTTAGTGGAGCGGATTAGAGAATACCGCACGAATTGTAATTAAAACAACATCCTTTCCAAACCCGTTAAAACAACGAATAGATTATGACAAAAACTATCACTTTCAACGACCTTCGCCGTATCAAGGACAGTCTGCCCGACGGCTCGATCCGTCAGATAGCCGACCGTCTCAATGTCACTCCCCAGACCGTCCGCAACTACTTTGGCGGCACAAACTACGAGTTTGGCAAGAACTGTGGCGTACACATCGAACCCGGCCCCAACGGTGGCATCGTCGTGCTCGACGATACTACAATCTACGATATGGCAGTTGAAATTCTCCAGAGCCAGGAGAAAGAGGACTAAATCTGTCCCCCCGCCATTAGTTCTCAAACAGAAACACAACCGAATTGACAGGGATGCGGGTCTTCCGCGTCCCTGTCCAGTTAAGAGAGATATAGCATGCTTACCGACCGACTGATCACCGTGGCCATCCACACCTACGAACGCGCCCACAAACTGAAGTCAATACTTGAGTCTGAGGGGATAAGTGTGGTCCTTCAAAACGTAAATCTCACAAATCCATCCATCTCTGCCGGCGTGAGGGTAAGAATCAAAGAGTGCGATCTGCCCCTTGCACTCCGACTCATTGAAAATATAGAGATACTCTCGCCGCAGGCTCTTTCTGAACTCAACTCGGCCAATGCTGGAGTGCTGGTGCCTGTCGACTTCTCCGACTCCTCAATGAGAGCCGTAGAGATGGCATTCAGAATAGCCAGCCTAAATAATTCGCAGATCACACTGCTACACTCATATATCGATCCGGCATTTTCAACCCAGTCGGCCATGCAGCTGACCGACACACTTACATTCGACCCTACACTCGACGTAGCCATTGACCCCGAGGCAGAGCTACAGGAGGAGAAAACTGTTCTCGACATAGCCCACGGGAAGATGGACAAACTGTGTAGCGAAATACGCGAGCGGATAAAAACCGGGGTACTTCCGGCGGTGAAATTCACCACAACTCTTCTTGAAGGATTGCCCGAAGAGATGATCAACGAATATGCCGAGACCCACAAGACCATGCTTATAGTGATGGGCACACACGGAGCCGGCTCGCGCGAGCGTGAACTGCTGGGCAGCGTTACCGCCGAAGTGCTTGATGCCTGCAAAGCTCCGGTGCTCACGGTGCCCCCCGACATTTCTACATCAAGCCTCTCGTCTGTGGAAAATGTTGTTTTCTTTGCCTCTCCCTCACAGGAGGACATATTGGCTCTCGACGCCCTCTACCGCACCCTGCCTGAGACTCCACTGAAGATTACACTTGTGAGGATGCCTCGCGGGCGCTTCTCGTCAAACGCGCCCGATGCAATGGACCGACTTCTCAAGTATTGCCGGGAGAACTATCCGGCATATCAGTTTAAGGTGTCGGGTATAGTTATCAGCAATCCTGTCGACGATCTGACCACACTGACCGAGAGCCACAAAGTGGATATGATAGTGATAGCTACCCGCAGGAAAAACATTTTCTCAAGGCTCTTCAACCCTTCGTGGGCACACAGGCTGCTGTTTCACGCCGACATACCGCTGATGTCCATACCGGTGCAATCGTAAGGACGATTGTGGAGAAATCTCATTTTTTTTGCGTAACTTTGCGAAAAATTACAAAAACAAGACGTTTCCAACTATGATCGACCGTCGATACAATCTCAGAGGAGTGTCAGCCTCAAAGGAGGATGTCCACAACGCTATCAAGAATGTAGACAAAGGGATTTTTCCCCATGCTTTTTGCAAAATCATTCCCGATATATTGGGAGGTGACCCCGAATGGTGTAACATCATGCATGCCGACGGTGCCGGCACAAAATCGTCGCTCGCCTATGCTTACTGGCGTGAGACCGGCGATCTGAGTGTGTGGCGAGGCATTGCTCAGGATGCACTGGTGATGAACACCGACGACCTGCTCTGTGTGGGTGCCACCGACAATATCCTTGTATCGTCGACCATAGGCAGAAACAAGCACCTCATTCCCGGCGAGGTGATCTCAGCCATTATAAACGGAACCGAGGAACTGCTCGAAACCCTGCGCTCCATGGGTGTGGGGATATACTCCACAGGTGGTGAGACTGCCGATGTGGGCGATCTGGTGAGAACCATTATCGTAGACTCGACAGTGACATGCCGTATGAAGAGGGCAGATGTCATCGACAACGCCAATATTAAAGGTGGCGATGTGATTGTGGGACTTGCCTCTTTCGGACAGGCCACTTATGAGACCACCTATAATGGCGGCATGGGCAGCAACGGGCTCACCTCGGCCCGTCACGACGTGTTTGCCAAATATCTGGCCGAGAAATATCCCGAGACATTTGACGCCGCCGTGCCCGACGATTTGGTTTATTCAGGTACATGTAAGCTCTCCGATCCTGTGGATGGCACACCGCTTAACGCAGGCCAGTTAGTACTGTCGCCGACGCGCACATATGCCCCCGTCATCAAACGACTGCTCACCGAGATGCGCCCGGCCATCCACGGAATGGTTCACTGCACCGGAGGCGCACAAACCAAGGTGATACACTTTGTAAAGAATAAGCATGTCATCAAGGACAACATGTTCCCGGTGCCCCCGCTGTTTGAGCTCATCCGTCGGGAAAGCGGCACACCGTGGGAGGAAATGTATAAAGTGTTCAATATGGGTCACCGCATGGAGATTTACGTCCCCGCCGAAAACGCCGAGGAGGTCATATCTATCTCGGAGAGCTTCGGTATCCCCGCACGCATCATAGGCCGCGTAGAGGACGCTCCTACCAATCTGCTGACTATAAAGACCACCGAAGGGACATTTGAATATTGACATACCCCCCCAACGCCCGCATTTTATAATCATCAATCACTGCTACAACACCTGACATTTATGTACAAGAATCTTATCAAACCCACTATTCTGGCAGTGGCACTTCCGATGCTCATAGCCCTCGGCGCCTGTAGCGGCGAGGGCAAAGGAAGTGCAGCAGAGGAGAGAGGGAAACATAAGTTTCCCGACACTCTGCGTGTTGCCACACTCTATAGCCCTGAGTCATACTTCATATATCGTGGACAGGAAATGGGCTACGACTATGAGCTGGTCACCGCAATGGCAGCTGACAAAGATATTTCCGTTAAGCTCGAAATAGCTCCGTCGCTTTCCAAAGCTATAGAGTGGCTCGACGCCAATAAGGTAGACCTGATAGCCTATGAAGTGCCCATAACCGCCGAATATAAAGAAAAGGTTGTGGCTTGCGGTCCGGAGAATATCACGACACAGGTTCTTGTGCAGCCGAAGCGTGGCGACACTGAGCTGATCACTGATGTGACCGATCTTGTGGGTAAGGATGTATATGTCGAGGCCGACTCAAAATACGAAGCCCGTATTGAGAACCTCAATGAGGAGCTGGGAGGAGGCATAAACATACACCATGTGGACAAGGACACCCTCATCACCGAGGATCTTATAGCCATGGTGAGCGACGGCCAGATTCCGCTCACTGTGGTCGACAGCGATATAGCCCGTATAAACAAGACATATTACAATGATCTTGACATCACTCTGCCCTTGAGCTACGAGCAACGCTCGGGTTGGGCTGTGGCTCCCGACAAAAAATGGCTGGGCGACAGCATTGACGCTTGGCTCAACATCGATGCCCACCGCAGCGAGCAGGCTCAGCTGCTGAAACGCTATTTTGAACTCAGCAAAAACGAGCCCGGCAACGGCAGGTTTAATCCGACAAGCGCCAGAGTATCGCCATTCGACCATCTGTTCAAACAGTATGCCGCCGAATATGATTGGGACTGGAAGCTGCTGGCAGCCCAGGCATATGTAGAGAGTAAGTTTGACTCTACGGCTATATCATGGGCCGGTGCTCGTGGGTTGATGCAGATAATGCCACGCACGGCAAAGGGCTATGGCCAATCGGCAAAATCTGTGATGAAAAATGATGTGGCAATAGAGACGGCTCTCAAATTGCTGCGCGATCTCGACAGGCAGTTCAAGACCAGGGTGCCCGACGAAAATGAGAGAAAGAAGTTTGTGATAGCCGCCTATAATTCTGGACAGGCTCACGTATTCGACGCCATGGCTCTGGCAAAAAAATATGGACTTAATCCACAGAAATGGGACGGCAATGTGGCCAAAGCCATACTGTGGAAATCAAATCCAAAATACTATAAGGATCCGGTAGTAAAATACGGATATTCGCGTGGCAGAGAGACGTTTGACTACGTAAACCGCGTCTATGCCTACTACTCTAAAGCAAAAACTAAAGTATAGAAACAGATTCATCTCATCATTATGAAAAAGAACCTCATTCCTATCGCTCTTGTACTGGCTATAGCCGGAGGGACTCTGTCGTCGTGTATCGGCAGCTTCTCGCTTTCAAACAAGCTTCTGGCCTGGAACAACCAGGTGGGTGGTAAGGCCGTAAACGAGCTCGTATTCATCGCTTTCTGGATTGTACCGGTCTATGAAGTATCGTTCCTTGCTGATTTCCTGGTGATCAACTCCATAGAATTCTGGAGTGGATCGAATCCTGTAGCCAGCGGCACACGGTATATCGATGGTCAGGATGGCCGCTATATGGTGATGTGTGACGGAAAGGGATATACCATCACCTCTGAGAACGACGGCACGTCCATGCGTCTTGACTTCAATACTGAAGAGCAGAGCTGGAGCGTGAATCTCCCTGATGGCAACAATTTTGAACTCATGACATTCGTGGATAAGACTCATGTTTCGATGCCTGCGGCCGATGGAACAAGAACCGTCGTTGAACTCTCCGACGAGGGTCTCATGGCTTATCGTAATGAAATGAGCCGTTCGCTTTGGGCTGCCAAATAAAGGGTATTCCCCAACAATAACAAAGTCCCTACGGTCAACGTCGCAGGGACTTTGTTGTTTTTATTACATAGGGTCAACGTCCTGGTATATTATAGCCCCAGTGAGCAATCCCTTGGCAGTCATTTCAATCTTCAGACTCCTGAGCAGTTCTTTCACACGTGTCACCGACGCCTTGGGTTCGATCTTGAGCATTATTCGTCTTATATGGTAGTTTTGTATGCGTGCCACCGTGGGTTCCTCTGGCCCCGTCACTCTATTGCCTATTAGCTCTCTGAGCCGCGATGCCATAGTGTAAGCTATACTCCCGACTGCAGCAGGGTCTTTGTGACGGATATAGATATATATAACCTTTACAAACGGAGGATAGACAAATTTTTCCCTCTGAGCCAATTCATATGCATAAAATCCGGTGTAGTCATGCTTCACTAAAAACTCAAAAAGAGGGTGATTGGGCGAATAGGTCTGGACTGAAACAACGCCATCGCTGCTTTTCCTGCCAGCTCTACCGGACACCTGTTCTATCATATTGAACGCTCTTTCCGAAGAACGGAAGTCAGGAAAATTGACCACGGCATCGGCATTAACCACACTCACCACACTCACATTTCCGAAGTCGAGCCCTTTGGTCACCATCTGAGTGCCCACAAGAATGCGGGTTTTGCCAGCCGAGAAGTCTGATATTATGTTCTCATATCCGTCTTTGTTTCGTGTGGTGTCAAGATCCATCCTCGAAATAGGTATGCCGGGAAAGTTCTGAGCCACTTCTTCTTCTATTCTCTCGGTGCCATATCCAAGCACCTCAATGCCAGGCTCTTTGCAGGCAGGGCAAACTTGTGGCACCTCATAGGGAGTGCCGCAATAGTGGCATACAAGCCTATCGATGTTTCTATGATATGTGAGCGACACATCGCAGCAGTCGCATTTAGGCACATAGCCACACTGTTTGCATCGTGCCACCGGGGCATAGCCTCGACGATTGAGAAACAGAATGGCCTGACGTCCGTTCTTCAAAGCTTCGTTGACCAGACGGCGGGTGGTGAGTGAGAATATGCCGGATACCTGGCCTTTCTTTCGAGACTCTGTCATGTCGACTATCTCCATTCTCGGCACGGTGCCTTCGCCAAATCGTTCGGTGAGCTCCACAAGGCCAAAGCGTCCGTTTTTAGCTTTCCAATATGTTTCGATCGAGGGAGTAGCACTTCCGAGCAAGGTTTTGGCTCCATGCATGGACGCCAGCACTATAGCAGCATCACGGCCATTATACCTTGGAGCCGGATCTTGCTGTTTGAAAGAGCTTTCGTGCTCCTCGTCGACTATGACAAGCCCCAATGATGCCATTGGCAAAAAGACGGCAGAGCGGGCTCCAATCACCACACAGGGATCGGATGTGGAAAGAAGTTTTTTCCATATATCTACCCGTTCATTATCAGAAAACTTGGAGTGATATATCACTACCTTGTCGCCGAATACCTTCTGCAGGCGGGTGGTGAGCTGGGTGGTCAGCGCGATTTCCGGAACCAGATAGAGAACCTGTCTTCCCAGCTTAAGAGTGGCATCAATCAGATGAATATATATCTCCGTTTTTCCGCTCGAGGTGACGCCATGAAGCAGTGTTACGTTTTTATCAAACCAGGACTTATGTATCTGTTGCAGAGCGGTGTTCTGGGCATCGGATAGGGTAGGGAGCTGACCACTGCCGGGGTTGGGACATGAAAAACGGCTCACTTCACGGTGATATATTTCCACAATCCCCTTCTTGGCCATAGCGGCTATGACTGAGGTGGTGACGCCGCTTTTGTCAAGCAATTCAGTCCTTGTCACTTCCCGGACTTCGGGCTGAGCCTTTTTTAGAAAGCCCGACATCTCTATTAGTGCCAGCAACGCTTTTTCCTGGAGTGAACCGGTGCGCACGGCATCAAACGACTGATGCAGTCCGTCAGGGTCAGTGCGATCGGCTGTCAGACGCACAAATGTCTCGCGCCTCGCATGATATCTCTCTACCAGATTTTCGGCTATCATTACCGCACCTTTTTCGAGCAGGGAGTTAACGGCGGGGCCGACAGTGGTGAGCCCGGTGATCTTTCCCAGCTTTTCGAGCGACAATTTCTTCTCACCGCTTTCAAGCAAGCCGTTGATTATGCCGAGCTCGCGCTGGGTGAGACGGTTGTCGGGATCCTCCTCAAATCCTTTTACCGGCGATATGAATGTTTCGCTCTCAATCTTAAGGCCAGATGGCATCGCCGCACGGTATACCTCGCCGGGAGTACACAGATAGTAGTCGGCTATCCAGTTCCAGAATTTGAGTTGCGGATGTCTCACAATCGGGCCATCATCTATTAGCATAGTGATAGGCTTCACTTCAAAGTTTCCGGGTGAGATAGGGGTGAGCCCGGAAACTATTCCGGTGTAGCTTTTGCGTCGTCCGAATGGCACAATCACCCTGGAGCCCACTTTTATAGTGTGCACCATTTCATCGGATATTTCATAAGTGAATGTGCCGTAAATAGGCACTGGCAAAAGCACTTCGGCAAACATAGTAAATGATTTGAGAATGTAAAAATAGTGAAAACGTGAGAAACTTTCAAATTTTTTTCCTAATTTTGCATCATATAAGGCAGTCGGACGGTCGTGTCGCTTGCCGATGCCACAGAGCAAATGCGGCAAGAGGAAAGTCCGGGCAACAAAGAGCACCATACTCTCTAACAGTGAGCTATCGGTGACGGTAGAGTAACGTGACAGAAAATAACTGCCGGTCGTAATCCCCTTCACGGGGGGTGTGGCCGGTGATGGTGAAAAGGTGGGGTAAGAGCCCACCGGGTGTTGTGGCAACACAGCATGCCGCACGTCTTATGGGTTGCAAGGCCATGTATACCGGCATGTGAGGGCAGACTTGTCTGCATGCTTCACAATGGGCTGCTCGTCCATCGCCGGGGGGTAGGCTGCTCGAGCGCCAAACAGATTGCGAGGCGCCACTTAGATAAATGACTGCGACCGCCGCGGCAACCTGTCAGATTGCCTGACGAGAAGTTCCGCGACGACATAACCCGGCTTATAGTCCGGCTGCCTTTTTTAAGAAACAATTTGTCCCCGGTCTCATTGATTGTGAGACCGGGGACATTTTCATTCTGAATTCCGTTTTTATTTATCTTCTTTGGGGGCCTTGTCTATTAGATCAAGGAACTGATCGAGCTTGGGGGTAATGATGATTTCTGTGCGGCGGTTGCGCTGACGACCCATTTCAGTGGAATTGTCGGCAATAGGGTTATACTCGCCACGTCCGGCTGCCGTGAGTCTGGAAGGGTTAACACCGAAATCATTCTGCAATACCTGCACAATCGACGAGGCTCTCAGGGCGCTGAGGTCCCAGTTGTTGCGGATGTTTGTGCGCGAGATGGGCACAGGGTCGGTATTACCCTCCACGAGCACGTCATAATCCTTGTACTCGGTGATGATTTTGGCGATCTTACCGAGAGTCTGCATGGCTCGGTCGTTCACCTCGTAGCTGCCTGATTTGAAGAGCATATTATCGGCAAGAGAGATGTAGACCACACCTTTTATTACCTTGACGTTCACCTCGTCTGCCTCAGAGCCTGTGAGCGAGCGGGTGAGATTGGTGGTAAGGGCAAGGTTCAGTGAGTCGCTCTTCGACTTGGCCTCGACAAGCTGCTTGATGTATTTGTTTGAGGCATTGATCTGATCGACAAGCTTCGAAATGTTGACATTGCCCTGAGTGTTTTGCTGGATGGAATTGTCGAGTGTCTTCTGCAGACGGGCATAATCAGCCTTGAGCTGCTCGTTGTGACGACGGGCATCGTCGAGCATCGTCTCGAGATTCTTGCCGTTGGTCTTGCTCTCGGCGAGATTGACCTGCATGGTGGTGTAATCCTGCATCAGAGCGTTGTGTTCCGCCTGAAGTGCGGCATACTTCTTGTTGCTCACACACCCGGTGAGGGCAACAACTGCGCAAAGCGCAATAAGACTTATACCTTTCATAGTCCTGAAGTTGATTTTGTTTGATGATTATAATTCGATTTTGAATATCACAGGCCTTGTCCCGTCGGGGCACGAGGCTATGATTGTACCGTTTTCTCCGGGGTTGCCTGGACAATGTGAGGCATCGTCGATAGCTCTCTGGATGGCGCTCCAGGCACGTGGACAGAACCCCGGGGGACAACCGTTGGAAATATCGAAAGTCTCACCTGTGGCAAACGAATCGCAAGGCCCGCTCTCGGGGTCTTCAAGATAGAGATCCTGAAGGTCGGGGAAGCAGGCTCGCCTTAACACCGTGACCCTTGATCCTCTCTTGATGCGCAGGGGTTCTGCGGAGGCTTTGGCACTGATATTTCCCATGCCCAAAACTCCGGTTGCCAGCAATGCTATTTTACAAAATTTCCGTCGGTCCATACGTTTATATATACAAAGGTAACAATTTTCCGACACTTTTCGATTGATGTAAGGCCAAAAATCCTTCACAGCACGTCAAAATTCGACATTTTTGCTTAACTTTGCATACGAAAAACCGATCATCACATCAATATGTCAAAAATAGGAAGCAAAAACACACCCAGTGGCCGTAAAGCTATGCTTCTGGGAAGTGGAGAGTTAGGTAAAGAAGTGGCAATTGAGCTTCAGAGAATGGGCGTAGAGGTCGTGGCATGCGACAAATATGCATCAGCTCCGGCCATGCAAGTGGCCGACAAGGCTCTTGTTTTCAATATGCTTGATCCTGAAGCACTGAGAAACGCAATAGAAACTGAAAAGCCTGATCACGTAATTCCCGAGGTTGAGGCAATCGCCACACCAGTATTGGTAAAACTTGAAGAAGAGGGCGTACACGTCACCCCTACAGCTCAGGCTGCCTACCTCACCATGAACCGCGAAGGTATCCGCCGCCTGGCCGCCGAGACACTCGGCTGTAAGACCTCTCCCTATCGTTTCGCTTCCGACTACGAGGAATTCAAAGAAGCAGTCAAGGCCGTAGGCATTCCATGTGTTGTGAAACCTGTGATGTCGTCGAGCGGTCACGGACAGAGCGTGATCAAGAAAGAGAGCGATATCGAGAACTCCTGGCATATAGCCCAGGAGGGCGGTCGTGCAGGCGCCGGACGTGTCATCGTAGAAGGCTTTGTAGATTTTGACTACGAAATTACGCTCCTCACCGTGCGCTCTGTGTCGGGGACAAAATTCTGCGAGCCCATCGGACACATCCAGGTTGACGGCGACTACCGCTACTCATGGCAACCCCAGGCAATGGCTCCTTCAGCAAAGGCTGCAGCTCAGGAGATGGCTCGTAAGGTCACAGACGCACTCGGAGGCTACGGCATCTTCGGCGTGGAGCTTTTCGTAAAAGGCGACGAGGTAATTTTCAGCGAGGTGTCTCCGCGCCCCCACGATACCGGAATGGTCACCATGATATCTCAGGATCTGAGCGAGTTTGCTCTGCATTCAAGAGCATTGCTGGGTCTACCCGTACCTGACATCCGCCTTATAGGCCCTTCGGCCTCGAGGGCAATTGTGGTTGAAGGTGACACTCACGAGATTGAGATGGACAACCTGGAGAAGGTGCTCGAAGAGCCCGGAGTGCAGATGAGAATATTTGCCAAGCCCGAAATCAAGGGTCACCGTCGCATGGGTGTCATACTGGCTACTGCCGACACTGTTGAAGAGGCTCGAGCCAAGGCAGAAAGAGCCTATGACAAACTTGTGGTAAGAGTGAAGTAATGCTGCTTCGGCTCCTGTTTACAGCAATCGTCATCCTGGTACAATCGGCTATTATCACGCCGGTTGTATCAGGTGCCACTATTGACGAATCGGAGGTGAACGCGCAGCTCGAACGACTGGATCGAGAGCTCAGCAAGCGGGATATATACATAGACAAACGTCGGCAGTATATAGACTCTCTAAAAAGCATCGCTCAGTCTACTTCCCGCTCCGACACACTCCACACGTCTGCATTGCTGAAAATAGGAGACACATATAATGCCTTTAATATCGACTCAGCTCTGTGGTTCTATAACAACGGCTTCAACATAGCCCATACCAACGGCGACGATCAAGCCGCTCTAAGGTTTGCCTTAAGGAAGCAAAAAATACTTCCCTTGCTGCTGTTTTTCGAACTTGACCGCAAACTCTCCGACTCGATCAATTCCTTGGCAGTGCCTTATGTATTGAAGGCTGAACAGGTTGATGCTGAGAGGCAGATGCAATTTTACACCGCCAACTTCTTCACAGAATATCCTGCGGTCTACGACAGCTTGATGGCCCTACACAACCAGGCACAGGAAAGACTGCTGTCATTGCTCCCTGAAGACACCGGTGCTTACAAGCTCAATAACGCCGAGCACCTGTTTTATAGCGGCGAATATTCAAAAGCACAACTGATACTCAGCGAACTGATAAAGGACACAGAGGATACAAATCCCCTCTATGCCCGTGCCAGCCACTTGCTAGCAGAGATCGCCAAGGTCAACGGCGACAAGAAAGCACACCTGTATTATCTGACGCTCTCAGCAATCTCTGACACCAAGTGCTCGACCCTGGAGGTGACATCCCTGCAGGAGCTCGGCAAAGCCCTGTATGGACGCGGTGACATCGAGAGGGCACACAATTACCTGCAGGTAGCACTCAACAATGCTGTAGACTGCAATGCCGCTCTGCGCATAATCCAGACCTCACAGTCCATTCCGCTTATAGATAAAGCCCATAAAAAACAGCTTCGCGCATCGCGCATCAGACTGTATTGGGTTATCGCGGCCATGACTGTGTTGCTGACAGTGCTGGCTGTGACCATACGCCTCATTTTCAGAAGAAACAGGCAGCTTGATATCCTGACCCGTAAGCTCACCGAGGCCGGAAAGACAAAGGACTCGTATATAGCTCAATTCCTCAACCTTTGCTCCATATATATGGATAAGCTAAATCAATTCAACGGGATTGTAAACAGCAAGATATCAGCCGGCAAGGCCGAGGATTTGCTAAAACTGACCAAGTCAGGAAAATTTGTAGAGGAGCAGTCGAGAGAGTTTTATGAGATGTTTGACGACGCCTTTCTGCATCTCTATCCCAATTTCATATCTGATGTAAATTCGCTTCTTCAGCCCGACAAAACTATCATGCTGAAAGAAAACGAAAAACTCAACACTGATCTACGCATTCTAGCACTGATGAGACTCGGAGTCACCGACTCTTCACGCATAGCGCAAATGCTCAATTACTCCCTCCATACCATCTATACTTATCGTAATAAATTTAAGAACCGTGCCATCAATCGGGAGACGTTTGAAAGCGATATCCGAGCCATCCGAGCTACGGCTATAAACTAAATTAACCATGTCGTCATAGAGATTCAAATATTGGTCAAAAACTCCGATACAAAGGTCGATAACACCGCGTGTTTTACCTGTCTACTCCTTGATTCCATCTATATTTGGTGTTATATTCTAAAAATATAAATAATTAAAAATCAGTATAATCATCAATCAATACATTTATATTTTTCTCAATTCAGGCAATACCAACTTGTGCAGCCCTCAATGTTGTGGTAATTTTGCGAAGCGACTCGGAAAAACAGAGTCAGAATTGCTTTAGGAATCATATCGGAAATTTGTTTTAGATCTAAGAATGATGCATGGATTATAAGAAACGAATTGCATAATAGTAAATGTGTTTTTATGTTAGGTTTGTAGAGTCTTATTGCTAAGACGGCAGAGGAGTAGCTTCGTGAGAAGAGACTCCTCTGATTCTTTTTAAATGATTTTGAAATATTGCGCAAAATGAGTAATTTCGCGGAATCATGTTCAAGCCTTTCACATTAAATATAAGAGGACAGATTTTACGAGTGGAGCGACCGCTGGTGATGAGCATCATCAACATCACTCCCGACTCATTCTATTCCGACTCGAGATCTACATCGGCCGATCAAGTGAAGAAGATGGCAGAAGAAGCCATATCAGCCGGAGCCGATATAATTGATGTCGGAGCCTACTCAACACGCCCGGGCGCTGACGAAGTGAACATAGAAGAGGAGAAGAGTAGACTTTTCATGGGGCTTGATGCCATACGTCAGGTTTCGGATAGTATCCCTATCTCTGTTGACACTTTTAGGGCAGAGGTGGCTCGGGAGGCTGTAACAGACCATAGTGCCGATATTATCAACGACATTTCTGGCGGAGATCTTGACAGTGAAATGTTTGACACCGTGGCATCTTTGCGCGTGCCCTACATATTGATGCACACTCGAGGCACGCCTCGCGACATGCAAAAAGATACGGAATATGTAGACGTGACGGCTGAGGTAATTGCCGATCTATCGCGTAAACTCCGCACACTCAGACTGCTTGGTGTGAGCGATGTGATAGTTGATCCGGGATTCGGCTTCGCCAAGACTCTTGAACAGAACTACGCTCTTCTGAGAAATCTCGAGGCGTTCACCACCGAGCTTGACGCCCCGCTGCTGGTGGGGGTATCCCGAAAGTCTATGATTACCAAGCTGCTTGATATCACACCGACCGAGGCCCTCAATGGCACAACAGTAATAAACACCCTCGCATTGACACGCAGAGCTGCAATACTCAGAGTGCACGACACTCTTGAAGCCGTTCAGGCTGTAAAAATATATATGTCATCTATTTAGTCACATCAATTCTGTTTGTAAGGTGGATCAGTTCGGCATTCGCGACGCTTTCGATATAGCCATTGTGGCTCTGCTCCTTTTCTATCTCTACCGGATAATGAAAGAGAGCGGCACAATCAACATATTTTTTGGAGTGCTGGCCTTCATTGTGGTCTGGGTTTTGACATCGCAGATACTTGAACTAAAGCTGATTGGTACGATTCTTGATCAGTTTATGGGTATCGGTCTTCTTGTGTTGGTAATACTGTTTCAAGATCAGATAAAACGCTTTCTCGTCGAGCTTGGAGACCATAAAAAATGGCGTTTTCTAAAGAATCTATTCAGGCATGAAAAGGCTGGGAATCCGGCTGATACACGCAAATATGTACTTCCTATAGTATATGCCTGCATGAATATGTCGAAGACAAAGACAGGTGCGCTCATAGTGATAAGACAGGAAATGTCGTTGGAGAGCTACGAGCGCAGCGGCGACATAATAGATGCCGATATAAACTCACGCCTTATAGAAAACATATTTTTCAAAAACTCACCACTGCACGACGGCGCTATGATTATTGACCATGACCGCATCAGAAGTGCGGGGTGTATATTGCCCGTGAGTCATGACCGCAACATTCCGCGTGCACTCGGACTGCGCCACCGCTCGGCACTCGGTATTGCTCAGGCCACAGATGCCTTTGCCATAGTG
This sequence comes from Muribaculaceae bacterium, assembly GCA_023664185.1. GTDB lineage: Bacteria > Bacteroidota > Bacteroidia > Bacteroidales > Muribaculaceae > Duncaniella. Next base: position 41,335 of record JAMPGA010000001.1, read on the forward strand.
GTGTCGGAGGAAACCGGCAACATCTCTGTGGCTCACCGCGGTGTGCTCACCACACGCCTAAGCTCTACAGAACTTGAGCACCGCCTTTCACAGATAATGGCCGCAGAATAGATTGGCGTCTCTAATAATAGGGGGATATATCTTAGCAGATCAATTCAGACACGCTAAAATATGGGCCTGATAGAGCAAATTTAGATATTTGCAGTTGTGTCTATTAAGAATTTTTTGTAACTTTGTAGCATGATTCAGGGTCGAGCCTCCTCTCTCCGACCGGACTCGGGAATCACACACATTTAGAGAATTCAGAAGATAAGATATTTAAAGATGTCAGAAGAAGACAAGCAGAGAGAAGAAGCCTATAGCGCCAGTAACATACAGGTGCTTGAAGGGCTTGAGGCCGTCAGGAAACGTCCGGCCATGTATATCGGAGATATCAGTGCCAAAGGCCTTCACCACCTTGTGTATGAGGTGGTGGACAACTCGATAGACGAGGCTCTGGCAGGATATGCCTCACATATAGATGTGACCATCAACGAAGACAACTCGATAACCGTGGTCGACAATGGCCGTGGAATACCTGTGGATATGCACGAGAAGGAACACAAAAGTGCCCTTGAGGTGGTGCTGACTGTGCTCCATGCCGGAGGTAAATTTGACAAAGGCAGCTACAAGGTTTCGGGTGGTCTGCACGGTGTGGGTGTGAGCTGCGTCAACGCACTTTCCACATACCTCCGCGCCGAGGTGCGCCGTTCGGGCAAAATATATATGCAGGAATACTCGTGTGGCAAGCCTACCAGCGAGCTCAAAGTGATAGGAGAGAGCGACACCACAGGTACTACCGTCACCTTCAAGCCTGACGCATCGATATTCACAGTCACTGAATATGACTACAACACACTGGCTGTCCGTCTGCGCGACCTTGCATATCTCAATGCAGGCATAACTCTGACCCTCACCGACATGAGGGACAAGGATGCCGATGGTAACCCCAGACATGAGGTGTTCTTCTCAAAGGAAGGTCTTAGAGAGTTCGTGGAGTATATAGACTCAAACAAGGAATCGCTCATCAACGATGTGATACATCTTTCCACTGAAAAACAGGGTATTCCTGTTGAAGTTGCTCTCACATACAACAATACATTCAACGAGAATGTACACTCGTTTGTCAACAATATCAACACCATCGAGGGAGGAACCCATCTGACCGGCTTCCGCCGCGGCCTCACCACCACACTTAAGAAGTATGCCGACGACAATAAGCTTCTTGAAAAAATGAAGGTCGAAATCACCGGCGATGACTTCCGCGAAGGCCTCACAGCGGTGGTGTCGGTGAAAGTACTCGAGCCCCAGTTTGAGGGTCAGACCAAGACAAAGCTCGGCAACAGCGAAGTGGCCGGTGCTGTTTCGTCTGCCGTCAGCGAAGCCCTGCGCAATTATCTTGAAGAACACCCCAAGCAGGCTAAAACCATAGTTGAGAAGGTGGCCCTGGCTGCACAGGCTCGACAGGCAGCCTACAAGGCTCGAAACAACATACTTAGAAAGTCGCCCCTGTCTGGTGGCGGACTGCCCGGCAAACTTGCCGACTGCTCCTCACGCCATGCCGAAGACTGCGAGCTCTTCCTTGTCGAGGGTGACTCGGCAGGCGGAACAGCAAAGCAGGGTCGTGACCGCACATTCCAGGCCATTTTGCCTCTGCGCGGCAAAATTCTGAACGTAGAGAAAGCCATGGATCATAAAGTACTAGACAACAACGAAATCCAGAGCCTCTATAAGGCCATGCGCGTCACCATCGGCACCGATGAAGACCCCAAGGAGATCAATATTTCCAAGCTGGCCTATCACAAGATCATCATCATGACCGATGCCGATGTCGACGGCAGCCATATAGCCACGCTGCTCATGACATTCTTCTTCCGCCGCATGCGTCCGGTGATTGAGCAAGGCTACCTCTATCTGGCAACTCCGCCGCTCTACAAGTGTACCCGCGGAAAGGCTGAGGAATATTGCTGGACCGACGCCCAAGTGCAACAGTTCATAGCCATAAATGGCGACAAGACTAAGGTGCAACGCTATAAAGGTCTTGGTGAGATGTCGGCCGAAGAACTCCGCGATACCACCATGGATCCTGAGCAGAGACTGCTGAAGCGCGTCTCTATCAGCGACGCAGCCGAAGCCGATCGAATCTTCTCGATGCTCATGGGCGAAGACGTGGGTCCGCGCCGCGATTTCATTGAAACAAACGCCAACTACGCCAATATTGACGCGTAATACAAAGGGAGTTTTCCGAGGGGCAGCCGTGAACCATTCATGCCCCTCGGTTTTTCTATATGTAAGAGGGATGATATATAGAATTAAAAAAACATTCATGTCATGAGTAAAAAGAATTCCAAAGGCTCTCTCAAACAGCTTGAAACAATGATAGCTGATTTCGTAAACAGCCAGGGAAATAACACATACAACTATAAGAAGGTATCACACGCCATCGGAGCTACCACACCGCTGCAGCAGCGCAATGTGGCTCTCCGGCTTGTGGAATTGGCTTTTAACGGTGATATCATCGAGGTTTCGCCGGGAAAATACAAGTCGCCCCAGCGCAACAGTGAGGCAGAAGGCATCTTCGTGCGTCGCAGTAACGGCAAAAACTCAGTGATAACCGACGCCGACGGCGAGGTGATTTTTGTGGCCGAACGCAACTCTATGCACGCCCTCAACGGCGACCGTGTGCGTGTCAACATCGCAGCTCGCAAGCGCGGCCAGGAGGCAGAAGCCGAGGTGATTGAGATTATTGAAAAGAAAGACCAGGTCTTTATAGGCACCTTGAAAGTCGATAAGTATTTTGGTTATCTTCTCACCGACTCCAAATTTCTTGCCGCCGACATCTTCATACCCAAAGCCAAACTGAAAGGTGGAAAGACCGGCGACAAAGCCATAGTAAAGATTACCGAATGGAAAGACGACAGCAAGAATCCTACCGGAGAGGTGATCGATATACTCGGAAAAGCAGGTGAGAACACCGCTGAGATACATGCTATTCTGGCAGAATTCGGATTGCCATACAAATACCCACAGGCTGTAGAGAAAGCAGCCGACAAAATTGATGCCGGAATCACCGATGATGTTGTGGCTCAGCGTATAGATATGCGCGACACACTCACATTTACCATTGATCCTGCCGATGCCAAGGATTTTGACGATGCTCTGTCGTTCAAAGCGCTCCCCGGTGGCACATTTGAAGTAGGAGTGCATATTGCCGATGTGACTCACTATGTGCACCCCGACACAATAATTGACCGCGAAGCCTATAAACGCGCCACATCGGTCTACCTGGTGGATCGCGTGGTGCCCATGCTCCCCGAACATCTATGTAACGGTATATGCTCCCTTCGCCCTAACGAAGACAAGCTGGCTTTCTCGGTGATATTTGAAATGACCTCGGATGCCCGGGTGATAAATTCGAAGATAGCACGCACTGTAATCCGGTCAGACCGTAGGTTCAGCTATGAAGAGGCTCAGGGCGTCATAGAAACAGGCTTGGGCGACTGCGTGGAGGCTATCACAACGCTGAACGGACTGGCAAAGATTTTGCGTAAAGAGAGATATGAGGACGGCTCGGTGGACTTTGACCGTGCAGAGGTAAAATTTGACATCACTCCCGAAGGAAAGCCCACCGGCGTGTATTTCAAAGTCTCAAAGGATGCCAACAAACTCATTGAGGAGTTTATGCTTCTTGCCAACAAGACAGTGGCAGCTTATGTGGGCAAGAAAAAAGACAAGAAGAAAAAAGCGAAGGCATTCGTTTATCGAGTGCATGATCAGCCCGACTCGCAGAGACTGGCCGATCTCGCAGCTATAGCCCGCTCGTTTGGCTACAAGATAAAATCGTCGGGCACCCCGAGAGAAATAAATCGTTCCATCAACAAAATGCTTGCCGAAGTGAAGGGTCGGGGAGAGGAGAACTATCTCGCCACACTGGCCATTCGCTCCATGGCCAAGGCTGTCTATTCGACAGACAATATCGGCCACTACGGACTGGGGTTTGAATACTACACCCACTTTACCTCGCCCATCAGGCGTTATCCCGACATGATGGTTCACAGACTGCTGGAACGCTATATGGTCGGAGGTAGAAGTGTGAATCTGCAGAAGCTTGAGGATCAGTGCAAACACTCGAGCGAAATGGAGCAGACCGCTGCCAACGCCGAACGAGCCTCCATAAAATACAAGCAAGTGGAATACATGCAGGATCATCTTGGCGAGACCTACTCGGGCATTATTTCCGGTGTGACCGAATGGGGACTGTATGTTGAGCTCAACGACAATCTCTGTGAGGGACTGGTGCCCATGCGCGACCTTGTGGATGATTTCTACGACTTCGACGAAAAGAATCATTGCCTGGTGGGACGCAGACACAACAACCGCTATCGCCTGGGCGACAATGTTGACGTACGTGTGGCCAGAGCCGACCTGGAGAAAAAGCAGCTTGACTTTGTGCTCGTCGACGACAAAGGGAACACCCTGAAAGGTGAGGATAAGATGGGCCGTAAAGCCGGAGTGAAAGAGATTCTCTCTAATAAACATGGAATGAAAAAACGCCGTAAAAAGTGAAAGAATACAAAGAATATCTCGACCTCGTGAATGGGGCAATCTCCAATCTGCGCCTTCCGGAGAAGCCTGAAGGCCTTTATGTGCCAATCAATTACACGCTCGAAGGGGGAGGCAAAAGACTCCGCCCGGTGTTGACCCTGGCCGCATGCGATGCCATGGGAGGAAATCCCATGAGCGCCATACATCAGGCCATCGCCATAGAGATGTTTCATAATTTCACCCTTCTTCATGACGATGTGATGGACAATGCCGATGTGCGCCGCGGTCGTCCCACTGTACACAAACGCTGGAATGAGCAGACCGCCATCCTGTCGGGCGACGCTATGCTCACCACTTCGACCATGCTTCTGGCCATAAAGATAGGCGAGAAGCTGGCTCCGGCACTCGACCTCTTCAACGGAACTGCCATGAACATCTATGAGGGCCAGCAGCTCGACATGGACTTTGAAAAACGTCTGGACGTGACCGTTAAGGAATACATGGAGATGATAAGGCTGAAGACCTCGGTGCTCTTAGGTTGCGCCTGCGCCATGGGTGCATTGATGGCTGACGCTCCCATGGAGACTCAGCTCAGTTTTTTCGACTACGGTGTAAATCTCGGGCTTGCCTTCCAGCTTCAAGACGACTATCTTGACACCTATGGCAACCCCGAGACATTCGGTAAAGCCATCGGGGGCGATATACTCAACGATAAGAAAACCTGGCTCCTGATAATGGCTCTGGCAGAAGACACTACCGGTGAGACCCGCAAGCTTGTTGGCTCGGATGTGGATGCGCAGACCAAGATCTCGGCCATGCGCAGTGTCTACGACCGTCTCGGGCTGCCCGAACGCATACATGAACTGATCAGCGCGTATATCGACACTGCCATCAAGTGTCTCGACCATATCGATCTTAACCCCGAAGCAAGAGTGTTCTTTATGGATCTTGCTTTAAAATCAGCTTCGCGCGACAAGTGAGACTCTTTGATACACATACACATCTCTATCTGCCTGAATTCGGGGAAGAGGGAGATTTGGCTGTGAAGCGGGCTTTGGATGCCGGTGTCAGCATGATGATGTTGCCGAATGTGGATTGCACTACCGTGAAGCCATTAATGGCTATGCACTCCCGATTTCCCGACAACACGCTTATGGCCATGGGATTGCACCCCACGGAAATAGGTGAAAATCCAGCCGAAGCACTATTCATAATCAAAGAAACTCTCTATTCAAATCCATCAGTTTTTAGTGCTGTGGGTGAAGTGGGAATGGATTTGTATTGGGATGCAAGCCATCGCGATGAGCAGATGGATGTATTTGAGCATCAGTGCCGCTGGGCCTTGGATCTAGGATTGCCGGTGATAATTCATTGCCGTGAGGGTTTGGATGAGACTCTCGAGGTGCTTTCCGGATTTGACACAAAGCCTGTGGCTGTATTTCACAGCTTCGGAGGATCCACAGCAGATGTGGAGCGGATACTCAAGACCGGAAATTTCTATTTTGGTATAAATGGGATTGTGACATTCAAAAACTCCAAGCTCAGAGAAACATTGCCGGCCATACCTCGCGACAGGCTCGTATTGGAGACCGACTCTCCATATCTTGCCCCAGTGCCATTCAGGGGAAAGCGTAATGAGAGCGCCTACATAGTAAACACAGCTCAGGTCGTGGCCAACACGCTGGGGTGTCCGGTTGAAGAATTAGCTGAAAAAGCATTCGAAAATGCGCAAAATCTATTTGCAGTTTCCAAATAAAACATAGCTTTTTACGTTATCTCTATATATGAGATTATTTTTCAGTATATTCCTATCCATTTGCGCCTCTTTGGGTGCAATAGCCCAGGACTCTCTTTGGGTGCTGGTCAATATCCCCGTGGCATGTATACGTGAAGACCGGAGTCATGCCAGCGAGATGTCGTCGCAGGCTGTTACCGGGACTCCAATGCTCATATTGGAAGACGACGGTGGTGAGTGGCTAAAACTGAGAGGTCCGGAAGGGTATGAAGGATTCATGAACATTTCCAGCGTGTCCCGACTCACTGACTCCGAGATGAAAGAGTGGCGCAATGCTCCGCGACTCACTGTAGTCAGCATGGAAGAAGCCAAAGTTGTTGCAGACACCATTGATATGTCGCCTCGAAATTCAGTTGCCTCGCTCGTGAACGGATCTCTCGTCAGAGGCGTTAAATCGACCGGTAAGTACACCAAAATCTTTTTGCCCGATGGCAGAGAAGGATGGATCGATACTGTCGACGTGATGCCTATAGAGCAATGGGCTTCACAGCCGTTTGATGCCGAGGCTATTCTCGACCGATGCTACACATTGATGGGGACGCCTTATCTGTGGGGCGGAAGCTCCACCAAGAGTGTGGATTGCTCGGGATTGGTGAGAGTGGCCTACTATGCGAATGGAATCCTAACTCTGCGCGATGCACGCCAACAGATAGAGATAGGCAAACGCATCGAGCCCACCGACACCGCCTCTCTTCAGCCTGCCGATCTGCTCTTTTTCAGCGCCGAAGAGGATGGACGGATAACACACGTAGCAATTTATGACCGCGACAGGAGATATATACACTCCTCTGGAAGAGTAAAAACTAATTCCATGAATCCTGAAGATCCAGATTTTGGCCCGCGGCATTATCGCGGAGCCTCACGCATCGACGGAATGACCGGCACACCCGGCATCTGGCAAATCATAGATCACCCCTGGTACTTCCAAAAATAAACCATGATCACATTTCTCATCTGTCTGGCACTGCTTGTCACTGCCTATTTTACTTATGGCCGCTATCTTGAAAAGGTGGCCGAAGCCGACGATTCACGCCCCACACCAGCCATGCGTATGGCCGATGGGGTTGACTATATACCATTGCCTCGCTGGCGAGTTTTCCTTATACAGTTGTTGAATATTGCAGGCACCGGACCGATTTTCGGTGCAATACTTGGAGCCTGCTTTGGGCCGGTGGCTTTTCTGTGGATAACGCTTGGAGGAATCTTCTTCGGGGCTATGCACGATTATCTGTCGGGTGTCCTCATCATGCGCCACGATGGTAAGAGCCTTCCGGAGGTGATAGGCAGTTATCTTGGTGTAAGTGCACGTGCTGTGGTAAGAATTTTCTCTGTGGCTCTTCTAATACTGGTGGGCAGTGTGTTTATACTCAGTCCGGCACAACTTCTCACCTCGATGGTCCCCGCCATAAGCAAAACCATCTGGGTGTGGATTATATTGGCATACTACATAGTGGCAACCATGCTGCCGGTCGACAAGGTGATAGGAAAGCTCTATCCCATATTCGGCATTGCCCTTATAGCCATGGCTGTGGGTCTGCTGGGTGTGATTCTGTCCGGAGTCTATGAAGTTCCGGAGCTCACCACACTCCATAATTTCCAGCTTGATCCTGAGGCTCTCCCTATTATTCCCACGCTTTTCATAACTATAGCCTGTGGAGCCATTTCGGGATTCCATGCCACACAGTCGCCCCTGATGGCCCGCTGTGTCACCTCGGAGAAGAAATGCCGCTCAGTGTTTTACGGCTCTATGATATCGGAGAGTGTCATAGCTCTGATATGGGCTGCAGTTGCCATGGCGTTTTTCAGAGGTCCCACAGGGCTTGGAGAGAACCTGGCTGAGCATGGAGGAAATGCCGCCTGGGCTGTCGACGCCATCTCGCGCACCACACTTGGATCTGTGGGTGCCATCCTGGCACTGCTTGGAGTAGTGGCTGCGCCGATCACTTCGGGAGACACTGCTTTCAGAGGTGCGCGTCTGATAGTAGCCGATGTTTTCAATATAGACCAGCGCCCCATAATGAAGAGATTCCTCATATGTATTCCTCTGTTTGTCATAGGTTATGGCATAACCCTAGTGAACTTTGACGTGGTGTGGAGATATTTCGCATGGGCTAATCAGGCATTGGCTTGTGTGGTGCTATGGACTATATATGTATGGCTGGCTCGGAGCGCTAAAAATATCTGGATTGCTCTTGTCCCCGCCATCTTCATGACTTTTGTTGAGTCATATTTCGTGCTAATCTCACCACAGTTCTTTGGTCTGAGCAATCATCCCGTGTGCATGATTGGCGCCGCCATACTGACGGTTGTTGCAATGCTTGGCGCCAATGTTCAAGCAAAGAAACAGAGTTCACTCAAACCGGCTGAACAATGATTATAGTCAACACAACTTTCTATGTGGATTCAGCTCTCGAGTCTGAATTCCTCACCTGGCTCAGAAGCTCATATATCCCTGCCTCACCACTTTCAGCACCTTCGCTGGCCAGAATCTTATTAGATGTGGGAGAAGAGGGAATGAATGCCTATGCTTTGAAGTTATGTGCTGAGACCATGACAGAAGCACAAGCGTGGATTGAGGGTGAAGCATCCTTGCTGTTCGGGACTCTGGGCATGAAATATGGCGAAAAGGTGCTCCATTTCACCACATTTATGGAGTCGATAGAGCTTTGAAATGGCTGATCTGAAAGAATTTGATAAGATCATTATAGGCATAGACCCCGGCACAAATGTGATGGGCTATGGTATATTGGGCGTAAAACAGAAAAAGCCTTCGCTCGTGGCTCTTGGAGTGATAAAGCTCAATAAGTTTGAGAGCCATTATCTGCGCTTACGCCGCATATATGAGCGGGTTTTGTCGCTCACCGAGCAATATCTGCCCGATGAGATGGCCATTGAAGCGCCGTTTTTTGGCAAGAATGTCCAGTCGATGCTAAAGCTGGGACGCGCCCAGGGTGTGGCTATGGCGGCAGCCTTGTCACGCGACGTACCTATCACCGAATATGAGCCTCGCAAGATAAAGGTGGCTATAACCGGCAATGGAGCAGCCTCTAAGGAACAAGTGAGAGAGATGCTGAGACGTATGCTTAACATCCCAGACGAGTCGCTTGAAATCGAGCTTGACGCCACCGATGCCCTGGCGGCCGCTATGTGTCATTTCTACGAATCAGCCAGGCCGGTGATTGCCGCCGGACCCAAGACATGGGCTGATTTTATAGCCAAGAATCCTGGCAGAGTGAAATAGGATCGTCTGTCAGCGATTCAAATTCCGCCAGAAGAAACCCAGATGCCGCCATAGAGTGGGGCAGAAACCATAGTATTTCGACATTATATCGAAGCGCTCCAGCAGCGATGCTTTGTGATGGCGGGTTGTAAGACCTTCGGAGAGATAGTCAATGATAGTGTCGTCTATATAATGATTGCGCTGCGATCTCTGCAGACAACGTATACACCATTCGTAATCGGCCGAATATTTGTAGCGTGTGTCATAGTTGTTGGTGAGCTTTCTTAGCACAATGAATGCCTGGTGGCACACGGTCATTCCTGTCTTAAACGAATCAAGCGTAAGGTTGGCAGGGGCCAGGAGATGGCGATCGGCTATTTTCTGGCGATCAGCGTTTACAATATCAGTCTGTCCGTAGACGATGCCGGGGTAATCATTGTCCATTACGGCATCGGCTATCAGCTGCAGAGTGTCGGGAGAGTGAAAGGCATCGCCGGCATTCAGAAATATCACATAATCCCCCTGAGCCATCCCGAGTCCTTTGTTCATGGCGTCATACAGACCTCTGTCTGGTTCGGATATGAGCCTCAGCCCCTTAATTCTGGCATTTTTGGCCAATTCTACTGTCTGGTCTGTAGAGGCGCCGTCGATTACAATGAACTCATAGAGTGAGCAAGTCTGCTCGGCCACACTTTTGAGTGTTGCCGGGATGGTTTGCTCAGCATTGCGAGTAACGGTGATAATGGAAAACAATGGGTTCATATCGGAATACATAGGAGTCAAAGGCAAATTTAATTCATTTCTACCATACGGCCAAACAATTTTGGAAAATACGGACATTATCACTAATTTTGAATAGTCAAAACGATAAAATTGAAACATAAATGCAACAAGAATTCGCATCCCGGCTGCTGGAAGAAGCCGTGACTGAACTTTCGAGACTCCCGGGCATTGGCCGCAAGACGGCGTTGCGCCTTGCTCTGCATTTGCTGAGAGCCGATGAGAGTGTGGGACTCAGACTCGGACAGTCGATAATCGACATGAGAAAGGGCGTGAGATACTGCTCGGTGTGTCACAACATTTCGGAGACCGAGGTGTGTCCCATTTGCGCTGACCATATGCGTGACAAGCGCACCATCTGTGTGGTGGAGACGGTGAAGGATGTGATGAGCTTTGAGAACACCGGACAGTATTCCGGGCTATACCATGTGCTGGGTGGAGTGATTTCGCCTATGGACGGAATAGGCCCCGACCAGCTCGAAATAGCTTCGCTTATTTCGAGGGTAGAAAGCGGCGACATAGACGAGGTGATCCTGGCCTTGAGCGCCACGATGGAAGGGGAGACCACAAACTTCTATATCTACCGTAAGTTGGCTCCCTTTGCCGACGTGAAAATCACTCAGCTGGCCAGGGGCGTCTCTGTGGGTAACGAAATTGAATATACCGACGAGGTCACTCTTGGGCGGTCGTTGCTGAACCGCACACTGTTTGCCGATTCTATAAAGCGATAATAGTGTCTCTATTTTTCCAGTTCCTCGGCCTCGATGGTGGCGAGCTCCCAAAGCGACATGGCATTTTCGAGCTGCTTCATGGTCTGAGCATGGCGATCATATATACCTGGATCGGTCGAACCGGCTGCAAGCTCTGACTCTATTTTAGACACCTCAGCTTCAAGACGTCCAACTTCTGCCTCGGCTTCTTCCACTTTTCTGCGGGCACGTTTCACCATCTTGTCCCGTTCTTTCTGCTCGGCATAGCTCAGCTTGCGCTGGGTTGCTGGAGTGTCGGCTGCGGGGCGCTCGGCCGAGTTCTGAACGGTTTTATTGCTCGTTTCACTGGTGGGAGATGAGGCTTTTTCCACAGGTTTACTGCGTTCAAGCTCGGCGAGCGACGATAGACGTTTCTTCTCGAGAAATTCGTAGATACCTCCGAGACACTCCTTGACCTCGCCGCCTCCAAATTCATAGACCTTCTCGACCAACCCGTCAAGGAACTCTCGGTCGTGGCTCACCACAATCACTGTGCCGTCAAAATCTTTGATGGCCGACTTCAGAATATCCTTGGTCTTCATGTCGAGGTGGTTTGTAGGCTCGTCAAGAATAAGAAGATTCACCGGCTCGAGCAAAAGCTTTATCATGGCCAGACGGGTCTTTTCGCCTCCCGACAACACTTTTACCTTCTTGTCGGAGGCCTCTCCTCCAAACATAAAGGCACCCAGGATGTCGCGGATTTTTGTGCGGATGTCGCCCACTGCCACACGGTCAATGGTGTCGAACACTGAGATTGTCTCATCAAGCAGCTGAGCCTGGTTTTGGGCAAAGTAGCCAATCTTCACATTATGTCCCACCTTCAGCGTTCCGGTAAATGGAATCTCACCCATTATACACTTGACAAGGGTCGACTTACCCTCACCGTTCTTACCGACAAAAGCCACCTTTTCGCCACGTTTTATTGTAAACGTGGCATGATCGAATACCTGATGATCGCCATAGGCTTTCCCTAAATCATCGACAATGAGGGGGTAGTCGCCGGAACGTGGAGCAGGGGAGAACTTCAGGTTGAGGTGAGAGGTGTCAACCTCATCGACCTCTATGCGCTCTATCTTGGAGAGTTGTTTGATTCGGCTCTGCACCTGCACACTTTTGGTGGCTTTATAACGGAATCGTTCTATGAAGTCTTCCGTCTCCTTTATCATCTTCTGCTGATTCTGATAAGCCCTCATATGTTGCTCCAGGCGCTCGGCACGCAGCTCTACATAGTGTGAGTAGTTTACGGAATAGTCGTAAATCTTGCCCAGAGAAATCTCGATGGTGCGATTGGTGACATTGTCAATAAAAGCACGGTCATGACTGACGAGCACCACAGCCCCCGGCTTGTTTATGAGGAAATTTTCCAGCCACTGTATGGATTCAATATCCAGATGATTGGTGGGCTCGTCGAGCAGTAAAACATCAGGTTTGGTGAGAAGGAGTTTGGCCAATTCAATTCGCATGCGCCATCCACCCGAGAATTCCGAAGTGGGCCGATCGAAATCTGTGCGCTTAAAGCCCAGGCCTATAAGCGTCTTCTCCATCTCGGCCTCGCAGTTTTCGCTCTCTTCCATGGCAAGCCGATCTGTCAACGTAGTCATACGGTCTATCAGATCCTGATATTCGGGGCTATCATAGTCCGTGCGTTCAGCCAGCTCGGCGGTCATGGCGTCCAGTCTACTGTGCATTTCCTTGATGTGACTGAAGGCGGTACGAACCTCCTCGGCCACCGTCGCAGTGTCAGTAATAGTCATATGCTGAGGCAGGTATCCTATAGTGGTATCTTTAGGTACGTTGACACTACCCGACGTGGGCTTCTGCAGACCGGCTATAATCTTTAGCATCGTCGACTTCCCGGCACCGTTTTTCCCTACAAGTGCTATTCTGTCGCGATTATTTATAATGTATGATATATTGTCAAAGAGCGATTTTGCGCTGAATTCTACCGTAAGATTATTGATGGATATGCTCATAAATGTTTTTTGGAATATAGAATGCAAAATTACTCAATATTCCACATATCCACAATAGGATTTCCGCGGCTAACGGATAAACGGCAGCCTGTGATCGGGGTCGGGCAGATATGACTCAAATGTATTATCATCATAGTATATCACAATGCCAATTACCTTTTTCCCGTTTTCTGCTTTCAGAGTATAGGTTTCCTCCTCATGGTTTGATATTGTGTTCTCAGTTGCAAACGCAAATGTTCTCCCGGTATTTGCAGAGGCTGGATTTTGGTCTTCTCGATTAGAGTGATCTTCATTTGTAAATGCAAACTCGGAAACTATAGGCTTGTTTGCATTTACAACACCAATTTGATCACCGGATTCAGGTCTGACAGTATTATTGTTTGCGTTTACATTCGCATTATCATAGGTAGATTCTATAGTCGTAGGGGTGTCCGACGTCATATTTCCTTCTCCAAACATCAACCACATGATAGATAGAGTAGGGTAGCAGGTGTGGATCTTCCCAATTATCTCGTCGCTCACCTTTTTATTTCGTCCCGCCAGCAGCTGGGAGGCTGTCGGACGAGGTATGCCACAGTCATCGGCAAACTGAGTGACACTTATCTGTTTAGAATCGAGAAAGAGTTTGAGTCGCGAAACCAAATCCATATTTGCAATTTTTATCTGTTTGTATTCTGAATTACGTATGCAAATGTAATTACAAATATTCAATTATGCAAATTTTTATTCATTAATTTTAATTTGCATTCACAAATAGAGCTATTCAGAAACACAAATTACATTTCTGCAAACTCGCTTTACAAAATCAACCAGTGGTGGATTAGGGTTGGTGTAGGGCCGTGGAACATTTTTAGAATACCCGCCAACATATACATTTCTGTCCAATCCACAAATTTAAACATATGATGCTATTTTGACATGTTTAAATATTGAATATCTGCTCAATGCCACGCATAACAATACCCTTCAAGTGTATTTTAATAAGATTTGAACCAATTAATCAAATTAATTACACTATCAGCTGAATATTAGCTATATAAATTAATTGCAAATAAAGGTTAACACCTATACGTGATGTTTCGCCGCCCACAAGGGGGAAAGGAGACCTTCAACCCACCCAGAGGCTTAGTGTAGATGTAAATTCCGGCATCCTTGTTGATATTCAATTTTGAATCCTTCTGTTGCCGAAATCAAACCGGATTTTCCGAGCTGACCAATGACATATATTGAATTTACGTCCTATATATTTCCAACAACCGAAAAGTAGTTAAAGATCATGCTAAACCCCTAATTTTCACAATAATTTGATTTATTTAACTGATTCATGTATCCTTTTCTCCCATGATTGAGCTACTGACGAAACTACTAAGATATCGTATTGAAACGATGGAGAATAAAAAGCCACGTAAGTATTTCACAAAATGCTTCTTTTGTAAAGAAGTATTAGCAATATAAATATATTTCCCCGTCTCCCAGCATAGCACCCGGCCGGGAGCAAAAGAGAGAACACAGATTAACCCATACGGGTTGAATAGAGCAATATTCAAGACTTACAATCTTTTTCCGCAAGTTAGTGTAGTATTGCCGGAGGAAAGATCTATTTTCGCCCAGACAACCCCGAACGTCAGAGATGAGAAGGGGAGCTCAAATTTCCTAAATTCCCTACCGTTGACTGATATTCTATAAAACAACGAGAGGCTATTTTACATAATACGGATTATGTGCAAACGATTAAAGCCGATATCCGACATTAATATTTGCGACATATTTAAATATTGTGTAATTTTGCACCTTGAATTTGGTGGACATTCACACAGAATGTTTCTACACCGGCTCAAACCACATCAATAATTAAATGGAAATTATTCGCACTGTCGCTGAATTAAAGGAGAAACTTGCCAAGGCTTGCACCGCTGGCTCGGTCGGACTTGTCCCCACCATGGGTGCTCTTCATCGAGGTCACAGATCGCTTGTTGAGCGCGCTCGCTCCGAGAATGACACTGTTGTAGTCAGCGTCTTTGTAAACCCTACCCAGTTCAACAATCCCGCAGATCTTGCCACATATCCACGCACCGAAGAAGCCGATGCTGCAATGCTTGAGGAATGTGGTGTGGATTATGCGTTTATTCCTTCGGTCAAGGAGATATATCCCGAAGCTGATACACGTGTGTTCGATCTTGGCCCCGTGGCCGAGATTATGGAAGGCGCCATGCGACCTGGCCACTTCAACGGTGTAGCTCAGATAGTTAGCAAGCTTTTTGAATTCACACAGCCCACCAGGGCTTATTTCGGAGAGAAAGATTTCCAGCAGATAGCTGTAATACGCAAGATGGCCGAATTGGCTGGTTTCCAAGATCTTGAAATTGTAGATTGTCCCATTGTGCGCGAGCCAGACGGGCTGGCTCTAAGTTCGCGCAATGTGCGTCTCACCCCCGAGCAGCGCACTATTGCCCCGGCTATTTCGCTTGTGCTCCGCAGCAGCCTTATATGGTGTAAAGAATTGTCGGTCAACGAGATGAAAGAACGGGTAATAACCACTCTCAATATCTTCCCATTTATGGAGGTAGAATATTTCGAGATTGTCGATGCACTCACTATGCAGCCCATCAACGACTGGAGCGATACAGATCAAGCCGTCGGTTGCATCACTTGCTATTGTGGCGACGTGCGTCTGATAGACAATATTAAATATCCTTCTGCCCTATGATGCTTGAAATGCTCAAAAGCAAGATCCACCGTGTGCATGTCACAGAGGCCAGGCTTGATTATATCGGCAGTATCACCATAGACCGCGATCTCCTCGATGCCGCAGGCATACTGCCTGGCGAAAGAGTGTATATCGTAAACAACAACAACGGTGAGCGCTTTGACACATACACCATTGAGGGTCCTCGAGGATCCGGAGTGGTATGCCTCAACGGCGCGGCAGCCAGAAAGGTACAGGTGGGCGATATCATAATCATAATTTGCTATGCTTCGATGACCCCTGAAGAGGCAGCCACATTCAAGCCCAAAGTAATCTTCCCCGACACTAATACAAATCTACTCGTCAACTGACCCCCACACCATAATATATAGACCCCAATGTTTGAGAATCTAAGCGAAAGACTCGAGAGGAG
Source organism: Muribaculaceae bacterium (assembly GCA_023664185.1). GTDB lineage: Bacteria > Bacteroidota > Bacteroidia > Bacteroidales > Muribaculaceae > Duncaniella. The sequence goes on from JAMPGA010000001.1 coordinate 57,555, forward strand.
TTTCAAAATACTGAAAGGTGAAGGCAAAATCACCGAGATCAACGTGGCCGAGACACTCAAGGATGTGCGTCGCGCACTGCTTGAGGCCGATGTAAACTTCAAAGTAGCAAAACAGTTTACAGACGAAGTTAAAGCCAAAGCCCTCGGACAGAATGTGATCAACGCCATCAAGCCCGGCGAGCTCATGGTAAAGATAGTCCATGACGAACTTGCCAGACTCATGGGTGGCGAAACTGCCAGTGTCAACCTCTCGGGCAATCCTGCCGTCATTCTCATGTCGGGTCTACAGGGCTCCGGTAAGACAACATTCTCAGGAAAGCTGGCCAAAAAATATAAGTCCGAACAGGCCAAGCGTCCGCTGCTTGTGGCCTGCGACGTATATCGTCCCGCGGCTATTGATCAGCTCAAAGTGCTTGCCGAGCAGATTGGTGTGCCTGTGTATACAGAAGATGGCAACAAGAACCCGGTGGAGATTGCCGAAAACGCCATTAAGTATGCCAAATCAAATCATATCGACCTGGTCATCATAGACACCGCCGGACGTCTGGCTGTCGACGAGCAGATGATGCAAGAGATTGCTGCAATAAAGAAAGCTGTCAAGCCTCAGGAGACTCTCTTTGTGGTCGACTCCATGACCGGCCAGGATGCTGTGAATACAGCCAAGGAGTTCAATGATCGACTTGACTTTGATGGCGTAGTCCTCACGAAGCTTGACGGCGATACACGCGGTGGTGCGGCTCTCTCGATTCGTACAGTGGTGACAAAGCCCATCAAATTTGTCGGCACCGGAGAAAAGCTCGATGCCCTGGACTTGTTCCACCCCTCGCGTATGGCCGACCGTATCCTCGGCATGGGCGACATTGTTTCGCTTGTTGAAAAGGCTCAGAATGCTTATGATGAGAAACAGGCCCGCGAGCTGCAACGAAAGATAGCCAAAAACCAGTTTAACTTCAACGATTTCCTCCAGCAGATTCGCCAGATACAGAAAATGGGCAATCTCAAGGAGCTCGCCTCGATGATTCCCGGTGTGGGGAAAGCACTGAAGGATGTTGAGATCAGCGACAACGCTTTCAAGGGCATCGAGGCAATAATCTGCTCGATGACCGAAGAAGAGCGCCAGCACCCCGAGATAATCAACGGCTCGCGCCGAAAGCGCATAGCCAAAGGCTCAGGCACCGACATCCAGGAAGTGAACCGTCTCATCAAGCAGTTTGACGATGCACGAAAAATGATGAAACAGGTGGCAGGTATCAAAAACCCCATGGCCATGATGAGAGGCATGCGTGGAATGAGACGATAAAAAATTCACACATAGTTAGAACTTGATAAGACATGACAATAATCGACGGCAAGAAAGTAGCGGAAGATATCAAAAAGGAGATAGCTGCCGAAGTTGAGGCCATGGTAGCCTCGGGAAAACGTCGTCCGCATCTTGTGGCCATTCTTGTGGGCCACGACGGCGGATCGGAAACCTATGTTGCCAACAAAGTGAAGGCGTGCGAAGTGTGTGGATTCCGCTCCACGCTCATACGCTATGAGGATGATGTGACTGAGCAGACTCTCCTCGACACCATTGAAAAGCTCAACAACGACGACAATGTAGACGGCTTCATTGTACAGCTCCCCCTACCAAAACACATTTCCGAACAGCGCATAATCGAAGCCATCGACTACCGCAAGGATGTCGACGGTTTTCACCCGGTCAATGTGGGTCGCATGTCGATAGGTCTCCCCTGCTTTGTCTCGGCCACCCCTTCAGGCATCATCGAGCTGCTCAAGCGCTATAATGTTCCCACAAAGGGTAAAAGATGCGTTGTGCTGGGCCGTAGCAATATTGTGGGTAAACCGGTGGCCATGCTCATGATGCAGAAAGCCGCGACGGGCAATTCAACAGTGACCGTGCTCCACAGTGCCTCCGAGAATCTCAAGGAGATATGTGCCGAAGCCGACATTATCATCGCCGCACTCGGTCAGCCTGGATTTGTCACAGCCGACATGGTTAAGCCCGGAGCCACCATCATTGACGTAGGCACTACACGTGTCCCCGACCCCACCCGTAAATCAGGCTTCCGCCTGAGCGGCGATGTCGACTTCGAAAATGTGGCAGAGAAATGTGCCTTCATCTCACCCGTGCCTGGAGGAGTGGGCCCGATGACCATATGTTCGCTGATGAAAAACACTCTCCTCGCTGCAAAGAAAGAAATTTATAGCTAAGCACCTCTAAGACCAACCGTCGATGCTGGAGATACTTGTGGCCCTGGCGTCTCTGCTCATTCCCGCAGACCACGCTGAAATAGTCTTTGCCGGAGATGCCATGCAGCATCAAAGGCAAATTGACGCAGCCAGACAGCCCGACGGCTCTCTTGACTATTCGGACTATTTTACTGAGATAGCACCCTATGTCAGGTCGGCAGATTATGCTGTGGTAAATCTGGAGACACCGCTCGGAGGCGCACCATATTCGGGCTATCCGATGTTTTGCGCCCACGACAACTATCTCACCTCCCTTACTGATGCCGGATTTGACCTAATGCTTGCTGCCAACAATCATATTTTGGATCGCAGAGACAGGGGGTTGCTTCGTACCATTTCGACCTTCGAGGCCAACAACACTGACTGGCTGGGCATCTATCGCGACGCAGCTCACCGCAAGCAGCATCTACCGCTCATAAAGGACATAAATGGCTTTAAGATAGCCTTTCTCAACTACACCTACGGCACTAACGGAATCACCAAACGCACGCCCGTTGAGATCGACTATATAGACCGTGGCGTTATAGCCAGAGATGTCCATGACGCCCGGCTGGCCGGCGCAGAGCTCATAGCCGTGTGCATACATTGGGGCGAGGAATACAAACTGCTCCCCAACAAGGAGCAACAGTCGCTGGCTCGCTATATCTCCGGCCTGGGTGTAGAACTGATAATAGGTGGCCATCCTCATGTGATACAGCCTATGGTCCTGGAGCGCACACCTCTTACCGGCATCCCCACGCTGACGGTCTACTCGCTTGGAAATTTCATCTCGGCCATGCGCACTGCCGACACACGTGGAGGTGCTATGGTAAGAGTGACCCTGGCGCGCGACATCATGAAACGTCCGTATATAAAGTCTGCCTCCTACAGATTGGTGTTCACCCAACCCCCAGCCGGAGCTAAAGAGAACTTTCGGCTTCTTCCGGCAGAATCCGATGATGTAAAAACAGGTTCGAAAGCCCACAGGGACGCATTTGTCAGAAACGCCACCAGAATATTCAGCCGCCACAACATCAATGTACCTCACGACACTATTCCGATAAAGAACTATATGTAAATCATTTACCGGGAAGGCTCCCGCTTGGTATTGTCCAAGCGGGAGCCTTCCCGGTAAAGCCGCGTCCTCTTCTTTCCTGAAAAGTGCGGATGGATTAATTGCGATCCCTCAATGTGATGAATAAATAATTGAATCGTTTCATACATACAACAACAGCCTTCGCAGAAAAGTTCATCCGTTTTTAGTTTGTAGGTTTGCGCCAAATTAGTATTTTTGCAAAAAATTCCTCACATTCACCAGAAAAACATATCTATCAACATGGTTAACCGTTTTGTACTCAACGAAGTGTCATACTTCGGACCTGGGGCTCGTCGCGAACTCCCCAAGGAAGTTAAACGTCTCGGCCTGCACAAGGCTCTGATTGTTACAGATAAAGAACTCATCAAATTTGGCGTGGCCGGCAAAGTACTCGAGATTCTCGACGAGGCCGGAATACCCTACGAAGTATTCAGCGACGTCAAGCCCAATCCCACGGTAGCCAATGTAAATGCCGGTGTCAAGGCTTTTGCTGAAGCCGGAGCCGACTTCATCATTGCCATAGGGGGCGGCTCGTCAATGGACACTGCCAAGGCTGTGGGCATAATCACCAATAACCCCGAATTTGCCGACGTAGTTTCGCTCGAAGGCGTTGCTCCCACCCACTCAAAATCTGTTCCTGTCATAGCTCTTCCCACCACCGCAGGTACCGCTGCTGAGGTCACAATTAACTATGTGATCACCGACGAGAAAAACCAGAAGAAAATGGTTTGCGTTGACCCCAACGACATTCCCGCCATCGCCATTGTCGATGCAGAGCTCATGTATACCTTGCCCCGCGGCCTGACTGCTTCTACCGGTCTCGACGCCCTCACTCATGCCATAGAAGGCCTCATCACAAAGGGGGCCTGGGAGATGAGCGACATGTTTGAGATCAAGGCCATCGAAATGATAAACCGCTACCTCGAGACTGCCGTAAACAATCCTCAGGATGCAGAAGCTCGAAACGGCATGGCTGTAGCTCAGTATATTGCCGGTATGGCCTTCTCAAACGTAGGCCTAGGTCTCGTTCACGGCATGGCTCACCCCCTCGGAGCTATATTCGACATTCCTCACGGTGTGGCAAATGCCCTTCTACTCCCCATCGTAATGGAATACAATGCTCCTGCTGCCCTAGAGAAATATACTACCATAGCAAAAGCCATGGATGTGTATAAGCCCGGTATGACATCGCAGGAGGCAGCCGATGCCGCCGTTAAAGCCGTCAAAGATCTGGCTATCAGAGTTGGTATACCCCAGCACCTCTCTGAACTCGGAGTGAAGGAGTCAGATCTCGAACGTCTGGCAGATGCCGCAATGGCCGATGTCTGCACCCCCGGCAATCCCCGCGACTGCACCCGCCAGGAAGTGCTCGAGCTTTATCGCAAAGCACTTTGATTAAATCGACTCATTTCACTGCAATCTGTGGCCTCATAGCCTCAGATTGCAGTGAATACAACTAAATTTCTGTCAAAAAAACTTAATAAGACAGAGATATTTTAACTTTTATTGCCTCACGCCCTTGCAAGGTTAGGATAAAACACCTACCTTTGACTCAACTTTTCTAACGCGTATAATGAACGCTTATATGGATTATTCTGAGATAGCTCCCTACGACGACGTCCATTTTGTCGAAAATATTGAAAAATTAGCCTCCGATCCAGGTTTTGAACATGCTGTAAGATGGGTGCTCCCCAATGTGGATTTCACATCTTTTATAAAAACTCTGAAAAGTTGCAACGGCAAGCATGAATTTCAAACACGCATAATGCAGGGTTTCCTGGAGTCGCTCGAACAGAAGACCACATCCGGGATCACATCTTCAGGCCTCGAACATGTAGCTCCCGGCACAGCATATACATTCATGTCCAATCATAGAGACATTGTGCTCGATGCCTCATTTCTCAACCTTTGTTTCCTACATAAAAACATGCCTACCTCAGAGGTAGCCATCGGAGACAACCTTCTTATCTATGATTGGATCACCAATCTCGTAAAGCTTAACGGAAGTTTTATAGTAAAGCGCAATCTCCCCACACGTCAGGCTCTTGATGCAGCCAAACAGCTCTCTGGCTACATACATTATGCCATCAACACCAAAAACGAAAGTGTGTGGATAGCCCAGCGCGAGGGACGCGCCAAAGACTCAAGCGACCGCACACAGAAAAGCGTGTTGAAAATGCTGGCTCTGGGAGGAGGTGGCAACACTGCTGAAAACCTTGCCGGGCTCAACATTTTCCCTGTGGCCATTTCATATGAATATGACCCCAACGACTATCTGAAGGCACGTGAGTACCTGTTGAGCCATCGCGATCCGACATTCAAGAAAACCCAGCACGACGATCTCTTCTCAATGGAAACCGGGTTGCTGGGATTCAAAGGACGTGTCCACATCTCCTTCTCCTCTTGCCTCACGCCCATGATACAGACCATGACCGACGGCATAGATAAAATCGAGATCATTGATCGTGTATGCCACAGCATCGACTGCGGCATTCATGGAGGATACAAAATATTCCCCATCAATTACGTCACCTACGACCGCGCCTTCGACACTGACATGTATACCGACAGGTATACACCCGAAGAAGCCGCACAGGTTGAAGCATATATCGAGGGGCAGCTTGACAAAATAGATGTGCCCGACATCACAGTCCAGGAAAGAAACTTCATGCGCACATACATGTATACTATGTATGCTAATCCGCTCCGCAATAAACTTCTTGCCACCGGATATTGTTAATTATACATGAGACTACCCCTTCTGCCGCTCATATTCTTCATTGTATTAAATTTCCTTGTCGACACCTACATCTACCGAGTGTGTCGACGGAGATTCCGCTCAGCTCTCCCCTCACGTATACAGCTGTGGAGTTCTGTGGCACTGTGGATTATGCTCATAGTAACCCTGTCATTGCCTCGAAGAGGAGCCGACGACGCATCTCTTCTCACTGTGATGTGGATGCTGTTCGGATATCTGAGCGTGTATGGAGCAAAATACATCTTTGTGCTGATCGACCTGTGCGGGCGTATCCCCCAGCTCTTCAGAAAAAAAAGAAGCAAAGCCTTCTCAGTGGCAGCAACAACACTTTCGGTGTTGACATTCGGTATCATGTGGTGGGGTGCACTCGTGAATCGGTTTAATATAGATGTCAACGAAATTGACGTGGAGATAGAAGGTCTTCCGGCCGAGTTTGACGGATATCGCATCCTGCAATTCTCTGATATACACACAGGCACCTATGGGAAAGATAATGATTTTCTTGATAAACTCGCCACAGAGATCAACGAGCAGGGAGCAGATGTAATACTCTTCACGGGCGACATTGTCAACTCCCGATCCTCCGAGCTAACTCCCCACCTCCCCACCCTCTCCCGATTGCAGGCTCCTGATGGTGTTTATGCCATTTTGGGCAATCATGATTATGGCGATTATGCCGATTGGAAATCACCCGAAGCCAAAAAGAAAAACCGTGAATATCTCCGACAGTCAATCACCGGTATGGGATGGCGACTGCTGCTCAACGAAACCGAGATGATACGCCGTGGCACAGACTCAATAGCTCTTATCGGAGTGGAAAACATTGGCGATCCTCCTTTCCCCGTTTATGGCTCACTTGCAAAAGCATACCCCTCACTTGGCGATAAGGTGACAAAAATACTCCTCACACACAATCCTGCCCACTGGGTTGACTCCATCAGCGGGCGCACGGATATAAATATCCCACTTACACTTTCAGGCCACACCCATGCCATGCAGATTGAAGTGGCCGGAATGTCGCCGGCCGTGTTCCGCTACAAAACCTGGGGCGGACTATACGATGACTCCCCCGGAAAGCATCAGCTCTATGTGAATATCGGCATCGGCACAGTCGGGTTCCCGGCCCGCATCGGGGCCACCCCTGAAATCACCGTCTTCACTCTTAGAAACAAAGATTCTCAACCAAAACATCAGTAATGGTTAACTATCACGCAAATATCATCACCAGCGAGCTGGGTACACATCTGCGCAAGCATGTGGCAGCGTGTCTCAGACTCCTCGACGAGGGAGCTACAGTCCCATTCATTGCCCGATATCGCAAAGAAGCCACAGGCGCAATGGATGATGCCACCGTGCATGCCGTGATGAAACGTCATCTGGAATTAACGGAAATAGACAAACGCAAGGAATTTATTCTTGGGGTAATAAAAAGCCAGGATGCCCTGACGCCCGAACTTCAGACAAGAATAGAAGAGACCTTCGACCCGGTGGTGCTCGAGGATATATACATCCCATTCAAGCCTCGTAGGAACACCCGTGCACAGGCTGCCCGCGCCCTGGGGCTCGAACCGTTGGCCAAAATGCTGATGTCGCAGACCGTGGCCGACCCTATGAAGGCCGCAGCTAAATTTAAGATTGAAGGTGGCAAAGAGGCAGCCCTGGCCGGAGCCTCAGATATTATAGCCGAGTGGGTTAGCGAGAGCGAGAAAGCCCGCGGCATAGTGCGCTCACGCTTTCAGCGATCGGCAGTCATAACCTCTAAAGTAGCAAAAGGCAAGGAAGCTGAAGGTGAGAATTACAAGGCCTGGTTTGATTTCTCAGAGCCCCTGCGCACCTGCACCTCCCACCGCTATCTTGCCATGCGCCGAGGCGAAAATGAGGGGATATTGAAGGTGTCGATCTCGATTGACGACGATGAGATGACCGATCGTCTCGTACGCATGTTTGTCAAGCCAAATGCAACCCCCGAATGTGCCGAAATCATAAAAGCGGCTGTAAAGGATGGATATAAGCGACTCATGCGTCCGTCGATAGAAACAGAAATTGCCGGCAACATGAAAGAGAAAAGCGACACATCGGCCATACAGCTGTTTGCCGACAATGTGCGCCAACTGCTCATGGCCGCTCCACTGGGGCGTAAAAGAGTGCTGGCCATAGATCCCGGATATCGCACCGGATGCAAAGTCGTAGCGCTCGACGAGCAGGGCACTCTCCTGGATCATCAGGTAGTCTACCCTACCCCTCCGGCCAACGATTTTGTTGGTGCAGCCGACACTCTGTGCTATATGGTGGATCGCTATCGCATAGATGCAATAGCCGTGGGCAACGGCACTGCCGGGCGCGAGACCGAACGCTTTTTGCGCGACGTGGTCTTCCCACGCAAAGTTCAGATATACACAGTCAGCGAAAGTGGTGCATCTATATATTCGGCTTCCGAAGTGGCTCGGGAAGAGTTTCCTGATCAGGACGTCACAGTGCGCGGAGCCGTTTCAATAGGCCGTCGTTTGCTCGACCCACTGGCCGAGTTGGTGAAAATCGATCCAAAAAGCATCGGAGTAGGTCAATACCAGCATGATGTGGATCAAGGAAGACTGAAGGATGCACTTGACTATGTGGTGGAAAATTGTGTTAACTCCGTTGGTGTCAACGTCAACACCGCATCTCGCCAGTTACTCTCATACGTCTCAGGCATAGGGTCGTCGCTGGCTGCTAATATAGTGAAATACCGAGAAGAAAACGGACCTTTCACCTCCCGTAGCCAGTTGATGAACGTTTCGCGCATGGGCGAGAAGGCCTTTACCCTCTCTGCCGGATTCCTCCGCATACCCGGAGCGGCAAACCCTCTGGACAACACCGGAGTTCACCCCGAACGCTACGAGCTGGTCGAAAAAATGGCCGCTGATGTGAATGCCGACGTATTGCGCTTGACACGCGACCGCAACCTGCTTCACAATATAGAATTGGACAAATATACATCAAAAGCTATCGGACTCCCCACCCTCACCGACATTGTCCTTGAGCTTGAAAAGCCTGGACGTGATCCCCGTGAAACTATCGAAGAGCCCGTATTTGAAGAAGGAACCAATGGAATAGCCGATCTGCATCTGGGGCAAATCCTCACTGGAAAGGTAAACAACATTACGGCTTTCGGCGTCTTTGTCGACCTTGGCATTAAGGAGAATGGACTTGTCCATATATCCCAACTCTCGGAACGTTTCATCACGTCGCCGGCTGAAGTAGTGAAAATCGGACAAACCGTCAAAGTCAAGGTTCTCGATGTGGATGTCCAGCGCGGACGTATAGCATTGACAATGAAAGGATTACAATAATAACCACATAACTATGGATCACTTTACCCCCTGCACCATAGGGCTCGGAAGCAACACTGTAGACCGCGAGTATCAGATAGCCCAGGCCACTGAATATATCTGTGGGATTCTCCACAAATGCTCAGTTTCGTCGGTCTACGAATCCGAGGCCTTCAACGGCAAAGACAAGCCCTATCTCAATGCTGTGATTCACGGCCTTTCACCTATAAGCGAGGAGGCCCTCATCAAACATTTGAAGGACTGGGAGGCTCTGCACGGGCGCACTCAGGTAAAGACCCTTGAGGGGGTGATACCTATAGATCTCGATCTGATCATCTGGGACTCAAGGATATTGAGACCCAAAGACTTCGAACGTCACTATTTCAACGTCGGATATCGCGAGCTACTGGCTTCCGGCGCTTTTCAAGACGAATAAGAAGAAAGATATATGGCAGTAATCATCAATATAGAGACATCTTCCACAGCATGCTCGGTGGCTTTGACCGCCGAAGGCATGGTGCTTACCCACTGCGAGGATACAGACGGCCGCAATCATGCTTCATCGCTGAGCGGATATATAAAACATTGCCTCGACTTTGCCTCAGAGCGTGAGATGAAAATCGATGCAGTGGCCGTATCCATGGGTCCCGGCAGCTATACAGGCCTACGCATTGGCTTGTCGGAAGCAAAGGGGCTGGCCTATGCGCTCGACGTGCCCTTGATTGGAGTTGACACACTGAAACTTATGACTTGTCAAGTGATGTTTGCCGCCGAATCGCTCGAAGGCGATGAGATCTTCGTGCCTATGGTCGATGCCAGACGCATGGAGGTATATACCGGTGCTTATGATCTTGCACTGAATGAATTGATGGAACAGCAACCCCTGATAATCGACGAAAACAGTTACGACAAACTCCTGCGGTCACAGCGTCCGGTGCTTTTCTTCGGCAATGGCAGCGACAAGGCCAAAGATGTGATCAAGGCCCCAAATGCACATTGGATTCCTGATATTGTCCCTATGGCTGTAGATATGACCGCTTTGTCTGAGAAAGCATATGCCGACGGCTGTTTTATAGATATAGCCTACAGTGTGCCCAACTATATCAAAGATTTTCAAGCCACAAGGCCTAAAAACAGCGTCCTTGGGCAATGAACACCGACTTCTCACGCCTCCGTCTGAAATATCATGGCAATCAAGCCAAAATAAGCGAAATACTTCAGCTTGAATGTCGTGAGAAAACTATGTCCAAACTTCCCAAGCTCTGCAGCAATCCGGAATTTGAATTTCCATCGCTCAAAGTGGCTGAGATGGCTACTTCCGAAGCTGTTGCCAGCATCCATGCTGCAATGGTTGAGCCTGGATCAAAAGTGCTCGACATGACCGCCGGGCTCGGTGTGGATGCCTTTGCGTTTGCTGCAAATAACTGTTCTGTCACAGCCATCGAGTTGGACACGCACACGGCTGAAGCGCTCAAAAAAAATGTCGTCACCCTCGGCCTTCAGAACCTCATTGATGTTGTTGGGGCTGACAGTACTGTTTGGCTTGAAAACAATTCGGCCACGTTTGACGTAATATTTATAGACCCGGCTCGTAGAGACGAGTGCGGGAGGCATTTTTTATTGAAAGATTGTCATCCTGATGTCATATCTCTGATGCCCTTGCTGCTCAGCCGAGCCAGTAAGGTAATAGTCAAGGCTTCTCCGATGCTCAACTGCGATGCCCTTGATGATTTTGGAGCAGATGTCTACATCGTTGGCACCACGACTGAATGCAAGGAGCTGGTGTTCACGCTCCCTTCATCCGGCAGCAATATGGTGAAATGTATCACTGTAGGTCATGGCGAATTTACAGTGACGGGCTCTTCTGATATACCCTTAGGGTTGCCATCTGAAGGCCAGATTTTACTTCAGCCATATCCGACAGTGATGAAAGCTGGCGGAAACGTGGATATCGACGGGGTGAGAAAGCTAAATGCATTCTCCCATCTATATTTTTCAGAGACGCATGTGAGCTATTTCCCGGGAGAGGCATACGAGATACTGGATATAATCCCTTTCAACAAACGGAATGCCAAAAGCCTGAAGGCTAAGTATCCGGAGATCAATGTTGCCGTTCGTAACTTCCCTCTCCGAGCTCCCGAGCTTGCCTCTATGCTGAAAATAAAGGAAGGGGGATCGTTGATGCTCTTCGGCACTACCGGTCCTGATAATGAAAAACTTTTGATAGTATGTCAAAAACTCAAACCTCAAACAATATGACACCCAATTGCCAAAGCCTGAACGAATACATCAGTGTTGCCATAAAGCAATACTGGGAACTTCCGGCTCTCTCCGACCTCGGGCAGACCACCTCGACGCTGACCTACAAGGACGTGGCTCGCAAGATAGCCAAACTCCATATACTCTTTAAGGAGACTGGTCTGCGTCCCGGCGACAAAATAGCCTTGTGTGGTAAGAACTCATCGCTATGGTGTGTGGCTTTTCTGGCCACCGTCACCTACGGTGCAGTGATAGTGCCGATTCTCCCCGACTTCAAGCCCGACAATATCCAGCAGCTTATTGTGCATGCCGATGCCAAGCTGGCATTTCTTGACGAAAACCACTGGGATGCACTCAACCCCGACGGCCTCCCGGCTTTGGCCGGAGTGGTTTCGCTCGACGACTTTTCGCTGCTTTTTTCACGCTCCAAGAAGCTGGACCATGCACGAGCCCATCTCAACGAGCTCTTCGGTCGTGAATACCCCGACCGTTTCACACCCGACGATATTAAATATTTCAAAGAGCAGCGCGACGAACTGTGTCTTATTTCCTACACCTCGGGCTCTACAGGCTTCTCTAAGGGCGTGATGCTCCCATACCGCTCCTTGTGGTCAAATCTAAAATTCTGTGTTGATCATCTGCCCGCCGAACCGGGAGCCGGAGTGGTGTGCATGTTGCCCTTGGCTCATATGTACGGACTAACCACCGATATGCTGCGCCCGTTTGCATGTGGCAATCATATCCGCATCCTCACCCGCACACCCTCTCCGCGCATCCTCATGGATGCATTTTCCAAGGTGCATCCTCCGGTGATAATCGTTGTGCCACTGATTATCGAAAAGATTATCCGCACACGCGTATTCCCGCTTCTCGAGAAGCCGCTTATGAAGCTGATGCTAAAAGTGCCCTTCCTCGACGACAAGCTCCTTGCCAAAATCAAGGAACGTCTCAACGAGACATTCGGAGGCAACTTGCAGGAGCTTATTATAGGCGGCGCAGCCATCAACAAGGATGTTGAGAAATTCCTGCGTCGCATAGGATTCCATTACACCGTAGGATTCGGCATGACCGAATGCGGACCGCTCATAGCCTATGCCCCCTGGAACGAAAACCGCATGGCCTCGTGCGGACGCTTTGTAGATCGCATGGAGGGGTATGTCGAGTCAGACGAGCCGGCAGTCAAACCCGGAGTATTGATGGTGAAGGGCGACAATGTGATGCTGGGATATTACAAGAACCACGATGCCACCAGCCCGGTGCTCAAGGATGGATGGCTCAACACGGGCGACATCTGCAACATTGACAAAGACGGCTTTATCTACATCAGAGGCCGCGACAAGAACATGATTCTCGGAGCCTCAGGCCAGAACATTTATCCAGAGGAGATTGAGGACAAGCTCAACAATATGCCTTATGTGAGCGAGAGCCTTGTGGTCGATGCTGGTGGCGGCAGGCTCACGGCTCTGATTTTCCCCGATCTCGAGAGCGCTTCCTCACAGAACATATCGGCCGACGAGATGCAGAAGATCATGGACGACAACATCCGCGCTCTCAACAACGATCTGCCCTCTTACTCTCAGATTGTGAACTTCAAAATCCGGGAGGAGGAGTTTGAAAAGACTCCCAAGCGATCTATAAAGAGATATCTCTACAAAGCCTGACCTGCTGTCAGTCAGGCTTCTTGCCGGACTCGGCGAGCGATGAATTGTAATACCTCACATCGCCTGTCACCTCCTTGCCTATGAATGGAGGTAAAGGTGGATTGGCGGTGGTCTCGGGCATCTCAACCTCGGCCACCGTCAATCCTTCCAGAGGCCCGGCATAACGGTCGATCTCCCATTTCCAGTCTTCATATTCCACAATATATCTATACTTGTCCACACTCCATCCCCCGGCCAGACTTGCGGCCATCTCCTCGGCATCACTCTTGGGTATCTGATATTCCCATTCGTCACGACTCACTCCGTGGTTAAGTCCCTTCACGGTTATCCATGCCTCGTCGTCGCTGATGCGTATTCTCACCGTGGCATGAGGTGCAGTGGATAGGTAAGTCTGCCGGATGTGTCTTACACATGTGGCCATTTCGGCATAAGAATTGTCCTTTACAAGAAATTTTCGTTCTATTTCCTTTGCCATCGTATCAAATATAGGGTATGTTTATTGTTTTTTGAGTAATTTTGCAAAAATAATAATTCACATTTCCACATACAAATTTCTAAGGTAAAAAATCGGACATGCGCTTGCGCACATTCATCTTATTTTTAACTCTGACGCTTTCGATGGCCGGGCTTAAATTGTCGGGAGGCAATGTCACCATCAGCGGCACCGTACTCGACGCTTCGAGCCTCGAGCCTGTGCCCTATGCCACCGTCATTCTTCAGGGCACTGAGCGCGGTGTGCTGTCTGATGAGCTGGGGCATTATTCAATCACCACGGCTCTACCCTTCGACTCTATCAAGTCGTCGGCAATGGGCTATGAATCAGCCACATTTAAAGCTCCATCGCTCAAAAAGAGCGTAGTCAAATTCGACATAAAGCTCAAACCGGTAGGTGTTGCTCTAAACACACTCACTGTGAAGCCGCGCAAGGAACACTACTCCAAAAAGAACAATCCCGCCGTAGAATTCATGCAGCGCATCCGAGCCACCCGCGACGATGGAGACCCTCGTAAGACAAAAGAAGCTTATAATTACGATAAATACGAGCGTATCACCCTGGCAGTCAACGACTATCACCATTCCACGGACTCAAGCGGAAAGGAAGGAAAGTTTGACTTTGTTAAGGAGTATATCGACACGTCGCTGCTCACAGGAAAGCCTATCCTTAACATTTCTGTGCGCGAAAAATCGTCTACAATACACCATCGCAAAACACCGGAAAGCGAAAAAGAGTATGTACATGGACTAAGGCGATCAGGCATGGACGAATTCATCGACCAACAGAGCCTGCAGAAACTCTATGAGGATGTGATGAGAGAGGTGGATGTGTATCAAAACGATATTAACCTGCTGCAGACTCGTTTTGTGAGTCCTCTTTCACGTATAGCCCCAGATTTCTACAAGTTTTATCTTTCAGACACAGTCAGGATTGACTCTGTGGAGTGTGTGGAACTCACTTTCGTGCCCCGCAATTCATCATCCATGGGTTTCACTGGCCGAATATATGTACCTAAAGGTGATTCCACAATGTTTATAAAAAAGATTGTATTGCGTGTGCCCCACGACATCAACCTCAATTTTGTAAACAACATGCTTATAATCCAGGAGTTTGAGCGCGACACCGACGGCACAAGGCTCAAAGCCACAGATGAGCTTGTGATGGATGCCACACTTCTGCCCGGTATGCCCGGATTGTATACGCGCAGAAAGACTGTCTATACCGGCCATAACTATACACCTCTCAAAGATCAAAGCATTTTCAACCGCGGTCTGTCTCAGATCTACGATGCTGCAGCCTATGCCCGCGACGACAGCTATTGGGAAGGAAATCGACGTGCGCCTATAGCTAAAGGCGAAAAAAACATGGAGCAGATGATGGAGCGCTTCAGAGCAGTACCCTTGTTCTATTGGGGTGAAAAGCTGGTGAGAATATTCTCAAAAGGATATATTCCCACTGGCAAACATTCCAAATTTGACATCGGGCCTCTCACATCAACCTTCTCGCACAATGAGGTGGAGGGTTTTCGCCTGCGCCTCGGAGGTATCACTACAGCCAATCTATCGCGCCGATGGTTTGGACGCGTTTACGGGGCATATGGATTCAAGGACAAGAAGTGGAAATATGGCTTTGAGGCAGAATACTCGTTCAACGACAAAGAGTATCACTCCCGCGAATTCCCGGTCCACGCTCTGCGAGCCACTCATCTTTTCGATATGAAGATGCTTGGCCAAAGCTTCATCACAAACAATCAGGACAATATGTTTCTGTCATGGCGAAGAGCCAAGGATGTGCAGATGCTATATCACCGTGTCAGCAAGCTGGAATATATCATGGAGCTTGAAAACAATTTCTCGCTCACAGCCAGATTGCAGAACGAGCGTATGGAGCCTACCCGATACATGAACTTCATAAACGGATATGGTAAAAGTTTCGGCCACTACACCACCAACTCTATAAAGGTGGAGCTGCGATATGCACCCGGCGAAAAGTTCTTCCAGATGACTACCGGAAGACTCCCGATAAATTTCGATGCCCCGATCTTCACCCTCTCCCACACACTGGCTCCCCGCGGCATCCTGGGAAATGACTTTGGTGTCTCCACCACCGAGGCTTCGTTCAGCAAGCGATTCTGGTTCTCGGCCTTCGGATATACCGATATATTGCTAAAAGGCGGCCACACATGGACCCAATCCCCCTATCCCGATCTCCTCATACCCAATGCCAACCTTTCGTATTTCATACAGCTTGAGACATTCCCCCTGCTCAATCCCATGGAGTTTATCAACGACTCTTACCTGCAGTGGGACTTCACCTATTGGGTCAACGGAGCACTCTTCAACCTCATCCCTGGATTCAAGCGCCTCAAATTGCGCGAGGCACTGATATTCCGAGGGCTGTGGGGACATTTGAGCGACAAAAACAAGCCTTGGATCCATCAGCAACTCTATCAATTCCCCGCCATTACGCACACAAGGCTCATGACCAATACTCCCTATATGGAGGCAGGTGTAGGCATTGACAATGTGTTTAAGGTGCTGAGAATAGATTATACCTGGCGTCTCACATATCGCAACGATCCTTATGCCTGCCGTGAGGGCATACGATTTATGTTTCACTTCTCATTCTGAAATAACGCACTTTCCACACAACAAAACCTCAGTTTCAACTGTTATACATAAAACATAGTCATCCATTCATCACCATGCTTCATAAATCAGCCATTATAGCATCCCTGGCAGCATTGCTTATTTCTCTTTCCGCCAATGCTCAAGAGAATATCAAGCCGCGAAAATCGCTCGGCGTGACAGCCGGATATGTCACCACAAACCAAAGCGCATCAGCAGGCTTGCAATTCTCATATGCTTTCTCGTCACACTTTGTGCTGGCACCCTCAATCGACTACGTCTTCCGCCACCACAACCGCGACGCCATCCTGTTTAACATTGACTATCATGGTCCATGGCAGCTTGATGCTTCAGGAAAATGGTATGTTTATCATATTCTCGGCATCAATTACGGGTCATGGAACCGCCATATCCCCAATCATAGCTCTACTGCACCCACAGCCCGTGGCGAGGGTGGCCCCGACGATGTCACCACACGTCGCAACCACATAGGTTTTGACTTCGGTCTGGGTTTTGCTTATAATGTCACCCCCACCATGCGCATCACTTGCCAGGGCAAGTTCAACTGGATCAGACACGACAACACAGGCCTCTTCAATATGGGCATCAGCTACGTGTTCTGAACGGCTATTTCTCTGTTTTCTTCGGCAATATCAACACAAAGCGTGAGCCAGGCCCAGGGTATGATGTGTCGAGCTTAATATCGCCCCCCAGCCTGCGGGCTATGATGCGCGATATGGTCAGACCCAATCCGGCTCCCTGAGTGTCGCGGTCGAGCTTCACAAACCTGTCGAAGATCTTCTCGCGGTTCTCGGCGTTTATGCCTATACCGGTGTCGGTTACAGAAAATTCCACCACATCCTTTTTCAGATCCTCCTTATAGCTTAAAATAATCGAGCCTTTTGAGGTAAACTTTGCCGCATTGGTAAGCAGATTGTTGAGTATCTGCTGCACTCGGGCCGGGTCGGTGAACATATCCACTCTCTGGCTTGCAGGATCCAGGCTTAATGAAACGCCTGGCTTCACACGGTGCTTCATGGCTTCAATTGTAGCCATGCAGAGGGTCTGCACATTCACAACCTGCGAATGTATTGGCATTGAGGGCGAGGACTCCATTTCGGAAAGACGGAGCACATCGTTGATTATAGTGGAGAGCAGTTCGGAATTAAGCTCAAGCATATCGGCAAAACGTGCTATATGTTTGGTGCCGGTAACTTCTACACAGTCAGCTATAAGTCGGGAATACTCTGTGATGGCCTGGAGAGGCACCTTCACCTCATAGCTCATGTTTTTTATGAAATCGCTTTTGAGGTTATTGGCCTTCTCAGCCTGCGTGCGCGCCCTGACCGACTCCTCCCTCGAAATCCTCAGGCTCTCGCTTTCAGCTCGGAACAGGTCGTTGCTCCTGCGCAGATTCACAGCCATCTCCTTGTTTTTGCGCGACTTGTTCATCAGCATAATCACCAGGATCACAAGAATTACGAGAATTACAAACGATCCCATGATTATGAAACGCTGTATTCTGGCATACCCCTCGGCTCTCTCCTTTTCCAGCTGCCCCAGATGATGCTTCATATCGTAGAGCGAGTAAGCCACCTGAAGCTCACGAAAAGATCCGTGGGTCCGTTCCTTGAGCTCGTGTTCAAGGAGGTTTATGTATTGCTTAGAGGCTTCGGAAAAGAGATGGGCATTGCCCAGAGAGTCGGCACACAGCATCAGTTTGCGTGTGGCTGCCAGACGGCGCGGTGCGGGTATCTCTGAATTCTGCAATAGCTTGGCGGCCTTTGCATAATCGTGATGATACATTGAGTAGTATATATCTGGTGCTGGGAAACTCTCGTAGGTCTTCAGTATTGCCGAATCCTTGTCATGATAATTCATGGCTTGACTGTAGAAATCCTCCACTTGAGCTGGTGTGAGATACTCGTAGTTGGAGAGCATCCTGGTATAGATGGTATAGTATGTGGCGTCATAGTTGCGATAGACTCGGCCTCGGTCGTGATAATATTTTTCCAGACGTTCCACATTCTTTATAAGGCTCATGTCTGAGTCAATGGACTTTTTAGGCTCCAGTGTCGAATAGGCCGTGGAGGCATGCACATTGTAAGCATTCCGGATGGCAAAGGATGTGGCCGGAAGACGTCTCACCAGAGCACCGAGAGAGTCCATATAGTTCGTGAGTATTTCCGAGCTTGAGTTGACCGAAAGAAGCATGCACACACCGTGAAGCAGCTCAATGTGGTCATACTCATCATCGGTATTCTTTTCTCCCATCCGGGTAAGAATTTCCCCTAAGAATTTTTCACGCTCCGCCTCATCGCCATAACGGCCTTTGCGCATATTGTCCATGAGGGTGATGAAAGTGAGAGTCTCTCGCCTATCCTCACTTTCAGGCCACTCCATAGTTTTGACCTTCAATATTTTGAGCAGAGAGTCGCTCCTCATATACCGATTGGCCTGATTGCGGATAATGTCGAGCGCGGCAGCCTGGTCGTTGGCTCGACGAGCCACGTCAATGGCCTGCATTCCCACATGGTTTGATTTAGCCCTCGGCAATAGATCATACAAGTTGGTGAGAATGGCCAAAGAGTCGGCCGGTGTCTTGACTTTGGCCAGCTGTGAATACAGTGAATCCTCGTCGGCTTTGATGCGAGCCAACGAAAGGCCTGGAATGAGCGCTATGATTAAAAATAAAACAATGTGCCTCATGATGTTATGGTTTATGGTCTGTAGTGTCTATGAATCAAGCTCAAGGCCGGGACGCTCAATCACCTTGATTATTTCTTCGGGTGTATTAACTATATTGTCGGCAAAAGCGTCGCGCAACTCTTTGAGAGGGCGGAATCCCCACGTCACTCCGCATGAATCCACACAAGCGCGTCGGGCAGTCTCCATGTCCACTCCTGAGTCGCCCACATAGAGCACCTTACTCTTTCTTGTGGGGGCTTTGCCGAGTATTTCAAATACCACAGAGGGGTCGGGCTTGGTGGGAAATCCCTCTTTCTGCCCCTCAATGGCACACCATCTTACATCACCAAAGAAGTGACGTATCAGCTTCTCCACGGCTGCCTGATATTTATTGGAAGCCACGGCCAGTTTTATGTCGCGGCTGTCAAGCGTGTGGAGCAGCTCAGGGATACCTTCATATGGTCGAGTGGCGTCGGTGAGATGCTCGTTGTAATACTCCTTGAATTTTTCGAGTAGAGTGCTCACCACTTCGGGTCGACGTGCTTCTTCCGGGAGCGCCCTTTCCATGAGCCTTGTCACACCTCTACCCACAAACATCGGATAGGATGACAACGAATGTTCCGGATAGCCGCTTGAACGCAGGGCGTAATTGGTGGCGTTACCAAGATCATCGATGGTATTGAGAAGAGTACCGTCCAGATCGAATATGACGAGGTGTTTCATTTGATTTGATGTGTTTTGAATTTCATTAGAAAGGATATCCTACTGAGAAATGGAATGCCGTGTCGCGGTTCCAGCTTGGATGTATCAGAGGCCAATGCTCTTGTCCCTGAGCAGGATTATAAGCCTTGATGCCCAAATCGAGTCGCAGAAGGAAGTATTCAAAATCCATGCGCAAGCCCAGACCATACGCCCAGGCCACCTGTTTCCAGAAGGTATTGAATTTAAATACTCCGCCCGGTTGGTTCTCGTAGTTGCGTATGGTCCAGATATTGCCGGCATCGATGAAGGCTCCGGCTTCGAGCACCCAAAACAGCTTAGCTCGATACTCCAGGCTGAGATCGAGACGAATATCGCCACACTGATTTATGAAATAGCTCACCGAGTTGTGTGAGTCGTAGCTTCCGGGGCCCAGAGTGCGCACACTCCAGCCTCTCACACCATTGGCCCCTCCGGCATAGAATCGTTTTTCGAAAGGAAGCACCGTAGAATTGCCATAAGGCACTCCGATGCCGCCACCCACATGGAAGGCCATAGATTGGCGCTGACTGAAATTGCGGGTGATGGCATAATCCACCTCACCCTTCACATATTGCGAAAACTGAGTATCAAACACCTTATAGACACCTCCACGCTTATGCCCTCCGGATATCAGCTCGCCGAGATAGAGAATATTGCCTGCCGTTTCGGCAGAAGCCCTTATGGTGTAGACGATGGGCTGGAGGGTGTATTTTCTATTCAAGGTCGATGCAATGCGCTTGTTGGAATGATAGTAGTGATACGACATGCTCATGATCAGATGATCCTCATAACTGTAGCGCAGCAGAGGATTGTCGGGGGCTATCTGATCCAGGAAGTTGTTGGTGCGTTCGGGGAGATATACATAGTTCAAATCGAGCAGGTCAAATTCATGGCGGCGTGTGTTGGTGCGGTTTTGCCATTTGTATTTCCATGCCAAGCCCGATATGATACGTGTATACTCGGGGCGCTCCTGATAGTTGAACGAGGCCGCAAACTCGGTGGAGACATTCAACCGGCGCTGCAGACTGCGCGAAGCAAACGGGAACTCGAATCTCGGGAATGTGATTCCTACCTCGCCGGCCCATTCGGTATAACGGTCGTTGATGAGTCCGTTGAAGCTGCCTGAAAGGCTCTCGTAATTCATGCGCAGGCGCGTGGTGAAGAGTTGCGAACCGCGGGCAAGATTACGATGCTGATAAGTAGCTCCAAGGCCAAATCCCAAATCGCCCTCTGAGTTTGTGCCCTCAACATCAAATGTGACTGACTGCTTTTTATTTCTTGACAAAAGGATTCTGGCGTCGAGCAATCCGATATCGCCAACCTCTCCGGCAGGCACTAAGTCGATAATTACAGAGTGCAGTATGCTCAATCGGGAAAGCGCTTCATAGGTGCGGTCAATCTCACGTGTATCGTAGAGCGAACCGGGGACTATAAAACACTTCTCGTCGAGTAGCGATGGCTTCAGGTAGTGGTCTGGCCCATAAACTACCGATATATTACGATAGTATACAGTGTCCTTGGGCGAATCGGAGGCTGCGTCTGTAAAAAATGTAACCGACCGGATCAGGTAGCGTTTGTAAGGAACTATCTGTTGTGGCGTCATAGCAGTGCGCGCAGTGTCGGTTCTCTGTTTTGGCGCCTTCACGCGCAAGGTGAGCCATACATCTTTAGAGGTCTCTGCTGTATCGGCCACAAACACAATGTTGTCTTTGGTGAAATCATAATATCCATGCTCCTTAAGTCTCCTGGCCATAAGCACTCGCTGAGCCTCAAGATTATCGCGGTCAAACTTATCGCCGGGATGCACAGTGAGTAGCAGCGAGTCAGCCATCAGCAACCGAGCCACAGTGGAGTCGGCGATATCATATCCTATACGCGAGATGCGGTGAGGAGTGCCGGTATTTATCGTGTAGTCAACCTCAATCTTTTTTTTGTTGGCGTTCACGATAGTATCAACTTTAATCTCAGCCCCGAGATATCCGCGGTTTATCATAGCCAGCTGAAGCTGCCGAGCCGAAGCCTCTGTGAGCTGCGGATCGTAGATCACCGGGGGTTGTCCCATGCGTCTCACCCAACGGTTATACCATTTAGTCGTGTCGGAGCCAGACAGGTTGTAAGTGCCAAGTTGGAGCTTCCAGAATCCCAACACTTTATGATTAGGTGTCTGACGGAGATAATTAAACATCTCAAGTGTGGAGATATCCTTCGAATCACCTTCGACATCTATTTTCACCTTGTCCAAAAGATATTCTCCTGCAGGCACATGGCGCGTTGAGCTACATCCCACTGCCAGCACAGCGGACACAGCAATACAGAGCCAGAAAAATATGCAGTAGACCCTTGACATAAGATTTTACTATTGCAAAGTTACTCTACATGGTGGAATTTACCAAGTCGTATCATTAAAATCGCATCAAAAAATCGCCACCGTGTTTGTTAAAGACATGGGTGTTTAGTAATTTTGCATATTGAAATCAGCAAAACACAACGTTTCCGATATAGAAATGAAAAATAAATCAACACTTCTCATCGCCGCCATTGTCATGGCAGTTCTTCTTCTGGTTGTTGCCGGATTGAGCATATGGCAAGTGACTTCGCTTAAATCCAGAGTAATGGAAGCAGAGCTGCAAAACGAACAGCTGCAGCTCGACAATGAGCAGCTCCAACTGAGCAATGAATTCGATATGCTCAACTCTGAGTTTCAGCAATATGAAGATCAGGCTCAACGACTGGCCAACGATACCATTCTGGCCAAATACACTGCCGCTAAAGCCAAGGTGGAGCAGCTGATGAACGAGCTTAAGAATGAAAAGGTAAAATCGGCTGCACGAATCAAAGAACTGCAGGGCGAGATATCAACCCTCAAGGGGCTTCTGCGCCACTATATAGCCCAGATCGACTCGCTCGGCAAGGAAAATGCAGGCCTCAGAGCTGAGAATACCGAAATCAAGGCTCAGAATGAGCGCCTCAGCTCGCGGGTGCAGGAGGTGACTCGCAGCAACGAGAATCTGAGCGAGAGAATGACTCTGGCCGAAAAGCTCAATGTGACGGGAGTGACTATCACGCCACTGAAGAAAAACGGCAAAGTGGAAAAGAATGTCACAAAAGCCAAGCAGCTGAAAATAACATTCACAATACCCCAGAACAATTCAACACCTGTGGGCGAGAAGATGATTTATCTCCGTCTTGTGAGCCCCGAAGGACAGCTTTTAGGTGGTGGAGGCAGCTTCAGCTTTGAAGGCAAATCCATACCTGCATCCGCACGCAAGAGCATTGAGTATGCCGGCGACGAACTGGCCGGAATCACCATATACTGGGACGTAAACACCACTCTCACCCCTGGCGACTATACTGTTGAGCTCTTCACTGAAGGTTACAGACTCTGCTCACGCAAATTTACACTGAGAAAATAGCGATCCTCACCATGGAAGCATTTTGGGACACGGTCACAGCTTTGCAAATCACGCCATTGTCTGCCGTATTGCGCATATTCCTATCGCTTGTGTTGGGCGCATGTGTAGGCATAGAGCGCAAAACCAAAGGTCAGATGGCCGGATTGCGCACGTTCTCGCTCATCTCCATGGGCGCATGCATTGCAATGATGCTTTCCATCTACGTGTGCCAGGAGACATCGGGGCTTCAGAGAGCCGATCCGAGCCGAATAGCAGCACAGGTCATATCGGGTATAGGTTTTCTGGGCGCAGGCACCATAATACAGATGAAAGGCTCGGTGCGCGGTCTCACCACTGCGGCCGGTATCTGGATCATAGCCACTGTGGGTATGGCCGTGGGTTGCGGTCTTTATCTTGTGGCCGTGGTTGCCACCATGCTTGTGCTTGTAGTGCTTACTCTGCTCGAGCATCTGGAGCGCAGAGTGAACGTAGGCAATGAGTCGCGCACCATAAGGCTCAAGGTCAAAGGTATAGTCAGCTCCATAATGCCATATCAGGAAGTGTTGGCACAGTATGGCATACACCTGTCTAAAGTGTATGTAGAGTACGACTACGAACAGCACACCACCCGTCTGAATCTGGTGGTATTGATCAGAGAACACTCCGATTTCATCGATGTGTTTGACTCTCTGCACAATATACGTCCCACAATTACCATATCCCTATCTAATCAAGCTGACCTCTCCTAAATAAAATAAGACGTGATACTTGCAAATGCCACTGCCGCAGTCGGAGCCTTCAATATAGAAGGCTTGATTGGCGACCTCGCCTTTATCCTGATACTCGGAGCCGTTACAACCCTGCTGTTCAAATGGCTCAGACAGCCTGTCGTGCTCGGCTATATCGTGGCCGGTTTCCTTGCAAGCCCACACTTCTCTTATCTGCCGTCAGTGACCACTGAGGCCAATATAGACTTTTGGGCACAAATCGGCATTATAGTACTGCTGTTTTCGCTGGGACTGGAATTCAGTTTCAAGAAGCTTGTCAATGCCGGAGCTCCGGCAGTGGTGACGGCGCTATTCATAGTGTGTGGCATGATGGCTGCAGGTTTCGCCGCAGGACACATTCTGGGATTCACCAACATCAACTCGCTGTTTCTGGGTGGTATGCTCTCGATGTCGTCAACAACCATCATCATCAAGGCTTTTACCGATCTTGGGCTACGGCAACGAAAATTCGCATCACTTGTTTTCGCAGTTCTCATCGTCGAAGATCTCTTTGCAGTGTTGATGATGGTGATACTCTCGTCAATAGCCATCAACAACAGTGTAGAGGGAAGCGAGATGCTCTATAGCATCAGCAAGTTGGCATTCTTCCTGATAATATGGTTTGTGACAGGCGTTTTCGTGCTTCCATCTCTGCTCAATTCTCAACGCCGCTTTCTGAATGCCGAAACACTGCTGATTGTATCCATGGGTCTATGTCTTGGCATGGCCGTATTCTCGGTAGCCTGCGGATTCTCTCTGGCTCTCGGAGCCTTTGTGATGGGCTCAATCCTTGCCGGCACAAGTTTTGCCGAACGAATCGAACGAATCACGATGCCCGTCAAAGACCTGTTTGGATCGGTATTTTTCATCTCCGTCGGCATGATGGTAAACCCAGAGATAATAGTGCAATATTGGTTGCCGATACTAATATTGTCGGCCGTGGTCATAGTAGGCATGATATTTTTCGGCACCTTCGGTATGCTGCTTACCGGTCAGACTCTGAGGGTGGCAATGGAGAGTGGCTTCTCACTGACTCAAATAGGTGAGTTTGCCTTCATCATAGCCTCACTTGGCATGAGTCTTGGAGTGCTCGACCATCAGATTTACCCTATCGTGGTGGCGGTGTCGGTGCTCACAACTTTCACCACCCCATACTTTATCCGCATGGCCGATCCGGCTTACCGCTACGTGGAGTCACATCTGCCTGGCAGACTGCATTTTCTAATTGATCGTTACACCGAAAATGCCACCGCTGAGCAGAACGCCACCGCTGACCTGTGGAAAACCCTGCTGAAGCGCTATCTTTGGCGAGTGGTGCTCTACTCGATTGTGCTTATAGCACTCACAATCATCTCTCTCCATTACCTTCTCCCCTTCCTCACTGTGATATTCCCGAGCTGGGGACGGTTTATCTGCATGCTTGTGTCCCTCTCGGTTATGGCTCCGTTCCTGCTGGCTCTCACCTACCCCGCGTCAAAACGTATAGAGCGTGCTCGCCTCCGCGCCTGCAATGCCCGCTTCGATGTGCCTCTCATAGCAATGACTGTGGTAAGGCTTCTGATAGCCATGGCCATAATTGTTTATCTTCTCAGCGCCATCTACTCGATGGCAGTGGGATGGACCCTGGGAGTGGCGCTGTTTATAATAATGATGCTCAGCTATTCCAAGCGAATAAGAAAACGCCTCGAGAGAATCGAGACTCGGTTTATGGACAATCTAAACGAGCGAGAACTGCGCAAAACCGGCGCCAAAAACAACCTCGTGGCCAACATGCACCTTGCATATATGACCGTGGGTTACGATTGCCCCTTCGTGGGCGAGCAGCTGAAAAACTCCGGACTCCGAAGGCGTTTCGGCGTCTCAGTGTCATCTATACAGCGCGGTGGCAACATGCTTATGGTGCCCGGAGCTGACGAACGTATATTCCCTGGCGATATTCTCGGCGTAATAGGCACTGACGAAGAGATCCAGAATTTGATCCCGGTGGTAGAGGCTTCAGGCGACAACACCCAGGGATCATCGCCTGAAGATGTCAAACTCACCAGTGTGCGCCTATCCGACGAGTCACCGATAGTTGGACGCTCTGTGGCCACAAGCCGTCTTAGAGAAGACTATGAGGCTCTCCTTGTGGCCATACAGCGTAATGACGATTATCTGCAACCATCTCCCGAACTGATTTTCCAGCCCGGCGACATACTTTGGCTCGTTGGAGATATCAAGAAACTCCCAACCCTCAACTGATCTCAAATGCATAAGGAAAAGGCTCTCCCGATCGGCTCCATACTTAAAGGAGGAAAATATGAGGTGACCATAACCGAGTTGCTGACGGCCGACTCTCAGGGTTTTCTATACATCGGAGAGATTAAAGACAACAAAAGTTGCAAGGGATCTGGCAACAACACAAAGGTAGTGGTCAGGGAACATTTTATGACCTTTTGCTCTGAACGTGCTGCAGATGGCTGCACCGTGGAGACTCCGGAGGATATAGCTCCTACAGTGGAGGGGTGTCTCGAAAATTTCAAACTCGCCTCCGAGTTGAGGCGCGAGGTGGCGTTCAACTATCCCACTATCATTGACGTGCTTGACTGTTTTGCCTATAACAACACGTATTATTATCTGGTGGAATATCTCAATGGGGCTACCTTTGAAGAATACATAAACCAGAACGGGCCCATCACACTCGACGAGGCTCGTGTATTGCTGCGCCCCATATTCAGAGCCGCAGCCCATTTCCACGTAAAGCGAGCGCTGCACTCCGACATTCATCCCCGACACATCCGTTTCACCACTCATCACGGCGTCACCGAGCCTGTGCTCTTCAGTCTCTACACCTCCATCCATTTTAATGAAGACGGCCGTAGGCTTTGGAGCATTCAAAACACTAACTGCCGTGAAGGATATGCTCCGCCTGAGCAGTATTTTGAGATTGAGAACTTCCTTCCTCAGATAGATGTATACGCCCTTGCCGCCACACTCGTGTTTGCTTTGAGCGGGAAACATCTACCCGACTCTCGGACTATCAGCGAAGAGATTATCCGCGAGACACTGCCCAAAACGCTTGCCGAGACCTATGTGAGCGCCTTGATTCATGCTCTCAGCCCGGATTATACAACCCGTACGGTATCGGTGACCGGATTTTTCGACAAGATGAAGCTGACCTACGATATCAGACAGCAACAGCTGCGTCATCATTCAGCAGAGCCCACGCCTGATCTTCCTGCACCACGAAACGACGGGCTGCGCATGAAACTCATGGCCGTAGGAGCTATTTTGGCTGCCGTTGCCGCTATATTGGCGCTCATTTTCACTGTATTTTAAGAAAAATTCATTAAAATTTGTGTTGTCGGGGATTTTTTGATAAATTTAACCCCTGAAAGCGAACATTAAGCTCTCTCTAAACGTTATTTTAATATACATTCTTTTCATCAACCCAATGCAGAGGCAAAGCTTCTGACACAGATGACTGCCCTGTAATAGAAACACTTTATACAGATTATGAAAGCTTTAAACATCGTGCTCGCAATCGTGGGCGGAGCTATCGCCGGCGCTACTGTAGGTCTTCTTCTCGCTCCTGAAAAAGGTGAAGACACCCGCAAGAACATCATGAAATATCTCGAAGAGAAAGGCATCAAGCTCCACAAGAGCAAGCTCGAAGAGCTCGCCGACGAAATTGCCGATGAAATTGGCAAATAAGCATTAGGTCTTCACTCCGGAGAGACCAATATACTCCACCAACATCCATCACCCTCAGAGACTCAACAACAATGTCAAACTACACTCTGCTCTTCGCATTTCTCGGCGGCGCGCTCGTGGGCGCCGGAGCCGCTCTGCTTTTCGCCCCAGAAAAAGGTGAAGATATCCGTTCACGCATAGCTCAGCTTCTCCGCAAAAAGGGTATTCTCTGCTCCGACAACGAGATTGATGCGCTTGTTGAGCAACTGACCACACAGATTGACGATTGATGTCGCTCAGACACCTATTCTGATTTCAAACTCCCATATCAGAGCGGGGACACATTCCCAATTGCCGTCATTACGACCATTCAGTTGTGTCCCCGCCTATATTTGTCACTAAGCAATGTCAGAGTTAAAAGAAAAAATTGGAAGTATCTGGATTGAGATCCAGGAGACCATCAAACTCAATATAGACTATGCCAAGCTCACGGGCGCTGAAAAGCTCACTGCCCTACTCTCGGCGTGTGTGGTTGGGCTGATTACCATTATTCTTGTTTCGGCAGTTATCTTTCTTATTTCCATCGCAATTATCGTTCTTATATCGAATGCCACCGGTGTCTTCGGTGCCTGTATGATAGTGGCTGGAATTTATGCTCTGCTTCTGATATTGCTTTTTGCGTTCAGGCGTAAGCTCGTGGTCGATCCGATCGCTAAATTTATCTCACTCCTAATTCTCAAATGATTCCATCAGCCAATGTCTGCTACAAAACAATTTCCTCACCATTCATCTGACTGGAAAGGTTATACCATGGATGAGATGCGGTATATGAGAGCATATACTGCTGCCAGGATAGAAATAAACCGCGACAGGATATCGACCCGTGTCCGCGATCTCTCGATAGCCGGAAAAAAAGGTATCACCCCCACAGGGCTGGCCGGGCGTGTGCTGGGTGCATTCAGCTACCTCGACATGGCTATCATAGCCTGGAAAGTGGGATCAAAGACCCTCAAAATGGTGCGCACACTGCGCAGATAATCCATCCAATTCCCTCGTTTATATCATCTTATCACAGTGAACAATTACATAGAAGTACGCATTGACCTCTCTCCCAGCAATGAAGATATCACCGATGTCCTCGCCGCCCTTCTGGCCGACGAGGGCTTCGAAAGTTTTGTACCTGACACGAATGGCGTCACAGCCTATATCAAGGAGGAGGATTTCGACACTGCCGGTCTGGACAGAGCCATAGGCTCGCTTCCATTTGAGACCAATGCCAGTGTGAGCCACAAGACAGTGGAAGGTAAAGACTGGAATTCGGAATGGGAGAAGAATTATTTTAAGCCCATCGTTGTAGACGATCTTTGCGTCATACATTCATCGTTTCATAAGGATGTGCCAACGTGCCGATACGACATCGTCATCGACCCAAAAATGGCATTCGGAACGGGTCATCATGCCACCACTACCCTCATTTTAAGAAGACTGCTTTCCACCGATCTTACCGGATTGAAGATGGTAGATATGGGTACCGGCACAGGCATCCTGGCCATCTTGGCTTCCATGAGAGGGGTGGCACATGTAGATGCTATAGAGATCGACGAATTTGCCTACACAAATGCTCTTGAAAACGTGGCTCTCAACCATGCCGATGCCGTGAAATTGTATCATGGCAATGCTTCGACACTCGCCACCATAAGAGACGTGGACATTTTCGTAGCCAACATAAACCGCAATATTATCACAGCCGACATGCCTGCCTATGTCGACACCTTATCCCCTGGCGCTTCGCTTATCCTCAGCGGATTTTATGAAGAAGATATCCCCGTAATAATGAGGGAAGCAAAAAAGCTCGGCCTTACTTACGTCGACCACACAGTGATGGATAAATGGTGCTCATTGAAGCTCACCCTTCCCACTCTCTGATTCTCTCATATCAATCATTATCAGATAGACACATGGCAATGAAAAAGCTTTTGATAGGACTGGCACTGGCAAGCGTGATTTCTTTTTCTGCTGCGGGAGCCGATGATGTCAATCCCCGTAAGGATTCTTTTGCATGGGGGCTGGAGATAGGCCCGGGCATTGATATGGGAGGCGATGATATGTCGACCATCAATATCCACGCCACTCTCGGCTATCGCAATTCTTGGCTCAAAATGGCTGGAGTGGGCGTGGGAATAGACATGATGATGAGCAATTCGTGCAGATCTTTTCCCATCTACGCTATGGTCAGATCGTCATTTTCTACGCACCCAAAGCTTCTGTTTGGAGATCTTCGTGTGGGAGTGGCCTACAATCAGGCCACATCAATCCCTGATCGCACCAACTTCTACCTGCAGCCTGGCATAGGCATTGAGCTTGCCAGCGGACGCTCGTTTAGCTCACATTTGATTTTGTCGTATTCCTACAATGCCATGACCTTCTATGGCGACAAGCAGGACACCCTAATTAAGGGCCTGAACCGTGTCAACATCACCATCGGTGCCACCTTCTGAGAGGGTATTGGCGCCGGTCATTCCTTCCATCAAGATATAGAACATCACAAACATTGATGCTATCACCGTGATTTGCTGGTCATAAAACATTATGGCCAGCCAGATCAAGGCTATATATATCTTGATATTTTTACCCATCATTCTTCTGTCGGGCACTAACAGAATGCTGACGAGATTAACCAATAACCATATAGTGCCGACAATGCCCAAATCTATAAGTACCCAAAATAGACTCGGTAAAGTACCGCTCATCATCCATTTGTTCTTTTTGGAAAATTCTGTTTTGCCCATCACTGAACCACCCTTGAACTGACCAACTCCGGCACCAAACATCATACCACCCTTGGTGGGTTTGAGGGCCGACTTTACAAGACTGAGTTTCATGAAACGAGGCAGATCCACAGCCCAAACCATATCTGTCTCCAAGCCGGCATCCTGCACCCTAATGGCCAGATCCATGAGCTCCTCCACATCTTCGCCACCCGTGAGATATGAAGTAATCACTTCTGCCTGAAGGAATTGATCGCTCTTGGTAATATTTATATATGTCCACCCCGCCACCACCAGAATCAATATCATAAAGGGGGAAATGCACAGTACACGGAGTATATATTTCTTATCGATGGGGAACAATAGCACAATATATATGGCAATGAAAACAAAGCTAATCTTTGTTTCATTAAAAAATGTAGGTAAGAGTAGAATGAAGAATATCTTATTGGCCTTTACATTCTGCCAAAAGCTGAGGCTGAAATCCCAACGTTTTGAGAGGAAATAGAACGATGTGATGTAGATAAAGGTAGACACAGGGCCTGTGCCACCATCGCCAAACAGACCACCGTCATAGTCGGAAGGTCCGTATTTGAAAAACTGCAACATCACACAAGCCCCCTGCAGATAGAGCAATATCATCAGCTGTTTATCAAAAGTCTTGATAAAGCGTCCGGCGTTTTTCGATGTGAGTAGGTAGCGGATAATGGGGATACACATCACAAGCGCGATGTAAGAGCGGAGACCGTTTATCGTCATTGACAACGGCAAACGGTTGAGATAGGACGATATGGCGACTATAACCAGCAGCGACAAAAGGATGAGAATATCTCTTCTGGAGCTCAAGGCGATGAGCCCCAGAATGATAAAGATGAAATCTTCCACGAAGAACACAACTTGCTTGAAGCCGGTCAGAAAAGGAAGGACATCCTGTTCAACAAACCCTACGCAAATCGAAGCCCACAGGGTGACCAACAGGATTGTGACGTAGAGTTGGTATTTCTCAATCATGCGTGCAGATAGAGCAATGACAATTAGTTTTTGGTGCCTTTGCGGCCATAGCCATAGCCGTAACCCTTCTTGGAGTGTGTACCGTTGACTACAACAGACAGTTTCTTAAGACGTTTCTCGGTGTAAACATTCTCGATAAACTGCAGATCGTTCATCGAACTGTAGTTTATGCGTGTCACATAGACTGTTGCGTCGGCAATTCTGTCGAGCGTGAACGTGTCGCTCACCATGCCTACAGGTGCACTGTCGACCACAATATAGTCATACATGCCGCGAAGAGTGGCAAAGAGCTCATCGACTTTCTTTGAGATAAGAAGCTCTGAGGGATTGGGAGGAATAGGGCCTGCCACAATGATATCCAGGCTCTTATAGCCTGGTAGCGGATTCAGGATATCATCCAGACTAACAGACGATGACGAAAGATAATTGGTCAAACCATATTTGGGATGGAAGTCAAGATAATTCTCAAGCTGCGGGTTGCGTATGTCCATACCTACCAGCAATGTCCTTTTCCCTTCGAGCAGCGACAATGAGGCTGCGAGATTGGATGAAATGAACGATTTTCCTTCGCCTGAAACTGTTGAGGTGACGAGCACAACCTTGTCGTTTGAATCACTGAGCATGAACTGCAGATTGGAACGCAGGAGTCTGAACAACTCAGTGGCCGAAGATGTGTCGTGCTCTGTAACAACCATCTTTCTACCCGATCGGTCTACACACATTTCACCGAGAATAGGTGCGGTGATGTGGCTTTCAACCTCCTGTCGAGATTCAAATTTATTGCGTATGAGACGGTAGATATAAATTATTATAAATGGAAGCACCAGGCCCAAAATGAGCGCAATGGCCATAATGACCACCTTCGACATGCCGAGGGGCTGGCTCAGTGTGTAGGCTTCGTCTATGATTTTACCCTTAGGTATGGAGTTTGCCAGCATCATGGAATTCTCTTCCTGGCGTTCCAAAAGGAATGTATATAGATGCTCCTTAAGCAGTTGCTGGCGTTTCATGCCAAGATATTCGCGCTCCTGTGTGGGGACAGAGCGAAGCAGCTGATCAGACTTGCTTTTCTCGGCCCTCAAGTCGTTGAGCACACTGGTTGCATTGGCCAGAACTTTCACCGAGCTCTTGTATAGGTTGGCCTTCATCATTGCCAGACGCTCGTCCATACGCTTCATCACAATATTATCGGGTGTAGCGTTCTGAGAAAGTTCTATACGACGTAGTATCAGTGAGTTAATCGAGTCAATGCCACGCTGCAGAGCTTCGTTTTCCACTACCGTAGGGACAAGCTCGTTTGTAATTACGGAATCGGCAAAAAAATCGCGGGTTATTCTGAGAATCTCTACTTCTGCCTCTTTTTCAAAGAGTTCGCTCATCAGTTCGCCCTGACGTTTCTGCTGAACAGTCACGTCAGCTTCAATATCAGTGATATTGTTGCGCTGCTTGTATGATTCTATGGCGCTTTCGGCTTCATTCAGATCGGTGCCCATCAAGCGAATACGATCTTCAAGGAATGATGCAGTCTTCTTGCCCTGAAGATTTTTCTCATAAATGCCTCGTTCATTGTATTTTTTCAGCACCTCGTTGAGCACAGCGCTACCGTAGGCCGAGTTGGGAGTGTCGAAATACAGAGTTATGACATTACTTTTCTTGCTTGCAAGATCAGCCTCAACCTGGTCTGTCAGAGCCTCAGCTGCACCCTCATAACCACCAAAATATATTTCAGTTGAAACCTTGGAACCCTTGGGGTAATAAGATGTAGTGTGCACCGTATAATCGCCATATGGAGTCTTGACTACATAGGGCAGCTTCACATCATCAACATCGGCGAGCTTCTTGCGCTTGTCATCTTTCACAACGATATCTGCATCACCGTTTTTGGCAATGTCCACCTTAAACATCAGCGTATTGGTCAACGTATCAGCTATAGCCGGATCGGCAGTCACATCCACCGGGAAGTTGGGATAGGCATGACGCCAACGCAGAAATCCGGTCTTAACCATGTGTGTCTTGTTAAGATCCAAAGCTTTGGCCACGTTGCGATAAAGTGAGTGAGAGGATATTACGAATACCTCGTCCTCCACATATGCACTTGAACCAAACAGACTTCCGATATTGCCGGATTTCGCACTTGCCGATGCTCCAAAGGGACTATCCTCGTCCTGAGAGATCAATATATTTGCTCTGACGGCCATAGGGCGTGTGTAGATACGTGTATAAAGGTATCCGGCCACAAGGCATATAATCAAAGTGGCCACAAAGACATACCACTTTGAAAAATAGCTCTTGAGCAGAGCTTTAAAGTCTATATAATCCGGTCCGGCTTTTCTGGTTGCCATATTGGTGTGTATGTGAGATTAATCGGTTGGGATTTACAAGTTATTTCACAGTCAACGCAATCACCAGCGAGGCTATTACAGAGGCTGCACTGACGATGGTTGATGTCACTGAAAGCTTGAAGGCATTGTTCTGGTTATACTTTGAGTTGTCCTGCCTTATCTTATTGGGCTCCACGTAGATATAATCGTTTTGCTGGAGATAGTAATAAGGAGAGTTTAGAAGATCTGACGAATTCAAATCCACATGAGCATATTTTCTCTCACCGTTTTCCTCTCTAATGATCAGGACGTTGGAGCGTTCACCATATTCGGTCAGATCGCCGGCTGCCGATAATGCGTCGAGTATAGTCACACGGTTTCTGGGTACTGAGATTTGTCCAGGGTTTTTTACCTCACCTGCAACATTGACCTGAAAATTCATGAGCTGAACAGAAACACGTGGGTCGGTCACAGTCTTGCTGATACGCTGGGTGAGCAGTTCAGCCAGAGCCTCAGTCGTCATTCCAGCCACATGGATATTGCCCAACATAGGGAAATTGATATCACCGTCCGATGATACTATGTATGTATATTCCTTCATTGAGGTCGACTGGCTGAAAAGTGCACGTGTGGTCGGATTCACCATGGGCATATTATACATGGCTATAGCGCCCGGTGTGTTGGAGCTCACATTTATGTAGAGTTCATCGTCAGGTTGTATCACCGGCATATATTCCATAGCGGCAAGCTTGCCCTCTTTGACTGTGGCAATATCCGAGAAATAAGGGAGTGAAGTCTTGGGTGTATGGCATGAAACCATGGTTGTGGCCACAAGGAATCCCGCCAACAGTAATTTGAAGTTCATTAGAGACTTTCGTTTTATGATAATGATTAGTTTGTATTGCGCCCTGAAGGAACACAATAAACTCTTACAAATAAACGTTGAACCACATCTTTATATTGTTGCTCAGCGTTAATTTTACAGCGATTTCGGTGGAATAAGACGTTTATAGATACGGCGGAAGTTGTCGTCGGTCTCCGACAGCTCCTCGGCACGCGAGACATAATCATCGCCATACAGGCTCTCCACAAGATTGGCCAAATACAGACGGTCGCGGTCTTTTTCAATCGCTGCATTGACAAGCTTGCTGATAGCCTGGGCATAGGCGGCAGCGTCTATGGCGTTGAGATAGCGGGCGGCCGATGTAACGAATTGACCGGTCTTGTCCACGAGTATCATATTGTCAATCAGCTCAGGCATTATATCGTCACATGTGCCTATATGATTGGCTATATATTCGTATGTAAGGAGACCATCGGGGTCCTGCGAGAGTTCTTTCTTTAACGATTGATCCATATATTATTCTTTATTGGAGTAATATCCGGAGTAAGCATATCGGCGATATGAAATGCCGACAGTGTTTGTTCCGTTGAGAAGCACCAGCATATTGTTGAACCGGTGAGTGTCATACATATAATTCAAGTCGGGCAATAGACGCTTGTCGAGCAGGCCGGCTCTGAGTACAAATATGGTGATGTCGGCCAGCGGTGTGATAATTGTAGTGTCGGCCACAATATCAGTTGGGGGGCAATCGAGCAAAACGTAGTCGAAATCTTCGCGAAGCTTAGCAATAGCCTCCGCCAGACGCGATGAATAGAGCAGCTCGGCGGGATTGGGCGGAATCGTTCCGGCAGGCATCACAAAGAGGCCTTTGCAGGTAGTGTTGATGATGAGCGAATTCAGATCGTCGACACTCTCCGACAGATAGTTGGATATGCCTTTTCCATTTCCGCTGACAACTCTCGACAGTGAAGCTCTACGCAAGTCAAGATCAACCACAAGCACTCGTGCATTTTCTTTCCTTATGGCGAGAGCAGCTCCGAGATTTATGGATACAAATGATTTTCCGGAGCCTGGATTGAACGAGGTCATCATAATCACCTTGTTTTTGCCCCCATTTGTGACAAACTCAAGGTTGGAACGCACCATGCGGAACGACTCGTTGATGATGCTGCGTCCGTGGTTCTCGACAAGCAGTTTTGGCGGAGCCTCGACTTTCGACTCCTTGCCAATAATGTCGCGCCAGCGACGTGTCCAGTTTCGCCACGAGCTCTTCTTACCGCCGGCATCAGGGATCTCGCCAATAAATGGAGCCTTAAGGGTATCGAGATCTTCGCGTGTACGCACTCGTGTATTCAGAGCCTCTCCTATAAATATCAGTATGGCAGGGATGAAGATGCCGGTAAATATTGCAATCAGCAGTATCTGGCGTGTCTTTGGTTCGGTGGGGGTGGATTTACCCCAGGGCGGAGTTATCACCCTCGTATTGGCAGGGGTGAATGCCATGGAAAGTTCATTTTCCTCGCGTTTCTCCAACAGATAGATATAGAGTGACTCCATCACCTTCTGTTGACGTTCGACTGTGAGAAGGTATTTGGCTTGTCCTGGTGATGAAGCAATCTTCTTTTCTGTGGCTTTATCGGCAGCCATCAATGCGTCGAGCTCTGTTTTGAGCGCCTTGACCTGATTGGTGATTGACGACTCCAGTGCGCCCTTCATCCGGCGTAGAGCCTCGTCGACAGTCTTGAGTATCGGGCTATTGGCACCTGTGGCTGCCAACAGACGGTCTCGCTCGAGCAGCTTGGCATTGTAGGCCACAATCTGTTCTGAAATGCCCGGGCTTTCTATGCCGGTATTGGCGGGGAGAAGTTTGCCGGAGTTGGCGGTGTCAACCATATAGTCTGCCACATATTTCATTATGGCCAGCTGTGTGCTCACCTCCGAGATTCGTTTTGAATTTTGGCTTGCATCTTCCAGAAACATTTCAGAAGCAGCCTTGATGTCGGGCATCAGATTTTCGCCCTTATATTTGGCGATATCTGTGTCTACTCCACTCAGTTCTTTCTCCAGGAGTTTCAGACGCTCGTTTATGAAATTTGACGTGGCAAGATCCATTTTAATCTTGTCGTTGCGCCAGTTGGAGTTGTAGACCTTGATAAGCGTATTGATGAAATCCTCCATGCGGCGCTTATTTACATCATTCATCACAAAGTCTATCACCGTGGCATCCTCGTCGGCCAGCGTCACCTGGAGCTTGTCAAGATATGTGAGTACAGTGGGAATCAGAGGCGAGTATTTCACCGATATTGTGTGACGGAAGTTTGGGGTGTATGCCGGACCCTTGGCCAGAACGATATTACCAAGGACTGTCTTGATGGAGTCGCCTTCCCCGACTGTGAATACGTCATCAACCCCGTTTTTGCCATCCGAGATGTCGCTCACCATCATTTTACCATTCTCTTCCAGTTTGACTTCAAACGAGAGTTCGCTGTCGGGCTGAACGGCAGAAACATATGCAAGTATTACGGCAGAATCGCCGTAAAGTGTGACGGGACGAAGAAATTTGCGATAGGAGTATTCGGTCTGCAGTCCCAGCTGGTTTACCACTTCGCTCACAAGCGCGGGCGACTGGAATGCAAGCAGTTCGTTGGCCACATTGGTGGGAGTGCTGAACAATCCGAGCGACGACAACGACGAGGACACCGATTGCGATGCGCCATCCTCATCCTTAACCACCACGGAGGCTGACCGAGTGTAGACTTTCGGTGTTACGAGTATGTAAAGTACTGCAATACATAGACAGAGAAGCACAGAGGCCAGAAACCATTTCCATCTTACGATGCAGCGCACCATGAAGTCTCTGAAGTTGATGCCCTCCTCTTCGTCAGACATAGTTACACCCACTACATCCCGCCCCGGTGCCAGGGGTAGTTCGGGGCGTTGTGCCATCTGTTCTGTTTGATTTGTATCGCCTGTCATAATTCAGTTTTTGTTCTGTTATCTGACTATGATAGCCACTATGGTTATTGCCATTGACGCCATTGAAATCCAGAATGATGTGGAGAATACGGTGTTGCCGTTGAGCGAAGCATCGCGGGCGCGTGTAGGATTGGGCGACACATATATCACATCGTCCTGCTGCACATAGTAGACCGGAGATTTTGCCAATTCGTCGGCCGAGAGAAGATTCACAAAATAGGTTTCCTGCTTGTCGCCGTTTCTTCTGATCACCTTCACATCCTCGCGCTGTCCGTGAATAGTGAGGTCGCCGGCTGCGCCGATTACATCGAGGATTGTCATATCGTCAGAATCTATATCATATCGGCCTGGCTGGTTGACCTCGCCGAGCACAGAGACTTTTGCGCTCACAAACTCCACAGTCACAATTGGATCCTTGGCAAGATCTGCCCCTATAAGCATACCTTTTATCAGCGCTGCGGCCTCGAGACGTGTCATTCCGCCTACATGAATTTCGCCCAGAAAGGGGAATTCGATATTTCCACTCTCGCTCACAGTGTAGGGCACAACGCCCTGCGACTGTGCCACCCCTGCCATACCGATCTGCCTGGTCACATTGGGAAGGTTCAGGGCATCTGTCACCTGCTGGTCTCTGGTATTGACTATGATGTTAAGTTTGTCAAGAGGCCTGATAAGCAGTTGTTTCTGCTCGGAAGGCAGCGTCATTTGCGACTGTATATCCTGAAAATATGCCACATCCTTGGGTGTCTTGCACGATGAGAAACCAAGGAAGGCCAGCAGCGCAATGGCGCAATATAGATAATGATTGAATTTCTTATTAGACATAATGCAGTGCAAAATTAGCGTTTTTTAATAGAGTATGCAAACTGCAACAGTATTTTTTGCCGACTGCAAGGATAGGGCTCGTCAGTCAAACACACCTTCGAGCGACGACTCTTCAGCGTCGCTATCCTTGTCGACATCGTCAGAGTAATCGCCATAGAACTCCTTTTCACAAAGATTGACATCGGCCGGGAAGTCGAATCGGGTGCTTTGTGAATAGTCGAGCGTTGGATCGGCATACACCTTTTTCATAAAGCGTCCATAGATAGGAAGGGCCATGGAAGCGCCCTGTCCGTAGGCCATGGTATTGAAATGGATGTATCTTTCGTCCCCTCCAACCCACGTTCCGGCCACCAGTTCAGGCGTGAAGCCCATAAACCAGCCGTCGGCATTATAGTTGGTAGTACCGGTCTTACCGCCCATCTCGGCAGTCAGCCCAAAGCGCGAACGCACACGATGTGCGGTGCCCTCGTTGACCACATTTAAGAGCATTGAGAGTATCTTGTAGTATGCCTTTTCTGAAATGACCTCTGTGTGTCGGGGCGAGAATTCGGAAATAATGTTGCCGTTGTTGTCGGCAATGGCAGTGACAAACATGGGGTCTACCCTCATGCCGTTATTGGCAAATGCCGAGTAAGCCGTGACCATCTCCTTAACAGAGACATCGGCTGGACCAAGGCAGAGCGACATCACCGGAGGCAATGTGGCTGTAATGCCGAAATTATGCATGGTCCTTACCAGCGACGAGGGGGAAAGCTGTGATATCAAACGAGCTGAAATCCAGTTGTTTGAATTGGTGAGAGCCCATTTGAGGTCGACCATCTCCCCCACCCTTGCGCTCCCGGCATTTCGAGGAGCCCAGATGCGCCCGTTCTCGTCGGTCAGTACGGGCTGAGTGTTGGAAAAGACATCGCAGGGAGTATATCCTTCCTCCATGGCATAGGAGTAGAGGAATGGTTTTACTGTCGAGCCGATCTGTCGTCTACCCGTCGAAACCATATCGTATTGGAAATAAGAGAAATCCGGGCCACCTATATAAGCCTTTACATGGCCGTTGAGGGGGTTCATGGCCATAAACCCCGTGCGCAGGAAATGCTTGTGATAGAGCACAGAGTCCAAGGGTGTCATCACAGTATCCACAGAGCCCGAATATGTAAACACCTTCATCTCGCGCGGTGTATTGAAGGCCTTGTCTATCTCCGCACGTGTGGCTCCTGCCTTCACCATGTTACGATACCGATCGGTGTTCTTCATGGCATTTCTAATAAGGTGGTTGAGCCTGATTTCCGAGAGTTCAGCGCGGTCAGTGGTATAGGGAGCTCCCTTGGTGCCACGTTTTTCGCGGAAAAATGCTTTCTGAAGATCGCCTCCGAGATGCTCGGCCACGGCCTCTTCGGCATATTTCTGCATACGCGAGTCAATGGTGGTGTAAATCTTCAGACCATCGGTATAGATGTCATATTTTGTTCCGTCGGGCTTGGGATTTTTCTCAATCCATCCAAATAGAGGATTGGTCTCCCAGGCTATGGAGTCGTCGATGAATTTCTGTGTCTCCCAACCACGATAGTTTTCACGTTCAGGGCGCTTGGCTCTGAGCATTCTGCGAAGTTCTTCCCTGAAATAAGGAGCTATGCCGTCCTTTACGTCAACACGGTGGAAGTTGAGAGTCAGGGGCAACTGCGACAGAGAGTCGGCCTCGGCCTGAGTGAGTTTTCCGGCCTTAACCATCTGTGAGAACACTATATTGCGGCGCTGACGTGTGCGCTCGTTCTGGCGCACAGGGTTGAAATAAGAAGGATTTTTCACCATTCCCACCAGTGTGGCAGCCTCCTCGATGTTGAGGTCTTTGGGATCTTTGCCAAAATAGATATGTGCAGCACTCTTGATGCCGACAGCGTTGTAGAGGAAGTCAAACTGGTTGAGATACATCTTTATAATCTCTTCCTTTGAATAGTATCTCTCGAGTTTGACAGCTATCATCCACTCTATGGGCTTCTGCATGGCTCGGGCAAAAAGGCTGGAGCTTTCAGGCGAATAGAGCTGTTTGGCCAGCTGCTGTGTCAGTGTAGATCCGCCGCCTGCATTGCGATTGCCAAGAAGCAGTGTCTTGACAAGTACTCGAGCCAGACCGCGTGCATCGATGCCAGAATGTTCCTCGAAGCGCACATCCTCAGTGGCTATCAGGGCATCTATCACGTGAGGCGACACTTCGTCGAAATCGGCATAGACGCGATTGCCAGTGCCTGAGAAATATCGGCCTATCTCTTTGCCGTCGGCCGAATAGAGCACAGATGCATAGCGGTCGGTGGGATTCTTCAGCTCCTCAACCGGCGGCATATAGCCTATAATGCCGTTGTATACCAGAAAAAGAAACAGGAATACAGCCACAACGCCAAGGACAAAGATTGTCCACAGCGTTGCCACCAGTCCGCGGCTGAAAGAGAACTTTTTCATTTTCTATACTTCTTATTTACCGATGGCTGTGTAAGTGAAACCTTCACTCTCCACATCGTCCTTGTCATAAATATTGCGGCCGTCCACAATGATCGGCGCCTTCATCACTTTTTTCATCACAGTCCACGAGGGCACTCTGAACTGCTTCCATTCAGTGACCAGAGCCAGTGCATCGGCATCTATCACTGCGTCATACATATCTTTGGCATATGTGACTTTATCTCCGATGCGACGACGACATTCGGACATGGCCACCGGATCGTAGACCTTCACCTTTGCACCTGCCTCAAGCAGCTTGTCTATTATCACAAGAGCCGGAGCTTCGCGCATGTCGTCGGTTTCCGGTTTGAAGGCCAATCCCCACAAAGCAATTGTCTTCCCCTTCACATCGCCGTTTAAGAGCGATAGCAATTTATGGACGACAATTGACTTCTGACGTTCGTTGACAGCCTCAACGGCCTCAATCACTCCCATTGTATAGCCGTGCTCTCGGCCTGTGTGAGCCAGAGCTTTGACATCTTTAGGGAAACACGAACCGCCATAGCCACAACCGGCATAAAGAAATTTGGAGCCTATGCGAGCATCGGTGCCTATCCCCTTGCGCACATGATCAACGTTTGCGCCCACAAGATCGCAAAGATTGGCTATATCGTTCATAAACGATATGCGTGTGGCCAGCATGGCATTGGCTGCATATTTAGTCATTTCAGCCGATGGGATATCCATGAAGTAGACCCTGAAGTTGTTGGTCAGGAAAGGACGATAGAGCTTTGTCATCACTTTGCGGGCTCGTTCGCTCTCTACGCCCACCACTACACGGTCAGGCGACATAAAATCCTTTATAGCAGCCCCTTCCTTGAGGAATTCGGGGTTTGAGGCCACTTCAAAGTCTATAGCCTCACCGCGCTTTGCCAACTCCTCCAGAATAGCGGCTTTTACCTTGTTGGCTGTCCCGACAGGTACGGTCGACTTGGTGACGAGTATGGTGTATTTCTTGATATTGCGGCCAAACGTGCGCGCCACTTCAAGTACATACTTCAGATCGGCCGAGCCATCCTCGTCGGGAGGTGTACCAACTGCTGAAAACACCACTTCGACATTGTCAAGACATGTGGTGAGATCTGTTGTGAAATGAAGGCGTCCGGCCTCAACGTTGCGTTTCACCAGATCGTCGAGTCCGGGTTCATATATGGGTATCCTCCCCTCCAGGAGGGCATTTATTTTCTTTTCATCAATATCTACACAGGTCACATCGATGCCCATCTCGGCGAAACATGCTCCCGAGACCAGGCCTACATATCCGGTGCCTACTATTGCTATATTCATATTGTCACTATTTCAGCGCTCCGCACGCATGGGATTGTTGAGAAAATCTTCATAAGCCAGACGTATGCCGTCGGTGAGTTCTGTACGGTAGGTCCAACCCAATGCCTTGGCTTTGCTCACATCAAGGAGTTTTCGGGGTGTACCATTGGGTTTGGTAGTATCCCAGAGTATCTTTCCGGTATAGCCTATAGTCTCGGCCACGAGTTCAGTGAGCTCCTTGATGGTCAATTCTTTACCTGTCCCGGCATTAACTGTTTCGTTGCCTGAGTAGTTGTTCATCAGAAAGACGCACAGGTTGGCAAGGTCGTCGACATACAGAAACTCCCTCAGCGGGCTGCCGTCGCCCCAGCAGGTCACCTCGGTCAAGCCCTTCTCACGAGCTTCATGAAACCGTCTGATCAAAGCCGGAAGCACATGCGAGTGCTCGGGGTGGTAATTATCGTTGGGGCCATAGAGATTTGTGGGCATCACCGAAATGAAATCCGTGCCATACTGGCGGTTGAGGTATTCGCAATATTTCAGGCCCGAGATCTTGGCCAGGGCGTAGGCCTCGTTGGTCTTTTCGAGTTCAGAGGTGAGCAGGCAGCTTTCGGTCATAGGCTGGGGAGCCATGCGGGGATATATACACGATGAACCCAGAAACTCAAGTTTGCGACATCCATTGCGCCATGCTGCGTTTATGACGTTCATTTCGAGCATCATGTTGTCATACATGAAGTCGGCCAAAGCCGATGAATTGGCCACAATGCCGCCCACCTTTGCTGCTGCAAGGAATACGTATTCAGGACGCTCGGAGGCAAAAAACTCATCCACATCCCTCTGATTCACAAGATTAAGTTCGGAATGTGTGCGGGTCACGATATTGAAATAGCCCTGACGGTTGAGCTCGCGCACTATAGCCGAGCCCACCATGCCGCGGTGTCCTGCCACATATATCTTCGAATCCTTTTCCATATAAGTATATTTCAAATACAAAAGTACAAAAAACTCCGCTTGTATGGAAACAGTAAAGGTATTTTTACACGAATCAACGGTGTGATGTACGATAATAGAGCACTATGGCTATTATCGAATAGATGATATTTGGGATCCACATGGCCACCATTGGTGAGGTGGCACCCGAGATGGCAAACGTAGAGGTAACCGTCATGAACAGAATATAACTGAAACTCAACACCAGTCCGATGCCGATGTTCACTCCCATTCCACCTTTTACCTTTCTTGACGACAGAGCCATGCCTATGACCGTAAGGATAAATGCGGCAGCAGTCATGGCATATCGACGATAATTCTCTATTTCAAAGCTTTTTATATTAGCTACACCTCTGGCTTTCTGCCGATCTATGTAGTCTCGCAGAGCCGGTGTAGTCATCATCTCATGGTCGGTTTTGCCGATGAGAAAATCTCTTGGTTCAAAAGGAATGATGGTGTCGAGCCTCTGTCCGCGTCTGATATTCTC
Organism: Muribaculaceae bacterium; assembly: GCA_023664185.1. Taxonomy (GTDB): domain Bacteria; phylum Bacteroidota; class Bacteroidia; order Bacteroidales; family Muribaculaceae; genus Duncaniella. The sequence goes on from JAMPGA010000001.1 coordinate 101,233, forward strand.
ACGCTGGCCGTCAAAGTCGCGTATCATATAGTCTTTCACGGTCCAATGATATAGGGTGTCCCAGCGGATGGATTGAGCCGTCATTCTCGACACAAGCCTCTTTCCATCAAACGATTCGAGAGAGAACTTATAGCCGGTTTTCTGCAGATTGTCGTATCTCGACATATATGCTATCTCCCCTTTTGCCACCTGTAGCTGTATATTGGAACCATAGTCCACACGCTTATTTTTTACATAGGTATTCGTGTAGTCTATACGCTTCACATTGGCCGGAGGGATGATATATGCACTCAGCACAAATGTGGCCAAGGCTATCACTGCCGCGCTTATCATATAAGGGCGGAGCAGACGGTTGTAGCTCATGCCAGCCGAGAGCATGGCTATGATCTCACTGTTGTCGGCAAGCTTTGAGGTGAAAAAAATTACCGCAATAAATGTGAACAGCGGGCTGAACTGATTGGCAAAATAAGGGAGGAAGTTGAGAAAATAGTCGAACACAGTAGCCTTCAGCGGCGCTTTAAGAAAGGCATCAAGCTTCTCGTTGATGTCAAACATCACCGTGATGGCCAGTATCAGGGCTATGGCAAAGACATATGTACCCAGAAACTTGCGTATTATATACCAGTCGAGTATCTTCATATAGTGCCAGACCTGAGATGATGCGATCAGAGACGACGGGTCACATTCTCAACCATTTCAGTTTTCCACGCCTTGAAATCTCCAGCCACTATATGATGCCGGGCCTCACCCACAAGCCAAAGATAGAAGGCCAGATTATGGATAGAGGCTATCTGTAGGGCCAGCAGCTCATCGGCAATAAAAAGATGTCGGAGATAAGCCTTTGAATACTGACGATCCACATAACTTGGGCCATCCTCCTGAATGGGCGAGAAGTCGTTGGCCCATTTCAGATTGCGCATGTTCATTATGCCGTGGCGTGTGAAGAGCATACCGTTGCGGCCGTTGCGTGTGGGCATGACGCAGTCCATCATATCGACGCCTCGGTCTATGGCCTCAAGTATATTGGCCGGTGTGCCTACGCCCATTAGATAGCGCGGCTTGTCCTTAGGCAGTATTTCGTTGACCACTTCGATCATTTCATACATGACCTCTGTGGGCTCTCCAACGGCCAGGCCACCAATGGCGTTACCCTCGGCACCAAGATCGGCCACATGCTTGGCAGCTTCTCTTCGCAATTCAGGATATGTCACGCCCTGAACTATAGGGAAAAAGGCCTGACTGTGGCCATATCTGGGTTGAGTGGCATTGAAGTGCTTCCATCCGCGCTCAAGCCAGCGCTTTGTGAGTTGAAGCGACTTGCGGGCATACTCAAAATCGGCTGTCCCGGGAGGACACTCGTCGAGCGCCATCATGATATCCGAGCCTATGGAGTGTTGTATATCAACAACTTTCTCGGGAGTAAACAGATGCCGTGAACCATCTATATGGCTGCGGAAGTGTGCTCCCTCTTCAGTCAGTTTTCTGTTGGCTGACAGGGAAAACACCTGAAAGCCACCGCTATCAGTGAGGATAGGACGATCCCAGCCATTAAATTTATGCAGACCGCCGGCCTGCTCAAGGATACTGATGCCGGGGCGAAGATACAGATGATATGTATTGCCCAGTATGATCTGAGCCTTCACATCATCGCGCAGCTCATGCTGATGCACAGCCTTAACGCTGCCCAGTGTTCCCACGGGCATGAATATGGGCGTTTCGATAGTGCCGTGGTCCGTGGTGATGACTCCGGCGCGGGCGTCACTGCCCTCGGCAGTGGCTATCACTTTATAATCCATGCTCAGGGACGCACTTCGTAGAAGGGAATATCAACAAGTTTAATGTCGAAAACAAGGGTTGAGTATGGCCGAATGGTACCGGCTGCCTGATTGCCGTAGGCCAGGTCGTAAGGGATTACAACCTGTACACTGTCGCCCACCCTCATCTCCTGGAGGGCTATGGTCCATCCGGAAATCAGGGCATTGACACTCGTCCGGTAAATGCTGTCACCGTTGGCCGTCTTGGTATACGACGAATCGAAAGCCACACCGTTATAGAGTCTTCCTATATACTTGACATCGACTGTCGAATTCAACAACGGTGAAAGGTTGCCCTCGGTTTTCGACCGATCGTTGAGATATCTTATAAGTATCTGTGCGCCGGTGTTCCATGCCGGAGTTAGTGTCTGGTAATAGTTTTTACCATCCACCATCTTGAACTGCTGCTCTTTGAAAAAAGCATCATTCAGTTCGCGCCATTCCTTGTATTTATCCCAGGAGTTATCGCTGTCGTCATCGTTACAGCTGGCCAGGGGCATAGCCATGGCGGCAATGGCCATGGCCGGCAGCAACAATCTGGTTTTGAGCATACTCAGTGAAGTCATCTTGGATATTGATATCAAAATTTCACCTCCGGAGCCCGCTGGGCTGCATCGTCGGCCTTAAACTGAGGCTCGGCACTGAATCCAAACCATCCGGCATAGATCACCGTGGGGAATTTCTTGATTGAAGTATTGTATTGAGCCACAGCCTCTGTATAGCGTCCGCGTGCGGTGGCTATACGGTTTTCAGTGCCTTCGAGCTGCACCTGCAGGTCGCGGAAGTTCTCGTTGGCCTTAAGGTCTGGATAAGCCTCGGTGACAGCCAAAAGCGACTTCAAGGCTCCCGAGAGCTCGTTTTGCGCCGACTGGAATTTGGCCAGAGTCTCTTCGTTGAGATCTTCAGCGTTGATATTTACAGCTGTGGCTGCGGCACGAGCCTGAGTCACCTTCTCAAATGTCTCACTTTCGTGTGTGGCATATCCTTTGACAGTTGCCACGAGGTTAGGTATCAGGTCAGAGCGGCGCTGATACTGGTTCTGTACTTCGGCCCACTGCTGCTCCACTCCCTGCTTCTGCTCTACAAGCGAGTTGTAGTTGCACGAGCTCACGAGAGGGAGTAGCAAGAGCGCAAAGAGTATGGTACGGATATATTTCATATTATCAGCCGAGTTTGCGTAAGAGAGTGTTGATGCTAACTTTCGAGTGGATGATCTTGTGAAGATCGTCCACACTCACGCGGGTCTGCTCCATTGAGTCGCGCTCGCGCAGAGTGACGGTGTTGTCCTCAAGAGTCTGATGATCCACGGTGATGCAATACGGTGTGCCGATGGCATCCTGGCGGCGGTAACGCTTGCCTATGGAGTCTTTTTCCTCATAGTGAGTGGCGAAGTCAAACTTCAGATCTCCCACAATCTCACGAGCCTTTTCAGGCAGTCCGTCCTTGCGTACAAGGGGCATAACGGCACACTTAACCGGAGCAAGAGGTGCGGGGAGATGGAGCACAACGCGCTTGTCGCCACCTTCGAGTTCCTGCTCCTCATAGCTCGAGCAGAGCACACTGAGGAACATGCGGTCTACACCGATCGAAGTCTCTATGACATAGGGAGTGTAGCTTTCGCCCAGCTCGGGATCGAAATACTGTATCTTCTTGCCTGAGAACTTTTCATGCTGGCTCAGGTCGAAATTGGTGCGTGAGTGAATACCTTCAACCTCCTTGAAACCAAAAGGCATCTGGAACTCGATGTCGGTAGCGGCATTGGCATAGTGAGCCAGCTTCTCATGATCGTGATAACGATACTTCTCATCGCCCAGGCCGAGAGCCTTGTGCCAGCGCAGACGGAACTCTTTCCAAGTCTTGAACCATTCCATCTCCGAGCCGGGACGCACGAAGAATTGCATCTCCATCTGCTCGAATTCCCTCATGCGGAATATGAACTGACGAGCCACAATCTCGTTACGGAATGCCTTGCCTATCTGAGCTATGCCAAAGGGGATGCGCATGCGGCCTGTCTTCTGCACGTTGAGGTAGTTTACGAATATACCCTGGGCGGTCTCAGGACGCAGATACACAGTCATTGCACCATCGGCTGTAGAGCCCATCTCGGTGCGAAACATGAGGTTGAACTGTCTTACCTCCGTCCAGTTCTTTGTGCCCGATATGGGGCATACTATCTCCTCGTCAACGATGATCTGACGGAGTTCATCGAGGTCATTGTCGTTCATGGCCTTGGAGAAGCGTTCATGCAGAGCATCGCGCTTTGCCTGGTGCTCGAGCACACGAGGATTGGTCTGGCGGAACATGGCTTCGTCAAACGAGTCGCCGAAACGCTTGGCGGCCTTGGCAACCTCCTTGTCTATCTTGTCGTCGATCTTGGCTATCTGCTCTTCGATGAGCACATCGGCACGATAGCGCTTCTTTGAGTCCTTATTGTCGATAAGAGGATCGTTGAAAGCGTCTACGTGTCCCGAAGCCTTCCAAATGGTGGGATGCATGAAGATGGCCGAGTCGATGCCCACGATATTCTCGTGGAGCAGAGTCATTGAGTCCCACCAATAGCGCTTGATGTTGTTTTTCAGTTCCACACCATTCTGGCCATAGTCATACACGGCTGATAGGCCGTCGTATATCTCGCTTGATGGGAACACAAAGCCATACTCCTTGGCGTGGCTCACAATCTTTTTGAAAACATCTTCCTGGGTAGCCATTTATATTTATGTTTTGTTATGTTTATTCGTTTTGACTGGCAAAGTTACTAATTTTTTTTTAACCAAGCCATAAAACGGGCGGCCAAATGGTTGGCGTTTTATAACAAATGTTAAACCCATATAGAAAAATGTGTGGTAAATGCCGTCAAGGCAGATACCACACATGGGTTTTCATGTCAGGGTCGGATTTTTACATCAGGCCTGAGTCTCAACTTCAGGGGCTATGAGCTTGTAGCCTTTGCCGTGAATGTTGATTATTTCGATTGACGGATCGTCTTTCAGATGCTTGCGGAGCTTGGTGATGTAGACATCCATCGAGCGTGCGTTGAAGTAGTTGTCGTCAATCCAGATGGTCTTGAGGGCAAAGTTGCGCTCAAGTATCTCGTTGACGTGGGCACAAAGCAGCGAGAGGAGCTCTGATTCCTTGGTGGTAAGCTTTGTCACCTTATCATCGATGAGAAGCACCTGCTTCTGGGTGTCGAAGGTGAAGCGGCCTATCTTATACATGGTTATCTCTTTGCCCTTCTTGCCTTTTACACGGCGCAGAATGGCTTCGATACGGAACACCAGCTCCTCCATCGAAAATGGCTTGGTAATATAGTCGTCGGCTCCGATCTTGAATCCCTCAAGTATATCGTCCTTCAGTGATTTGGCCGTAAGGAATATGATGGGCTCTTCTGAGTTTACCGTCCTAATCTCCTGAGCCAGTGCGAAGCCGTCTTTCTTAGGCATCATCACATCAAGGACACAGAGATCATATTTACCCTTCAGGAAGGCTTTGTATCCACTGTCTCCGTCGGCAAAAAGGTCGGCATTGAAGCCCTTCGCCTGCAGGTATTCGCGGAGGAGCATGCCGAGATTCTCGTCGTCCTCACACAGTAGTATGCGCAAACGTTCTTCCATAGTTGTTTCAGTTTTGAGTTATTGGTAGTGTTATTATAAATTTCGTTCCTATTCCGAGCTCGCTCTCTACGGTTATTTGTCCGCCGAGCTCATCGACCATTTTCTTCACGTAGGCCAACCCGAGGCCGAAGCCCTTGACGTCGTGGCGGTTGCCGGTGGAGACACGGTAGAATTTCTCAAATATCTTTTTCAGATCGTCACGACGTATGCCTATGCCATTGTCGCGTATCACGACCTCAAACAGCTCCTTGCCATGAGCTTTGACATTGCCGGTGGATACATGCAGCTCGAGAGGCACATCCTCACGCCGATATTTCACTGCATTATCAAGCAGATTGAATATCACATTGGTGAAGTGCATTTCATCAACGTTTACCGTTGATTCACGCGCTCCAATCACGGTCTCAATATGGCCGCCGTATTTTTCAACCTTGAGCTTGAAAGTCGAGGTGATGCCGGCTATAAGCTGATTGGCATCGACATCCTGGAGGCGGAGTGTGGCCCGCTGACGGTCGAACATCGACATCTGAAGCACTTTCTCCACCTGGAATCTCAAGCGCTTTGTCTCGTCGTTGATCACGGTTGAGATATGAGCAAGCATCGAAGGGGACTTGAGCACAGCGTTGTCGTTGAGCATCTGGGCTGCCAGCGATATGGTAGATATCGGGGTCTTGAACTCGTGGGTCATGTTGTTGATGAAGTCGTTTTTCATCTCCGTAAGCTTTTTCTGCCTGAAGGCCAGGATGATAGTACACACGAAGGTGACAAGCAGAATAAACGTGAAGATGAACGACGGTATCATAAACCTGATAGAGTCGAAGATGTAGTCGTTTTTGGTGGGGAAATACACCTTTAAATAATAGGTCTTGTTGCGCGGATCGTTGGGAAACAGCGTCTGCACAAACATGCCTGAGTGTTCGGAGGGCGTAGGAGCAAATCCTTTGGAGTGATACACGAAGGCTCCGACCCTGTTGACCACTGCAAACTCGAATGGGAGAGTCAGGCCGTTGTTGTCGAGCTCTGAGCGCAGATAGCGGGTCACTTCGGTTGAGTCGGCTCGCTCAAGGATGGGGCGATTGCTCGACTGATTAATGATGTTGAGAATCACATCGTCGAGCAGACCCTTCTGATAGAGATATTTACCCTTGAGCAGCTCCTTCATCGAGGGGGATGCCGACTGGCGGTCGACATTCATTCTCAAAGTCAGGTCGTAGTTGATACCTTCCGGAGTCGAAAACTTGTTGGTAATGCCCACAGAGCCCTCTCCACGTCCGGAGATGGGTCTGATCTCCATCTGGGCCATGTCCTGCTCAAGGAAATGCTTGGTCTCATCCTGTTCCAGACGGGTGGTCACGGCATAAAGCGACCGCTTGACGCCCTCATCGAATTGGTCGTCGCGCATCTTCTTCATGTTGTTCATGTACATTATCTGCACATAAAGCAGTCCCACAAACGTGAGAGCCATGATTATCGTTAGAAACCAGATAGTTGACTTTTTCATAATTCCTTATCTCCGAGGCGCGGCGTCCGGGTGGACAACGGCCTCTTTATCTTCTTAACAATTATAATCGCTAATTGTTGTGAATTTTATTAAAGATTTATCAAGCGCATTAACATTTGGGCTCAAAATTAACATAAAAATGTGAAAGGCGCAAATTTTTTATGGCATACGCACCTTAAAAACGACATTTTAGACTTATTTTAACGTAATTGTTAATAACTTTGGATGGAAATATTTGGCACTTGAAGGAAAATTACACAACTTTGCATCCGCAAAAATCTCAATCTTCCACTCAAGCAAATGGACCAGCAAAGACCATCTTATACCTTCGATGAAGCCTACAAGGCTTCGGTTGATTACTTTGAAGGCGACGAGCTCGCCGCCCGAGTATGGGTGAGCAAATATGCCCTGAAAGATTCTTTTGGCAATATCTATGAGCTTACGCCCGACGATATGCATCACCGGCTAGCATCAGAGCTTTCACGAATAGAGCAAAATTATCCCAGCCCACTGAGTTATGATGAGATTTTCGAGCTCCTCAAAGACTTCAAGTATGTTGTGCCCCAGGGTTCCCCGATGGCCGGCATTGGCAATGATTTCCAGACAGGATCGCTGAGCAACTGCTTTGTGATAGGCCTCGACGGTCACCCCGACTCCTATGGCGGAATCATCAAGCTCGACGAGGAGCAAGTGCAGCTCATGAAGCGCCGCGGCGGTGTGGGCCACGATCTCAGCGATCTGCGTCCCAAAGGTATGCCCGTCAAAAACTCGGCTCTCACCTCCACAGGGCTCGTACCATTCATGGAACGTTACTCCAACTCCACCCGCGAAGTGGCTCAGGATGGCCGGCGCGGTGCATTGATGCTCACTGTAGCCATCAAGCACCCCGACTCCGAGCGGTTCATAGATGCCAAGCTCGAGCAGGGCAAAATCACCGGAGCCAACGTGTCGGTGAAGATTGACGATGAGTTTATGCGCGCCGTCGAAAGTGGCGACAACTATAAACGCACATTCCCCATAGACTCTGAATCGCCCATGGTGAGCGTCGACACAGATGCCCGGGCTCTGTGGGGCAAGATTGTCTACAACGCATGGAAGTCGGCCGAACCAGGAGTGTTGTTCTGGGACACTATTCTGCGTGAGTCAATCCCCGACTGCTATGCCGATCTCGGCTTCCAGACTGTATCGACCAACCCTTGCGGTGAGATACCACTTTGCCCCTACGACAGCTGCCGACTTGTGGCCGTCAATCTGTATTCATATGTAAAGAATCCGTTCACCACCGAGGCCGAATTCGACTTCAACCTGTTTGCCGACCATATCCACAAGGCTCAGCGCATCATGGACGACATCATTGACCTTGAGATGGAGAAGATAGATCTCATCATTGCCAAGATCGAAGCCGACCCTGAGAGCCCAGAGGTGAAGGAAACCGAGCTGAATCTGTGGAAAAAGATCAAAGCCAAAACCATAAAAGGAAGGCGCACCGGACTCGGCACTACTGCCGAGGGCGACATGATAGCAGCCCTGGGTCTACGCTATGGCACCACCGAAGCCACCGATATGAGTGTTAAGGTTCACAGGGCTTTGGCCGTGGCAGCATTCGGCTCAAGCGTGGAGATGGCCAAAGAGCGTGGTGCTTTCGACGTCTATGCTGCCGACAGAGAGCGTAACAATCCCTTCATCTCACGTCTGCGCCTTGAGGCGCCTCAGCTTGTGGAGGATATGGAGAAATACGGTCGTCGCAACATAGCCTGCCTCACCATAGCCCCGACTGGCTCGACATCGCTTATGACAAGGACTTCTTCCGGCATAGAGCCGGTGTTCATGCCCGTCTACAAACGTCGCCGCAAAGTGAACGCCAACGATGTTGACGCACGAGTGGACTTCGTGGACGATTCGGGCGACAAATTTGAGGAATACATAGTCTATCACCCCAAGTTTGTAGAATGGATGAAAACCAAGGGCATAGAGCCACGCCACGATTACACTCAGGCCGAAATCGATGCCCTCGTAGAGCAATCACCTTATTATAAAGCCACCGCCAACGATATCGACTGGCTCGAAAAAGTGAGGATGCAGGGAGCTGTGCAGAAATGGGTGGACCATTCAATCTCTGTCACCATCAACCTCCCCTCCGATGTCACAGTCGACCTTGTCAACCGCCTTTATCTTGAAGCTTGGAAAGCCGGGTGCAAGGGATGCACCATATATCGCGACGGATCACGCTCTGGCGTGCTCGTAGCCACCGACAAGAAAAAAGACAAAGAGGCGCAAAAGAACACCACCCTACCCGATCGCCCTCAGCCACTGGTGCGCCCGATAGAGCTCGAAGCCGATGTGGTGAGATTCCAGAACAACAAAGAAAAATGGATAGCCTTCGTCGGGCTTAAGGATGATCGTCCTTACGAGATATTCACAGGTCTGGCCGATGATGAGGACGGAATATTCTGCCCCAAATCGGTTACTAAAGGTAAAATCATAAAGGCGGTTGATGACCGTGGCGTGAAGCGCTACGACTTCCAGTTTATAAACAAACGAGGCCATAAGACCACTATCGAAGGGCTCTCCGACAAGTTCAACCCCGAATACTGGAATTACGCAAAACTCATATCGGGAGTGTTGCGCTACGGTATGCCTATAGACCAGGTGATAAAACTCGTGAACGGTCTGGAACTCGACTCACAAAACATCAACACCTGGAAGATGGGTGTAGAGAGAGCGCTGAAGAAATATCTGCCCACGGGCACACACGCCTCCGGGCAAAAATGCCCCAACTGCGGACAAGAGACACTCGTTTATCAGGAAGGATGCCTGATATGCACATCGTGTGGCACATCTAAATGCGGCTAAACTGGTAAGATATTTCACAAACTAACGCCCCATAAAATGATCTGTCTCAACGAACTCAAAAAGCTTCTGGAATCAAATCGTTCTGTAAGGCGGTTTGATTCCACTCGCATCATATCGACAGACGAACTGACACAACTTGTCGAATTAACCCGTTATTGCGCCTCCGGGCGCAACCTGCAACCGCTACGCTATCGCATCGTAAACAACCCTGACGAATGCAAACGCTTGTTCCCCACTCTTGCCTGGGCCGGATATTACAAAGATTGGGACGGGCCAGACGAAGGAGAACGTCCAACGGCCTATCTGGTGCAGTGTCTTGACACAGATCTTACCTCCTCCTGCCTGTGCGACGACGGGCTACAATTGGAAGCCATCACCCTCGGCGCAACCGCCATGGGCTTGGCCGGATGCATCATCAAAGCATTCAACAAACCAAAACTGATCGGGGCTCTAAACCTTCCCTCACGCTACGAGCCCCGCTACGTATTGGCTCTGGGATATGCTGCCGAAAAAGCCAAAATCGTACCCCTCGGAGTCGACGGCGACATAAAATATTACCGCGACGCCAACTCCACTCAGTGCGTCCCCAAACGCCCCACTTCTCAGCTGATAATAGAATAAATGAGCCTCGCGCCCGAAAGGGACACTGCGCAAGCCCATAATCCCCTATCCTTCTGATTTTTTCTATGAGAGAAATAAAATGTCCCGAATGCGGTTCAGTGATTTCGGTTGATGACAGCACCTTCGCTGCCATCCTCGAGCAGGTTCGCACAAGCGAATTCAACAAGGATGTTGATCGCCGCATGGCCGAGCTTCGCGAACAGATCAAAACCCGCGAAGAAGCTGTGCGCACCTCAGCAGAGAAAGACTACGAGAAGCAGCTATCGAAAAAGGACGCGGCTATGGGGCAACTTCAAAACGAACTCACACGCCTGAAAGGCATCATCGACGGCTTCGAAGCTTCGAAGAAGTCAGCCTTAAACGAACTTGAGACCGTTAAGGCTAAAGAGCTGTATGAAGCTGTGAGCGCGAAGGACAGAAAGATTTCTGAACTGGAGGCTCAAATTGCCAACAGCAAAGAGGGCCACAAGGTGGCGATTCTTGAAGAGCGCAATGCGGTGGCTGCCAATCTCCAAGAAAAGGAGCTGCAAATCAGCAAACTGCAATCACAACTCGAAGCCAACAAACTCGCTGCCGAGAACCGCGAGAGCCAGCTTCGGGAGCAACACATCACGGAGATTCGCATAAAAGAGGAGCAGATAGAGCGTCTGCGCGACTATCGTCTGCGTCTCTCAACCAAGATGGTGGGCGAGACCCTCGAGCAGCACTGTTCCATCAAGTTCGAGGAAGCTCAGAGCATGGGGCAATTCCCCGACGCAACGTTCATCAAAGACAACGTGGCCGTTGAAGGTACCAAGGGCGACTTCATATTCCGCGACTTCGTCAACGGCGAGGAATATGTGTCCATAATGTTCGAAATGAAAAACGAGATGGATGCCACCGCCACCAAGCACCGCAACGACGACTTCCTGGATAAGCTCGACAAGGACCGCCATCGCAAGGGGTGTGAATATGCCGTGCTTGTGTCGATGCTCGAGCAGGAGAATGAGCTATATAACAACGGTATCGTCGACAAGAGCCACCGATATCCGAAGATGATAGTGATTCGTCCACAGTTCTTCCTGCCGGTGCTTCGCCTAATCTCAGAAGGCGCAAAGAAAGGCTTCCTCGACCGCTACGCCCTGATGCAAGAGCTCGAAACAGCTCGCAACCAGTCGTTGGACTTGGCCAAGTTTGAAGACAAAATCAACCGCTTCCGCGAATCGTTCAACAAAAACGTCACCGCCGCACACAAGAAATTCACCGACGCCAACAACGGCATAGACAAGGTGATCGAGGCTCTTGAAAAGCAAATCCGCGATCTTCGCGCTGTCAAAGCTAACTTTGAAGCCTCGGAGCAAAAACTATTGAAAGCCAACGAAATGGCCGACGAAGACCTCACCGTTAAGAAGCTTACCCACGGCGCCCCCTCCATCCGCAAAATGATTGAAAAAGCCTCAGCCGACGCCAAATAAGCCCCTACAACTTCCTCACCTCATCACCTTATCTTCTCCGACATTTTTCTATAATAGAGATTAAATAAACTTAGATATTACGCACGAGTCTTGAATCGCCAGTTATGAAATCCGGCGGCAATATGGAAAATTTTGTCGACAAAATCATTCTTGCGCAGTCTGCACTCGTCTTTTACGATTCTGATAATCTTTGCACCTCCGATTGCATGCTCAACCTTGATTATAGTTCTATAAATCTCGGTATTGGCAGCATCATCCAATGCCATCTGGAATATCTCGGTAAGAGTGTGAATCCATTGCCCACACTGTTGCTGCGTCATGCCGAAACTTGCACCCATGTACTCCTGGTTTGGATTGTTCTTGAGATAAACTAGGATAAAGAAAAGGCGATCTGTCCATCGGAAGCTTGAAGAGTACATGATTCAACAAGAGACCATCTGCGATGGCAGAAAGCAACCCCGGTTTAAGGCGCAATCTTAACGAACTGCTTATGCGAAAAAAGCCGACTCCCGCTTATTGGGAATCGGCTTTCTGCATAGCTGGTTTCGAGATTTTATTCCTTTTTACCGGGAGTGTTGTTGTTGATTTCTATTTCGGGGAGCTTGGATGCGAGAATCTCCATATCGGTTTTTATCTTCTCGTTGGTGATTCGCGCGTAGATTTGAGTTGTTTTCAGTTGGGTGTGACCCAACAGGGAAATGTATTCCATTATAAATCTACATGATTGCACAAACTCTCTTGTGTGTCAGAAAGGGGAGTTGGAAAGAGTTTGCCACCTGATCCATGTTCTCTGTGAGCAAATGCCGAAGGCGCATAGCCGCCTCTGGCGTAAATCAATATGTGAACATCTGAAAATAGAGCCTCGCACTTACAATAAGAATTACAAAAAGGTATCCTCCAATCCCTCAAAGAACCATGAGGTTTTTGAGAAAAAGATTTCAGCCATGCTTCTGAAGTTTGGGAAGATTGATGAAGCTGCCTGAAAAATTTCGATATAAAAACAGTCGGCATATTGGAGGATTATCGTTGTAAACCTCTGATATACCGATTATTTTTCGTAACTTTGCAGTCTAACACGACATGTTCATGGAAGATAACAACGATAACATACCATCAGTGGCAGCGAATGGGAATTAACCATTTTTGCAACCTATTGAAAATCTAATTCATATAGTCAGAGAACAGCAGGTAATGCTCGACAGAGACTTGTCTAGACTATATGGGGTCGAGACGAAAGTGCTGAATCAGGCTGTGAAACGTAATATAGAACGATTCCCTGATGACTTTATGTTCCAGTTGACCAAAGAGGAATGTTTAAGGTCACAATTTGTGACCTTAAACGAAGCCCGTGGCAAGCATCTGAAATATTACCCTCATGCTTTCACTGAGAATGGAGTTGCAATGCTAAGCAGTGTTTTAAGGTCTAAGACTGCAATTGAGGTGAACATACGCATTATGCGAGCATTTACTGCCATGAGAAGCTTCTTGCAGTCAAATGCGCATGTGTTTCAGCGGCTTGAAACATTGGAACACAACCATCTTCTATTGCATCAACATATTTCAGAGACAGATAAAAAGATTGATGAGGTTTTAACTCGTTTAGACAGTAAGGAATCAGAGCCAATTGAAGGGTTCTTCTATGATGGTCAGATATTTGATGCTTATACATTGATTTCCGATTTGGTGCGTAAGGCTAAGATCCGAATTGTTTTGATTGACAATTACGTGGATGATAGAATCCTTAAAGTACTCGACAAGAGAGCAGACGGTGTGAGGGCAACTATATATACTGATCCTCGGCATTCTCACATTGAGAATGATTTGCGTCGGCATAATGCCCAGTATCCGGCTATTGAAGTGCATAACTGCTCCAACGTACATGACCGCTTCCTTATCATAGACGATACAATATACTTTATCGGAGGCTCAATAAAAGACCTCGGCAAAAAGATTGTTGCATTCAGTCAGATGCAACAGAATCCAGAAGATATTCTTACCAAACTCAAATAGAAACTATTTCAGCATGTTCCAAAATGGAACATCCTCATATCAATACAGATTTCTATTTTATAGGCTCTGCTTCGGCAGGGCTTTTTTTATGTCAGAATGCCTTTAATCGTATAATCACGCCTATGATTCTAAAAGTGTCATGAAATCTACCCCTTATTTACCCCTTAAAAATAAAATACCCCTAAAGTCCACTAAATCCACAATGTTGTAAAATACTGTAATTCAAACTATAATGCAGCTCTAAAAAATTCTCAAAAATTTTCATTTTTCTGATTTTTACCCCTTTGATACCGCTCGAAACAGGTGCTAACTTTGCAACATCGGAGACAATCTCTGACGCTTGTCGTAAGACGGGCATGTTTAACTTCCAATAGGTAAAAATATGGAACTATCAAGTATTTTAGGTCTGCCCCTCGGCCTTATGACAGGGGCACAGTTTTTAACCCTTATGTCGGCTGCATACTCTGCCCGACATGAAACATCGCCGCCGGCAACCGTCACCGATGTCAGCAATGGCAACAATGGCAACAAGTACGCTTATGGCATAAAGGGCATTTGCGAAATCTTCGGATGCAGCAAACCTACGGCACATCGTATGAAAAAATCAGGTGTCCTCAATGATGCCATCATCCAATCCGGTCGCACAATCGTTATTGACCGTCAGAAAGCCCTCGACCTTGTGAAAGAGGACGCTGAAAAGAAGAAAGGAGGTCACAGATGGAGCAAGTGAAAGAAGACATCCTCCGGCTCTGGGAGGAGAAGCAGTTGCGGATTACGGATGTGATCCAGACGGCGCCGGAGGTGCTGTATGCCAACGGCAGCGTTATCGGTACGCTCGGCAATTTCTCGGCTTCGACCGGTAAGGCCAAGAGCAAAAAGACTTTCAACGTGGCGGCTATTGTTGCGGCATCGTTGGTAAATGGTAAGGTGTTGGGATACACCGCTGAATTTCCCGATGATAAGCGAACAATCCTCTACTTCGACACCGAGCAGAGTCCTTACCATTGTCAGA
>JAMPGA010000001.1:116208-210304 GCA_023664185.1 Muribaculaceae bacterium
ACGTAGTTTTATGCGCATGAAGCAGTCTTTGGTGTTCTGGGCAAAGTCACCCTTCATGATCCAGTCAAGATAGCTGGGATCTTTCTTGAGCACCTCCTCGGCCAGCTGGCCTTTGTATTTTCCGAAGTTTACCACCTCGCGGTTCTGATCATCGTAGACGAGGCGCCCCATGAAGTCGACATTGCGGTTTTGGCGCGAGTATTCGCTGAGCCCCTCGATGTCGGCCGGCAGGTCGGGATAGCGCTCTATCTGAGCCTTGAGCACCTCGAGGGTGGCGCGAGTGTCGGCGTTGGCCGAGTGGGCATCCTCAAGCTCCTTGCCGCAATAGAAACGGTAGGCGGCCACAAGGGTGCGCTGCTCTTTTTTGTGGAATATGGTCTGGACATCCACAAACCGGGCCTTGGAGAAGTCAAACTTTACACCTGCCCGCTGAAACTCCTGGTCGAGCATGGGGATATCGAAGCGGTTGGAGTTGAATCCGGCCAGGTCGCAGCCGGTGAGCTCGTTGGCCAGCGAGCGGGCTATCTGGCGGAATTCGGGCTCATTGGCCACGTCGGCATCGGTGATTCCGTGGACAGCCGTGGCTGCCGCGGGAATAGGCATACCGGGGTTGACACGGCGTGTGCGCTCGGTCTCCTCGCCGTTTGGCATCACTTTTATGAGCGATATCTCCACGATGCGGTCGTGGGTGATGTCTACTCCCGTTGTCTCAAGGTCAAAGAATACTATAGGCTTTTTCAGTGTCAGTGGCATGGCTCTGCAGTGAGTGGGATAAGTGGTGAGGATACGTTATATCAGAAGTCGGTCACGTTCATGGGCATGAGGATCATGGTGAGCGTGGTGTCGGGCTTGTCCTCGGAGGGCACTATGACGGCAGGACGCGAGCGGTCGGCCAGACGGAAGATGATATCGTCGGTCCATACGGCTCCGGCCAGCTCGAGCAGATAGCTCGACGAGAAGCCTATCACGAGCTCATTGTCGCCGGTATATTCAGCGGCTACTGTTTCTTCGCCCGAGGTGTTGTATTCATTATCGGCAGCCTTGATGGTGAGAGAGTCGGGGCGGACACGGAATTTGATCAGCCCGTGGCCTTCGTCGACAAAGAGGCTCACACGGCGCACGGCGGTGGTGAATGTCTGGCGGTTGAGAGTGAGGTCGAAGGGGTTGTTCTTGGGTATCACGCGGTCATATTCAGGGAATTTACCCTTTATGAGGCGGCTCTCAAAGGTGAATGTATCGGTCTCGAAGGTCACACCCTGACCAGGCACGAGAGTCACCTTCACCTCATCGTCCTTTGAGAATACGGAGCGGAACACGTTGGTCGACTTGTTGGGCAGGATGAACGAGCCAGTCACACCAGGCTCAAAGCTGCGGTCCTCAAACTTCACCAGCTTGCGGGTATCGGTGGCTACATAGACTATGCAGTCGGGCTTAATGTCCCAGTACACACCCATCATCTGAGGGCGTATGGTCTCGGTGCCTGTGGCAAAGGCGGTGGTGTCGAGCGCGCGCAGGATGGTGGAGCCTTTCATCTCCATTACTATATCCTGGTCGGACTGCTGATGCTCCAGGCGGGGATATTCGGCACCGTTGAGACCCATGAAGTGATATGAACCGTTGGGGTGTGTCATCTCTATAGAGAGAGTCTCATCGTTGACATTGAAGCGCAGCTCCTGCTCGGGCATCACTCTGAGCAGCTCTACCACGCGGCGGGCATCGATGCAAAACTCCCCTTCGCCCTCCACATCCATAATGGGGATGCGGCCACACAGCGTGTTCTCGCCGTCGCAGGCTGTGATGGTCAGGGTCGACTCCCTGATCTCAAACAAAAAATAGTTCAGAATCGTCAGGGCATTTTTGGCATTGATAACCTTGCTCACCGACGATGCAAATGCATGGAGAGTCTTGCTGGGGACTGTAAAGTTCATATATTCAGATTGTTTTAGTTTCGTTTATCACCAATGGCCTCGTAAGGCACATTCTAATCTACAAAAGTAATAAAATTTTTCAACATACCGCGAACCTCTACATCTATTTTGCCATTCATCTATAAATATGTATATTTGCGGAGACTGAACCTCGGAGAGGTGAAAATAATTATATGGGGTGAAAACAAAGAGACTGCTCATTGTGGCTGATGGGATGGAGGGTGAGGCTGTTGCGTCGCTGGACGGGCTCACCACTCTGCAGTATGCCCGCACGCCGGCGCTCGATGCTCTGCGCGGGTGTGGGGCTGTGAGGCTACTCCACACCACCCCTGTGGGCATGAAGCCGGGAAGCGAGGTTGCTATTGTGAGCCTGCTGGGCTACGATGCTAGACGTGTGGCACAGTCGCGCGCGCCGTTTGAGGCGGCCGGGGCGGGATATGTTCCTAAGTCCGGCGAGCTGCTGATGCGCTGCAATCTTGTAGAAATAGGGGATGATGGGATGATTTCTCCACCACTCAGCCATGACGAGCCCCGGCAAGCCATAGAGCGGCTGAACCGCGAGTGTACCGACAGACGTGTACGCTTCATCGAGGGTCAGGGTTCGCACCATCTGCTGGCCATAGAGGGTGGAAGTGCTGACATAATATGCACTCCTGCCCACGAGGCGCTGGGGCGGCCTGCGTCAGACTGCCTGGCGCGTGCAGCAGGCGTTGCATCTTCGACATATACAGCCTTGACACCGATGGAAACGGCAATGTTGGTAAATAAACTCGCTTTGACCCACCATGTCTGGCCTTGGAGTCCGGGATTTCCGCCCGAGATGAAGCCTTTAGGGATAGACGGCGCAGTGATTACGGCTGTGAATCTCGTCAGGGGGATAGCCCGTTATGCCGGGCTTGAAATAATAGAGGTGCCGGGCGCCACGGGGGAGCCTGACACCAATTATTCGGGCAAAGCGATGGCCGCGCTGCAGGGGATAGCCGATCATGATTTTGTGATGCTCCACATCGAGGGTTCCGACACCGCCTCGCATGCGCGCGACATCGGCGCCAAGATCCGCGCCATCGAGATGATAGACCGTCTGGTGATCGCCCCAATCGTAAGCTCGCTGAGAGAAGCCCCATATCGGGTGGAGCTTACAGTGACGGCCGACCATCCGACATCGGTGCTCACCGGCCTACATCTCCCCCACCCCGTCACGGCCGTAATTGCCTGCCTTGGCCTCAAGAGCTAAAAGTGAAGATTTTATAGTTTTTCCTCTGGGATGCGACCCGGCATGGGCGGTGTCGCGGGGCACTGCGGTGTATCCTCCCGTTTCTCCATTTGCGCTTATCACCCTGTGGCATGGCACTATCACAGCCAGAGGGTTGAGCGAACATGCCCGTGCCACAGCTCTCTGAGAGCCCTTTGGCAGCCCCATCAGCGCCGCAAGCCGGGAGTAACTGACAGTGGAGCCATAGGGGATGGTGAGCAGTTTGAGCCACACTCTTTGGCAAAACGGAGTGCCCTGGGGGGAGACAGGAAGATTGAATCGGGTGATCTGTCCGGCAAAGTATGCCTGAAGCTGGCACTCGGCCTCGGCAAGCACATTGAGAGTATCTATGTCCGTCTCTGTCGGAGCCGAGTCGTCGGCCGGCGGTGTCCATGCACAGCGGTTCAGACGCCCGGCTTGAGCTGTGAGATACAGCGGCCCCAGAGGTGTATGGACTACGGCGTGCATAGCCATCAGGGTATCTGCACCAGGCCGGGAGAGTCTGTTGCCACGATGACCGGACGCGCATCTGGCTGAGCGGCCTCAACACGGATGTTGGAGAGGGTGATTCCGCTGGTGTGATTCAGCCAAAAGCCCTGAGCCGGGAGTATGCCCCACATGGTCGACTCGGGATAATCGGCCACCTTCTCGTCGGTGGGAGCGGCCGTCTCGGGCTGTCCTCCGGCATGGCGTATGGTGATATTGCGTAGTTCCACATTCTTGACGGGATGACCCTCCAGACCGGTGATGGAGCTGCCACCGGGACCGGCCTGGTCGATGAGGATATCGTGAAGAAGTATGCCCGAAATGGAGCCAATGGTGTCAATGGGACAGTCGGGGGCGTAGGGGCGTGCACGGTTGGCCAGGCGGATGAATATGGGGCTCTGAGTGCCGCGCACGGTGATGTCGGCAATATCGACGTTGCTCATGGTGCCACCGTCGACTATCTCAAGCGATATGGCCGAGTGGCCTATGCCTCCGGGATAGCCGAAGAACTGTGTGGACTGGTCGGCCGAGGGCTTTACGGTGATACCGCGGATGATGATGTTGCGGAATCCGCCATTGGTCTCGGTGCCGAGCTTTATGGCATTGCAGTGCGACGAGACAGTGCAGTTGGAGATGACCACATCCTCGCAGAGCCTGGGTGATGTGGACTTGAGCGTGATGCCGTCGTCGTCGGAGTCGGCTATAAGGTCGCTCACCACCACATCGTGGCAGCCGTCAAGGTCGAGGGCATCGTTGTTGTAGTTGTTGCGGTTATACACAGTGATGCCGCGGATACTCAAGCGGTCGCAGGCCAGATAGTGTTGCATCCAGCAGCCCGAATTGCGCAGAGTGATGCCACTGACCGTGATGTCACTACACTGTATCAGTCGCAGCAGGTGGGGGCGTGTTATCCCCTCGTCGTCCCAAGTCAGCTTAGGGAAGGCGGCGCCACGGCCGTCGATCACACCCTGTCCGGTGATGGCTATATGGCTGGCAGAGTCGGCATAGATGAGCTGAATGGTGGGTGTATGTGTGCGCAGAGAGCGATAGCTGGTGCTTACGGGAGTATAATCGGCAATATCGGTGGAGCCATACAGAGTGGCTCCGTTTTCAAGGTGAAGTTCTACATTGCTCTTCAGAAAAATCGAGCCGGTTTTCCAGTCGCCGGCAGGGATGAGCACTCGTCCTCCGCCCTGGACTGCACAGGTGTCGATGGCACTCTGGATGGCGACGGTGGAGAGATGGAGGGTGTCTGACACAGCGCCATAGTCGGCTATGTTGTAGACAGCGGCCCGAGCCGGAATTGCTGCCAGCGGTGAGGCCAGCAGCATAAGGAGGGCGGGAAGAAAGCTTTTCATCGTGCTAACGAGAGATTAAGGTTGATGCCGAATGAGGTATTGGTGGTGGGATATGAGGTAGAGGAAACGATGGGGGTATTAATTTGATGGTCGAAGAAGAGACCCACGGTGAGACGGCGCGACATCACATAGTTGGCGGCCATGTTGAGGTTGAAAGTGCGTGTGCCCGATGTGGCCTGGGTGTAGGCTGTCTCGATGCGGCGTATCAGGGCCTGAGTTTCCGCCAGCGAGAAGTCGGCGTTGAGGGTGAGGTCGTTAGATATGCCTTGTCCTGAGCCTTTCATCTTCAGCACAGTGTTGAAACCGGTTATCTTGTAGCCCACGCCCAGGGTGAATCCGCGCTGGTTGGCCTCCACTACCTGTCCGGCCGAAGTGTTGAGGGTGAGAGTGCGAGCATCGCGATATTCGGCCGAGATGGTCATATCGTTTTTAAGAGTGGCCGAGGCACCGATGAGAGGGGCAAACTTCTCGGTTATGGCCACCGACGAGATATTGTAGGGCGATGAGGGTATGGGCTCACCGGTCGACTCGTTGAGCGTAAAGCCAAGGTCGGAGTCGGGGGAAGCCTCCATCCAGTTGAGGAAGGATGAGTAGGAGCCCACGCTATAGGTGCACTGATACACATGGCTCAGGGTGAAGCTCTTGAATATATCGCGCATGCTGCCCAGATAGATGAGGCCGTCGTAGGTGACACGCCAGTTGGGCAGAGCTGCGGCAAACGAGGGGAACGGATTGAGATACTGCTTGTTGGGGTCGGTGCCACTGTAGGCTGCTATGAAGGCCGGGATGAGCACGTCTGACGATGTGCGCGACACACCTCCCACTTCGGGGTTGAAGGGATTTCCGGCATGGATGTTGCCCTCCATGAATCCACCCATGGGGTAGTCCAGACCACGGTAACGGGCTTCGACGCGCTGGGCTATCACGGGGATATTGCTCAAGAAGTTGTCGAAGGCGTCGGAGTGATAACCATCGTCGGCCTTGAAGTGGCGCAGAGCCGTCTTCAGAGCCACGTGGGTCTTGGTGTATGATCCGGCCAGCGAGGTGGGCATGTTGTCATACATGAACTGCACGGAGCGGGTGCGGTTTTCGGTGCGGTTTGTGGTGAGCACCACCTTGAGCCCCTTGAGCGGCTCGAGAGTCAGCTCGAAATTGAGTTCGTTGGTGCGTGCCAGATTAGCCGGCGAGGTCTGACCGTCGTCGGTGATGAGCCATCCGCGCGAGAGTGCCTTGTCGATATAGTCATCGCCGGCAAAACCAAATGCGAAGTCCAGACCGGGAGCCATTGGGCCCGCGCTGTGGGTCTGACCAAAGATATTGCCTATCTCGGGACGGAACAGTGGCAGCGACATGGAGCGGGTGTTGCGATAGCGCACGGCAAGAGCCCTGGGCGACATGGCAAAGCGCACACTGTAGTCGCGCACCTCATGCCAGAACGAGGGCTTGTCGTTGAGCACCTCTTGGACAGTGAGCCTGACATTGTTGGTGCCGCGTGTAAGAATCTCAATTGTGTTGGGGTCTACCACACGGTGCTTTATCGCAAAGGGTGCGCCCTTGTCGTCGACAGCTGTGACCTTCACCTTGGAGTTGCGCAGGTTGTGGGCCACGGTCAGCGAGGTGTCGGGCAGCAGCGTGTAGGTGCGCTCAAACTTCTTGGGCTTCGGCTTGTTGACGGGACCCTTGCGCGCGGCAAAGCGGGTGTTTATGTCTTTTGTAAACTTAAACTTGTTGTAGAGTGTCTCGAAGTTCATGCGCCCGTCGGTGCTGAACGCAGCCTGGTTAGCAATGGAATTGCCCATCGACACACCATCGACCTCCGAACCGCGGTCCCAACGGTAGGTGGAGTTGTAGCTGGCATTGGCCGTGAGCCAGTCGAGCGCGGGGATGCGGTTGAACGGCGCGCGGTAGGATGCCACAAACGACTGGTTGTAGCTCCAGGGTGTGCCCATGGAGAGGAGGCTCTGTATCACTGTATCCTTCCACTCCTTATATTTGTCGGGGAAGAGCTTGCGATTTACCGCTCCCATGGTCTCCTCGATGCGTGCCGAGGTGTTGGAGTTGAAATTCAGCGAAAGCGATTTGGTGAGATTCCATGTCAGGGCAAACTGGCGATCCCAAATGAAGTTCTTGCTCACCGATACAGGCAGTTGGAAGTCGACGTCGGTCTCCGAGCGGGTCTGCAGCTCGTAGTAGTATCGGGATATGGTGGTGAGGAAGGATATGGTGGTGGGCAGGTAGTTGAACTCCCACTCCTTCAAAAACTTCAGATTGCGGTTTTTCGAGTTGATGAATGCAAACGGCTTCCAACCCTTCACATAGGGGGTATAGGTATACTGCAGTGAGCCGCGGTAGTCGTTGGTGTTCTCATACTCGGTGGTGGGGTCGGAGTGCGACTGCTTGTTAAACGAGAAGTTGAATGTGAAGTTGGCCGGATCCCAGGGCATGGGGTTCTTCGACTTCACGTCAAACTTCAGGCCCGAGATGGAGAAACTCTTCACCGTAGAGCGCTCCACGGCAAAGGCCTCGATGGAGTCGCGCTGGTGCTGGTTCACACAATCGTCCAGGGCATCCTTGAGCTTCACATCCTGGTCAAGAGGGTTATAGAGCGGGGTGATCTTCTCGCGTGTCACCGAATAGTAGATGGGAGCGCGGAGCTTGGCCTTCTCGGGGAGGAAACGGCCGGCGTCGACCTGCATGGCAAAGTTATACTGCTCATAATCGTCCATGCGGCGGGCATTGAGAGCCTGATCCACCGAGCCGAATCCGGCGGTCTCCACATGGGCGCCGAAGTTGAGGGTGGCAATGTCTGAGACGCCGAGATTCACAGTGCCGCGGGCAGCCCAGCCTCCCGAATTGTTGAAGTCGGTCACCTTGAGCTCGTTGAGCCATACGATACCGTCCTTGGCCACGGGTGAGTTGTTGCGTATACCCACCATAATCACCCTCACATCAGAGAGCGAAGGGTTGCCCATCACGCTGATGCGGTTGCGCTCGTTGGCGGGGTCGCGGCTGGTGTAGGCCACGGCAAATCCCACGCCAGGCTGCTGCTCGTTGCGAGCCTTGTTGCGCTCTTTCTTCAGATTCACCAGAGTCTGTAGATCGAAATCCAGATAGTTGTTGCGCGGCCATACTTCCCAGCGGTCGGATGCGGCATCGGTGTAGTGGCCGGGAGGTGTCAGATCGAGGGGCACCTCATACTCGTAGTAGTTGCTCTTGACGTCCGAGCCCATGCGCACAAACACCGACAGCTCGCCGGAGCGCAGGTTGGTCATATCTTCTATGAGCTTTTCAGCGTGCACCCACATCTGCATGCGCTTGTAGTTGCGCAGGTCGAGCAGCGTATTACGATATACAGCGCGGGCGTCGCCGGCCTGGAGGCCAACAACCTTTAGGGCCATCGACTGCTCGTTGAGCTGCAGTATCTGGCTCTGGCCGGGGTCTTGTATACGTGTCACACCCGGAGGGAGCACATAGTTTACGGGCTCTCGGTCGGCATTCTCCTCGATGTTTACCACCGATATGTCGAGCTGCCCCTCGGCGGGAGAGTCGCCACGGGTGTTGAGGTTGAAATCGTAGGAACGCCATTCACCCTTCACCAGCTCGAGAGTGGCAAAGCGCAGATGGGTGGGTGAGCGGAAGCCGGTCATGAACATACGCGCAAAACGTATGGTGGAGAAGTCGGTGATATTGCCCACCACCTTCTGATAGTCGCTCAAGGGTATCTTGAACTGATACCACACCACCTCCTGTGTAGAGCCGTCGTGGTTGGCCACGATGCTCACCTGCTTGTCGGTGATATAGTTTTTGCCCACCTCAAGGTCCTGGGGGCGGATGGATACCTTATACTGGAAATAGCGCTCATACTCGTTGAGGGTATTGTCCTGGTTGATATCCTCCACGTCGGGGAGCGAGCGCGACGACTGATAGAGCGGGTCGGGGGCATCGTCGGGGGAGAGTGAGTTGCCCTCCACGCCGTTGTAGCGCTTGTAGCGCTCCAGCACACCCAGGCGCTGCTCGTCATAGTCATATCCGCGGAAGAAGTGATAGTTGTCGCCGGCAGGGTCGTTGAAGGGAGAGAAGGCATCTTCCATCATTTCGGCCAGGGCATCGGGGGCAAGCTTGGCGCGCAGACCATCGAGATAGCGGGTGTATGACGAAAAGGTAAACTCATCGTCGTTGCGCAGACCGTCGAGACCCACGTCCTGTATGGGGCGCGAAGTGGTGCCGTTGTCGAAGGCATAGGTGAGTGAGTTCTGGCGCGACACTCGTCCCCAGACTGTGCTGTCCATATACTGCTCATTGCCGTCGACGGGAATACCGTTCTCATACGATTTCAGGCCATCCTTGAGAATATCCTCGCTCACTTCGCCGAAGTTGAGATACAGGTCGCCTCCGTCGAGATTGTCGGCGTCGGGATCAAGGAAGGGCGAGAGCATCCAGAACTGTATGTACTCGATGTTTGAGGTCTCGAAATTCGTATTGTCCATCTTGCGCATAATACCGCCCCAGCGGCGCTCGGGATTGAGCAGGTTGCCGCGGTCGTCAATGTCGGTGGCATCGAGGTTGTAGGGGCCGCGCTCGGTGGGATAGAACGAGAGGTTGAGTGTCTGTATGGTGTTTGACTCTCCGTAGGCCAGCTGGCGGCCGGGGAAAATCTCGCGCGACGTCACCTCGCGGATGTAGGGGTTGTTCATCTGCTTGGGGTCGGCCTTGATGTAGCCCGGACACATGGAAGAGTTGCGGGCGGTGAACATACGGTCTATGAAATACCAGTTGAGCAGGGCGCGGTTTTTGCCATAGGCCACATCGTTTGAAAGAGCCGCCTCAGGGAAGAGGGCATCGGCCGAGGGATCGTAAGGCGTGGAGGCCAGGAACCATGAGTAGGGGGAGCGCAGGTCTATGCCCACCTGTGTCGACTCAAAGTCGTCGATATAGCTCGAGCCTTTGTTTGAGCCCGACTTCTGGGCATGGGGTATGAGCTGGGCAAACTCGGCCTGCACGCTGAGCGTGGAGGGCTGTGTGGCGTTAACTGTGGGTATCTTGCCCAGCAGATTGGTGAGCCACATGAAGCGGGTATTATACTGTGTGTTGAGTCCCCAGATAGTATTGTTGACCACCTCGTCGCCAATGTTTACTTTTTCGGTAAGCGACTTCTCGGAGAAGTGCATTATGGTGGCTCCGACGTTGAAGTCTTTGTTAAACTTGTAGTTGAGGTCGAGGCCAAGGAGGGTTTTGCGCTGGGTTGAGAAGAGCGACTGGTTTTCGAGTGTCACCGAGATGCTCTGACCCGAGTCTATGATGCTCTGGTTGGTGATGGTGACAATGCCCATGGCATAGTCTACGGTATAGTCGGAGTTTTCGGTGAGGGTGACGCCGCCGGCTGTGACGATCACCGAGCCGCGGGGCACGTTCATGGCGTTGAGCCTGATCTGCGAGCCCGACGATGCCTGATACTTGCCGGCCAGGGTAAACTTGTTTTTCTCGGCAAACTGGCGCGCCACCACTATGGTGGAGTCGTAGAGCTCCTGATACACATACTGGCGTGCCAGTTCGGGGTTGCCGATCTTCTTGGCCAGGTGCTCGCCAAACGGCTCAACCACCGGGAATATCACCTTGCCCTGCGACGATAGGATGGTATAGCCCTCGATAAAGTCGAAGAATCCGTCGGGGTTTGAGTTTTCGTTGGTGTCGATGCGGTCGAGGTTCATCACCTGGAGCAGCGGCTGGTTTGAGATGGAGGGCACCGGCAGATAGTTGATCTCAGTGCCGGTGGTGTCGCTCAGATATTTGATGTTGAGGCGGAAGTTCTGTTTCTGCACCTGATATGCTCCGAGCGAGTAGACGTTTTTCATCATCAGGTCCCACATGGGCAGGTGGGTGTCCACGGTGGTCGACTTGAGCATCTTCAGATATAGCGATTGCTCGGTCGATGTGATGTCGGCCGAGAACTCACCCACCTGATAGACCTTGCCATTGTAGGTATACTCATATGCCACGGCCAGCACCTCGTCGGCGCTCAGTGCGCTCTTCAGCGAGATGTAGCCCAGGGTGGAGTTGAGGGTATATTCCGAGGATGTGAGCAGACGGGCTGATTCCACCTTCTCATAGTCCTTGCCACCCTCTATGCCATAGGCGGCCAGTGGCGAGAGTACCTGTGTGACGGTGTTGATGTTGCGGGCTCCGGGATAGTCTGTCTTGATTACGGAGAGAAGATTGTTAGACGAGTTGGTGGGGATGGGGAGCGAAGCATTGGGCTGCCAGAAGGTATTGGCCAGATGCGAGTCTTCACCAAGATCCATGAATCCCACAAAGTTGCGGCTCTGATCGAAGCGCGAGTTCTTGTTGGTGACCCACACCTCTATACGTGTTATCTTTATGCCTGACGATACGAAGGGGAGCTTTGAGGCAAAAGTGTCGTAGTTGTCGCGAAAATAGTGTGCCAGGAAGAAGTGACGATTCTGGTCATACTCGTCGGCACGCACGCTGAAGTCGGTGGTCTGTGCACCTCCCTTCGAGTTAACGGAAGTCGACTGCGAGTTTTGCTGCGACACCAGCGCCGTGGCTGTAAGCTTGCCAAACTGGAGTTTTGACTTTATACCAAACAGAGCCGTGCTTCCCCTGATGAGGGTGGAGCCGGTAGTCATGGATACGTTGCCGGCCTCGATGGACTTGACGATATCGTCCTCTTTCCCCTCGTAGGCCAGCTTGAGGTTTTTAGAGTCAAAGTCGAAGGTAGCGTCCGTATTGTAGGTCATATTAAACTTCATACGGTCGCCCACTGTGGCCTGGACAGTGGCCTGAATCTTCTGATCGAAGTCGAAGTATGTCTTTCTGCGCGAGTTGAGCGCCAGGGCGGGATTGTCGGTCTTGTTCGACTTTATACCCATCGAGAGGGTCACGGTGCCCTGAGTGCGCAGCCCCACGCCACCCGGGCCGAATATCTTCTCCAGCGGCCCCAGGGCAAAGTTCATGTCGAGAATGTTGAAGGGCTCCTTGTCGGGGGTGGTGAGAGCCTCGGAGTTGCGCATGCGGAAGTAGTCGGTCATGGCCTGGCGGTTCTGCCATGCGTTATACTGCTCGGGCGAAATGTAGAATGGGGTGACAATGTCGGTCTCGCCCAGCTGCGTACGCACCACATACATGCCCAGATCGGGGTCATACTGGGCTGTGGTGGTGATGTTTGAGGGCGTGGAGAGGTCAGCGGCAAACTCGCGCTCCATCAGATCCTCGTAGGTCTGCGGTATCACCTGCTGCACCGGGAAAGGCATCATTATGGAGTCGGCGGCGTTGAGCGGCTGCACCGGAGCAGTGAGCACAGGGGGCGGCGGAGTGAACTCGCTCGAAATAAACTGCGCGTACACACGCACTCCGGCCGCCACGACCACCGCTAAGAGGCCTGACAGCAAAAGACGGGCTATTATGTCGGATCTGTGTTTCAGAGTGCGTGATTGGATAATCGGGAGAAAGAGGTAGTCACATCATGCTGAGGGCCTGCTTGATGGCTGCCTCGACCTTGATGTCGGGGGTGGCGTCGAATATGCGGCGCAACACTTTCTGCGACTGCGGTCGTGGAAATCCGAGAGCAACCATGGCGGCAAGAGCCTCTTCCTGCACAGCCGAAGTGGCTGCGAGAACAGATGGCTGACTTAATAACGTGTCGTCGGAGGGTTTTATTTTATCCTTAAGGTCAACAATTATCCTTTGTGCCGTCTTGGCGCCTATACCTTTCACAGCCTTGAGCCTTGTGTGGTCGCCCGAGGTGATGGTGGCTTGCAGATCGGCGGGTGTTATCGATGAGAGTATAAGCATGGCGGTGCCCGGACCTACACCCGAAACCCCTATGAGCAGTCGGAAGAGCTCGCGCTCCGAAGCATCGAGAAATCCGTATAGGGTCCATGCGTCCTCGCGTATCACCTCGTGGACCAGGATCTTAACAGCGCCCTTCATATCCTGGAGCGACGTGAATGTGTTGAGCGATATCAGGGCCATATATCCCACCCCACCGGCTGTCTCCACCACCACATATGTGGGCGTGACCTCGGAGAGCGGGCCTTTAAGATATTCAATCATAGCTAATTATAACAAAAACCACGGGGATGGCCTTTGAGGGCTACCCCCGTGGAGATTAATCGGAATTCAAGTGCCGTACAGCAGAGGGATTGATTACTCTGCAGCGGGCTCTTCAGCAGCGGGTGCCTCAGCGTTGGCAGCTGCTTCAGCCTCGGCGGCAGCAGCGGCAGCCTCGGCTTTTTTCTTGGCTACAGCCTCAGCTTTAGCCTTGTTCTGAGCCTGCTCGGCCTCGAGACGAGCCTTGGCGGCAGTCTCCTTCTTGGTGGCCTCTGAAGCGAGGAATGCGTCGGCAGCTTTCTGCTTGCCGGCCTTCCAGGCGTCGAAGCGACGCTGAGCCTCAGCCTCGTCGAATGCGCCCTTCTTCACACCTCCCTGGAGATGCTTCATGAGGAGTACGCCTTCGTTTGAGAGGATAGTGCGCACGGTGTCGGTGGGCTGTGCACCACAGTTTACCCAATACAAAGCACGCTCGAAATTGAGTGTTACTGTAGCAGGATTAGTGTTCGGATTATAGGAACCTATCCTTTCAATAAATCTACCATCTCGTGGTGCCCTGCTATCGGCGATTACAATTGGATAGAACGCATAGTTCTTGCGACCATGACGTTGCAGTCTGATTTTTGTTGCCATTGATTGTGTTTTGTATGAGAAATTTCGGGCGCAAAATTACCAAAATCAGCCCATATTAACAAGAAAGTTGGCATAGTTTTACATTATTTAACATTATACACATTAATATATATGAGATGTATAGTGGCTCCTGCAGGGGGGGTCTTTCGTTGTTATTCTTCTCCCAAGTTTTTATAATTTTTAATTCTCGGGGGCGGGATTGTTGCACGGGAGTGGTGATAATTTCACGGCTCAGAAAGCTTTTATCCTCATGTCACCGCTATTGCAAATACTGTATCCCGATACCTCTACCGAGCTTCCGCTCCTTTATGCCGACGCCGGTGTGAGGGCCGGGTTTCCGAGTCCTGCACAGGACTATATATCGCAGACCATCGATCTGAACCGCGAGCTCATAGAGCACCCGGCATCAACGTTTTACGCCCGTGTCGTGGGCGACTCTATGGCAGAGGAGGGGATTACGGAAGACGATATTCTGATTATCGACAAATCGGTGGAGCCCGAACACGGCGACCTGGCCGTGTGCTGTGTCGACGGCGAGTTTACACTGAAGCGCCTGCGCATACTTTCGGGTGGGCGTGTGATGCTGATGCCCTCCAACCACAGTTATAAACCCATCGAAATCACGCGCGACACCGATTTTATGGTGTGGGGTGTGGTGATCTACACCATCAAACCCAACCGTCGGCGTCGCCTGGGCTCGGAGCTATGGTAGGACTGATAGATTGCGACAATTTTTTCTGCTCGTGCGAGCGTGTGTTCCGCCCCGATCTTGCCGGGCGTCCGGTGGTGGTGCTCAGCAACAACGACGGATGCGTGGTGGCACGCTCGCGCGAAGCCAAGGAGATGGGTGTGAGGGAGGGTCTCCCCTACTTCCAGATGCTCGAGCAGTATCCCGACGCCGGGATAGTGGCCTTCTCGTCGAACTATTCGCTGTATGGCGACATGTCGGCGCGCATCATGTCGATATTGCGCCAGGAGGCTCCCGATGTGGTGCAGTATTCCATCGACGAGGCTTTCCTCGACCTCTCGGGCATGGATGGCGTGGATATGAAACTGTGGGGCGAAAACCTGTGCCGCAAGGTGCAGCATGACACCGGTATGCCTGTGAGCCTGGGGATAGCCCCGTCGAAGACTCTGGCCAAGGTGGCCAGCAAGTTTGCAAAAAAGTATCCAGGCTACAACAAATGTTGCCTCATAGCCACCCCGGAGCAGCGCGAAAAGGCCCTCCGACTCTTCCCGGTGGGGGATGTCTGGGGCATAGGGAGGCGCATCTCGCGCACACTGGAGTACTGGGGCATACACACGGCCTACGACTTCACGCGCCAGTCGCGCGAATGGGTGAGGGCGCGTTTCCACGTCACCGGCGAGCGCACCTGGGCCGAGCTGCAGGGCGAGGATCTGATTTCGGTGGATGGCCTGGATGCCGTGGCCAAGCAGACCATAGTGACAAGCCGCAGCTTTCCACGCATGATCACCGACCTGGGCGACCTGCGCGGACATGTGGCCAACTATGCCGCCCGCTGCGCCCTGAAACTGCGGCGCCAGCAGTCAGTCTGTGCCATCGTCTCGGTATTTGTTCAGTCAAATCATTTCCGCGACGACCTGGAGCAGTATGACAATAGCGCCTTCCACACCTTCGCCACCTCAACCAGCACCACACCGGAGATTGTCGACACGGCTGTGAAGATACTGGATGGGGTGTTTCGCAAGGGCATATATTACAAGCGGGCCGGGGTGATGGTGTCGGGCATCTCGTCGGCACATGCCGTGCAGCCCGATCTGTTTTCCTACGACCCTGTGCGCAGCAAACGGCTGCAGACGGTGTCGACCGCCATCGACACCATCAACTCGCGCCTCGGGGCCGACACTGTGGTGCTCTGCGCACAGCAGTATCGCGACCGCGGTGCCGACGGGAAGTGTGTAAAGTTTGTCAACGCCATCCGCCGGGCCATGAAATCGCCCGACTATACCACACGCATCGGGGCTTTCACTGTGAGTTGACGGCGGGATTCACATAGTGTCCTTTCCCCTTTGTGGCCGAGCCATAGGAGATGGCATTGGCGGGGCAAATATGATAGCATGCCAGGCAACCGGTGCAAGCCTCTCCCCACGCCGGGCGCCCATCGGGGCGACATATGTTGGCGGTGGGACAGATGCGCTCACAGCGGCCACACTCCACACACACGTCGGCCACCTTGAACTTGGAGGGCCGGATGGCATAGCGCATGAACCATGGATATATCACCGATGTTTTGAGGCGGGGAAATGCGCCCCTTATCACCTGGGTATACTGCTCACCGCGGCTCTCAATGGCCGGGAGCTGCGATGCTATACTCTCCACAGCCTCTTTTGACTCAGCCAGCTTGCGTGCAGCCAGGTCGGGCGCGTCGACGTCGAAGCCCTTCATGGCCACATATGTATTGGGCATGATCACGGTGAAGGCTGCTCCGGTTTGGTGGCCGGCGCGGTGCATGTCGGCGCGCCACATACGGTCGGTCATGCCGGCATCGTCGCCACACGTAGCCACCATATGGTGCGTCACCACGGGACCGTGAAACCGAATCAGCTCTATGCGCTGTCTCACAAACGGAGGCACACCCCAGGAGTGGACCGGGAAGACCCACACCACCCTCTTCTCGGCGGGATCGAGGGTGATGTCGGTGAGTGAGGGGGAGAGACGCACGGTGCGGTCAGCAGTGAGTGAGGCCAGACGCGAGGCCACGTCGGCCGAGTTGCCCGTGCCTGAAAACCAGAGTATCATATCGTCACCTGTGTGGCTCCGAAGCCATATTCGCGAAACGATGCATCCTGCACCTGGTGTCCCTTGTAGCGGTGGTTGAGCTCTTTCATGAGCGCATTGCGCAGCACGCCTTCCCCCTTGCCGTGTATGAACACGATTTTCTGCCCCTTGTTGCGCAGGTTGGCATCCATCACCTTGCGAAATTCATCGATCTGCAGATTCAGTATATCGGCGGGTGAGAGTCCGGCGGTGGTGTCGAGCAGCTCGCCCACGTGCAGATCCACCTCTATTATCTCACCCTTGCGCTGCTGGTGCTGACGCTTGGTGACGGGGCGTTTGGCCTGACGTTCGATGGCCTTCTTTGCCTTGATCCCCTCTTCGAGTCGGCTCGAGTCGATCACCTGGCGCGAGCGCACCACATCGTCTCTCACTATCTCGATGGCTATGACATCCTTGTCGAAGTAAGGCGACTGGCGGAAACAGTGCAGCTTGAAAAACTTTGTGGTGTCAAGAGCCATATCCACAGCCACGGGTGACTTGAGCTTGAACTCGCGCTCCATCTTGAAGGCTATGGCCTGTATGGCCACACGATCCATGGAGGGGAGATCAGTACCTTCGATCTCCTCGAGAAACACCTGTATGTTCGGCTCCACCACACCGGCATAGCGGGTGATCCAGCCGGTGTCTGAGTCTCCGCGGGTCATATAGGTGAAGTAGAGGTAGTAGTTGGAGTCGTTGACCAGATAAGTGTCAAACGTGGTAGTGTTGAGCTTGCGGGAGTCGGCAGGCTCGTAGGCCAGTACGAGATTGAGCTTCTCGCCCTCGGGGGTCTCCTGGGGCAGAGGGGTGGAGCGTGCAGCCTCGGGAGTCATGGGAGGGGCGGCGCTCACGGCCTCCTGAGTGGCGGCCACTTTGCGCACGGTCTCGGCAGCCTCAGCCACCACCACACACTCTCTGAGCAGCGTGGGGGTCTCGAAGCCATCGTCGTCAACATATGCAATATTGCCCTCTATTTTCTTAATGATGCCGCCCCCGACACTGTTGAGGAAGCGGACCCTGTCTCCTATCTTTGGCATGATGTATCTGTATCGTTGATTTTTGTGTTTACTGGTTGAGTTTATCCTTCAGGAATCGGCCGGTATACGACTCTGGGCAGGCAGCTATCTGCTCGGGGGTGCCGGTGCACACCACGCTTCCGCCGGCATCGCCTCCTTCCGGGCCGATGTCTATCACATGGTCGGCACACTTTATCACATCCATGTTGTGTTCAATTATCAGCACGGTGTGGCCCATGGATATGAGGCGGTCAAACGATTTGAGCAGTGTGGCTATATCGTTGAAGTGGAGGCCGGTGGTAGGCTCGTCGAAGATGTAGATCTGCGGCTCGTTGCTCTCGTCGGCAAAAAACGATGCCAGCTTCACCCTCTGATTCTCGCCACCGGACAGCGACGATGAGTTCTGACCTATCTTTATATAACCCAGCCCCACATCCTGGAGCGGCTTGAGGCGTTTCACTATGCGCTTGGTCTGGGTGTCGCTGTCGGTGCCGAAAAACTCGATGGCTTCGTCGACGGTCATCTCCAGGATGTCGTATATGTTTTTGCCACGATACTCGATGTCGAGAATCTCCTTCTTGTATCGCTTGCCGTGACACTCCTCGCAGGGGATGGTGATATCGGCCATAAACTGCATCTCGATGGTGATTGAGCCCTCACCTTTGCAGGCCTCGCAGCGGCCGCCATCGGAGTTGAACGAGAAGTGTGCTGCCGTGAAACCCATCTGCCGGGCTGCCTGGGTGGAGGCGTAGAGCTTGCGTATCTCGTCGAAGGCTTTAAGATATGTGGCGGGGTTGGAGCGTGTCGACTTGCCTATGGGGTTTTGGTCGACAAACTGTATCCCCTTCACACGCTTGATATCGCCGGTGAGGTCGCGGTGGAAGGCCGGAGCATCGCCCGGATTGCCTATCGCCCGGTTCACGGCTCGGTAGAAGATATCGCGCACCAGGGTTGATTTGCCCGAGCCGCTCACACCGGTCACCACAGTCATAACACCCAGTGGGAAGGTGACGTCGATATCCTTGAGGTTGTGCTCGCGGGCACCGACCACCTTGATGGAATCGCGCCATTTGCGGCGCTGTGTGGGCACAGATATATGCAGGCCGCCAGAGAGATAGCGGGCTGTGTAGCTGGTAGTGGCACCGGGCGCCGAGGTCAGGGTCGTGATGTCGGCAGGATCGCCCTGAAAGATTATCTCGCCTCCCAGGCGTCCGGCATCGGGGCCAACGTCTATAAGATAG
Organism: Muribaculaceae bacterium; assembly: GCA_023664185.1. GTDB lineage: Bacteria > Bacteroidota > Bacteroidia > Bacteroidales > Muribaculaceae > Duncaniella. The sequence continues at coordinate 134,969 of JAMPGA010000001.1, forward strand.
TCGGCGGCACGCATTATCTCCTCGTCGTGCTCCACCACTACGACAGTGTTGCCAAGGTCGCGCAGCTTTTTGAGCACCGAAATGAGGCGGTCGGTGTCGCGCGAATGCAAGCCTATGGAAGGCTCGTCAAGTATATAGAGCGAGCCCACCAGGCTGCTGCCCAGCGATGTGGCCAGGTTGATGCGCTGGCTCTCTCCGCCCGAGAGGCTGTTGCTGAGGCGGTCGAGGGTGAGATATCCCAGCCCCACCTCCACCAGATAGCCTATGCGGTTGCGTATCTCGGGGAGCAGACGGCGGGCTATCTCGGCGTCACGGGCGGGGAGCTCGAGGGTGTTGAAGAACTCGGCCAGGCGGCTCACTGGCATCTTTACGAGCTCACCGATGGTGCGGCCTCCCACCTTTACATATCCGGCCTCGGGTTTGAGCCTGGAGCCGCCGCAGAGCGGACACGTGGTCTTGCCCTGATAGCGTGCACGCATCACACGGTATTGTATTTTATAGAGATTCTCCTCCACCATGCGGAAGAAATTGTCGATCGAGGGGAACTCGCCGTAGGAGGTGCGTCCGGGTCGACGGGGACCGTGCCATATCAGATGGCGCTCCTCGTCGGTAAGGTCGGCGTAAGGCTTGTGGATGGGGAAGTTGTATTGCCGCGAATCCTGGATAAACACGCGTTTCCATTCGCTCATTTTCTCGCCTCGCCAGCAGGCTATGGCATCATCGTAAATGGACAGTGATGTGTCGGGCACCACTAAACGCTCGTCTATACCCAGCACCCGGCCGAAACCCTCACACTTGGGGCAGGCTCCGACGGGATTGTTGAAGTTGAACATCATGTCGGATGGCTCCTCAAACTTCATGCCGTCGGCCTCGAAGATTTTTGAGAACTCCAGTGTCTCGGTCTCTCCTTCGGCAGGCCAGAACACCAGGTGGAGTCTGTCGCGACCTTCGAAGAAAGCTGTTTCGGCCGAGTCGGCCAGACGGCTAAGCTCATCGCCACTGTGGACCACCGCGAGACGATCGACCACCAGATGATATGACGATGCATCATATTGGCCGGGGTTCTCCCTCACCATGGCCAGAAGGTCCTCAATGGTCACAAAGTTATTGTCGGCATCCATGAGGCGGGCATATCCGGCCTTGAGATAGACGTCAAGCTGAGTTTCAAGCGAGCGTCCTTCGGGGAGAATGATAGGGGCTGTAACTGCCATGCGTGTACCTTCCGGTCGACTTTTGGCAGCAGCCACTACATCGTCGACGGTGTGCTTTCTGACCTCGTCGCCACTGATGGGGGAATATGTGTGGCCCACACGCCCGAAGAGCAGACGGAGATAGTCGTAGATCTCGGTCGAAGTGCCTACGGTGCTTCGGGGGTTACGGGTGTTTACTTTTTGCTCTATGGCTATGGCCGGGGGAAGACCGGTGATAAGGTCGCACTCGGGTTTGGGCATCTTGCCCATGAACTGGCGTGCATAGCTGCTGAGGCTCTCCACGTAGCGGCGCTGCCCCTCGGCATAGAGGGTATCGAATGCCAGCGACGATTTGCCCGACCCACTCACGCCGGTTATCACCACAAGCTTTCCGCGGGGTATCTCAACGTCAATTCCCTTGAGGTTGTTTACCCTCGCTCCCTTTACAATTATATTCTGTTCGTAATTCTGTACTTCTGTCCTGTTTTCTTGCATAACATACAAAGTTACGAAAAATCCTCGACATATGCAAGCAGCTACTCGACCTGCTCGGCAAATATATGGCGGAAGGTGTTGTCGAGGTCGGTGGTGAGCCCCGGGTGGACGGGCGAGGTGCGTATGCAGGCGCTTTTTTCAGCTGTGAGCCATCTGAAGCGCTCCTCCACGGGGCACTCGGCTATCGGGCCGGCCTCGGGGACACCGGCGGCTATATCCTGGAATGCCTTGAGCTGACGGCTGAGTGCCTCGATGCCCGGGGTGCTCCCGAGGGCGTCGAGGCGACGCGGATCGAGCCTCACTTCCAGGCGCAGCCATTTGAGGCGCTTGCACATCATGGCCAGACCGATGTTTACAAACTCTTCGCGCTCAGCCCTGGGGACATAGCGCAATACGGCATATTCATATAAGTGTTCGTCGTGCATCGATGGCTTGGCGTAAGAAGATTTCTGAATTTTCAAATCGGGTGGTGAGAAATCGCCGATACTCTTCCCTGAGCTGGTCGGGGGTGCCGGGTGCTCCGGGCCATTCCAGCCAGGAGTCTGGAATCATGGCCACGACACGGGCGAAAAATTCGGGCGAGAGGCGGCCATGAGCTCGGCGGTCAGCCCCTTCAAGATCGGAGGCTTTGCGCAGCAGGGCATGATCCTTGATATATGGAAATGGCGTAAGGGCGGCTTTGGCGGGATCAGACCATGAGTGATGGAAATAAAGGGCCGCGCCGTGGTCTATCAGCCAGGTTTCCGATCCGTGCCACACCAGCATATTAGTGTTGCGCGGGGTGCGGTCTACGTTGGTCAGGAATGCGTCGAGCCACACTATGTCGGAGGCTGTGGCGCTGTCCACAGGGTTGGCATAAGGGTCGAGCGTGAGGGCTCCTCCCAGGAAGTGAAGCCCCATATTCAGCCCCTGGCTCCCTTTGAGCAGATCCTGAATCTCGGGGTCGGGCTCGGTGATGCCGAAGCGCTGATCTACGTCCAGAAACACTGGCTCGGGCACTCTCAGCCCCAGCTGTCGGGCCGTGAGCGCTCCGATCAGCTCGGCTATGAGAGCCTTGGTGCCATGACCTGCACCACGGAATTTCACCACATATTTAAATCCGTCGTCGGCTTCGGCCAGGGCAGGGAGCGACCCACCCTCGCGCAGCGGGGTGATGTAGCGCACCACTTTTTGATGTCTTAACTCGTCCATACTATTACAACAAACTACCGGGCCAAGCGTTCGGCCACGGTCTGGGCTGCCGGGCGTGAGGTGTGGAGCCGAGAGCGTATCAGTCGGTAGCCTTCGAGCTGTGCGCGCCGCTCTGGAGTATCAGCCAGGAGTGGTGAGAGCTGGCGGTCGACGGCGTCGGGCGTGCAGTTGTGCACCAGCATTTCGGGCACCACACACCCTCTCACCCCTGTGCGGGCCGCTTCTTTGTTTACGGCTGTGCGTGTGGCGCGGTCGATGGGTCCGGCTATCAGATTTGGGAGCGAGACATAGGGTATCTTCAGGATATGGGTGAAGATATCGGCGGCCCACTTCCACCCCACGGCTCTATAGCACACCACCTGCGGCGTGCCGGCCAGTGAGCTCTCCAGCGAGGCGGTTCCCGAGGTGACAAGCGCTGCCCATGAGTGGGCCATGAGCTGCAGAGTCGTGGACTCGACCACCGGGAACGATGAATGCTGAGCATACAGTTCCTTATCTATCGAGGGTGCTCCGGCTATCACAGCCTGAAAGTCGGGGTGGCGCCGGGCCACAGCGTCCATGACGGGAAGATTTTTCATTATCTCTCCGCGGCGGCTTCCGGGCACCAATGCCAGTATGGGGCGCTCATCAAGGCCGTGGTGGTGGCGAAATTCCTCGGCACTTTCCATATTCTGCAGAGCCAGATCCACCTCCTCGACCGACGGATTTCCTACATATTCCACCTTCATGCCCCTTTCGGCAAACCATTCGGGCTCAAAGGGGAGGATAGAGAGCACCCTGTCGGTGACTCTGCGGAGTTTCTTCAGACGATATTCCTTCCAGGCCCAGAGCTTGGGGGCTATGTAATAGTCAACCTTGAGACCCAGCGAGCGGGCATAGTCGGCCAGCTTGAGATTGAAGCTGGGATAGTCCACAAGCACCACACGGTCGGGACGCCACTCCTTGATGGCCTTTCGCGCCACCGCCAGATTGCCCAACACCTCGGGCAGATGGCGAGCCACGTCGATAAAGCCCATGTAGGCCATGCGGCGGTAATGTATGAGCGGTTCTGTCCCGGCGGCACGAGCCATCTCGTCGCCTCCGAGAAATCTAATCTCAGCCTGGGGGTCGATGCGTTTCAGCTCTCTAATCACGCTGGCGGCGTGGATATCGCCGGAGGCCTCGCCGGCCGAGAAAAAATATTTCATGTGTAGGTTATTTATTAGACACACTCTTACTGTGTCGGGCATAGGCTGCGGCCATACGGGTGTGATAGCCCCGCTTGGCATAGGAGGGGCCGTTGTATCCGCGAGCAAACTGAGCCCAGTTTTTGGCTTTGAGAGCCGGGAGCAGTCCGGCGTTTTTGATAAATGAGGCAAACATGTCGAGCTGGTCGCGCTCGGAGCGGCTCATCCTCATCTCAAATTCTTCGAGGCTGGATGCACCACACTTTTTCCAGTTGAAACCGCCTATCTGAAACATGCCCCAGAATGTACCCTCGATGGCGGCATGAGGGTTGATGCTGCGTGCTGCTTCCAGACGGTGACGCGCACGGGTCTGCGACCCGCGGTGCGAACTGAACACCACGGGATGCGATTTGCTGTATTTTGCCAGATTCACTCCGCGGCGCGAGGCGAATCGGCGAAACATTGTCAGGTCGAAATTTATCAGCGGCTTTCCGGGCGCCGCAAAGCCCTCGTGAGCACGGCCGGCCTCAATGTCGACCACGGCCTTGATGGCGGCGACTTCCACACCGAGGCTGTCGGCCACCTCGGCAAAGTCCTGTTCGGTGAGTCGGTGGATAGTATCATTCAGCTCTGCGAGCTGTTGTGCCTCGGACAACGGCATGGGGTTGAACGGCTTCTCGGCCTCAGAGGTCTGCGGTTCGGCCGGACCCTGCGAGCAGAGAGCCACACCCATCAATGCCGCGCCGGTGAGCAGGGCTGCACGTCGACGCATATTATAATGGTTGGTGAAACAAATCCGCGGCGGCAGACGGCTCTGCCGCCGCGGCGATGATTATCTCTATACCTATCAGACTATTGACAGTTTAATAGGTTTAATGTGGCATTATTTTTTCATCTCGGCCACCTTCTCGAGGGTGCGCTTGATCTGGCCGTAGAAGCGCTCGACGGCGGGGATGTGCATGCGCTCTGAGGGTGAGTGGACGTCGCGCAGTGTGGGGCCGAACGACACCATGTCGAGATGAGGATATTTGGTGAGGAAGAGTCCACACTCCAAGCCTGCATGGATGGCCTTGATGGCGGGCTCGATGCCGTAGAGCTCCTTGTAGGCGTCGCGCGACAGCTTCATGATGGGGCTCTCGAGGTTGGGCTGCCATCCGGGATAGCCGTCGCCGTGCTCTACGCGTGCACCGGCCAGGAGGAATACGGCCTCAACCTGACGGGCTATATCCCACTTGCGCGACTCTACCGAGCTGCGCTGGCTGGTGGTGACCACGATGGTGTTGTTTTCAACCATCTTGACCGATGCGAGGTTGGTAGAGGTCTCAACGAGGCCTTCGAGGTCGCGGCTCATGGAGATGACTCCGTGAGGAGCGCAGTAGAGAGCGCGCACCAGGTTGACGCCGGTGGTCTGGTCGATGGCGAAGTCGGGGGTATCGACACTCTCCATGGTTATCTTGAGGTCGGGTTCAAGACCGGCATACTCGTTTTCGAGTTCGGCCACATATACATTGAGGGCAGCGCGCACGGTTTCCTTCTTGGATGTGTGCACACCGATCACGGCGTGTGAGGCACGCGGGATGGCATTGCGGAGGTTGCCGCCGTCGATGTCGGAGATGACCACTTCGTGTTTCTCCATGAGGTCGAAGAGGAAGCGAGCCAGAAGTTTGTTGGCGTTGGCGCGTCCCAGATGGATATCGCCACCGGAGTGTCCGCCCTTCAGACCTTCGATCTTGATGCGGAAGTAGAGGAAATCCTTGGGAGCGAACGAGCGGTTGTAGGTGAAGAAAGCCTGAGTGTCAACGCCACCGGCGCAGCCTACAAAGATCTCGGCATCGTCCTCAGAGTCGAGATTGAGCAGCATGGTGCCCGAAATCATATCCTCGCCCAGGTTGTTGGCGCCGGTCATGCCGGTCTCCTCGTCCATGGTGAAGAGGGCCTCGATGGGGCCGTGCTCGAAACTCTTGTCGGTGAGTATGGCGAGCGAAGCAGCCACGCCGATACCGTTGTCGGCGCCCAGAGTGGTACCGCGGGTCTTCACCCATTCGCCGTCGACATAAGCGGGGATGGGCTGAGTCTTGAAGTCGAAAGTCTTGTCGTTGCTCTCACACACCATATCCATATGTCCCTGAAGGATAACGGTGGGAGCGTCCTCATGTCCGGGAGTGGCGGGAACGCTGAGCACCACGTTACCCACCTTGTCGGTCTTGGCAGCAATGTCGTGCTTCTTGGCGAAGTCAAGGATAAAAGCGCGAATCTTCTCCTCGTGCTTTGAGGGACGGGGAATCTTGGTGATTTCGTCGAAAATGGCGAAGACAGCCTTGGGCTGAAGGTCTTTGATTTCCATATCTAACAGTTGAAGTGATTTTTAGAATTATTATGCAATGACGAATCCAATTGCAAAAAATTCATAATTGCACCACTAAATTACAAAATATCCCGCATATACGCATAATATTTACCCTAAAATTGCTACTTTTGCACTACAAATTCATCCGACATGACCGAAATCCTGCTTCCGATACTGCTTAGTGTGGTGCTTTTAGGCATCGCAGTTGTGCTGATGGGAGTGAAGGCCTTGTTTGTGAAAGGCGGGAAATTTCCTTCAGGTCATGCCCACGACATCCCGGCCTTGCGCCGCAAAGGGATAGGGTGTGGACACGGAAACACACACCATTAAAACAAATCAAAACAGTTAAAAATACCATTTAACACTACTCATGAAAATCAAAGCATTGTCAGTCTCAGTCTTACTGACAGCCTGTGCTCTTGGCTTATGCCTCAGCGCCTGCAGCAATGACACCAAGCCTGCAGCCACCCCCGTGGCCGCCACTTCGGGCGACACAGCCACCGCCACCACTCTGAACATACGCTACATTGACGGTGACTCGATTTCGGCCCGCTATCAGGGCTCAATCGACTATGCATCCGAGCACATGAAAGCCATGCAGCGACTCGACAACGCCCAGCAGGCCAAGGCCGCCGAGATTCAGCGCTTTGCCGCTTCCATCGAGCAGAAGGGGCGCAACAACGGATATCTGACACAGGAGAGCTATGCCGCCGACATGCAGAAACTGCAGAAGATGCAGCAGGATGCCGAGAGCTATCTGGCTAACCTGAGCCGCAAGGCCGAGGTGGAACTGGCTCAGCGACAGACTGCCCTGAACGATACAATCGAAAAATTCATCAAGGAGTTCAATGCCTCGCGCGGATATGATGCCATCCTCTTCAAGAACGCAGGCATCTACTTCAACCCCGCTCTCGACATCACCAACGAGGTGATCGAAGGCCTCAACGCCGGATACAAGAAAGCCGACGAAAGCAAGTAAGCCTGAGAACTCCGATTCTCAATAAGGCAAAAAGCGGCCTCGTAGAGATCGCGGACAGCATGCCCAACATGCTCCGCGACACCCTACGGGGCCGCTGTTATATCTAAAAAGATAAACGGGCAAAATTGCTGACACTCATAATACTCCATTCTCCATTCTCATCTCAGGGCATAGTTAAGGCCGGTCGTTGATGTTAATCAGACGATCGGCCTTAATTGTATCCTGGATTATAAGCCTTACCACATGGGGTGGCTATGATGAGCGTTGCCATTATCTGTAGTCGGCAAACTGATCCTGGAGTTTCTTGCGGGCGAAGAAGATACGGCTCTTCACCGTGCCGAGCGGAAGATTCATCTTCTCGGCTATCTCGGCATACTTGTATCCGGCCACGTGCATGGAGAAGGGGATGCGATAGTCGTCGGAAAACGAGTTGATGGCCTCGGTAATCTCCGATACGCCATACGAACCTTCGGGCGACTCCAGACCGGAGTCCTGCGAGAGGTTGAGGTGATAAAGATCTTCAGTCTGATCTATCACTGTGGCGCTGCGAGCCACGCGGCGATAGTTGTTGATGAAGATGTTGCGCATAATCGTGAAGACCCAACCCTTGAAGTTGGTGTTGTCGACATACTTGCTTTCATTGTCGAGCGCCTTCAGTGTGGTGTCCTGCAGGAGGTCGTAGGCGTTGTCACGATTGGATGTGAGCATGTAGGCAAAGTTCAGGAGATTTGCCTGAAGGCTCATCAGCTTGGTCTGAAATTCTTTTGTTGCCATTTTTTATGTCGTTTGTAGGGTTATTAATGGTGCATCTGAGAAGGTGGTGAATGCTACCCCTCGGTCTTTCGACATAACAAAGTTAATTATTTGGGGGGATTTGAACAGCGGCGTGTCAATATTTTATGACAAATATTTTTGCAAATATTTTAAAATATTCGTTAAAACGCTATTTTTTAACATATTAAATCAATTACAAATTTATTACAACTTTGTTACAAATTCAAAATTGTTACAATCGGCAACTTTTGAGGCGAAGAAGATAGAAGGAACGGGATGCGAAGAGGAAGAGGTATACCTTATATATAGGGCAGACTTTTTTTTTGGCCGTTGCAGGAAATGTTTGTAACTTTGCTCCATCAACGACTTTAACTATATAATACCGAAAACGCTCTTATGGGACTTTTTGAAAAACTTACTGCAAAGGCCAAAGAACAGCGCCAGCGCATCGTGCTCCCCGAAGGCACCGAACCCCGTACACTCACCGCTGCCGACCGCATCATAGCAGAAGGCATCGCTGACATTATCCTCATCGGCGATCCTGCTGAGATCAACACTATGGCCGAGTCGCTCAAGCTTGAGAATATCAAGAAAGCCACCATCGTCAATCCCGCCGACGAGAAGGTGATTGATAAATATGCACCACTCTTCTTCGAGCTCCGCAAGAAGAAAGGTATCTCCATGGAGGAGGCCCGCACCACTGCAGCCAACCCCCTCTACCTGGGCTGCCTCATGATCAAGTCGGGCGACGCCGACGGCCAGGTGGCAGGCGCTCTCAACACCACAGGCAATGTGCTGCGCGCAGCCTTCCAGGTGATCAAGACAATGCCGGGCATCAACGTAGTGTCGGGCGCATTTGTCATGGTTCTTCCCGAAGATTCGCCCTTCGGCACCAACGGTCTGCTCATCTTTGCTGACTGTGCCGTGATCCCCGATCCCACCGCTCCCGAGCTGGCACAGATAGCCGTATCGGCTGCCCAGACCGCCCGCGATATCGCCGGCATGGAGCCCCGTGTAGCTATCCTGAGCTTCTCCACCAAGGGCAGCGCCAAGCATGAGAAGGTCGACAAGGTGATCGAGGCTACAAAGATAGCCCAGAAGATGGATCCCGAACTGCTGCTCGACGGCGAGCTCCAGGCCGACGCAGCTCTGGTGCCCAGCGTGGCCAACAGCAAGGCTCCCAACAGTCCCCTGTCAGGACGCGCCAATGTGCTGGTATTCCCCAACCTTGAGGTGGGCAACATAGCCTACAAGCTCGTGCAGCGCCTGGGTGGCGTAGAGGCCGTAGGTCCCGTGCTCCAGGGTCTGGCAGCTCCCGTCAACGACCTGTCGCGCGGTTGCTTCCCCGAGGATATCTACAAGACTATAATCATCACCTGCAACCAGGCCATCGGTCTGAAAAACAAATAAAACAAGCATATGAAGATTCTCGTTCTCAACTGCGGCAGCAGCAGTGTGAAATATAAGCTCATTGACACTACCTCGGAGGCTGTGATGGCCGAAGGCGGTGTGGAGAAGATAGGTCTCCCCGACGGATTCCTGAAATACAAGAAGGCCGACGGCTCAAAAGAAATCATCGACCTGGGTCAGATAGACCACCTGGCAGCCGTGAAGGCCATTCTCAACCTTCTCACCGACCCGAAAGAGGGTTGCATCAAGAGCTTCGACGAGATTGACGCCGTGGGTCACCGCGTGGTGCACGGCGGCGAGAAGTTTGCCGAAAGCGTCCTGATCACCGACGAGGTGAAGGATATGATAAAGCAGTGCTACGACCTGGCACCTCTGCACAACCCCGCCAACATGACCGGCATCGACGCCATCACAGCCCTGATGCCCAGCGTGCCGCAGGTGGCCGTGTTTGACACTGCTTTCCATCAGACCATGCCCGCCAAGTCGTTCATGTATGCCCTCCCCTACAAGTATTACACAGAGGACGGTGTGCGCCGCTACGGCTTCCACGGCACATCTCACCGCTACGTATCGCAGCGTGCAGCCGAGTTTCTTGGCGTGAACATCAAGGACAAGAAGATCATCACCTGCCACATCGGCAATGGCGGCTCTATCACAGCTGTCGACGGCGGCAAGAGCGTAGACACCTCGATGGGCCTGACCCCTGTAGAGGGCCTCATGATGGGCACACGTGTGGGCGACGTCGATCCCGGCGCCCTCACCTATCTGATGCTCAAGCACAACCTGAGCGCAGCCGACATCCAGACCATCATCAACAAGAAGAGCGGTATGCTCGGCGTGACCGACGTGTCGAGCGACATGCGCGAGATTGAGGCAGCCATCAAGGCCGGCAACGAGCGCGCCAAGATGGCCCAGGATATGTATGAGCAGCGCATACTCAAATACATCGGCGCCTATGCAGCCGAGATGGGTGGCGTTGACATCATCGTCTTCACCGGCGGTGTGGGCGAAAACCAGGTATCGCTCCGCGAGAACGTGTGCAAGCCTCTGGCCTTCATGGGCGTGGAAATCGACACCGAGATTAACTCCGTATCGCGCGGCAAGGAAGTGGTCATCTCCAAGCCTTCGTCAAAGGTGACAGTCGTTGTCATCCCCACCGACGAGGAGATGATGATAGCACGCGACACCGAATCGATTGTTAAATAATCCCACCGGGAGCCCGATGGCGACACTGGCATTCAGTTGTCGCCCGGGCTCCCGGATTCCTTTTTTTCATACTACACACCTCACAGACTACTGAATTATGACAAAGATCCGCGCCGCCGTAGTGGGCTACGGCAACATCGGCCACTTCACAGTGCAGGCTCTCAGCGTCGCCGACGACTTTGAGATAGCCGGCATAGTGCGCCGCAACATCACAGACATTCCCGCTGAACTCGCCCCCTATAAAGTGGTGACTGATATCAGCGAGCTGGGCAAAGTGGATGTGGCCATTCTGTGTACACCCACACGCGAAGTGGAGAAATATGCCCTCCGCTACCTGGCCATGGGCATCAACACCGTGGACAGCTTTGACATTCATAGTTCGATAGTAGATCTGCGCCGCTCGCTCGACAAGGCTGCCAAAGCCTCGGGCCGTGTGGCCGTGATCTCGGCAGGATGGGATCCGGGCAGCGACTCGATAGTGCGCACACTGATGCAGGCAGCCGCTCCCAAGGGTTTGACCTATACCAACTTCGGCCCCGGCATGAGCATGGGCCACACCGTGTGTGTGAAGTCGAAGCCGGGCGTGAAAAACGCGCTGTCGATGACAATGCCCAAGGGCGACGGCATGCACCGCCGCATGGTGTATGTAGAACTCGAACCCGGCGCAAGCCTCGAGGAGGTGACCCGCGCCGTGAAGGAAGACCCCTATTTTGCCTCCGACGAGACACACGTGATGGCCGTGGACAGCGTTGACGCTGTGAAAGATATGGGTCACGGTGTGCACATGATACGCAAAGGTGTCTCGGGCGTGACACAGAACCAGCGTTTCGAGTTCAACATGTCAATCAACAATCCGGCTCTCACCGCCCAGCTACTGGTGGGGGTGGCCCGCGCCTCTATGCGCCTGGCTTCCGGAGCTTATACAATGATTGAAATTCCCGTAATCGACCTCCTGCCCGGAGACCGCGAGGGACTCATAGCCAAATTAGTTTGATGAATCCACTGCTTCGCATAGCCGCCGGCATCATGCTGGCCACAGCCACATTCGCAACAGCCGACGCTGCCGTCAAAGATCTGCCGGTCAAGACCGTCAACGGCCACATGTATCATTATTACAAGGTGCCGGGAAAAGAGACCGTCTACTCCATCTGCTACAAGCTCGGGGTGACCAAGGAAGACCTCATACGCTATAATCCCGCCGTGGCCGATGGGCTCAAGGTGGGAATGACCATATATTTCCCCTACGAAGGAGACCCCGACAGCAACACTCGCACCGAGGATCTGAAACACCACGTTGAGAAGGGGGAAACCATCTTTGGCATCTCGCACAAATATGGCATAAGTGAGCAGCAACTCATTGAGCTCAACCCGATTCTGAAAGATGGGCTCAAGGCCGGGCAGACCCTTCTGATACGCAAAGCCGTGACAGCAGAGCCTCAGACTGCTGCCCAGACTGCTGCCCAGACTGCTGCCGCAGCCCCTCAGGCCGACGATGTGGAGATGGTGGGGTATATCGTAAAGAAAAAAGAGACCCTCTACTCCATAGCTGTGGCCCATGGCATCACCGTGGCCGAGCTCGAGGCCGCCAATCCCGGCATTCAGTCCATACAAGCCGGCCAGGTGCTGAGCATACCGGTGAAAAAGCAGAAGACCGAGACCGACACTCCGGCGCCTCTGCCCACCTCAACATCAACATCGACATCAACATCAGCCTCTGCGACGACCGACACTGTGGCCACCGCTGTCGAAGCTCAGCCCAGCAACAAAGAGGCATCCATAGCCATCCTGCTCCCATTCATGCTCGAGGAGGAGACACCCTCGAAGAGCGCCTCGAGATATACCGAATTCTACAAAGGCTTCCTCCTTGCAGTAGACTCGCTTAGAGCCTCAAAGGCCCCCATACATATCTCCACCTACGATACCGGAGCCTCGCTGGTCAAGGTGAAGGAGATAGTGGAAAAGCCTGAGTTCAAGAATCATGCAGCCATCATAGCTCCCGACAACAGCTCACAGCTGGCCATCCTGGCTGAATATGGCAAAAACAACAACATGAAGGTGATAAACCCGTTTGTGATACGCGACGAATCGTATCTGACCAATCCGGCCGTGATACAGGGCAATCTGCCCAGCCACCTCATGTATAAGAAAGCTGTGAAGGCTATTGTGGAGCGTCTGCGCCACTCTACACCGGTGTTCTATTCGGTGAAGGATGTTGTGCCCGACAAGAAAGAGTTCATCAACGAGCTCAAAGAAGCCCTTGGCAACGAAGGTATAGCATACACAGAGATAGAGACAGCCGGAGCTGTGACACCCGAGGATCTGGCCTCGCTCCAGACCGACGGCAACTATACATTTATCCCCGTGAGCAGCCGCCAGGCTGATCTTAACAAGCTGATGCCCGGCCTGATAGAGTGGCGCGATAAGGAGGCCACTCCGCTGGTGAGACTCTTTGGATATCCGGAGTGGACTATGTTTAGAGGCGAGACACTGAGCAACATGCACAACCTCAACACCACAGTCTACTCACGCTTCTTCGCCGACTATGACGACAACCGTGCCGAGAACCTGGAAAACAAATTCAAGCTATGGTATGGAGAGGCTATGGAGAGCGCTGTGCCCCGCCAGGGTCTGATGGGATTTGACACCGGCATGTTTCTTATACCCTACATCACCGACGGCACACTACGCTATGACGGCATCCAGAACGGCTATCGCATAGTGCCCGCTGCCGATGGCGGAGGCTTCTACAACGATATGCTCTATTTCATCACCTTCCGCCCCGGCGAAAAGGTGGAAAAGACTCCTCTCTGACCCTATGACCCGACTTCAGACCGTAATAACAATAATACTGAGTATACTTCTGTGCCCGCTTGCCATGCAGGCACAGCGGGAGTATAACCCCAACTTCTCGATTGGGGCCAAGGGCGGCGCCACGCTTTCGAGGATGTCGTTTTCTCCCGAGGTGCACCAGAATATGGTGCAGGGTATCACCATGGGCTTCACAGCACGCTATCATGAGGAGAAGCTCTTCGGACTGATAGGCGAGATAAACCTGACGCAGCGCGGATGGAAGGAAGACTTCCTGCGCGACGATGCACCGCAGTTCGAGTACTCGCGCCTGCTCACCTACATCCAGGTGCCCCTGATGACCCATATCTATTTCGGTCCTGAGCGAGTGAAATTTTTCTTCAACCTGGGCCCAGAATTCGGCTATCTCATTGGCGACAAGATTACGGCCAATTTCGACTATCACAACTATAAATCGATACCCGATTTCCCGCAGGGCTACCGCACCAACGAGCAGCTCGACAAGCCCGTCGAGGTAAAGTTTGACTATGGCATAGCCGGCGGTGCAGGTGTGGAGTTTTTCATCAACAAGCGCAATTCCATACTGCTGGAAGGGCGCTATTACTTCGGGCTGGGCAATATATTTCATGCCAGCAAGCGTGACTTCTTCTCGGCTTCGCGCGGCACATCCATAGAGATTACGCTGGGCTATCTGTTCAGAATCCGGTAAGGCATATCATCACATACACAAGACAGAAGGAGGGGCGGCTTACGGCATCCGCTCCTCCTTCATTTCAAAATCAACGTCAAAACTATTGTTATCAGCGCCGTATGGAATAGACTAATTGGCGGGATAATAGCTTCTCTGTCGGAGAACAATAATTCGTGTGTGTATATTCTATTCGCTTTGGTTCAGTATGTTGTTGGTGCGATCGCAATCCTGCTGAAGCTGTGGGCCGAGAATGGCGGCACGCACCGGCGAGACCATGCGCAGGTCGGCATAGCGGTCGTCGTCCATGGTAAACTCAGCCACATCGGTCAGAGGCTCCGCCTGCTTGTAGCGAGGTGTAGTGACCTCGGGAGTCGAGCCGTTTGAACCGCTGTTGTCCGGACCGGCCACAGGGCCGTCTACAGTCAGTGCCTTCTCGCCGCGGGCATATGCCTCGGGGTTGAAGCGATAGAGAGGCCAGTAGCCCGACTCTACGGCTCGGCGCTCCTCGATGGCCGAGTGTCCCAGCCCCGGACGTATGCCGTGGTTGATGCAGGGACAGTAGGCTATGACGATAGCCGGGCCGTCGTAGCGCTCGGCCTCTATGAGTGCTGTGATGGCCTGCTGGTAGTTGGCGCCAAGGGCTATAGAGGCTACATAGACATTGCCATAGGTCATCATCATGCGGCCAAGGTCTTTCTTTGGGGTCGACTTGCCGTCGGGCGAGTATTTAGCCACGCAGCTGCGCGGTGTAGCCTTTGAGGTCTGACCTCCGGTGTTGGAGTAGCACTCGGTGTCGAGCACCAACAGCTTTATATTTTCGCCCGAGGCCAGCACATGATCCAGACCGGCAAAGCCGATGTCGTAGGCCCAACCGTCGCCTCCAACAGCCCAGACAGACTTATAGGGGAGCAGGTCGATGTTGTCGTACAGATGTTTGTATTGCGGCGATGCATCTTTCACAGGCTCAAGAGCTCCCTTGAGCTGCATGGCTGTCTGGCGCGACTGCTCGGGCAAGTCCTTAGCCGCCAGCCATGCTTCCATGAAGGTCTTGAGATAAGGCACCGTGTCGGGAGCCTCGACAAGCTCTTTGACACTGCTGACCATACCCTCCCGGAGGTGGGTGATGGCTGTGAGTATACCGAATCCATACTCGGCATTATCCTCGAAGAGTGAGTTGCCCCAGGCGGGGCCGCGACCGTCGGCATCGGTGCAATATGGATTGGAGGGATAGTCGGCACCATAGACCGAGCTACAACCCGTGGCATTGGCCATGACGAGATGGCGCCCCATGAGCTGGGTGAGGAGCTTGATGTAGGGTGTCTCGCCACATCCGGCACATGCGCCCGAGAACTCAAACAGAGGTGTCTGCAGCTGCGAGCCTCTCACGGTCGAGGCGGACACGAGTGTCTCTTTGGGCTTTACGTTCTGAAGAGCCCACTCATAGAGCGGCTGCTCCATCTCCATCACTTCGTCGGCCGGAGTCATGGTCAGGGCGTGGCCCGGACATATCAGCGAGCACGACGAGCAGCCCATACAGTCGGTGGGCGACACCTGTATCCTGAACCTCAGCCCCTTGAGAGCCTGATCCCCATCAACCGGCTTGCTGACAAATCCTTCGGGAGCCTTGGCAGCCTCTTCGCTGTCGAGCAGATAGGGACGTATCACGGCATGAGGGCATACAAGCGAGCACTCCGTGCACTCCACACACTTCTCTGCATCCCACACAGGGATGCGGGTGGCTATGCAGCGATGCTCGAATGCTGTAGTGCCCATGGGCATGGTGCCGTCGGGGGCGAAGGCTGACACCGGCACGGAGTCGCCCTCCCCTTTTATACACGGAGTGTGGATGGTCTCTATAAACCGTTTCTGCTCGGGTGTGCGATAGAGGTTGAGGTAGGTGCGTTTCACCTCCGGCTCCGTCTCCCAGCCTTCTATGGAGGCATAGTCTACCTGCCGCAGAGCCGGCACAGCCATCGAGATGGCCTTGAGATTGCGCTCCACCACCTCATTGCCTTCGTGGGCATAGGTGAGACGTATCTGCTCGGCCAGGGCATCATATCCTTGCTTGAAGGGGATAATGCCGCTGAGATAGAGAAATACTGTCTCCATGGGCATGTTGATTCTGGGAGCCAGCCCCACGGAGGCCGCAATGGCATCGGCGTCGATGACATAGAGTTTGAGCTTCATCGCCGAGATGCGCCGGCGCATCTCCAGGGGGATATTTCTTGCCAGATCCTCATCTTGCCAGGGGCAGTTTATGACAAATGTGCCCTCCTCACGTATGGAGTTGAGCATGGCAAAGCGCCTCACATATCCGGCTTTATGACACCCTATATAGTCTGCTCTGCTGATCGAATAAGCCGAAGTGATGGGCCGGGGCGACACTCGGAGCTGTGATATGGTATAACCTCCCGACTTCTTGGCCGAGTAGCTGAAATAGGCCTGGGCATAAAGCGAGGCCGTGCTGTCGAGTACGGTGGCCACCTGGCGTGTGGCTCCGACTGTACCGTCGTTGCCTATGCCATAGAATACCGCCTGCTTCACTCCGCTGTGTGAGGCTGTGTTGACTTCGTCGGTCACGCTGAGCGACAGATGGGTGACATCGTCGTTTATGCCGACCGTAAAGGTAGATGCTGCATCGCCTGACGCCAGATAGTCGAATACGGCCTTGGCCATCGAGGGATTGAATTCCTTGCTCGACAGGCCATAGCGGCCACCCACCACATGGATGTCCGGGCGGCGACTCTGTAGAGCAGATATCACATCGAGACACAGGGGCTCGTGCTGGGCTCCCGGCTCCTTGGTGCGGTCAAGCACGGCAATGCTTTTGACTGTCTCGGGGATGGCGCGCACAAAATCGTCGACAGGGAAGGGGCGGTAGAGCCTCACCTTTATCACTCCGGTCTTATAGCCCTTGTTGAGCGAATTGAGATAGAGAGCAGTCTCAGAGGCCACATCCGCACCCGAGGCCATGATGACTATGACGCGGTCGGCATCGGGAGCGCCGAAATAGTCGACAGTGTGATACTGCCGTCCGGTCACTGTGGCCACCTTGTCCATGGCCTTCTGCACAATGGCGGGGAAAGCATCGTAGAGAGGATTGACGGCCTCGGAGTTCTGGAAATAGACATCGCCGTTCTGAGCCGAACCACGTAGCCGGGGATGCTCGGGATTCATGCCGCGGCGACGTATAGTGTTCACCTTGTCCCAGTCCACCAGCGGTTTCATCTCGCCGTAGTCTATCACATCGATGCTGTCCATCTCGCTCGATGTGCGCCAGCCGTCGAAGAAGTGGAGCACCGGCAGGCTACCGTCGATGGCTGCCAGGTGAGCCACGAGAGCCAGATCCATAGTCTCCTGCACGGAGGCCGACACCAGCATGGTGAAGCCTGTGGCGCGACAGGCCATGACATCCTGATGGTCGCCGAAAATAGAAAGTGCATGAGTGGCCAGCGACCTGCACCCTACGTGAAACACCACGGGGAGCTGCTCACCGGCTATCTTATACATGTTCGGGATCATCAGCATCAGACCCTGCGAGGCAGTGAACGTAGTGGCAAGCGCTCCGGCAGCAGCAGCACCATGAACGGCACCGGCGGCTCCGAGCTCGCTCTCCATCTCTCTTACCTCCATGGCCTGCCCCATGAGGTTGAGGCGTCCCTGCAGCCCCCACTTCTGAGCCGTCTGACCCATTGAGGCTATAGGAGTGATGGGATATATGGTGGCCACATCGCTCAGCGCATATGCCACATGGGCCGCGGCTGTGCAGCCGTCAAGAATAGACTTTTTCATAGAGCGTGTCTAAAAAAGCAAATAAGGATATGCCGGGATGAGGTTGAGCCATCCCTGCATATCCTTTACCACATGTTAAGTTATCAGAATGCTTTCAGACACAAATCCGTAATCCATATCCACAAGGGGCAGAAACCCACAAATAGGATCACCGAGAGCGTCAGCGACGAGGTGCCGGTGGCAACATACACATCATACTCGTCGGCAATGATAATGCCTGAGAAGGCCGGCGGAAGTGCACAGGCCACAACGAGCATCTTGAGATTGAGGGGATCCATCTTGAAGACCAGACCCAGGATAAGAACCACTGCGGGCATGAACACCATCTTGAGGATGGAGCCCAGGATGGCCTGCCAGTTGATGGAGACTTTGACTGCCGAAAGTGTGATACCGGCCGAGAAGACCGCCAGTGAGGCGTTGGCACCCTTGATAAGGTCAAATGAAGGGCTTGCCCACTTTGGCCAAGGTATACCGACGAGCACCCAGATCACTGCGAGGATAGGTGCCCAGGCCACAGGCTGCTCCAGCGCGTGGAGCACAGCCTGGAAACCTCCGTCGCCTTTGCTCGAACCGGGTTTCTGCTTCTCGAGAGAGGCGTTCATGAGCGAAAGGCCCACGGGAATGCCGACGGCGTTGACCACGATACTGACGATGGCCACCACGAGAGCCACGGCGGGAGTGGTGCCGAATATAGGCTCAAGCACGGCAAATCCGAGGAAGCCGATGGTGGGCGAGCCGCTGATAAGGGCTGAGACGGCGGCGTCGGCACCGGTGTTGCTCTTGAATATGCGGAATACGTAGTAGACCACCATGAAGC
Organism: Muribaculaceae bacterium; assembly: GCA_023664185.1. Taxonomy (GTDB): domain Bacteria; phylum Bacteroidota; class Bacteroidia; order Bacteroidales; family Muribaculaceae; genus Duncaniella. The sequence continues at coordinate 153,835 of JAMPGA010000001.1, forward strand.
AGAACATAATGCCGAACAGTGAGATGAGCGACAGTTTGATATCGTGTGCAAGCATCTCGCGTGTGGACTGTGCGATTGAGACGAAAAGCGCAGCAGGAAGGGCGTAGTCGAGCACTACCTTATTGAACATCTTGGCATCATCACCCGAGAATATGCCACATTTTCCGGAGAAGAAACCGGCCAACATGACCACGATAATCGGGACTATCGCGAATAGAATGATGTGAGACATGAGGGAAGTTTTTTAAATTGGAATTGATGATATCTGTCGGGGATATGGAGAGTGGGGGGTGGAGGTGTATGCCCATCCCCCACTGTCTCTTAAACCGTGATCTGCTGCAGAGGAGCAGGATTCAGATAGCCGATGTGGCCCGATTCTTTACCCGAGTCGGCTGCCAGCTGCACATCGATGATGCAAGGCTTCTTTGAAGCGATGCTCTCGGTGAGGGCCTTCTGGAGCTCTTCGGGGGTCTCCACATAGTAGGCCTGAGCGCCGAATGCCTCGCCGAGCTTGTCATAGCGGGCGCGGATGTCGAGGGTGGTCGGGGCGGGGTCTGTGGTCTTGTCCATGGGAACACCGATGCCGTTGTAGATACCACCGTTGTTGAAGATGATGACGGTGACGGGGAGTTTGAAGCGGCAGGCGGTCTCGAAGTCCATGCCTGAGAATCCGAATGCCGAGTCGCCCTCGAGAGCCACTACGCTCTTGCCTGTCGAAACAGCGGCTCCGACCATCGAACCCATGCCCATGCCCATGATGGCCCAAGTGGCGCAGTCAACACGGTGGCGCGGGAGCGACATGTTGATGGCATCGCGGGCGTCGTCGAGGGTATTGGCACCTTCGTTGACGAAGATTACGTCGGGGTTGCTCTCCAGGATAGGTTTGATAACGCCGAGGGCTGTCCAGTGGTGCATAGGGATCATGCTCTTGGTCTCCTCGAGGCGTGCGGCAAACTTGGCATCCTTAGTCTTTGTCTCGGCCTGGAGTGATGTGATCCACTGCGGATCGGCTGCAATAGTCTTGCCTTCGAGGGCAGCGAGAATGGCATCCATCGACAGTCCCATATCGCCCACGACGGGAGCGGCGATGGGACGGTTGACATCCATCTCCTGGGGCTCCACATCAAGCTGAATAAACTTGATGCCGGCGTTCCATTTGCCTTTGCCGAATGAGAGCATCCAGTTGAGTCGGGCGCCGATTATCATGACAACGTCGGCCTGCTCCATGATGGTGGAGCGGCACGAAAGGGCGCTGTAAGGACCGGCATCGGGCATGATGCCCTTGGCCATCGACATGGGGAGATAGGGTATCTTGTAGGTCTCGACGAGTTTCTTGATCTTGTCCTCGAGGCGGGCATATGCGGCGCCCTTGCCAAGCAGTATGGCAGGACGTTTGGCCGAGGTGAGGATATCGACTGCACGCTTCACTGCATCGGCGTTGGGTGCTACGGGTGTATAGAGGTCAACGGGCTCGTAGAAGAGCTTTTCGGCCTCTGAAGCATCCATAATCTCGCCCAGTGCGGGGGTGGTCATATCGATATATACGCCACCGGGACGGCCTGAAACGGCTGCACGGTAGGCTCTGTTGACGGCCGAGGGGATATCCTTGGCATGCGAGCAGCGGAACACGGCCTTTACCAGAGGCTTGGCGGTGTTAAACTGGTCGAGTTGCTCGTAGGTGCCCATGTTCATGTCGACCATGGTGGGGTCTGAGGCACCCGAAATCTGTATCATCGGGTAGCAGTTGACGGTGGCGTTGGTGGTGGCGGTAAGGCCGTTCATGAAACCGAGCGACGACACGGTCATCAGCACACCGGGCTTGCCGGTGAGATAGCCATCGGTGGCGGCGGCCATGCCGGCCTGCTGCTCATGACGGAATCCGACAAACTTTATGCCCTGACCCTGGATGAGATAGGCAGCCTCAGTGATAGGTATGCCCACAAGGCCATAGACGGTCTCAATGCCCACATTTTTAAGCGCACGGGCCAATATATACATGCCGGTGACCTGCTCGGGGAAGTGAGGGGCAGCCGGAGTAACGGGAGTGGTTGTTGTAGCCATGATGTGGAAAGAAAGTTGATTGTGAGTAGAATTGATGATAACTTAATGTGAAAGGGGACAACCTCCAATCGGAATCTTTGGATACAAAGACAATTGGAAAATTGTCCCCTCTTGTACTTATACCTCGATAGAGTGTTGATTCGTGTCAGTGCTTACCGCCTGCTATTTGGCGGGTTTAGGCATAGGTTCGGTGGTGCCGTTTTTGGCAAACGATGCTATCTGCTCGTCGGTATAGCCGTAGGCCTTGAGGATCTCGGTGGTGTTACCGCCAAGCTCGGGAGCCGGACCGTAGACAGGCTGATAGTTAGACATGGTGAAGGGGACACCGACGGTGACAAACTCGCCGATCTCGCCGCCCTGATTGATGCGCACCAGGGTGTTGCCGTCATAGAGGCTCTCGTCGGTCATGATCTCCTTAGTGGAGAGCACAGGACCTACAGGCACACCGGCCTTGCCGAGGATCTCGGTAACCTCATATTTGGTCTTGTCGGCAGTCCACTCGCCGATTCTCTTGTAGATGGCCGGTTTGTTGCGGTCGCGGGCATCGGCGGTGTTGAAGTCGGGGTTGGTGAGCCAGTCCTGGAAACCAACGGCGTTGCAGAAGAGCTCGAAGTCTTTGGCACCACGCTGCAGGATGATGTAGACGTAGTTGTTGGCATCGAGTTCGGAGTCATAGCCACCGGCAGGTTTACATTTGTAGGTCCAGCCGAGCACGCCGCCACCCTCGATGTTGCCGGCACGAGGCACGCAGTCGCCAAACTTCTGGTCGGGGTACTGTGGGAACTGTGACAGATAGCCGATCTTGTCGAGTGTGAGCTGATCACGTGTCTTGATACGGCAGAGGTTGAGGCAAGCATTGTGCATAGACTGATAAACGAAGCAGCCCTCGCCGGTCTTCTCGCGCTGCACGAGAGCAGCCAGGATACCGATGGCCAGGTGCATACCGGTGTTTGAGTCGCCCAGTGCGGCGCCACTCTGAGTAGGGATGTTGTAGTCGCCGTCATACCAACCGGTGGTCGAGGCGGCAGCTGCGGTGACCTGAGCCACGGGTTCGTAGGCCTTCAGATTGGCATACTTGGAGGATACGGGAAATCCCTTGATTGTGCCGTAGATACACTTGGGGTTGAGCTTGTGAACCACATCCCAGCTGAATCCCAGCTTGTCCATGGCACCCGGGTGGAGGTTCTCGATGAAGATATCGGCCGTCTGGATCAGTTTGGTCAGGATGGCCTTACCATCGGGGGTCTTGGCATCGAGGGTCAGCGACTTCTTATTTGAGTTGAGCTGCAGGTAGTAGTAGCTGGGCAGATCAGGGTTGAACTGGAGTTCCTTACGTGTGGCATCGCCCACGCCCGGGCGTTCTATTTTGATGACGTCTGCACCCAGCCAAGCCAAAAGCTGAGTACATGACGGACCTGACTGGACTTCGGTGAAGTCGATGATTTTGATTCCCTGGAGAGGAGCAGTGTTCATAGTCGTGTAAATTTTGTTTTTATGTCGGCTCGCTGCAATAGGCTGTAGGAGAGCGGACGGAATTATTGATCTCTTATTCTAATTAGATAACATTCACATCCGAAAAAAGTTCTGTACAAAACTCATAATATTACATACACCTTAATATATAAAAGATATCAATCCGGTAGGATGTGTTATAAAACATATATCATTTGTTTGCATTTTTCATGGTTAACTTCTAATTTCGCGATTATGAAGCCGATGACATACATAGAAAAATTCATGGCCTACATAAAGCATGAACTTGGCTACTCGCCCCGCACCCAAGAGGCATATGAGTCAGACCTGAGACACTGGGCTCAATTTGCCACCGGCGGTCATCCCGAAGAGCTTGACGCCATGAGCATGAGTGTGGGCGACCTCCGACTGTGGGTGGCCGATATGGCTCGGCGCGGTGTGTCGCCACGCACTGTGAGGCGCAAAATCTCAACCCTCAGAGCATTCTATCGCTATCTGATGAAGCATCACGGCCTGGCCAAATCGCCGGCCGCACAGCTCACCATGCCGCGAGTGTCAAAGGATATCCCTATTTATGTGAGGCAGGCCGAGACGGAGGCCATACTGGACAGTCCCGTGGCAGACGACGACTTCAACGCCGTGAGAGACAGGCTCATACTCGATATATTCTACACCACCGGCATTCGCTGCAGCGAGCTGATGGCGCTGCGCGATGCCGATGTAGACACCGCCCGAGGTGAACTAAAAGTGGTGGGTAAGCGTAATAAAGAAAGAGTGATCCCTTTCGGGCCGGAGCTCTCCGAGGCCATCGACAGCTACCGGCGTCTGCGCGACTCAAACCCGCAAACCGCCATTAGCACCGCCGACCCCACGGCTCCACTGCTCGTAAAGCAAGACGGTCAGCAATTGTACAGAAAAATGGTTTACAACGTGGTGCATACACAACTCACTGAAGGCGGGGCACATGCCGCAAGGCTGAGCCCACACGTGCTGCGACACTCCTGTGCCACAGATCTGCTCAACGCCGGAGCCCCCCTGGCATCGGTGCAGCAACTGCTGGGCCATGCCTCACTCACATCAACACAGGTCTACACCCATGTGACCTACAAAGATCTGAAAAACAACTATCAACTTGCACACCCCCGTGCACAAAAAAAAGGAGGACACTATGGAAATTAACATTAAGGCTATCCATTTCGACATCACAGAGAAACTCACCGCCTTCATCAACAAGAAGGTCGACAAACTCGTCCGCCGCTTCCCGGCCATCACGGCTGTCGACGTCTCCCTCAAGGTTGTAAAACCCGAAACCTCGCTCAACAAGCAGGCCATGATCCTGCTCGACGTGCCTGAGCGCGAAGAGCTCGTGGCCGACAAAACAGCCGACACCTTCGAGGAGGCTATAGACCTCTGCCTCGAGGCCCTGGAGAAACAACTCGAAAAAATCAAAAATAAATGTAAGTAAGACCACCAGCACCCCATCTCGATAGACCGCCTCGCAGAGGCGAAATAATCAAAGCCCCAGGCCAAGGCCTGGGGCTTTGATTATAAATTATATACGATCTCTCCGAGGCCGTTTCGCATGACTTCATTCTGACCCCACACCAAGATGGTGGGAGCTATAATTATTTTCATCTATGCGAGGTTCTGTCCCTCCATACTTCGGCACATTGTTGTTTTGAGGTCACGACCCTTAAATGTTAAAATATAGGCCGATTAAATTACAATATTTTACATATTTTTACATTGAAAATTAAGTGTGAAAATTGGTTTTGTTTTTTTAGAATAATTTTGCATTAGAGTGCATACAGTTATTAATCAATAATTTGCGCATTTAAAAAGCGCAAAATTGGGCTCTATATATAAAGGTGAGCTGGGAAAAGTTTGTCTAAAAGGCTCAAAATGATTAAATTTGAGACATAGAAATTTCAATTCTAAACAAAAGTTAAAATAAAGCTTTTATGGAACAGACATTAGTCATATTCAAGCCATCAGCCGTCAACAGGGCGCTGGTCGGAGCGGTGTTGAGCCGTTTTGAGCAGAAAGGCCTTGTAATAGCAGGAATGAAGATGATGCAACTCTCCGAAGGTCTGTTGCGCGAGCATTACGCCCATCTTGTAGATAAACCCTTCTTCCCCACCCTGGCCGCATCGATGATGGCCTCGCCCGTCATAGTGATGTTGCTCAGGGGCGTGGATGCCATCAATGTGGTGCGCCTCATGACCGGCGCCACCAACGGTCGCCAGGCCGCGCCCGGCACCATCCGCGGCGACTATGCAATGTCCAATCAGGAGAACATCATCCACGCCTCATCGTCGGCTGAAGACGCCGAGGCCGAGATAAAACGCTTCTTCCTCCCCTCCGAAATTTTTGACTACTCTCTCGCCACGGCAAAATTTGTCAACGGCCCTCTCGAATAATCAATTCATAAAGCTCTCCCGCCGTAATCATCAATCCCCTCCCCAATCAATCGCTCCTCTTGCCGAAATCTCAGTAAAATGCCATCTAAACTCAAGATACTCCTTACAGCAGCACTCATCACTCTCACTGGAATTGCCGGGCAGGCTCAGCGCAGACTCCCTGCCCAGCATTCCCAGCAGCACAACTCACTGATAGCAAACCAGAGCCCTGCTTCAAATCCATTCAAGATAGAAAATAACCCCGTGCTCTTCAATCAAATAAAGGAGCGCGAGGCTCTCAACTATGACGACGATGAGCTTTTTTCGCTCAACTGGGAGTCGCAGCACGTCAACCCATACGGCAACATCGCCATTCCGGATCGCCACGAAATTGACGTGAGCGAATACTTCCCGCCCGTCACCGGCGCCGTCACCTCAAACTATGGATATCGTGCGCGTTTCCGCCGCAATCACTACGGCATAGACCTGCGTCTGCAGACCGGCGACACCGTCAGAGCTGCATTTTCGGGCAAAATCCGCCTCACCAAATATGAAGGTCGCGGCTATGGCTACTATGTGGTGATACGCCACCCCAATGGACTGGAGACCATCTACGGCCACCTGAGCCGCTTCCTCGTGAAGCCCAACCAGACCGTCAAGGCCGGCGATCCCATAGCGCTGGGCGGCAGCACCGGACGCTCTACAGGTCCTCACCTCCACTTCGAGGCTCGCTATCTGGGCATACCCATCAACCCCGCTGCTATCTTTGACTTTGAGAACTGTGTGCCCCACAAGGATATCTTCACATTCGATAAGCGCACCAACTCCAAACCTCAGCACTACGCTCCGGCCAAGAAATCGACCAAGAAGTATGCCTCAAAGTCGAAAAAGCGCAAAAAGACAACCCGCAAGAAGAAATAATCGAGTCGAGATAGTCATATACCATTGTCAAAACAGCCTCGTAGAGGCGATATAATCAAAGCTCCACGCCGAGGTGTGGAGCTTTGATTATCAATCTGATACAGCCTCAAAGAGGTCTATTAATGCAAGAGCCACACCAAGAGTGTGGCTCTAATATTATACGACCTCTCCGAGGCCGTTTTTTGTATCTCAACTTCCTGACCCCCAAGGCAAGGGGCTATATCGCCTCTACGAGGCTGTTTTGTGGGGAGTCCCAGTATGTGGCACAGCAAAATAGCCCAGGAGCTCACCCCTGGGCTATTATTGCCATGCCCCCTACAGGGACGTATTACGATACCTCTAATAATAGACTATGTCGCGGCGCTGGAGGGTGTAGCTTATGTGGGGGCGGGAGCCGGGTTGCTGGGTGGTCCATACGCTGAGGCGCTCTGTCCAGTTGTCCAGCTGATCGGAACTGCGATAGATGTTGAAGACAGCTGTGTGCTCACCATCCACGGCCGGGTCGGTGTATTGACCCACTATCCGGCGCGAATCGTCGTAGACGGTGACGGCAAAATCTCCCATGCCGTTTGACATCACCACGTTGGGCGACAGGTGCTCGTAAGACAGTGTGTCCTTGAGAAATCCTCCATGCTGACGGTTAAGATTGGGCCGGCGGTCTTCCCATCTCACCATGCGGCCATACTCATCGCGGCGTATGCGTTCGTCGCGACGCGCCACATAATTGCCTAAGGAGTCGAAATAGGCCACGGTGACTGTTACATTAGAGGCGGTGGTGTCGACGGCCACGGAGTCGGGGCCCGGAGTGGCACGCCAGTAGGTTGTGGTTGTGACACGCTTCACCCGGTGTCTCAGCTCCATAAGACTGAGGTCGGTAGATTCAAATATCTCGGCCTCCCCTTCCGTTTGTGCCGAGGCTTGATCTGAGATGGCCGAATCTGTACAGGCGGCCGCAGCCAGCATGACACTCAGGAGAAGGGATAGACCGGGATATTTCATAATATGAGCAATGATTTTCTTAGAAGAAGAGGGACTCGAGGGCATATGTGCCGATACCGGCTATATAGCCTACGAAGGCTATCCATGTGAAGCGGCGGAGATACCAACCGAAGCTTATCTTCTCCAGACCCATCACCACGACACCTGCGGCCGAGCCAATGATGAGCATCGAGCCACCCACACCGGCACAGTAGGCCAGGAGCTGCCAGAAGAGGCCGTCGCAAGCGAAGTCGCCGGCTGCTGCGATGGGATACATGTCCATACAGCCTGCCACGAGGGGCACATTGTCGACGATCGACGATACGACACCGATGACACCTGTGACGAGGTAGTGGTTTTCATGCGACACGTCGTTGAGCCACTGGCCGAAGGCTGTGAGTACACCGGTGAGCTGCAGTGTGGCCACTGCCATGAGGATGCCGAGAAAGAAGAGGATGGTGGCCATGTCTATGCGCGAGAGCAGGGCTGTGACCTTGAGATTAGAGGTGTCGCACTTGAGCAGAGCGTTGCGGTTGCAACGGTATTCGCTGACGAGCCAGAGCACTCCGAGAGCCAGAAGGATGCCCATAAAGGGAGCGAGGCCGGTGAGCATGCGGAAGATGGGGACGAAGATCAGGCCACCCACACCGAGGCAAAGGATGAGCGTGCGGTCGGAATTCTGAACGGCTCCGGGAGCCTCGGCCACCTGCTCGGGCATTCGGAGCTCGCCTTTAAGATAGAGCTGTGCGCAGAGGGCGGCCACAACTACCGAGACAATTGAGGGGAGGAGGAGCTGGCTGATGACACCGCCGGTTGAGATCATGCCGCGTATCCAGAGCATGATGGTGGTGACGTCGCCGATGGGCGAGAAAGCGCCGCCGGCATTGGCTGCTATGACTATCATACCGCCATAGATCATGCGGTCGTTACTGTCGGCCACGAGTTTACGAAGCACCATGATCATCACGATCGATGTGGTGAGGTTGTCGAGGATGGCCGAGAGGATAAATGCCATGAAAGTGATGCGCCAGAGCAGTTTGCGCTTGCTGGTTGTGGCCAGTGCATCTTTTACGAAGAAGAAGCCGCCGTTGGCATCGACAATCTCCACGATTGTCATGGCGCCCATAAGGAAGAAGAGGATCTCGCAGGTGTCGCCCAGATGTTCGAGCAGTTGCTCTGATACTTCAAGATTGACTATACCCATCTGAGGGGCATAACCCACTGCATAAAGGGTCCAACACACCACGCACATCAGGAGCGCGGGGACGGCCTTGTTTATCTTGAACACACTCTCCAGAGCAATGCACAGATAACCCAAGACGAAGAAGATTACTATTGCTGTTAACATGTAGTTGAAGTGATTAAGGATTATTTTTCATGGTCTGTGTGGTGGTGCCGGGCAGCATTACCGTATATTTCTGCAAAGGTCGCAATAATCCGCTTAATAACAAAATTATAAATAATGAATTTTTTCTGTAAACAAAGTCCGCAGCCATGCCCACACTCGGGTGGGACGATGGCTGCGGACTCTTATAGGAGTGTTTTCAGGGGCGCCGGATCAGCGTATGAAAAGCAGTTCGCGATATTTGGGCAGAGGCCACATTTCGTTGTCGACAAGGAGTTCGAGCTTGTCGATGTGATAGCGCACGGACTCGAGGCAGGGAGCCACGTTCTTGGCATAGACCAGGGCTTTGTCGCGCTCATTTTCAATCTTGTTGGCGCTCTTGCGGGCGTTGACCATACGTGCCACTTCGGTCTTGATGGCCGAGCAGTGGTCCATGATCTTCTCAACGGTGATGGTGTCCTGCTCGGAGAGCTTCTCGCCCTTCTCGCCGGGGAAGAGCTGGCGCAGTTTCACCATATTGTCGAGCAGGATGGAGAGGTAGCGTGTGGCCACAGGGATGATGTGGTTGATGGCCAGATCGCCCAGCACGCGGGCTTCGATCTGGATTTTCTTGGTATACATCTCCCACTTCACTTCGTTGCGGGCCTCGAGCTCAACGTGGTTCATCACGCCGGTTTTGCGGAACATCTCGATTGACGACGGACGCAGATAGGCGTCGAATATCAGAGCGGGGTTTGTCTCGCAGTCCAGACCGCGGCGGGCGGCCTCTTCCTTCCACTCTTCGGAGTATCCGTTGCCGTCGAAGTGTATGGCCTCGGAGTAGAGCAGAGCGGCTTTGATCTCGGCCAGGAGAGCGTGCTCCAGATCCTCGCCGGCCTGCAGGCGCGAGTCCACCTTGCTCTTGAAGTCGGCGAGCTGCTCGGCCACGGCTGCATTGAGGGCTATCATGGCCGATGCGCAGTTGGCACTCGAGCCTACGGCACGGAATTCAAAGCGGTTGCCGGTGAAGGCGAAGGGAGATGTGCGGTTGCGGTCGGTGGCGTCGATCATCAGGTCGGGTATCTGAGCCACGCCGAGATGTAGTTCTTCCTTTCCGGAGAGGGCTATGAGCTCGTCTTTGTCGGAGTTTTTGATCTTGTTGAGGATCTCGCTCAGCTGAGCGCCTGCAAAGATCGAAATGATGGCAGGGGGTGCCTCGTTGGTGCCGAGACGATGACAGTTGGTAGCCGACATGATCGAGGCCTTGAGCAGGGCGTTGTGGCGGTAGACGGCTGCCATTACGTTGGCCACGAAGGTGATGAACTGGAGGTTGCCCATCGGGGTCTTGCCGGGGGCAAAGAGCAGTGTGCCGGTGTCGGTGCCGAGGCTCCAGTTGCAGTGTTTGCCCGAGCCGTTGATGCCGGCAAATGGTTTTTCGTGGAGCAGCACACGGAAGTTGTGGCGGCGTGCCACCTCGTTCATCACCGACATGATGAGCATGTTGTGGTCGTTGGCCAGGTTGGTCTCCTCATAAATGGGTGCGAGCTCAAACTGGTTGGGTGCCACCTCGTTGTGGCGGGTCTTGCAGGGTATGCCGAGTTTGTGGGCCTCGATCTCGAGGTCGAGCATGAAAGCCTCAACACGCTTGGGGATGGCGCCGAAATAGTGATCCTCGAGCTGCTGGTTTTTGGCCGATTCGTGGCCCATGAGAGTGCGTCCGGTCAGCGCCAGGTCGGGGCGAGCGGCATAGAGAGCCTCGTCGACCAGGAAGTATTCCTGCTCCCAGCCCAGATTGCTGATGACGTGCTTCACATTGGGGTCGAAGTAGCGTGCCACGGCTGTACCGGCCTTGTCGACGGCGGTGAGGGCGCGTAGCAGCGGGGTCTTGTAGTCAAGCGATTCACCTGTATACGAGATGAAGATGGTGGGTATACAGAGAGTGTTGTCGATGATGAATGCGGGCGACGAAATATCCCATGCCGAGTAACCGCGAGCCTCAAATGTGTTGCGGATGCCGCCGTTGGGGAAGCTTGACGCATCGGGCTCCTGCTGCACCAGGAGCTTGCCGGTGAATTCTTCAACCATACCGCCCTTTCCGTCGTGCTCCACAAAGCCGTCATGCTTTTCGGCTGTAGTCTCGGTGAGGGGCTGGAACCAGTGGGTGTAATGACGGCAACCGTTGTCGATGGCCCACTGCTTCATACCCTCGGCCACAGCGTCGGCCACTGAGCGCGAGAGGGGTTCCTTGTTGTCGATGGCGTTGATCAGCGCCTTGTAGGCGTCGAGAGGAAGATATTCAAACATTTTTGCACGGTTGAACACCTTGCTGGCATAGTAGACCGTAGGACGCTCCTTGGGTATCTCCACGGCCACCGGCTTGCGGTTTGAGGCTTCCTCAACAACCTTGAATCGGTAACTTGACATATGATATTTGTTAAAAAAGTGATGAGATTATTCTATGTATGGCTTCGATGGTGCGCTGGTATGAGTTGAATGCTGTGAGGCGCAGGTAGCCCTGCCCCGAGGGACCGAATCCGGCGCCGGGTGTGCCCACGATGTGGCAGCGGTGGAGCAGATGGTCGAAGAAGCTCCAGGAGTCCATGCCGCCCGGGGTGCTCAACCATATATACGGAGAGTCTGTGCCTCCCACACACTTCAGGCCCACGGAGAGGAGCCCTTCGCGTATCACTCGGGCATTCTCAAGATAGTAGTCAATGGTCTGGGTGAACTGAGCGTGCCCCTCGGGGGTGTAGAGAGCCGTGGCGGCGCGCTGGCTCAGATAGCTGGCGCCGTTGAACTTGGTGGTCTGACGGCGGCGCCACAGCGGATTGAGGGCCACCATCCGGCCGTCGTCGGCTCGTCCGCGCAGCTCATGGGGCACTACGGTGTAGCCCAGGCGCAGGCCTGTGAACCCGGCTGTCTTTGAGAAGCTTCGAAACTCTATAGCCACCTCGCGGGCTCCCTCTATTTCATAAATCGAATGAGGCACATCGGCGCTTCTTATGAATGCTTCGTAAGCAGCATCGAAGAGCAGCAGAGCGCCGTGGCTGCGGCAGTAGTCCACCCACATTTTGAGCTGGCTGTGGGTGAGTGTGGTGCCTGTGGGATTGTTGGGGTAACACAGATATATCATATCCGGATTCCCCTTTGGCAGATCGGGCACAAAGTCGTTGGCCGCCGTGCAGGGCAGATACTCTATATTGCTCCAGCCGCCTCCGGGTTCGGGGACGCCGGCTCGGCCCGACATGACGTTGGAGTCTACATAGACGGGATAGACAGGATCGGTCACGGCCACGCGGTTTGACAGCGAAAGGATATCGCCGATGTTGCCGGTGTCGCTCTTGGCGCCGTCGCTCACAAATATCTCATCTTCATCCATGGCTATGCCACGATTGCGATAGTCGTGGAGCGCTATGAGCGATGTCAGGAAGCTATAGCCCTGCTCGGGGCCGTAGCCATGAAAAGTCTCGGCTCTCCCTTCCTCGTCTACCGCCTTGTGCAGCTCACTTATCACGGCCGGGCAGAGTGGAAGCGTCACATCGCCGATGCCGAGCTTAATAATGTCGGCCTCCGGGTGCGACTGCGTGTAAGCCTTGACCCGGCGAGCCACCTCGCTAAACAGGTATGACTCCGGTAGGAGTGTATAATTGTCGTTGATTTCAAACATCTTTCTTACGTATTCTGGCGTATGTATTGGCCGGTAAACACTTCTGTTGCCGGGCCTGTCATCAACACATGGGAATCCGGATTGCCGTCCCAGCTGATGTGCAGATCGCCTCCTCGGAGCCTGATAACCACATTGTCGGCGCAGCGGCCCGTGAGCCTTGCAGCCACCGCCGTGGCACATGCGCCTGTGCCGCAAGCCAGCGTCTCGCCCGTGCCACGTTCCCACACCCTCACCTTGATGAGCGATGGAGATACCACCTGGGCAAACTCTATATTGGCGCGGTCGGGCCACATGGGATGATGCTCCATCAGCGGCCCCAGACGATCGAAATCCACTTCGGCAAGATTGTCAACAAAGATCACCCCGTGGGGATTGCCCATCGAGATGTCGGATACCTCGAGCTCCTCGATGCCCGTGTCGACTCGTTTCAGCAGCTCGCCCACAGCGGGTTCTCCCATATCCACCGTGACCGTCAGCACATTATCCCCCTCCTTATTAATTGTTAAAACCTTGATACCCGAGAGGGTTTCAAGGTTTATGGGGTTGAGATTATTGTTGCGGTGGTTGTGTATCCAGGCGGCGATACAGCGGGAGGCGTTGCCACACATCCGAGCTTCTGAGCCGTCGGAGTTGAACATCCTCATTCTGTAGTGGGCGCTGGGGGAGGTGGGCGGGCAGATGAGGACGATACCGTCTCCACCGACTCCGAAATGTCGGTCGCTCATCTCGCGGGCGAGGTCAGGCAGCCGATCCGGCTCTGACTCCATACAGTCGATATATATGTAGTCATTGCCTATACCGTGCATTTTGGTGAACCTAATCACCTGACTGGTATTTATAGGACTTAGATTAGCCATATTGGCAGTTTTTACCTTTTTTTGACCTAAAAAAATACCTTGCAAAGGTAAGCATTTTTCCTGCTACGATGCAAATTTTTTTGATGGTATAAAGTGTTAAAAATTCATCCACCCCTCCCACACCTTATATATAGAAAAAGGGCGGGAGACTCACGTCTACCGACCTTCAGAGTGGAATTTTTACCTGATGTTAATCTCTATAATATATTGTGTCTAACTTCCAAAGTTTCATTTAACGAGCACCTTCTGAGCAGAACCGTTGCGCGACACGATGACAACAACAGTGCCGGGCTGGGGATTGCGTACGGGTATGCCGTTGAGGTTGGACATGCGGGTGCCTTCGGGGAGATAATCCATTTCAATCTCCTCGATCAACGGCATTTTACAAAAAGCAACGCACGGCTTCCGGTGGGGAAGGGTGCGTTACTTTGGTTATTTGGACTTGGGTGTGTCAGCAGGTCTTGGCTTCGAGGTTGGGGTTGAGTGTGTTCCATTTGTCGATGGGGGGCATTACACCCATGTCTATCACTTCGTCACGCAGGGTGCAGAGGTGGTGATAGCTCTCGTCGAGTTCTTTATGCTCTTCGGGTGTGCCGCTGACGGGGTGAACGGTGACGCCGTTTTTGTCGATGGTGGTTTCCATGGCCATCATGATGTGGTTGTATTCACCGTTGTTGACATATGTACCCACGGGCCATGTGAAGGGTTTGCCACCCATGGCTGCGGCTATCATCTCGACCGAGAGGTAGGCGGGGCTCTGGAATGATGAGCGTCCTCTGAGCTCGATGATGCGTTTGCCTCCCTGGATAACGCGCTGCTTCATCTCTTCCCATTCCTGGCGGGGAAGGGCATCGGAGCCTATGAGCTGCGACAGGGGCTGTCCGGCCACGGTGCATGTGCTGGCAAAGACGGCCATCTGTTCGCCGTGTCCGCCATAGGTGCGCGGCATCTTGATTTCGTCGGCGGGGATTTTGAAGTATTTGGCCAGTTCGTTGCGCAGACGTGTGGAGTCGAGTGCGGCCAAGGTTGACACCTGTGAGGGTTTCAGACCCGAGTAAAGGAGGGTGATGAGACCTGTGATGTCGGCGGGGTTGAAGATGACCACGATGTGCTTGACGTCGGGGCAGTAGGCGCGCACATCTTTGCCAAACTGCTCGGCTATGGCAGCGTTGCCTTTGAGGAGGTCCTCGCGGGTCATTCCGGCCTTACGCGCAGCGCCACCGGAGTTGACTATGTAGGATGCGCCGGTCAGGGCTTCCTTGACGTCGGTGGTATAGGTGAGATTGAGGCCTTCAAAACCGCATTGCTTAAGTTCTTCAGCCACACCTTCGAGGGCAGGGCCGTAGGGGTCGTAGAGACAGATGTTAGGTGTAAGCTTCATCATTATGGCTGTCTGGGCCATGTTTGAGCCGATCATTCCCGCTGCGCCTACGATGACCAGCTTCTCGTCTGTGATATAGTTCATTGTATATAAACGTTTAGAATTGATGTTCTTGAGTGTAAACAAGCGGAGGGGGTGTGGGGTTCACTGCATGAGACGATAGATGGCCTCGGTGTCGGAGGGTGTGAGGGTGTAGTAGCCTCTGTAGGGGTTACCTTTGTCGCGGTGGAAGTCGTCGGCATAGAGCTTGTAGTCGGGGTTTTCGATGCCAAGCTCTTTGAGTGTGAGGGGCAGGCCGAGTTCTTTGAAGAAAGCGCGCAGGGCGGCTACGGCGGCCAGGGCGGCGGCTTTGTCGTCGGTGTCGGTGACTACGAATACACGTCGACCCAGCTGTGCCACTTTCGAGGGGCTCTTGTCGGCCATATAGGTCATCCAGGCGGGGAAGACTACGGCCAGGCCGGCTCCGTGGGTCACATTGTAGAGCGCCGAGAGCACATGCTCCAGGCCGTGTGAAGCCCAGTCCTCCTTGCGGCCGCAACCGCAGAGTCCGTTATGGGCCAGTGTGCCGCTCCACATCAGGTTGGCGCGAGCTTCATAGTCGTGGGGATGAGCCTCGATGCGGCGTGCGGAGTTCATTATGGCAATGAGCAGCCCCTCGGCCAGGCGGTCGGTCACCTCGACATCGGCTGTGGTGGTGAAGTATCTTTCGAGGATATGAGCCATCATGTCGGCCACGCCTGCGGCAGTCTGCTCGCGCGGCAGGGTCATGGTGAGCTCCGGATCCATTATGGCAAACTTGGGACGGAGGGCAAAGTCGGTGCGGATGCTTATCTTCTGGCCGGTGGTGGCGTTGGTGATGACCGAGTTGCCGCTCCCCTCGCTTCCGGCGGCGGGGATGGTGAGCACCACTCCGACGGGGAGTGCGCGTTCCACCGGGGTCTTGCCCGAGTAGAAGTCCCAGAAGTCGCCGTCATAGAGCACACCGGCAGCTATTGCCTTGGCTGTATCGATGACCGAGCCGCCACCCACAGCGAGGAGCGCCTGCACTCCGGCACGGCGACAGATGTCGATGCCGTCGCGCACGGGGCCATCCACCGGGTTGGGCTGGATGCCTCCAAAAGTCACAAAAGTGATGCCGTGGTGGGAGAGCGAATCGCACACTCGCCCCAGCAGACCCGAGCGCACGGCCGAGCCGCCGCCATAGACTATCATCACGGTTTTCCATCCGGCTTCCTCTACCAGGCGCCCTGTCTCACTCTCTACACCATGCCCAAACAGATAGCGGGTGGGTGAACAATAGCTGAAATTATCCATAGTTTTAGAGTGTCTCTAATCTTAGTAAATGTTGTCACAAAGATAACACTTGAAATCGACACAATAAATGACCTTACTTGTCCGTATTAATATAATTAACTTACATTAACATGACCCCTACCCCACTCGAACTTCTTGCTCCGGCCAAGAACGCCGACATAGCCATAAAGGCCATTCAAGCCGGAGCGGATGCCATATATATCGGACCTGAAAGCCACGGTGCACGCCGTGCGGCTGCCAACTCGCTCGACGATATACGCCGGGTGGTTGAGGCCGCACATCCCTACGATGTGCGTGTCTTTGCCACGGTCAACACCATTGTCTACGACTCTGAGTTGGCCTCGGTGGAGCGACTGGTGTGGGATCTATATAATATAGGTGTAGATGCACTGATAGTGCAGGATATGGGACTGTTGCGCATGAACCTGCCCCCCATCGAGCTTCATGCCAGCACACAGTGTGATATACGCACACCCGAGAAGGCCCGTTTTCTGCACTCTGTGGGCTTCAGCCGTGTTGTGCCGGCCAGAGAGCTTTCGCTCAGCGAGCTTGGGGCCATTCACAGCGAAGTGCCCGGGGTGGAGATAGAGGCTTTCATACACGGGGCACTGTGTGTGAGCTATAGCGGAGACTGCCGAGCCAGCGCCATGTCGGGCGGTCGGAGCGCCAACCGCGGAGAGTGTGCCCAGATATGCCGCCTGCCCTTCGACCTTGTCGACGCCTCCGGGCGCAAGCTTGTGGAAGGGAAACATCTGCTGTCGCTGCGCGACCTCAACCGCTCGGCCTCGCTGCCGGAGATGATAGAGGCCGGGGTGACATCATTCAAGATAGAGGGTCGACTCAAGGAGGCCGACTATGTGATGAACACCGTGGCCCACTACTCGGCCATACTGGATCGCATCGTGGCGGAGAGTTCAGGGCGATACCGCCGCGCATCGGTGGGAAAGAGCCGGTGTAACTTCACGCCCGATCCATCCAAGGCATTCAACCGCGGTTTCACCCCCTATTTCCTCAACGGTCGGGCACCACGCTCGGGCATAGCTGCCATACATACCCCCAAAGCTATGGGGGAAAGAGTTGGCACTGTGACGCGCTGCACACCACGCGAGATTACGGCGCGCCTGTCAACCCCCCTGGCCAACGGCGACGGGCTGGGCTACTTCAACGCCGCGGGCACATTCTGCGGCTTCCGGCTCAACCGCGTGGAGGGGGACAGGCTCTTCCCGGCATCGCCTCAGAAGATTCTGCCCGGCACACCGCTCTACCGCAACAAAGATCAGGCATGGGACTCGGCCATGGACGGCGCACGCTGCACGCGGTCCATACCGGTCGACATGGTGCTGAGCCTGCTCCCCGACAGAAAGCGCATCTCGCTGGAGCTCACCGATGTCCGTGGCATCTCGGCCACCGCTGTTACCGAGCTGCCCCAAGCGGTGCAGGATGCCATAACACCGCAGGAAACGCCCCGGCGCAACATTCTCTCCAAGCTGGGCGACACCATATACTCTCCACGCAAGATAATAGACCTGGCCGGAGCCTGCTTCATCCCGGCCTCGGCACTCGCTGCACTGAGGCGTCAGGCCTGCAGCGCGCTCGACAGCACCATCCTGGCCACCTACCGCTACAAGCGCCGCCTGCCCGAGGACAAGGGAGCGCCCCTGCCTGCGGGAACGACTCTGACCATCCACGACAATGTAGCCAACGCTCTGGCCCGGGAGTTTTACCGCTCGCACGGAGCATCAGAGATAGCTGCGGCTGTAGAGGTGGAGCGTCCCGAGGGGGAGGTAGTGGTGATGACCACGCGCTACTGCCTACGCCGCGAACTGGGTCGCTGCCTGCTCACACCCCAGGGTCGCGAATGGCCTCAACCTCTTTGGCTTGTGAACGACCGACTGAAAATGCGCGTGGATTTTGATTGTAAACGGTGTGGAATGGAGTTGACAATTGCAAAAAAATGATTATATTTGCAAAAAATTAAAAAATGTCACGACTCCAATATATACTCATATCCCTGCTGACACTGTCGATTATGCTTGCATGCGGCGGTCTGCAGGACGACAAGAAGATTGTCACAGTGAGCATTGAGCCGCAAAAATATCTGCTGGAACAGATAGCCGGCGACAAGATTCAGGTGAGGTGTCTGCTCTCCGAAGGGGCAAACCCCGAAACCTACGACCCCTCTATGACCCATATGCTCAACCTGCAGAAATCGGCAGCCTATATGCGCATGGGCAACATAGGATTTGAAAGCGCTCTGATCGACAAGATTCACGACTCCAACCCCGACCTGCCCATCTACAACACCTCGAAGGGGATAGTTCCTGTGACCGGCACCCATCTCCATGACCCCGGCCATGATGATGAGACCGACGTAGACCCGCATACTTGGACCTCAGTGAAAAATGCCCGCGTCATAGCCCGCAATATGCTCGAGGCCCTGGTGCAAATAGATCCGGCCAACGAGGCCTCTTATCGGGCTAACTACGAACGTTTTGACCACCGTCTCGACTCGCTCGACACAACTTTTGCCGTCATGCTTGCACCTCACCGTGGCAAAGCCTTTTTGGTATGGCACCCGTCGCTGAGCTACTTTGCCCGCGACTACGGGCTGGAGCAGGTAGTGGTGGGCGACTTCGAAACCAAGGAGACCTCCGTGGGCTCTCTGCGCGAGGCCGTCGACGAGGCTCGGAGCCATGGTGCCGACATATTTTTCAGCCAGACGGATGTAGACTCGCGCCATGTGGCGGCTCTCAACGCCGAGATCGGTGCCCGCGAAGTCAATATCAACCCTCTGTCGCCCCGGTGGGAGGATGAAATGATAAAGATAGCCAGCGCCTTAGCCGAATCGAAGTAATGAACGAATCACGACCGGCGCTGATATCCCTGCGCGACATATCGTTGAGACGCGATGGGCGCGACATACTGAGCGGCATAAACTTCGACATTTGCCGAGGTGACTTCATAGCCATAACGGGTCCCAACGGTGGCGGCAAGACCTCGCTGCTGCGCATAATACTTAGGCTCATAAACCCGAGCTCGGGAACGGTGATCTACAACGACCCCTCGCTTTCCACCGGCTATTTGCCCCAGAAAAACATGATCGACTCCCATTTCCCCATCACCGTGAGCGAGGTGGTGGCCTCGGGGCTGATAGGGAGCCGCATGTCTGACCGCGAACAGGCCGAGCTCACAGCCCACACTGTGGAGCTGATGGGACTCACTCAACATGCCACGAAAAGCATCGGCGTGCTCTCGGGGGGACAGTTGCAACGCGCTCTGCTGGGCAGAGCCATTATCTCGAAGCCCTCGCTGCTTGTGCTCGACGAGCCTCTGAGCTATGTCGACAAGCAGTTTGAACACTATATATACTCGCTGGTCGATGAGCTGGCCCACGACACCACCATACTGCTTGTGAGCCACGAGATGACCACAATAGCCGGAATGGCCACACGCCATCTCATCATTGACCACACACTCACAGAGTGTCACTCGCAACATCACCATATACACTGCGATTGCGATTGCGACTGACACCGATTACTACTCTCCAACCTCCTTACATCCAACACCATGAACCTTTTTAAAACCTTACTGATCGCATCTATTTTCACCTCACTCTCCGCTTCGGCAGCTACGGGAGTCACCCTGCATATCCCCGGCAGCGGACAGAGTGTGAGGATAAGTGTGCTGGGCGACAAGATAATCCGTGTAAGTGCGGTGCCCGGCGATACCATTCCGGCCACCCAGAGCCTGATAGTAGTGGCTCAAAAACCCTTTGACGACTTCACCGTCGACACTATCGGCGCCCACTGCACCGTGGCCACCAAGTATGTGAAAGTGAAGGTAGACAAGGCCGACGGCACTGTGAGCTTCCACGACAGCCGTGACTCGCTGCTGCTGGCCGAGAACCCGGGTGGCCGAAGTTTTACCCCGATCACCGTAGAGGGGGAGACGGCATATACCGTGAGCCAGACCTTCGCCTCGCCTGACGACAATGAGGGGCTCTATGGACTGGGGCAGCATCAGGCCGAGGAGTTCAACTACAAGGGTAAAAACGAGGAATTGTTTCAATACAACACCAAAGTGTCGGTGCCGTTTGTAGTGTCGACCGGAAACTACGGCATACTCTGGGACAGCTACTCGTTTTGCCGCTGGGGCAATCAGGCCGACTATCTGCAGCTTGGCGAGGCTTTCAACCTTTATGACCGCGACGGAAAGCCGGGAGCTCTGACCGGGACATATACCCCTAAGGATGGGCTGCCGCTGACACGACGCGAGGAGAAGATATATTTCGAACACCTCAAGACCCACGATCTGGCCCATGTGGTGAATCTGCCGGAGGATTTCAAATACTCAGGCTCAAACATTGTGTATGAGGGATATATAGAGCCGCAGATGTCGGGGCGTCATGACTTTATCATGTATTATTCCGGCTATCAGAAGATATACATGGACAGCACCCTTGTGGTGCCCGAGCGCTGGCGCACGGCCTGGAATCCCAACAGCTACAAATTTTCCGTAGAGCTTGAAAAAGGCAAGCGTGTGCCCCTGAGGATAGAGTGGCAGCCCAACGGAGGTGTGGCTTACTGCGGACTGCGTGCCTACAAGCCTCGCTCAGTAGCCGAGCGCAACCAGATGGCCTGGTGGGGCGAGATGCAGGATATGATAGACTATTACTTCGTCTATGGCCGCGACATGGACGATGTGATAAGCGGCTACCGCACTCTGACGGGCAAGGCTCCCGTGATGCCCAAATGGGCCATGGGATACTGGCAGAGCCGCGAGAAGTATAACACCGACGACGAGGTGCTGGGGACTTTGGCCGAATATCGCCGCCGCAACATTCCCATAGACAATATCGTGATAGACTGGCTGCACTGGCCGCAGGATTCGTGGGGTAGCCATGAGTTTGACCCCAAGCGTTTTCCCAATCCCAAGGGGATGGCCGACTCGATCCACGCTCTGAACGGACGTCTCATGGTGTCGGTATGGCCTAAGTTTTACGTCACCACCGACCACTACAAGGAGTTTGACCGCAATGGCTGGATGTATCGCCAGGCGGTGACCGACAGCATACGCGACTGGGTGGGTCCGGGCTATCTCGGTTCGTTTTATGACGCCTATAACCCCGAGGCGCGCCAGCTGTTCTGGGGTCAGATGAAAGACCATTATTATCCCCTGGGGGTAGATGCCTGGTGGATGGATGCCAGCGAGCCCAACGTGCGCGACTGTGTGAATATGGACTATCGCAAAGCCCTCTGCGGTCCCACCTATTTGGGTCCGTCAACAAAATATTTCAACGCCTATGCGCTGATGAATGCTGAGGCCATCTATGACGGGCAGCGATCCACCGACCCCAACCGGAGGGTGTTCTTGCTGACCCGCTCGGGATTTCCCGGGCAGCAGCGCTACTCCACAGCAACCTGGAGCGGCGATATAGCCACCCGCTGGGAGGATATGAGAGCCCAGTTAACAGCCGGACTCAATTTCTCGGTGAGCGGCATACCCTGGTGGTCGATGGACATAGGTGGATTCTGTGTGGAGGATCGCTATGTAAAGGCCCAGAAGGAGTTTAACAAAACAGGTGTGGAGAACGACGATCTGCGCGAGTGGCGCGAGCTGAACACACGTTGGTTTCAGTTTGGAGCCTTCGCCCCACTCTACCGTGCCCATGGCCAGTGGCCGTTTCGCGAAATATTCAATATAGCTCCCGAGGATCATCCTGCCTATGAGTCGATGCTCTATTACACCCGCCTGCGCTACAGCCTTATGCCCTATATCTACTCGATGGCCGGCATGACTCACTTCGACGACTATACAGTGATGCGCCCGCTGGTGATGGACTTCACCGCCGACATTGCCACACGCAACATAGGCAATCAGTATATGTTCGGTCCGGCCGTTATGGTGAGCCCGGTCACTGAGTATGGCGCCCGCAGCCGTGAGGTGTATCTGCCTTCCGAAACTATGTGGTATGATTTCTACAACGGCACTCCCCTTCAGGGTGGCACCACCATTGAGGCCGAGGCTCCTTACGGGCGTGTGCCTCTGCATGTGCGCGCGGGGTCGATAATACCGGTGGGTCCCAATATTCAGTGGACCGATCAGCACCCGGCCGATGTGATAGATCTCTATGTCTATGCCGGCGCCAACGGCTCGTTCAGCCTCTATGAGGATGAAGGCACCAATTATGACTATGAAAAAGGTCTCTATGCCCGTATCCCCATATCGTGGGACGATGATGCCAAAACCATCACCATAGGCAAGCGCGAAGGTTCGTTTGAGGGGATGCTTGAAAATCGCACCTTCAGGGTCATCTGCATCACCCCCGATTCACCCAAAGGCTTCGCCGCCAACGCCCATGCCATCTCCCTGGAGTATTCCGGCGAGGAGGTAATTAGAGAATTGAGAATGGAGAATTGAAAATTTATTGGTATACAAATAATTATAAAAAGAGCCCTGTAAGAAATCGTGGAAAGCATGTCCCACGACCCTTACAGGGCCGTTTTTTTATATTTGGTTTTCAGGAGCATTGAAATTCTCAATTCTCCATTCTCAATTACTCAAAGATGTGTTTGAGTTTGCTGAAAATGCGGGTCTTAGTCGATTCGTCGGGGGTGAGATTGGGCTTACCTGAGAGGCTTTCGATGGTTTTGCGCTCTTCGTCGGTGAGCTTTTCGGGGATGTAGACCATCACGTTGATAAGCTCGTCGCCTGTGCCGTAGCCGTCGGTTGAAGGGAGACCCTTGCCACGCAAGCGGAGCACCTTGCCTGGCTGTGTGCCTGCAGGGATCTTGAGGCGTGCGCGTCCGGTGATGGTGGGCACTTCGACACTGCCTCCGAGTGTGGCGGTGGGAATATCGAGCATGAGGTTGTATATCACATCGTTGCCGTCGCGTATGAGTTGCGGATCCTTGATCTCTTCAATCACAATGAGCAGGTCGCCGTTTACGCCTCCGTGGAGGGCGGCGTTGCCACGGCCGCGCATGGTGAGCACCTGGCCATCGGCCACACCGGCCGGGATGGTAAACGATACGGTCTCGTCCTGGCGTATTACACCGTCGCCGTGACAGTGTGTACACTTCTCGGTGATGATCTTGCCTTCGCCATGACATTGCGGACACTCCACAGCCGACTGCTGAATGCCAAACAGAGTCTGCTGCTGGCGCAATACGGTGCCTGAGCCCTGACATGTGGGGCAATTGTTGAAGGCTGTGCCGTCCTTGGCTCCGGTGCCGTTGCAAGAGGGGTCTTTGACCAGGGTGGGCACCTTGATGGTCTTTGTCACACCCTCGGCTATCTCCCTGAGTGTAAGTTTTATCTTGATGCGGAGGTCAGAACCGCGGCGCTGGCGGCGACGTGAGCGTCCGCCTGCGCTCTCAAAGCCGCCCATATTGCCGAAAGCGCCTCCGAAGATGTCGCCGAACTGCGAGAAAATATCTTCCATCGAGAAGCCGCCGGCCTGGAAACCGCCTGCGCCACCGCCGGGAAATCCCTGCGGGCCCATGCTGTGGCCAAACTGATCGTATTTGGCACGTTTCTCGGGGTTGGAGAGCACGTCATACGCCTCAGCAGCCTCCTTGAATTTCTCCTCGGCCTCCTTGTCGCCCGGGTTCTTGTCCGGGTGATACTGTATGGCTTTCTTTCTGTAAGCGCTCTTAATGGTCTTTTCGTCGGCATTTTTGTCGACTCCGAGCACCTCATAGTAATCTCTTTTGGCTGCCATATATCTGATAGTGGTAATTAACGGTTAGAATTACTGTCCCACAGCCACTTTGGCGTGGCGGAGCACCTTATCATTGAGTGTATAGCCCTTGGTGGGTGTGTCTATCACGACCCCTTTCTGCGAGTCGTCGGCGGCCGGAACCATGGCTATGGCCTCGTGGAGCTCGGGGTCGAAGGGCTTGCCGGTCGACTCGATGGGCTTCACGCCGTTCTGTGACAGATACTTCACAAGTTTCTGATATATAAGTTCCATGCCCTTGCGCACATCCTCGGCATCTGTGGCCTTGGCGCTGGCTTCGAGGCCGCGCTCAAAATCGTCGACAATGGGGAGCAGACCCTTGAGCACATTTTCGGCGGCGTTCTTTATGATGTCGCTCTTTTCCTTTACGGTGCGCTTGCGGAAGTTGTCGAACTCGGCCATGAGGAATAGGTACTCTTTCTTTTCCTTCTCCACCTGAGCCTGAGCGTCGAGGAGCTGCTTGTTGAGGGCGTCGATATCGGAGAGTTGCTCGTTTATCATCTCGTTGGCTTCGTCGATCTGCGAGTCGGCCTCCTGTTGTGCTTCCTGCACATCGTCAAAGCTCTCCACTCCCTCGTCTTCGCGATGGAGTTTCGGCTCTGGGCTCTGTGCTTTATCTTTGTCAGTGTTATTTGCCATGATTGTGATATACTTATTTAATTATTAACGTATGCAAAAATGATGCCTATCCTTACAGACACCCTCATAGTGTTAACAAAAAAATGGCTCCAACGTTCAATCGAGGGAGCCAAAAATCTTTCGGTCAAAACTTTGTCACGAATGTCTGACACCCTTTAAAGGTGTCGGCCACCTGTTCTGCCAAAATGTCAGTCTGAAACAGTGCGTAGAGCGCCGAGCCTGACCCCGACATTGAAGCGTAGACGGCTCCCAACCTCAGCAGTGTCTCCTTTATATCGGCCAGCATGGGGTGGAGGGGGAACACGGATGCCTCAAAATCGTTTTTCAGCCGACCCTGCCACTCGACCACCGGGAGGCTCAGAATCTCAGGGATGGGAGTGGCGGGGACTGCCGGTGTGACGCGTGAATATGCCTGGGCAGTGGGCACGCTCACCGGAGGCTTGACTATGACCAGCGTAAGCCCTCGGAGATCCACATCTATGGGGCTGAGCTCTGTGCCTATGCCTCTGGCGAGCATGGGGCGGTTGTAGACAAACAGAGGGCAGTCGGCGCCCAGACGTGCGGCCCTTGCGGAGAGCTCGTCGGCTGACAATCCGAGGCCAAACATGGAGTTGAGCAACGTCAGCGTAAAGGCAGCGTCGGCCGAGCCACCCCCCAGCCCCGCACCGTCGGGTATAATCTTGCGCAGGAATATGTCGACCGGGGGCAGCCCATACTCCTCATCCATCAGTCTGTAGGCCTTCATCACCAGATTCTTCTCGGGAGGGCAGTCAACCTTGCGTCCCGTCACAGTCAGGGTGGCGGCAGGCTTTTCAGTGGGGACAATTTCAAGTATATCGCACCAGGGTACGGGCACCATCACAGTGGCGATGTCGTGATAGCCATCAGGGCGACGGGCTATAATGTCGAGGCCGAGGTTAATCTTGGCATTGGGGAATACGAGCATGGCTGATTTTTTTTTTGCAAAGATAAATTATTCTCTGGCCAGGATGAGGGCGCTACGCGGTGCCACGGTCACTGTGCCGCCCTTTGAGGTGGCGAGGCCTGAGGCGCTGATCTGGCCGTCGTCGGCTATCACAGTCCAGTTGCCCTTGGGCACTTTGATCTCGCGGGGTTCGTCGGAGCCGTTGAATGCCACCTTGATATCCTTCCACACGTCGCCGTTGGCGTGGTCGGTGAGGGTGTAGGAGATGAGGCCGGGTTCGGTCTTGTCGAACTTAAGATGACGGGCCACGTCGGCAGCGGTTGTCATGCGGAAGGCGGGATGCTCCTTGCGGAGTTTGATCAGCTCGCGATAGTATGCCATCTGGTCGGCGTTGATGTGCTTGAGGTTCCAGTCGATGGCGTTGACAGAGTCGGGGGAATTGTAGGAGTTGTGCACACCTTTCTTATCGCGGAATATCTCCTCGCCGGCAAAGATGAAGGGAGTGCCCTGGGATGTGAGCACGATGGTCTGTGCCAGTCGTGCGGCGCGCTGGCGCTCGGCATCGGTGGCGTCGGGCATCGACTTGCGCAGCTTGTCTGTGAGCATAAGGTCGTCGTGACACGACATATAGTTAATGATCTGAGTGGGGGCTGCTGCATAGGGGAACTTGGAGTTCTGACCCTTCGAGTAGTCGACCTGAGGATGGTCTGTGGCAGCCACGATACCAATCTTGACGGTCTCCTCGAGGCCGGGCTTGCCGGTGGCAAAGCCGCGGTCGGCGGCATCCGTGTAGTGACCCTTCACAGCGTCGCGCAGGTCGTCGCTGAACACTGCTATATCGGGCATGCGGGCCACATTCTCCTTAAGGGCTCTCTGATCGACGGGCAGAGGTGAGTCGCCAGCGGTCCAACCCTCGCCATACACAAAGATATCGGGATTGATTTCCTTCAGAGCAGCGGCCACCTGGTTCATGGTCTCGATATCGTGGATAGCCATAAGGTCGAAGCGGAAGCCGTCGATATGATATTCCTTGGCCCAATATTTGACGGAGTTGATGATGAAGTCGCGCATCTGCTGGCGGTCGGAGGCAGTCTCGTTGCCGCAACCCGAGGCATCAGAGTAGCTGCCGTCGGGGCGGTGGCGGTAATAGTAGCCGGGGGCTGTGAGCGAGAAGTTGGAGTCGTCGTTGTCGGCAGTATGGTTGTATACCACATCCATAATCACGCCAATGCCGTTGTCGTGTAGATTCTTGACCATCTCCTTCATCTCAATCACGCGGGTTGCGGGATCAGAGGGGTTGGTAGAGTAAGAACCTTCGGGGGCATTGTAGTTGAGAGGGTCGTAACCCCAGTTATACTGGTTGCGCTGCAAGTTGGCTTCATCGACGCTGTTATAGTCGTAGGAGGGAAGGATATGCACGTGAGTCACACCCAGCTCCTTGAGATGATCCACGCCGGTCGATTCGCCTGTGGGGTTGGTAGTGGAGGGCTCTGTGAGGGCCAGGAATTTGCCCTTGTTGGCTATGCCGCTCGAGGGGTCGATTGACATATCGCGATGGTGCATCTCATAGATCACGGCATCGTTGATATGCTTGATGGCTGGCCCCTTGTCGGTCTCCCAACCCTCGGGATTGGTCTTGGTGAAGTCGATTATGGCTGCGCGTTCGCCGTTCACACCCACGGCTTTAGCCCAGACGCCGGGGGTCTCCTTGAGCCATTTGCCGTCATATTTGATGGAGAAGGTGTAATATTTGCCATAGAGCTGCGAGGGCACGGAGGCTACCCATGTGCCCTGTTCGGCGCGGGTCATTGCTATGGTGTCTGTTGCTGCGGTATTGCTGCCTGTGGGATAAATTATCACGCGTGCCTCCTGGGCTTCGGGCGACCACAGACGCCAGCGAGTGCCTTTGGCGTCGACAGTCAGCTCCAGATCGTCGCCTGAATAGGTGGGAAACGTGAGATACTTTTCGTCAGGATTCTGTCCTGAAGCCGACAGACACAGTGCGAGTGTTGTCAAGATTGTCGGGATTTTCATGATGTGATTGTGTATGGAAAGTATGTAAGTATGAAAAGAGTGTGTCTAATTAGAAAATCACGGCAGTGTCGGCTGGAGCTGCGGGGGCAGACTCAGCCTCTTGGGCTACGGGCTGGTAATCGGCCATGGCCTTGTCGACGTCGTCTATCAGATCTTGTCCTTGCTTGTCGCGCGACACGATGATACCCTCGGGGTTAATGAGTATGATGCAGGGTATGCCGCTGATGCCATAGAGGTCGGTGGGGATGGTCTGGGCGTTGATGATGTTGGGCCATTCAAGGCCGTGGCTCTTGATGGCTGCGAGGGTGTTTTCAGGTTCATCCCACACGGCTACGCCCACAACGTTGAGGCCTTTGTCCTTATACTTGTTGTAGAGCTCTTTGATCACTTTGGCCTGGCGCATGCAGGGGCCACACCAGCTGGCCCAGAAGTCGACCAGGGTATATTCGCCGGGCTTGACATAGTCAGAGAATTTCTGGGCTTTCCCGTCATAGTCGACGGTGAAGTCGGCATAATGCTTCCCTACGCCCAGGGCGGCTTTGCGCTGCTCGGCCTCAATGAGAGCCTGCAGACGCTTTGAATTTGCGAGAATGGGGAGTGCGGCGCGTGCCACCTCAAGATCTTTGAGCGGGAGATCGTAGGCCTTCTGCATATACCAGAAGAGGCCAAGCACATTGTCTTGGTTTTCGGCAAAGAGATTGCCCGGGAGAGCCTGTGCACGCTGGGCTATCGAGTCGGCCTTGGCATGCTGGATGGAGTCGTTCTGATTGAGTTTGCCATACTCCTCCTCATAGGCCAGCATCTGGCGGATGCCTGCAGCATACTTGTCGTTGAGGGCTGTGCCCGAGGGGATCCCCTGCTCGTCGAGGATTATGACGCCTTTCTCAACTATCATTATGGGACCGCGCTGGCCGCCCAGCATCACACGGCCTATGAAGGGGTCGGCGATGGTTCCGCTGAAGTGGATGGTGTCTGAGGCCACTATGGCGCTGTCGACCTTCTCGCCTGTGTCCCAGTCGACAAGATATGCCATGGTGTTTGTCACTCCGGCGGGGGCAGGGAGCGAGAGTGTATAGTTGGGTTGGGCCTTGGCGTCGCAGGCCGAGAGCGCCAGGGCTATGCCGGGCAGCAGGAAGAGCGATGAGATATTTTTCATTTTATTTCGAGTTTCAATTCTTTGGCTGTGTTCCAGCGGGTTGACATGGTAAGGGTTTTGTCGGCGTCGTCATATTTCCAGCCCTTCACGGCGCGGCCGTCCACGAGCACCTCGCGGGGCTTACCGTCGAAGAGATGTACCACAAACCGGAGGTCTTTCACATCGGATTGCCCCTGATAGTTTCCGGAAGCTTTTACGAGCATGGTTATCTCGTGCATATGCGCATCAGCCTTGAAGGTGATGAGACGGTATTGGCCATCCTTGAGCGAGGTGGTGGAGAGGGGATTGTCCTCATACATGGTGTACTCAGAATTGCCCAGATAGGGATAGTAGTTGACGGTGAGGCGATCGGTGCGATAGTCGCCGGTGTTTTTCATCTCATAGTCGGCGGTGGGGATTATGGCTCCGGTGCGAACAAAGAGGGGGAGCACATCGAGGGGTGCGTCATAGATGATGGTGTCGCCGCCGTTATAGAGCTTGGAGGGGTCGCGATAGTCGGCCCACAGACCATCGGGGAACACCACACGGCGCTGAGTGGCGCCCTGCTCGAGCACAGGAGCCACGAGCACGTCGCGTCCCCAAAGGTACTCGTCGGTGATGTCGTCATATTTGTTTGATCCGGCCGAATAGAAGTTGAGAGGTCGCACCAGAGGCAGACCCTGTGTGGCATTCTCGTAGGCCAGGGTATAGTTGTAGGGGAGCCAGCGGTAACGCTCCTTGATCAGCGGCAGTATTATGGACTGCTGGTCGGGATAATTGTAAGGCTCTGCAGTGGCCTGTGCATGTGTGCGGAGCACGGGCGAGAATGTGCCGAGCTGCAGCCAGCGCACATATAGCTCGGGGTCGTAGGGAGCCTCGGGGTTTATGGCAAAGCCGCCCACATCGTGGCTCATGTATCCCAGACCGCTCAGACCGGAGTTGAGCATGATGTTGATCTGGGGCTTGAGGCCACCCCAGGAGCGCGACACATCGGTAGACCATGGGAATACGCTATAGCGCTGCAGACCAGTGGTGCCTCCGCGCATCATGGTCATGAGCCTTGTGTCGGGGAATTCTTCTTTATACAGGTCGTAGATAATCGAGCTCCAGTCGTTGCCATACCGGTTGTGATACTGCCTTGTGGTGAGGCCGTTGGCGTGGAGGCCGCTCTCAGGATGCACTTCGGGCTCTCCGAGGTCGCCCCACCAGCCCCCCACCCCTTCGAGTGTGAGCTGTTTGTAGCGGTTGCGCAGCCACTGGCGTGTCGCGGGGTTGGAGACGTCAAACATGCCCCCTTCCCCTACCCAGATCTTCACGTCCTGGAGATTGCCGAGGGTGTCTTTCAGCAGCAGTCCGCTCGAGGAGAGTTCGTTGAAATTGTCAACTCCGCGGCCATTGGAGAGCACGTAAGGCTGGGATATTATCACGGTGTTGACCCCTTTCTTCTTAAGATCGGCCAGCATTTTCTTGTGGTCGGGCCACTGCTGTGGATCCCAAGCCAGACGACCCATATCCTCCTCGCGTCCATACCAGTAGAGGTCGAGTACGACGCCGTCCAGGGGGTATCCGGCACGTTTGAGCGTGTCGACCACTCCGAGAGTCTCAGCCTGGGTGTGGTAGCCATACTTGGATGTGATGTAACCCAGCGACCAGAGCGGGGGGAGTTCCTGGCGTCCGGTGAGCTGGGAGAGGCGAGTGGTGAGTGAAGCCAGCGAGCCTGTGGAGTTTACAAAATACCACGACACCGGCTCTGCGGCCTCGGTGATGTAGACAATGGGGTTGGTCATCACCATCTCGGCTGCGGCATAGTCATCGAAGACCACTGCATATCCTGCCGACGAGAGGAACAGGGGCATGGTGATGTTCATCTGCTTTATGCGTGTCTCATCGGCGGTATATCCATAGTTCTGCTTGTTGTACATCACCAGGGTGTCGCCTGCGAGATTGAATGAATAGCCTCTCTCACCGGCACCGTAGAACGAGCCTGAGCCCATGGTGGCAAGCTCCATGCGGCGGCGTCCGTCAGATATGGTGCGCACACCGTTGTCCGAAACAGCACGACCGCCTCCGGCATTCACGTCGACGGCTCCGGTTGACTGGTCGACCCTCACGGAGACACCGGTCGAAGTGGTGAATGTGAGGATGTCGGCATTGCGGTTCACCTTGATCGAGCCGGCATCTTTCATCGACCCGACAGCCGCATCGACATAGCGGATATCCTTCTCGCCGGGAGCGAGATTGGTGACTCGGATGATATCGGGAGTGACTACATCAACCGTCAGGCGCCTGCCCTGTGGCAGAGTGACGTCGACCACCTCGGCTGCCGAGGCCTGAAGCGAGGCCATGACCGCCAGAGCCAATACTGAGCTTAGAATCGATGATTTCATGTGCACGTGAAAGAAGTGGATTTTTTACGCATCCGCAAATTTAGCGAATTGACACCATTTATACAAGTTAAAAACAACTCCTACAGTCATTGGGTTCACCGCACCGCCACTAAGAGCATGATGAAGTAATTCACCATATCACCCTATCAAGACAGGCTCCCTCGCAGAGTTGCACGGGAGCCTGTTATCTTTTTTTTTGCAAACTGAGACTCTAATACAGTCGGAAAATGGCGGGCCAGTCGTAGTCGTCGGCAGAGGTGGTTTGCAGAAGGAATCTTGCGGCGCATCTCACCACATAGCTGCACACGAGTATCAGCAGGGCTATGAGCAGGAGATTGAGCGGCCAGATGGAGTTGAGCTTATCGGTGAACAGCGGGAACTGTATCAAATATGACTCAAGGCAAAGTCCGGAAATGGCAAGGACCACATTTCTCACCGGTCTGTTGTGCATGATCCGCACGAAGCATGGAGCCTCCACCCATCGGTATAGATAGTAGATGATGCCGGCAAGGGGGAGGAGTGTAACAATCTGCCATGGCGCCACAACCGGGATATGGCTGGCGGCGAGCTGAAGACCGTAGAAGACTATAAGACAGATAATCAGAAGGCAGAAGTCGCGCATCGGTGCCGGTTGGCGGCTGTCGCCCCCGATGGCCTTGCGCCAGCCCAGCCATGCCCCGAGGAGCATGAATATGAAGTAAGGGAGCCAGCGAAACGGGGTAGTGATGCCATAGAGTCCGCGCTCGCCCGTCTCATATTTATAAGGAAAGGCAAAAATGTAGACTACCACAGTAAGGGCCGTGATGGTCAGTATCACCAACGGGATGCGATGGAGCAGATATTGCCTAACGAAGTAAAGAAGGAAATAATATATGAGTATAGCCAGAATGAACTCTCCGCCGATAAGCCCGATGGTAGAAAAAACGTGGTCGGGACTTACGGCCTTGATAAAGATGAGTGAGCAGAGGACCGAGGGGAATATGCGGCGCAGACGCCGTTTATAGTAATTGTCGAAACGCCGGGGTTGCGACAAAAACAGCGTGAAGCCCGACACAAAGAGAAACAGACAGTCACCGATGGCGCCTCCCGTGGCCAGGATGGAGAAGCACGGATACATCACATCGGCATGCGAATTGATGATGAGGAAAACGGCAATGAACTTAAGAAGCTCAACGGCCATATTTTTTTCGCGGCCTTTGGCTGGCGGGAGGGTGGGATTGGCGTTATTAGTCATAGGTAACAGTTTGCTGGTGAGCAGCCACAGGCTGCAAAGTTACCACTTTTTGGTTTATAACGCAAAATATCCGACCCCTCCGCGCAGCCGCGTCACATGCCGAAGGTTAGCGATGTAAGGAAACGGCCGGTGTTCTGCACGCCGAACGAGAGGGTGATATAGCCGTTGTTGCCTCCAAACCATGTGGACGAGAGTGTGGCGCCGACATTGTTGACCGACACAGGCACTCCGTAGGTGGCCACCAGTGAGTTGTAGCACTGGTTGTAGCGTGTCAGGTCTCTCACAGGAGAGGTGTAGTAGAAGGTGCTGGCATCGAGCCCTGTGGGGCCGTAGTAGAGCGCTCCGTCGGTCCATACGAGGTTGAGAGCCGGGACATTGCGCAGATACACTATATCGTTGGTATATCCGTCGACGGCATAGCCGTTGTTGTAGAGATAATCGAGCGATATGCCCAAGGCCGTGCCGAAGGTGAGCCCCAGAATGCCGCGTATGACGGGTAGGCCGCGGCGTGGACGCCATGACGGAGGGGGCGTGGGGCGATAGTGCGGGCGCACTATGGCCGGGCGATAAGGCCTGTGAGGGGGCTGCATGGCCGATGGGCGAGGTCTACCGGGACGATGTGCCGACGGAGGTGTGGGTGTGGGACGGCCGGGCTGCCCGGGACGGCCGAGGTGACCGGGCTTGCCGGGATTGCCGGGACGGTTATTGCCTCCAACACCGGGACGGCCGGGGTTGTGGTTGCCGTTGTTGCCTGGATTATGGTTGCCGTTGTTGCCGGGGCGGTTATTGTTGTTGTGGTGGTTGCCGTTGTTGCCGGGGCGGCCGGGTTTATGGTTGTTGTTTGAATTATTGTTGTTTCCGCCGCCCAGTCCGGGACGCCCGGAGCTGCCGCGGCTGCCCGAATTGCTGTGACGCTCGGTGCGCGTGGGGGTTGACTGTGCGCCACGGTGACGATCGGCCAGAGCCTGAGGAGCTGCCATGCAGGCACATGCCATAAAGAGCATAAGGTTGCGGAAAAGTTTTTTCATATTCTCTGCAGGTTAATTGGTTGTTCGGATGTATCCCTTATTATTAAAGACATTTGCATTGCGAAAAAGTTTAACGGATGAGATGATCAAATTTTCAGCTCCTATATTATAAATATGTGAAAAAATTTGTTAATTTCAGCCGATTGCGCTAACTTTGCCCTTAAATATATCCTTACGTAAACTAATGAAAAAATTCTTCATATCGTTTCTCGGCGCTCTGGCCGGCATCTGGTTTTCACTGTTCATAGCCTCGGTGGGGCTTTTTATAGTAATAATTGCGGCAGCTGCATCGACGGGTTCGCGCACCAATATGCCCAAAGAGATTAAGAGTGGAAGCTATCTTACCATCGATCTATCGGGCTCGATATCTGACCGTCCCGGCAAGCTCGATCCCATGCGTTTCCTGCAGGGAGACACCGACATCCCCATGGGTATAAATCAGATAGTTGAAGCTATCGAAGCCGCAGCCACCGACGACAAGATAGACGGTATAGTCTACGAAGCCAATGGTGTTAACGCAGGTGCGGCTCAGACTCAGGCCATCCAGGAGGCTCTGACACGATTCAAGAAAGCTGCTCCTGAGAAGTGGGTGTATGCCTATGGCGACAACTACGTGCTGGCCGACTATTATCTGGCCTCGCTGGCCGACTCCATCTTCCTCAACCCAGAGGGCATGGTCGACATCCATGGCATAGGCCAGATGGGATTCTACTTCAAGGATCTGCTCGACCGTCTGGGTGTGAATGTGCAGGTGGTGAAGGTGGGCACCTATAAAAGCGCCGTGGAGCCTTTTATACGCAACGATATGAGCGAACCCGCCCGCGAGCAGGCCAAGCTCTACATAGACAATATTTGGGGATACATGGTAAAGAGTGTGGCCGAGGGGCGCAAGGTCTCGGCCGACGATGTGAACCGCTGGGCCAACTCGTATCTCATGACCCGTCCGGCCGAGGATTATATCTCGGAAAAAATTGTGGACAAGCTGGTGTATCGCCACGAATTTGACGAGCGCCTCATGGCTCTGACCAAGACTAAAAAGGCGAGCAACCTCCCCTCCGTCTCGATAGCCGAGTATGTAAAGGGGCGCGACCTGCTGAAAAAAGGCTCCGGCAAGGGCGCAAACATAGCAGTGCTCTATGCCTGCGGCGATATCACCGACGAGGAGGGTAACGGCATTGTGGCCGCCGATCTTGTGCCCGAGATATTCAAGCTGGCCGAAGATGACGACATCGACGGACTGGTGATGTATGTGAACTCGGGTGGCGGCAGCGCCTATGCCTCTGAACAGATCTGGGAAGCCCTCCAGCAGTGGAAAAAGCGCACCGGCAAGCCTTTCTATGTGTCGATGTCCGACTATGCCGCTTCGGGGGGGTACTATATATCGTGTGGCGCCGACCGCATCTATGCCCAGCCCACCACACTCACAGGCTCGATAGGTATCTTCGGCATGATACCCGATATACAGCCCATGTTGTCGCAGAAGCTTGGAGTAAACACCTCGATTGTGCGCTCGTGTCCGGATGGCGAGGTTCCCGGAATAATGGAGCCCATGTCTCCCGGCCTGCGCGCAGCCATGCAGGGATATGTTGAAAGAGGCTACGACCTCTTCACCCGCCGCTGTGCCGAGGGCAGAAACATGAGTCAGGATTCCATCAAGGTAATTGCCGAAGGCAGAGTATGGGATGGAGCCGAGGCTCTGAAGCTGGGTCTTGTCGACGAGCTGGGCGGCCTCGATGCAGCCATAGCCGGAATGGCCAAGGAGCTCAACGTGGAGACCTGGACAATAAAAGAATATCCGTCGACCGAAATAAAATGGTATGACGCCCTCCTCGAGGCCGGCTCGGAGCTTAAAGCTTCGATGGTGAGAGACGAACTGGGCGAGATGGCTCCACTCTACGACAATATCAACCGAGTCAAAAACATGTCGGTGCTCCAGGCACGCATGGAACTAATCGGCACCGTCGGATTCTAAGCCGCCACTTTCAACTCATACACATAAGTTTCAACTATCCATCTGAGGTCAATGGCCCGTTCACGCCTGCTGTCAATATTGCTGCTCTACCCGCTTTCGCGCCTTTTCGGGCTGGGAGTGTGGGTGCGCAACCGCATGTTTGACCACGGGCTGCTGAAGACGCGCGAGTTTGACATACCCATAATTTCCGTTGGCAATCTTGCTGTGGGTGGAACCGGAAAAACTCCGCATGTGGAGTATCTGGTAGAACGTCTTGCTCCTACCCACAGGATAGCGGTGTTGTCGCGCGGATACAAGCGCTCCACCTCGGGTTTTCTCATAGCCTGTCCGGAGACTCGACCCGATGAGATAGGTGATGAATCATATCAGATATACTCCAAATATGGCCATGCTGTCACTGTGGCCGTATGCAAAAGCCGCGCCGAGGGTATCGACAAGCTGCGCAAGGCCGTACCCGATCTGGAGATGATACTGCTCGACGATGCTTTTCAGCACCGTTACGTCAAGCCCTGGGCCTCGGTGGTGCTCACCGAGTTCAACCGTCCACTATTCAGCGACCACCTGCTCCCCTACGGCCGCTTGCGCGAGACGCGCTCATCGCTCAACCGTGCGGATATAGTGGTGGTGACCAAGTGTCCGCCCAATATGAAGCCGATGCAATACCGCATACTCGAGGAGAAGCTCAACCTATTCCCATTTCAAAAGCTATACTTCTCAGAGTTTGACTATCAGGGGCTCAGACCGGTGTTTGAGGGGATATCGATGCAGATACCCGTGCTCAACACCCTGGCACCCGGCACCAATATTCTGGCCGTGAGCGGCGTGGCCAATCCGCGGCCTTTCCTGAAACATCTGCGCAAGTCGAGAGCCAAGGTGAAGCTGAAACGCTTCAGCGACCACCACAACTTCTCGGAGCCCGACATGCAGCGGATAGTGGATGAGTTTGACGCCATCCGCAGCAACGAAAAATTCATAGTGACCACCGAGAAGGATGCCGTGAGACTGCGTTCGAACCCCTACTTCCCGGATCGGCTCAAAAGTCAAATATTCTATTTACCCATTAAGGTAAAATTTATCAATAGCGACGACATGGAATTTTCGGAGGCCGTTCTGAAAACAATCCACGACTCGCAGCTGTTAAAATAGAAGCGTATTCTTTCCCGGAACGCTCAAAGGCGTCCGTAATTATAATCATCAATATCTAATATCTCCATGCTCGAAAAAATCAAACAGACCGCCGACTATCTGCGCTCGCGTATCGGCGGCGGCGAGATGCCCAAAATAGCTATAATCCTCGGCACAGGTCTCGGCCCGCTGGTAGACCACATCGACGACAAACTCTATATCCCCTACTCCGAAATTCCCAACTTCCCCGTCTCGACCGTAGAGGGCCATAGCGGCAACCTTATCTTCGGACGTCTGGGTGGCAAGCCCGTGATAGCCATGCAGGGGCGTTTCCACTACTATGAGGGATATGACATGAAGACAGTAACATTCCCGGTGCGCGTGTTCAAGGCTCTGGGCGTTGAGGTGCTCTTTGTGTCAAACGCCTCGGGAGGCATGAACAAGGAGTTCAAGGTGGGCGACGTGATGACCATCACCGACCATATCAACCTCTTCCCCGAACATCCTCTGCGTGGCAAGAATTATCCCGAACTGGGCACCCGCTTCCCGGCCATGACCTTTGCCTACGACCCCGAGCTGATGGCTCTGGCCGACCAGGTGGCAGCCGAGAAGGGGATACGTCTGATGCACGGCGTGTATGTAGGCGTGACCGGCCCCACTTTCGAGACTCCCGCCGAGTATGAATATTATCGTATCATCGGCGGCGACTGCGTGGGTATGTCAACAGTGCCCGAGGTCATCGTGGCCAACCATGCCGGTATTCGCGTCTATGGCATCTCGGTGATCACCGACCTGGGCGGCAAAGATGTGAACCAAGTGCCCACACACGAGGAGGTGCAGCAGGCTGCCGTGATAGCTCAGCCCAAGTGTCTTGAGATTATGAAGGAACTTGTTGCCAGAGTAAAGCTCTAAGAGTGTGTCTAATATGGAAATATCCGAACTCGGAGAATTTGGTCTGATAGACCGTCTCACCAAAAATCTCCCCACCGTAAACTCCTCGACAGTGAAAGGGGTCGGCGATGACTGTGCCGTGCTTCGCAACCACGACAAAGACATTCTGGTCACCACCGACCTTCTGCTCGAGGGTGTACACTTCGATCTGACCTATGTGCCCCTGAAGCATCTGGGCTACAAATCGGCTGTGGTAAACTTTTCTGACGTATATGCCATGAACGGGCATCCGCGTCAGATCACGGTGTCGCTGGGCATATCGAGCCGCTTCACCGTGGAGCATATCGAGGAGCTCTTCTCGGGCATACGCCTGGCCTGCGAGATCTATGGTGTGGACCTCGTGGGGGGCGACACCTCATCGTCGCGCCAGGGTTTGGTGATCTCCATAACCTGCATCGGTGAGGCCGATGCCGACAAGGTGGTGACACGCTCGGGAGCCAAGGACACCGATCTGATCTGCGTGTCGGGTGATCTGGGAGCCGCCTATATGGGTCTGCAGCTGTTGGAGCGCGAGAAGGTGGCGTCGGCCGGGCAGAAAGACTTTGTGCCGCAATTCCAGGGCAAGGAATATCTGGTGGAACGCCAGCTCAAGCCCGAAGCCCGGTGCGACATCATCGACGAGCTCGCCAAAGCCGGCATTAAGCCTACCGCCATGATGGATATAAGCGACGGTCTGAGCTCCGAGCTGATCCACATCTGCAAGGACAGCGGTGTGGGATGCCGTGTGTATGAAGACCGTATACCCATAGACTACCAGACAGCCATAATGGCCGAGGAGCTGGGCATGAATCTCGTGACCGCCGCCCTCAATGGAGGCGAGGACTATGAGCTGCTCTTCACCGTTCCGCTCCACTGCCATGAGGAGATACAGCGCATACCGGGTGTGAAGCTTATAGGCCACATTACCAAGGAGGATCTGGGATGCGCCATGATAACCCGCGACGGCACTGAGATACCGCTGCGTGCACAGGGGTGGAACCCTCTGGCTGCCAAACAGCAATGATAGAGTCGACCGACAAGCTGGCTGCACGGATGCTGGCACAGTTGCTCCAGGCTCATGGCGTGGAGAGAATAGTGGTGTCGCCGGGCACCAGAAATGCGCCTCTAATAGTGGCTCTCAACCGCACTGAAGGGCTTGACTGCCGCGTGGTGATCGACGAGCGTTCGGCTGCTTTTTCAGCTTTGGGCATGAGTCTGCAGAGCGGACGCCCGGTGGGACTGTGCTGCACCAGCGGCACAGCCCTGCTTAACTATGCCCCGGCGGTAGCCGAGGCATTCTATCGCCACATACCGCTGATAGTGATTTCAGCGGACAGACCGGAGGAGTGGATAGACCAGGACGACTCGCAGACGCTGTGGCAACAGAATGCACTGGCTCCCTATGTGAAACGCAGCTGCGACATAAGCGCGCGCGTTGACTTTCCCAACGGTGAGTGGTGGGTGAACCGTACCATCAACGATATGCTCCTCGAGGCGGTGAACGGCTGCCCTGGTCCGGTGCATATAAATATACGCCTTGACGCGCCGCTCAATGGCATGACTCCTGTGGATGAACGTATGCCCAGGGTCATAACCCAGATTACCCCGACGGGCGATCTTACCACCTCGCGCTCGCGTGAGCTCGGTTCACTGCTTGCCTCACCGCACAAGGTGGTGATAGTGGCCGGATTTCTTCAGCCTGACAATATACTGAACAAGGCTCTTGGGCGCTTGGCACAGCTGCCCAATGTGGTTGTGCTCACCGAGACTGTGGCCAATCTCCATAATCCACAGTTCATAACCAGCGTGGGAGCCGTGCTGAAAAGGATGAGCTCCGAGGAGAAGCAGGCTCTCCAACCCGATACAGTGATAACACTGGGAGGCGCCTTAGTGTCGCAGAATCTGAAGGACTGGCTGCGATCGCTGCCGGAGACGGTGGATCACTGGCACGTAGGGCTGACACGCACCACCATCGACTCATATCGGCATCTGGGCATGCGCGTGGAGATGGATCCTGCCATATTCATGCGTCAGATGGCATCGGCTATGCACATACACCGCTCCCCCAGTCCATATGCCTCCATGTGGCATGAAGTTGAGGCAAAAGCTGAGGAAATACACAAATTGAGAATCCAGGCTGCAGCATGGAGCGATCTCAAGGCCATGGCCACGCTCATACCCATGATTCCACGCGAATGGAACCTGCACCTATCCAACGGCACCACTATACGCTATGCGCTGCTGATGGACTGCACACACCTTCATCGCATAGACTGCAACCGCGGTGTGAGCGGCATAGACGGCTGCACATCGACGGCGCTGGGAGCTTCGAGCGCATACAGCGGTGTGACGCTGCTCATATCGGGCGATATGTCGTTTCAATACGATATCGCCGCCCTGTCGTCGACACTGATGAGTCCGAGCATGAAGATGATAGTGCTCTGCAATGGCGGGGGCGGAATATTCAGGTTTATAAGCGCGACCCGGTCGCTCCCCGAGCTCGACAAATATCTTAGCGTGGGCACACGTCTGCCGCTCAAGAGGTTGTGTGAAGCCTACGACATAGCATACAGCGAAGCCTCCTCGGAGACTGAGCTCCGGGAGGCTTTCAAAAAGTTTGCCGCCGAAAAAGAGCGTGCGGCGCTGATGGCCATTCAAACCGACGGCGTAATATCGGCACAAGCCATAAGGGATTATTTCAGGTAGAAGCCTGCAGCCTCGATGGCCTGACGCACTGCGTCGGCGGGCACATCACCCTCGACGGTAGCTATGCCTGTGGAGAGGTCTACGGTCACAGCCGTGGCGCCGTCAAGGCGTGTGAGGGCTTTCTCGACAGTGGCGCGGCAGTGGGGGCACGACATGCCCGAAATCTGATATTCTTTCTTCATATAGTCGGTGTTTATAGAGTGATCATGATGATTGTGGTGGCGATTGGTGATGAAGGCATAGAGCAGCAGACCCACCAATAAAACAGAGCAAAGAGTGGCAAACAGCGGCAGAGACGCGGCGGCATGCTCATGGCCATGACAGGCTGCATGGAGCACTCCCGAGGGTACGAACCATGATGCCGGGAGCAGATAGTCGATGAGCAGCCCGAAGGCTATTGCCGTGAGCGCCACCGAGCTGATATAGACTGCAGTGGCACGGCGCCCGATGGTTCGGCCCAGTATCATCACAGAGGCAAAATTGGCAGCAGGGCCTGCCATGAGCAGCACAAATGCCACTCCGGGCGATAGCCCCTTGAGCATCAGCGACATGGCTATGGGTATGGAGCCTGTGGCACAAATATACATGGGGATAGCCACAATTATCATGGCAAGCATGGCAAGCAAGGGGTAACGGCTGAGCGATATGAACAGCGAATCGGGCACGAGCACGGTGATCAAAGCAGCCACTACAAGCCCTATGACGAGCCATTTGCCAACGCTGGCCACCATGTTGACAAGTCCGTATCTGAGCGACTCGAGTATCTTCTGCCACCACGACATCGAGGCGATGCGCTCATCGTCGGCATCCTGGATAGCAGCGGTCTCATTTGATGAGTCAGGCTCAGTGGCGCTCACGGCCATGCCTCCGAACACTGAACCCACAAGGGCAGCCACCGGACGGATCACGGCAAAGGCCGGTCCGAGGAGCGAATAGGTGGCGGCTATGGAGTCGACACCGGTCTGGGGTGTGGCTATAAGAAACGATGTGGTGGCGCCTTTTGAGGCCCCTCCCCTACGCAGCGACACGGCCGTAGGGAGCACGCCGCACGAGCAGAGAGGCAAAGGGATGCCAAACAGGGCTGCCTTGACCACCGGAGCCACTCCCGGGCCCGAGAGGTGACGTATCATAGCCGACGGCCTCACAAACACATGGAGCATGCCTGCAAGGATGAAGCCAAGCAGTATATATGGCGACATCTCGTTGAGAATGGCGAGAAGTGAACTTAGGAACTGTTGCATATCAGTTTAGATTGTTTTTAATTTTTTATGCAAAGTTACTACTCGAAGGCTGGTTTTGCGTTACACCATTCGGGATAAAAATTGTAGAATCACGGACGGAGGTTCGGCGTTATGACAGTTATCCATACAGAGGCTGATGGTAATTTTGCAGCGTCTAACAAATAATAATAACGTCATGCGAACCATCAACAAAATCATTGTCCACTGCTCGGCCACACCCGCCGGGCGGCATGTAACAACCGCTGATATTGACCTTTGGCACCAGCAGAGGGGATTTGACTGTATAGGGTATCACTATGTGGTGTATCTCGACGGCTCTGTGCATGCCGGTCGCCCTGAGCAGCGCATCGGGGCGCATTGCCGCGGCTATAACGCCACGTCGATCGGGGTTTGCTACATAGGGGGTGTGGAGAGCGATGGCAGGACCCCG
Source organism: Muribaculaceae bacterium (assembly GCA_023664185.1). GTDB lineage: Bacteria > Bacteroidota > Bacteroidia > Bacteroidales > Muribaculaceae > Duncaniella. The sequence goes on from JAMPGA010000001.1 coordinate 195,740, forward strand.
GCCGATACACGCACTCCACAACAAAAATCAGCCCTGAGGCAGCTGCTGATGAGCCTCAAGGCCAGGTATGCGCAGGCAGTGATACATTCTCACTCTGACTTTGCCTGCAAGGCGTGTCCATCGTTTGATGCGACGACTGAATATAGTGATATTTCACTTTAGGCTCATGATGTCGCGGATGGCAAGTGAGGCCAGTGTGAGGCCAAAGGTGGCTGTGATGTGCATAAGAGAGCCGTTTGTGGCCACTTTTCCATAGCTTTTCGAGCCGTCGGCGCCATTGTCTTCGCGTGGGGTGTAGAGAGGATGCTGCCCCACGAGCTCATCGGAATAAACGCACGTGAATTTGCGTGACGGGAACTGTCCGGTGCGCTTGAAGCGGCGACGCAGAGCGGCTGCCAGCGGGCACCCTTTCACCTTCCAGAACTCGGCCGTGGAGATGCGTGTAGGATCCATCTTAAGGGCAGCACCCATGGATGAGTAGAAGCGGGTGGTGCGCGGAGCGGCCGTGGCGTTAAGGATGAGGAGCGCCTTGTCGGAGAGTGAGTCTATGCAGTCGAACACATAGCCGTAGTCGTTCAAATTAAACCGGGAGGCTGTGTCGGCTGTGTAAAGTCCGTGGACAGTGGTGATGGAGGCTGAGGGATTGATGTCGAGCAGGCGCTCCTTCACCACATCTACTTTAGGACGACCGATAGTGGAAACGAGAGCCGGCATCTGACGATTGATGTTTGTGGGAGCCACACAGTCGGCATCGACCAGAGTGAGTGTGGCAAAGCCGGTACGCACCAAAGCTTCGGCAGTCCAGGAGCCTACACCCCCCACACCGAAAATTATTACCGGCATTGCGGCCATGAGCTCAAGAGCCTGATGGCCTGTGAGGCGCGCCGTGCGGTCGAACGCCAGATGGCGGTCGGGATGTGTGGTGGATTCACTCATCGCTATCGTTCTTTATGAACACACCTTTTAGTCTGTTCCAGAATGAGGGGGTATCTTCGTCGAGGCGCAGATGTATGTTGACGTCAGAATTATCCTTATTCAGAAAGACGATGGAGGAAGGAAGAACAATGGCAATACAGTTTTCAAACTCCACAATCTCGTTGATGCGGTCGAGCCTCAGAGTGGCAAACGGCGAAGCCTGATCGATGCTGCCGATATAGAGATTGTCCTCGTCTATCACTATCCCGTGGTTTTCCAAAGCATAGTCGAAGAGCAATGCAATGTTGAGTTCATCAGCCGACTGAGGCGGTTTGCTGAACTGTTTATATAGTGTCTGGATGACTTTTTTTGTTACCATATCGTTCTGATAAACGCCAACAATGGATGTTTTTCGTAGGGCAAACGTGAGGTTGCATTTATAAAACGTGTCAAGGTCGCTACATGTTCAGAGAAAGGCAGAAAAATTATGGCCACCCGTTCAGAGAGGGTGGCCATAGAGCCTATCATGTTAGCCTTAAGCCAGGAATCCGAGCAGTACACCGGCAGCAACGGCCGAACCAATCACGCCGGCCACGTTGGGACCCATGGCGTGCATGAGCAGGTAGTTGCTGGGGTCATACTCCAGACCGAGGTTATTGGAGATACGTGCAGACATAGGCACGGCCGACACACCAGCGTTGCCAATGAGGGGGTTGATCTTCTTTGATTTGGGCAACACGAGGTTGAAGAGCTTCACGAAGAGCACACCGCTCGAGGAGGCTATGACGAAAGCCATGAAGCCGAGCAGGAAGATGCGGATGGTCTCAGATGTGAGGAACTCCGAAGCCTGTGTGGAGGCGCCCACGGTCATGCCAAGCAGAATGGTGACGATGTCGGTGAGGGCATTGCTTGCGGTCTTGGCCAGACGGTTTGTCACGCCACACTCTCTGAGCAGGTTGCCGAAGAAGAGCATGCCCAGCAGAGGAATGCCTGAGGGCACCACAAAGCAGGTGAGGATCATGCCCACGATGGGGAAGATGATCTTCTCGTTCTGCGACACGGCACGGGCAGGTTTCATCTTGATGAGGCGCTCGTTCTTGGTGGTGAACAGACGCATCAACGGGGGCTGGATCACAGGCACGAGAGCCATGTATGAGTAGGCCGACACGGCGATGGCGCCCATGAGGTTGGGAGCGAGCTTCGACGACAGGAAGATGGCTGTGGGGCCGTCGGCGCCGCCGATAATGGCTATGGCGCCGGCCTGGTCGGGGGCAAATCCCAGCAGCAGAGCCACCATATAGGCACCGAAGATGCCAAACTGAGCGGCCGCACCGATGAGCATGAGCTTCGGGTTGGCTATCAGGGCCGAGAAGTCGGTCATGGCACCAATGCCAAGGAATATAAGGGGAGGATACCATCCGGCACTCACACCATTATAGAGGATATTGAGCACTGAACCCTCCTCGTAGATGCCGATTTCGAGCCCTGCGGTGGTATTGAAAGGGATGTTGCCTATGAGAATACCAAAGCCGATGGGCACGAGGAGCATGGGCTCGAAATTTTTCTTAATGGCGAGCCAGATGAAGAAGAGGCCCACCACAAGCATCACGAGGTGCTCCCAGGTGGCGTTGTAGAATCCTGTCAGATGCCAGAATTCCTGGAGGTTTTGAAATAAGAAATCACTGAAAGTCATGTCCTGGAATCTCTAAATGGATTATTCAAGGGTGAGGAGGACAGCGCCGTCGAGCACAGAGTCGCCCACGGTGACGGCGATAGAAGCGACGCGGCCGTCGTGACCGGCGTGGATGGCGTTTTCCATCTTCATGGCTTCGAGCATGAGCACAGTGTCGGATGCCTTGACGGTGTCGCCCACTTTGACGGGGATGCTCATGACCACACCGGGCAGAGGAGCCTTGACCTGGAAGCCTCCTGCCGAAACCTGGGGCTTGGCAATGACTTTGGCTCCGGTGTCTGTGCGGGGTGCGGCTGAGGGACGGGGTTTCTGCACGATGGTGACAGGTTTCTCCGATTTCTCGAGCTCAACTTTGTATGGCATACCGTTTACTTCGACCTTGGCGATGTTGTTTTCAATGTCGCCCACCTTCACCGAGTAGAGGTTGCCGTTGATGCGATATTTATATTCTTTCATTCTGATGATGAATCGTTAAAAGGGGGGATGGATTGGATGATGAATGGGGAGTGAGGCTCTCTATTGTCAACGATGGGGAAGCTCGCGCATGGAGTAGATCTTAGAGCTCCAGGGGGAGTAGGAACGGCGCACCTTGTTGATGGTGAGCACGGTGGTCTCCTTGTCGTGGGCTTCGAGATGGTCGCGGAGAGCCATTGCGATAGCGGCGATGACCTCACCGGAGTCTTGCTCGTGGGTATGGTCGGTGTGGGCCTCCTCGTCGGCAAAGGCTTTGATTTTGCGTTTGCGCGACACATTCTCACCAATCTTGCTGATGATCTTGAAGCAGATGGCCAGAACGAGCAGTGCAGTGAACACGATGCACATAGCCATGATGGCCATGCCGAAACCGTTTTTGTCCTGCTCGGCAAACATGTCGACCTTCGAGTTGGTGCTCTTGATGATGTTGTTGCTGGAGGGAGTGATGTATTTCTCGTCCGAGCCGTCGCGCACCTCCCAGGCCTCAACGTTGCCTGTGCCGCCCACTCCGTCCTCTTTGCGGGCGTACGACTGTCCGGGCAGCAGTGAGCCGGGCACCACGATTTCGTCGATGAGGCTCTTGCCGTCGGCGTCATAGATGGCGATGTAGTTGTCTACTCCGGGGGTGAAGGTGAAGTTCATGTGGAACGTGCCCTTGTTGGGCTCTCCGTCGGCCCAGAATATGACGTGCTGGCGTGTTGGGATCTCGGTGTTGACGTCGCCGAGGGGCACGGGATATTTGGTGGGGTTGTCCTTGTCGTTGGTGAGGTAGACGCTTGAGATTTCAAGAGGTCCGAATGTGGAGTTGAAGAGCTCCACCCATGCGGAATACTGACCGAAGTCGTCTACGATACTTGTCGAGTCGTTTACCACCATCACCTCGTTTATCCTGAGCCCGCGCCTTCCCTGGGCCGAGAGCGAGGCGATGCCGGCTATGGCCACAAGGATGAGGGTTAATATACGATGTCTCATTTAGTTGGGTGTGGTTGCTTGGGTTAGAGGGGTATATTGCCGTGCTTTTTGGCGGGGTTGACCACTTTCTTGGTGGCCAGCTGCTGCAGGGCGCGGATGACGCGGAAACGGGTGTTGCGGGGCTCGATTACGTCGTCGATATATCCGTAGCGGGCTGCGTTGTAGGGGTTGCAGAAGAGTTTGTTGTATTCCTCTTCCTTCTCCTTGAGCACCTTTGCGGGGTCTTCGGCTGCCTTGGCCTCCTTGGCATAGAGCACTTCGACAGCGCCTGCACCGCCCATCACAGCGATTTCGGCTGTAGGCCATGCGTAGTTCATGTCGCCGCGGAGCTGCTTGCACGACATGACGATGTGCGATCCGCCGTAGCTCTTGCGCAGTGTCACGGTCACCTTGGGCACAGTGGCCTCACCGTAGGCATAGAGCAGCTTGGCACCGTGGAGTATAACGCCGTTATACTCTTGACCTGTGCCGGGCAGGAAGCCGGGGACGTCGACCAGAGTGACGAGGGGAATGTTGAAGGCGTCGCAGAAACGCACGAAACGTGCACCCTTGCGCGAGGCGTTGGAGTCGAGCACGCCGGCCAGATATTTGGGCTGGTTTGCCACGATGCCGACGGCCTGGCCGTTGAAGCGTGCGAAGCCGATGATGATGTTTTTGGCATAGTCGCGCTGCACTTCCAGGAACTCGCCGTTGTCGATGATGGCGCCGATCACCTCATACATGTCGTATGGGCGGTTTGCTGAGTCGGGGATAATCTCGTTGAGCGAGTCTTCGAGACGGTCGATGGGGTCGTTGCACTCTACCAGCGGCGGCTCCTCGAGGTTGTTCTGGGGAATGTAGCTGAAGAGTTTGCGGATTATTGAGAGTGTCTCCTCGCCGTCTTCGGCAGCAAAGTGTGCCACGCCGCTCTTCTGCGAGTGTACGGCTGCGCCACCGAGGGCTTCCTGGGTCACATCTTCGCCTGTCACTGTCTTGACCACCTTGGGACCGGTGAGGAACATGTAGGATATTCCCTTGGTCATGATGGTGAAGTCGGTGAGTGCGGGGGAGTAGACGGCGCCACCGGCACAGGGGCCGAGGATGGCTGATATCTGGGGAATAACACCGGATGCAAGGATGTTGCGCTGGAATATCTCGGCATATCCGGCCAGGGCGTTGATGCCCTCCTGAATGCGTGCGCCACCCGAGTCGTTAAGGCCGATGACGGGGGCACCCATCTTCATGGCCATGTCCATGATCTTGCATATCTTGAGGGCCATTGTCTCGCTGAGCGAACCGCCGAAGACTGTGAAGTCTTGTGCGAAGACGTAGACGAGGCGGCCTTCGATTGTGCCGTAGCCGGTGACCACGCCGTCGCCCAGGAAGCTTTTCTTCTCCTGGCCGAAGTTGTGGCAGCGGTGGCGCACAAACATATCTATCTCTTCAAACGACCCCTCGTCGAGGAGCTGTGCTATACGCTCGCGGGCTGTGTATTTGCCGCGTTCGTGCTGCTTCTGGATGGCTTTTTCGCCGCCACCCAGACGAGCCTCCTCGCGCAGGGCGATAAGCTCTTTTACTTTTTCAAGCTGAGTGCTCATATATAGTTGATTATTTGTTGGGGTCTTCGCAGAGCTCGATGAGTGTGCCGCAAGTTGATTTGGGGTGCAGGAAGGCTATGTTGAGGCCTTCGGCTCCCTTGCGGGGAGCTTTGTCGATGAGAGCGCAGCCCTTTTCGCTGACTTCGGCCAGGGCGTTGGCCACGCCGTCTTCGATGGCGAATGCTATGTGCTGGATGCCGCCACGACCGCCGTTTTTCTCGATGAATTTGCAGATGGCGCTTTCGGGAGCGGTGCCCTCAAGGAGCTCGATTTTTGTCTGGCCTACTTTGAAGAAGGCGGTGCGCACTTTCTGGTCAGCTACTTCCTCGATGGCAAAGCATTTAAGGCCGAGTTTGTTCTCGTAGAATGCGATTGCTTCCTCGAGATTGGGAACTGCGATGCCCACATGTTCGATATGCGAAATATCCATGGTGATAAGATTATGATGTTTTTTTATTGTTTGTTCTTTTGTAGTTACCTGTGTGGCTTGTATGCTACTCGGTGCGGAGAAGGTTTAAGCCGTGGCAAAGTTAATGAAAATTATCATAATACCCAAGGTTGAATGGCATAAAAAAAAAGCGTCTGCCGCTGTGGCAGACGCTCTATGGAGAATGTATTGGATTCTTGGGGGACTGACTAATTATTCAGCCACAACCTCGAAGGGGATAACGACGGTGACGTCGCGGTGGAGGTTGATGGTGGCCTCATAGTTGCCGACTTCCTTGACGGGGTCGAGGGAGATGAGCTTGCGGTCGATGGCGTGGCCGAGCTTCTCGAGAGCCTCGGCGATCTGGATGGCGTTGACCGATCCGAAGATTGTGCCGGTGCTTGATGTCTTGGCGCCGATTGTGAGCTTAACGTCCTTGAGGGTTTCGGCCTGAGCCTCAGCCTCAGCTTTGATGCGCTCGAGCCTGTGGGCGCGCTGGCGCTGATTCTCGGCGAGCACTTTAAGAGCCGACTCAGTGGCGATCACAGCCTTTCCGAAGGGGATGAGGTAGTTGCGGCCATAACCGCTCTTCACTTCGACCACGTCGTCTTTGTAGCCGAGGCCGGAGATATCTTCTTTGAGAATGATCTTCATAATTACTGGTAGCTTTTAAAGATTATTTCATCAGGTCGGTTACGTAGGGCAGGAGAGCCAGATGGCGTGCACGCTTAACGGCCTGAGCCACGCGACGCTGGAACTTCAGCGAGGTGCCGGTGATGCGGCGGGGCAGGAGCTTGCCCTGCTCGTTGAGGAACTTCTTGAGGAATTCGGGATCCTTGTAGTCTACATACTTGATGCCGCTGCGTTTGAAACGGCAGTATTTTTTCTTCTTCACGTCCACCGAAAGGGGAGTGAGATAGCGAATTTCAGATGCTTGTGCCATGATTTAGTTCTCCTTTGCTTCTTCGGTTGCTACTGTGGTTGCGGTGTTCTTCACGCGGTTGCGACGCTTCTCGGCATACTCTGCGGCATACTTGTCGAGACGGAATACGAGGAAGCGGAGCACACGCTCGTCGCGGCGGAAAGCGGTCTCGATCTTCTTGACGATTGTGGGATCGCCGTCAAACTCCACCAGCGAGTAGAAGCCGGTTGATTTCTTCTGGATGGGATAGGCAAGCTTGCGAAGGCCCCAGAGCTCTTCGTTGACGATAGTGGCGCCATTTTCGGTGAGCACCTTCTCGAACTTTTCTACCGCTTCCTTCATCTGCTGGTCAGACAAAACGGGAGTTAAAATGAAAACGGTTTCGTAGTGATTCATTTTGGTGAATTATGTTGATTGATTGGTATACGGTGTGAACCGTGTGGATTTTTCCGGGCGCAAAGTTACGGCTTTTTTATCTAACCACCAAACTTTTCGCCGTCATTTTCCTGAACTTCCCTGAATTTATCATATTTTTTTGAAGTGCCACTGCCTATAACGCTGGTATTTTGAGTCAAAATGGGGCAAATATGCGGTTTGTTTACATTTTATTTGTATTTATGCGGAATAATGCTTAAATTAGCCGTCGGAATTGCTGCGGCAATCTCCCATGTATATTTTTTCACCGATCCTCTTCGGCCTCTCAAGCCTTCAGCAAAGGCTGTGTGGCAGAAGCAAATTATCACATTCCACACCTACTACGAACTGTTATGGAACAGCGTAACCCGTCGACCGAACCTGAAGAGGTTCAGGCTATCGCCACGAATCAGGAGGCTGCACCCGCGGCCGAGACCATGAAAACTACAACTGCCGGCGACACAGAAATGCCGGAATCAGCCGTTGAGGCCGAGGGCTCAGCGGAGCCTCAAGGAACACACCGTCCTCACACAAAAGAGGAGCTCACTGCATCGCTGGCCGAGCTATCGGCCAAGGATGCCGCTGACATTTCCAACGATGAGGTGGCGCATCTGAAACAGCAGTTCTATGCCCTGCGCAACGAAGAGCAGCGTGCCGAGCGCCAGGCTCACATTGAGGCCGGAGGCACTGAGGACGACTATACGCCTGCCACCGACCGAGCTGAAGAAGTGTTTAAAGCTCTCCTCGCGGTGATAAAGGAGAAAAAGGCTGCCTACCGTGCAGCCATAGAGGCAGAGCAGCAGGCCAACCTCGAAAAGAAAAAAGAAATCATCGCAAAGCTCAACGATCTGAGCGGCGACACCGACAATGTGAACCGCGCCTTCCCCACCGTGCGCGAGCTCCAGAACCAGTTTAAGGAGATAGGCGAAGTGCCCCAGACCGATGCTTCGGATATCTGGAAGGCATATCAGGATGCCGTGGAAAAATTCTACGACCAGCTCAAAATAAACAAGGAGCTTCGCGACTATGACTTCAAGAAAAACCTGGCCGAGAAGGAGGCTCTGATAGCCGAGGCCGAGAAACTCAAGGACGAGGAGGATGTAATAGTAGCCTTCAAGCGCCTGCAGGAGCTTCACGAGCAGTGGCGTGCCATCGGCCCGGTGCCCAAGGATGTGCGCGAGGAGATATGGGGACGCTTCAAGGAGCTCTCCACCGAGACCCACAAAAGATATCAGGACTACTTTATAGAGCGCAAGAACCGCGAGCGCGAAAACGAGGAGGCCAAGACAGCGCTGTGTGAGCGCATCGAGGCTCTCGACTGGTCGGGACTCTCGACCTATGCCGCATGGGATGCCATGACACGCGAGTTCATAGCCGCCCAGGAGGAATGGAAGAAACTGGGATATGCCTCGCGCAAGAACAACAATGCACTGTTTAACCGCTTCCGCAGCGCCTGCGACAAATTCTTCACCGCCAAGGCTGAGTTCTTCAAAAAGATGAAGGATGTGCTTTCGGAGAACCTTGAGAAGAAAATAGCATTGTGTGAGCGTGCCGAGGCTCTGAAGGAGAGCTCCGACTGGCGCGCTACCGCCGACGAGCTTGCCGCCCTGCAGAAGGAATGGAAGACCATAGGCGCTGTGGCCAAGAAACACTCCGACCAGGTGTGGCGCCGCTTCCTCGACGCTTGCGACTATTTCTTTGACCGCAAGAAGAAAAACACCTCGGGCACCCGCCGCAACGAACGTGCCAATCTGGAACAGAAGCAGGAGATAATTCAGAAGCTCAAAAACCTGCAGGAGAATCCCAGCGACGATCGTGAGACTACGGTGAAGACCCTCAAGGATCTGCAGGCCGAGTGGCAGAGCGTGGGCCATGTGCCTTTTGCCGAGAAGGACAAGGTGTATGCCGAATATCGCGCTGTGGTCGACGCTCTCTATGGCTCACTCTCGCTGGGACGCCGCGGCTCAAGGATGGAAGCTTTCGAGAGCAACATCTCGAGCATGGAGGGCGACTCGCAGAAGCTCTATCGCGAGCGTGAGCGCCTGCTGCGTTCCTATGAGCAGCGCCGCAATGAGCTGCAGACCTATGAGAACAACATGGGATTCCTGACAGCTCGCTCTAAGAATGCCGACTCAATGCTGCGCGACATGCAACGCCGTGTGCAGCGCTTGCGCGATGATCTGGCCGATCTGGAGACCAAAATCAAATCGATCGACAGCAAACTTTGACAGCCCCACACAGGCGCCAGGCCCTGCTGCGGCCCGGTGCGGATCCCACGCATGAGGAGAGAGGAGAGGTCCGCACATCTGGGCTAAAGCACTCAAAAGGGCTTGGCGCTCTTTTGCCCTCAACCCTGTAACAAATTTTTCTCTACATGTTTCAAAGAGGAAAATACGGACGATTCATACATACTATATTTGCGCTGGTTGACTTTGTAGTGCTCAACCTGTCGTTTCTGGTGCTTGTGCTTGTCCACGTAGGCATCGACAATCTTCATACCCGTCTGATATGGCTGCTGCTCAATGTGGCCTACATCCCGTCGGCCCTATGGATGAGCGATGTGCACAAGGAGCGCCCCATGATGATGGAGCGTGTGATGCGCACCACTCTGCTGGCCATTGGAGCCCATGCTCTGTGTTTCATCACCCTGCTCTATCTGATGGAGCTCGACGACATACCCTGGACGGTGCTGACGGAATTCTATATCCTGTTTGCCGCCCTGCTGATGTTGTGGCGCATTTCAGGTCAGGCCATTCTGAAGCGATTCCGCCGACTGGGTGGCAATATACGCCGCATCATAATAATAGGTTGCGGCAACACGGCCAGAAGGCTCTATGAGGAGATTTACACACATCCGGAGTTTGGATATGAGGTGATGGGATTTTTTGACATCTACTGTCCGCCCGACTTTCCCTATAAGGATCTCTATCGTGGCAATCTGCGTGAGCTGAGCACCTTTGCGGCCTCAAACCGTCCTGACGAGCTATACTACACACTCTCGGGCGAAGATCAGGAGGCCGTGCAGCAGACGGTGAGCATCTGCGACGCCGAGATGACACGGTTCTACTTCGTGCCCCGACTCTCGCATTATCTGTCAAAGAATTTCCGCCAGACGCAGATAGGCACTGTGCCGGTGATGGCCGTGCTCAACAATCCGCTGGAGTCAAACATCAACGCAGCCATGAAGCGCGGGTTCGACATACTGTTCTCCTCGGCGTTCCTGCTGGTGTCACCTCTTATATTTATACCCGTGGCCATAGCCATAAAGCTGACGTCGCCGGGGCCGGTGTTCTTCCGTCAGAGGCGCACGGGATATATGGGCAATGAATTCTGGTGCTACAAGTTTCGCACCATGCATGTCAACAACGACGCCGATTCGCTCCAGGCCAGCAAGGATGATCCCAGAAAAACAAGTCTGGGCGACTTCCTGAGGCGCACCAGCATCGACGAGCTGCCGCAGTTCTACAATGTACTGCGCGGCGAGATGTCGGTGGTGGGCCCACGGCCCCATATGCTCAAGCACACCGAGGACTACAGCCGCCTCATCAGCAACTATATGGTGAGACACTTCATCAAGCCGGGCATAACGGGCTGGGCTCAGGTGATGGGCTACCGCGGCCAGACCGAGGAGCTATGGCAGATGGAGCGCCGTGTGGAACACGATATATGGTACATAGAGCACTGGAGCTTCCTGCTTGACGTGAAAATCATAATCCGCACCATAATAAACGCCTTGCACAAAGATCAAAACGCATTTTAAGAGCCAATGACTCCACTCCAAGAGAAAGCCAAGGCTCTTCTGAGCCGATTTTATGGCTATGCTTCGTTCCGTCCGCTGCAGATGGAGATAATAGAAAATGCCATGTCGGGTCGCGACTCCGTGGTGCTCATGCCCACGGGTGGAGGCAAGTCGGTGTGCTATCAGATACCGGCGCTGCTCTCCGAGCCCGGAGTAGTTGTGGTGGTGTCGCCACTGATTGCGCTTATGAAAGATCAGGTGGCCGCGCTCAACGCCAACGGCATCCCGGCAGCGGCGGTCAACTCGATGCAGAGCGAGGAGGAGAACGAAAACATATTGCGACAGCTCTCAACCGGCCGCATCAAGCTGCTGTATATCTCACCCGAAAGACTTCTGACCGAGATAGACCGATGGTCGAGAGAGCTGCCCATAGTGCTGTTTGCCATCGATGAAGCACACTGTATCTCGCAATGGGGACACGACTTTCGTCCGGGCTACACAAAGTTGACACGTATAAAAGAGGTGTATCCCACCGTTCCCATCATGGCTCTGACGGCTACGGCCGATCGCATAACCCGCGACGACATAGCCACCCAGCTGCGCCTCGTAGACCCGCAGCTGTTCATCGGCTCGTTTGACAGGCCCAATCTGTCACTGAAGGTGCTGGTAAATCCGGGCAAAGTGCAGAAGCTCAGGATAATTTCAAATCTCATAGACCGCCACCGCATGGATTCGGGTATAGTCTACTGCATATCGCGCAAAGCAGCTGAGGATATGGCTCGCCAGCTTGATGAGCGTGGCTATCGGGCAGGGGTATATCATGCCGGACTCTCGACCAGCGAACGCAATCGGGCTCAGGAGCTGTTTATAAACGGCGACCTGCAGGTGATATGCGCCACTGTGGCTTTCGGGATGGGGATAGACAAGAGTAATATCAGGTGGGTGGTGCACAACAATATGCCCCGCAACATCGAAAGCTATTATCAGGAGATAGGACGCGCCGGCCGAGACGGTGCGCCGGCCGAGACGGTGATGTTTTACTCCTATGCCGACATAGCCACGCTGCAGAGCTTCGTAGACGAGAGCGGCCAGCAGGCACTCAACTCAGAGAAACTGTCGAGGATGAAGGAGTATGCCGAGGCTTCGCTGTGCCGCAGGCGCATATTGCTGAGCTACTTCAACGAAAGCATGGATCATGACTGCGGCAATTGCGACGTGTGTCTCAACCCTCCGGCCCGCTTCGACGGCACAATCATAGCACAGAAAGCTTTGAGCGCAATCATCCGGACCGGGCAGAGCGTAGGCATCACAATGCTCATCGACATCCTGCGCGGGGCGTCGCGCCAGGAACTGGTGCAACGCGGTCTGCACACCATTAAGACTTATGGTGCTGGACGCGATATGAGCTTTGCACAGTGGAACGCCTATATCACTCAGATGATACAGCTGGGGCTTATAGACATAGCTTACAATGAGGCAAATCATCTGAAAGCTACGTCATATGGTCTTAGAATATTGAAAGACCGACTGCCAGTAGAGCTCTCGCTCTATATCCCCGAAGCCATCGGGAAGGGGCGCAAGAAAAAGTCTGCAGAGCAGGCTACCCCTACCCTATCGCCAGCCGAACAGCTCATGGAAGCGCTCAAAGAGGTGCGCATAAAACTGGCACGCGAGGAAAAAGTAGCTCCGTATCTGGTGATCACCGACAAGACGCTGATGGAACTGGTGAAAAAAGAGCCTCTGACCATGGAAGATTTCTCGACCATAGAAGGCATAGGCGAGCGGCGCACGGTGAAATACTGGAAACCGTTTGTCACAGCCATACGCAAGCATAAAGGCATACGTCAAAGCATGGGCAAGGGATTCTCCACCCGTGAGACACTGCTGCTGCTCAAAGCCGGATATGATATAGACGCCATCGCAAACGCCAAGGAGATAAAGCCTCAGACCGTCTATGGCCACATAGCCGAACTGATAAACCAGGATCAGCTCACCGACTTCTCAGGAATCATCACCCGGCAGCAATACCTTAGGGTTATGGAGGTAGCCAAAGAGCATCCTGGAGAGCTTTATGAAATTCTGGGATCAGAGATGCCCAGCGGTTTGCCTAAAGTAGCATTGGCAATAAGCGACTTCCTATTGCGACACAAATCAAACTGAACCAGACTAACTGAGCCAGCCGCTTTCGGCCTCAAGGCCACGGCGCACAACCTCGCTCACCGAAACCAAAGGCAGGCGAAGCACTTCGCCATAGGCCGGAAACATGGCATGGAGCAAAGCCTTGATGCCAGCCGGATTGCCGTCCTTGAATAGCAGCGAATACAGAGCCGAAAAACGCTGATGTAGCTTGGTGGCCTCCTTGTGGCACTCAGGATCAAGGCTCACATGAATCATCTCGGAGAACAGCCGGGGAGCCGCATTGCCAAGCACCGAAATCACCCCGTCGCCTCCCAGACCGATCATAGTATGGGCAAGCGAATCGTCACCCGAAATCACCAGAAATCCATCAGGACGCCGGGTGATGACAAGCGCAGCCTGCTCCATATTGCCCGAAGCCTCCTTGATACCCACGATCTTGCCGTGATTCTCATAGGCAAGACGTATGATAGTATCCACACTCATGTTCACCCCGGTTCGTCCCGGGATATTATACAGAATCACTGGTATCGGACAAGCCTTGGCAATGGTCGTGAAATGGCGATACATACCCTCCTGGGTTGGCTTATTGTAATACGGAACCACCGAGAGGATAGCATCAAACTCATTCAACCGAGGCATTGCGCCGATATCCTCAACCACACAACGGGTGCAATTTCCACCCATTCCCAGCACTACCGGAACCCGGCCGGCCACCCTGTCAAGGATATGGAGCGCCAACGTCCGACGTTCATCAGCCGTCAGTGTCGGAGTTTCAGCCGTAGTGCCCAGCGCCACAATATAATCTGCACCACCGTCGATAAGGTAGTCGACATGTGCATCCAAAGCCTCATAGTCAATGGATTCATCAGCCTTAAAGGGGGTTGTGAGCGCGACCCCCATGCCGCGCAGTCGTGAGGTAATCATGAGAACGGAACGTGAGTGAAACTATCTACCGGAATAACGCCCGAGAGCATCCGGCGGTTCGCGGTACAAAGTTACAAAAATTAAAAATCCACACCCAAAAATCGGCCTCAAAAGCACACACCCACCCCACCGTCACCCCTACATCCAAAACTTTCGATCACAAAAAGAGCAAAAACTTCAAAAAAAATTTGCACATCAAAAAAAAAGTGCCTACCTTTGCATAGTCAAAACGGAAACACCCCGTTAAGACTTCAAATTGCCTTGTGGTGTAATGGTAGCACGTCGGATTCTGGTTCCGCCTGTGAGGGTTCGAATCCTTCCAAGGCAACAAAGCAAAATCGCAATCAACTAAATAACAGTTGGTTGCGA
>JAMPGA010000001.1:210404-363303 GCA_023664185.1 Muribaculaceae bacterium
TATAACACTTCGTAAACTGACTTCTATTAACAATTATTTTTAAACAACCTCTAAGCGTCCAGAAATACAACGATGCTGGAATAACGTGGTGGGACTACTGCGGTGAATCGCTAAAAAACAGCTATCCCACCTACATGGAGAAGCTACCCGCTCTAATCGACAAAATCAACCGCGAGAAGCGCAACAGTAAAAATTACGTTCTATTCCTCGGTGAAACAGGTGTAGACACGAAGCAAGCTCCATGTTTAAGCCTCATTCAATTTCAGATAGATAAGGGGCAACTGGTACTTTCGGCTTACCAACGCAGCAGCGATGCCAATCTCGGACTCCCCAGCGACCTATATCATCTGTTTTTGATTGCCCGTCAGATTGACTTGCCTCTGAAATCCATCACGCTCAATCTAGGCAATGTGCACATCTATGAAAATAACATTGAGACTACCGAGAAATTACTTGTCGGTGAAGAAGGCACAAAATTCTCACTCAATGTAAATCCTGACCCTGTGGCTTCCACAAGAGCCTAACCCCTGAAAAATAGCTTCTGGAAGGCGCCTCCAGTAGTTGCAACCAATAAATCGTAGTTCAACCTATTAAAAACATCAAAATCATGGAATTCAACAACATCAACAAAGAAACCGCACTCGCTATCCTCCAAGATTCATTCAAGGAAATCATCAATCTGGGACAAAGCCCAATAATAAAGGGTTGTCCCTCTGAATCGGGAATCTATGACATTGCCATCTTCAATCCCGATTGGGGCGTTGAAATGAAGTGCAAGAAGCTATCGGAACTTGCAATGTATTTTATCCGCTTATCGGATAACATGATAGATGGCTGGATAGAATGTGCCACTAAATGCTGTCTGTGGATTTCCCTCGGGATGACTGAAAACGCTCATGACCCCATAATGGCTCATATGTTTTGGCGGGCATTCGAGTTGCAAGCCACCGAATTTGGCAAATTCACAAGATCCATGACAGTAACATCTGGAAAATAATCAAATAACGCTCTTTTATCAACAATACACTAAATTTTTAAAACTATGACTAAAGTCAACACAATTAGTCTCTGCGCTAAACGCTTCATCTCTCTCATCAACGAAAAAGTAGATAACCTCCTTATCCCCATCGTCATGGGAAATGCATCAACTCGGACATATTGGGTTGAAATTTTCGATCCCTCTACAGGACAGTCAAAAGCAAGTCCGAAGCTCACGCGACTTGTCTCCGAATATGTCAAGCTGTCTGTTAGTCAGATTGAGGGTTGGGTAGAATGCGCGACCGAGAATGCAAGCTGCCTATCAGTTAAGATGCATCAATACGAAGACGAACCGATATGTGGCAACATGTTCATGACAGGCCTTAACATGCAGTCGTTGGAAATCGCAGCCTTTGCCAGGACCATCAACAGAAATTGATGGCGCTGGCAAGGACAAGCACCGACCATACAAATGGCTCGGTTGAGATAGTAACCTAAATATCAACTAAATGCAAACAATAGCAGATACTAAAAGAGATAGTTTTGTTTTTTATCGAAGCTTCTTCGATGTAATAAAGTTGCTTGACCCCAATCAAGCAAAAACCTTGATGATTGCTATAGGAGAATATGCTTTGGACGGGATCGAGCCGGATTTGGCTGAGAACACGCTGAAGGTGGCTTGGCTCCCTATAAAGCCGCAACTCGAAGCTAATCGTCGTCGGTATGAGAACGGTCATAAAGGAGGCGCCCCAAAGGGATCAAAGAACAATCCGTCAGGGAGAAAGGGCAAAGGAATGGTATCTGACGCTAAAATAATAAATGAAACTGCTCCTGGTGAACTTACGGTAGAAAACATTGATGCCCCCGATTTGGTAAAAATAGTTCCACCAAATAGCAACAATGCTGTGACTACACGTTGTATACCAACTCAATCGGAGGTAAAGAGTTATATTGAGGCGAACGCGCTGAAAGTTGACCCAAGGGAGTTTTACCTGTATTACGAAAGCCGAAACTGGATGTCGGGATCCAACCCTCTGTATAATTGGCAAGCTATGGCGCAAACCTGGCACCATAGGGTTGTGAAGAAAGAGGAAGAGGCAGATTCCCAGCTTGGGGTCGGTGAATTTATTGACTCAAACGGCAACCGCACATATGGGAAAAGCGGTGTAATAGTGCCAATGGACGCTCCACGTCGTCCCAGCGCGGGGCATTGGTGGAATTTGAACACAGTGCAATGGGAGAAATATGCATAAAGTATTATTAATCATTATAGACAATTGAATATGAAGTCATTTAGCGAATTCGGTATCGAAATTCCTTACAACCGTACAAGCGGTAACGTTAAAACATTCTGCCCCAAATGCCATGAGCAACGTCGCGACAAGCGAGATAAGAGCCTGTCGGTTAACGTAGATAAGGGTATATGGCATTGCCACTATTGCGAGTGGAGCGGTACGCTTCACGTAGGGGAACGCTCAAACGCGTTCCCAAGAAAAGAATACCGCAGACCAACGCTGCGACCGGTTCTTCCATCGACACCTAAAATTATAGAGTGGTTCAACTCCCGAGGTATATCTCAGGCAACCGTTGAGAAAATGAAGATATTTGAGGATGAACATTTGATGCCTCAGACAGGTAAAAAAGAGCCCACCATCCAGTTCAACTATTACCTGAAAGACGAACTGATCAACGTCAAATACCGAACATATGACAAGAAATTCGTGCTTGAAACCGGTGCTGAGCTCATTCCGTACAACCTTAATGGCATAACCGGGGAACAGGAATGCATCATAACGGAAGGCGAGATGGACTGTCTCTCATTTATAGAGGTGGGTAAAAGCAACTGCATCAGCGTCCCCAACGGAGCGAACAGCAATCTTGCATACTTGGATGATTTTATCGAGGGTTGGTTTGACGACAAATCCACTATATTCATCGCGACTGATACTGACCAGAAAGGCATAATGCTTCGCGATGAGCTTGTTAGGCGATTCGGTAGCGAGAGATGCAGAATCGTCACCTATGGCGATGGATGCAAAGATGCGAACGAGCACCTTATAAAGTATGGGAAGGAGAGTCTCCTGAGATGTCTTGCTGATGCAAAGGAGGTAAAGGTCGAAGGCGTATTTGCAGTAACGGACTTCGAGGACAGTCTCGATGCATATTTTGCGGAAGGTCTCCCCAAAGGCGTTACGATCGGACACCCGAATTTCGATGTCCTCTGCAGTTTTGAAACGAAGCGTCTTGCTGTGGTGACAGGTATACCGGGGAGTGGCAAAAGTGAATTTCTCGACGAGATTGCCGAGCGATTAAACCTCAGGTATGGTTGGCGATTCGCATTTTTCAGCCCTGAAAATGCGCCCCTGGCTTACCATGCCGGCAAATTAATAGAAAAGTTTGTAGGTAAGAAGTTCGAGTCTACAACAATGACCCAAGAGGAATATGCACAAGCTAAGCAGCGCATCAACGAGAATATGTTTTTCATCAGCCCTAAGGATGATTTCTCGATTGACACCATACTCTCGAAGGCTAAATACCTCATACGCAGATACGGTATTAAAGCATTGGTGATCGACCCGTTCAACCGACTGACGCTGGAGACATCCGGTTTTTATAAGGAGACCGACATGATACGCGACTTACTGAGTAGACTGTCGAATTTCGCACAGCAAAACGACGTGCTCGTGTTCCTGATGGCTCATCCAACCAAACAACAACGTAATAAAGATGGTGTGGTGGAAGCCCCGTCTCTATACGATATAGCCGGCTCCGCACACTTCTTTAATATGGCTGATTATGGCATTGTCGTTCACCGTGATAGACCGAATAATCTGGTGGAAATCAAGGTGGAGAAGGTCAGATTCAAGCACCTTGGAGGGGTAGGAACAGCGACCATGCGCTACAACATGGTAAATGGACGGTATGCACCGTACACATCCGGATCACCTATTTTAGACAATTCCAACCACCTCGTTACCCCGGATCTTACCCCCAACCAGAGTCTGCGACAGCGGTTGATGACCTGTTTAGTCCTTGTATATCACTGAGTTGATGCGACATTCTCCCTCTGCGGTTTTGGGGAATGTTTGCACCTGTATTGCGATGGTTGCGTCCCCAAAACGCGTTGGGGACGTTTTCGGATGCGCCTGTTTTACAGCAGTTTATTTCGCGGTGAAATGTGTTAAAATGAGGTTGTAAAAAAGTTGACTGTCGCAAGTTGCAACAGTCAACTAATTGTATATCAACTTATTAAAGTGTTAATAAATGTTAATACTCATCCTCGTTGAAGAAGAAATCTTCTTTTGAGGGGTAGTCGGGCCAGATGTCTTCGATGCTTTCGTAGGGTTCTCCTTCGTCTTCGATTTCCTGGAGGTTTTCGATCACCTCCATGGGGGCGCCGGAACGCATGGCGTAGTCGATGAGTTCGTCTTTTGTTGCGGGCCAGGGTGCGTCCTCGAGCTTGGATGCCAGTTCAAGTGTCCAGTACATGGTTCGTTTTTATTTAGAGAGTTTTATTGTTTAAAATTTTTTAGCGCGCAAAGGTACGCATTTTTACAATATATACAACTATCTCGGGGATAGGTTTTGTCGAGATATGATTTTTTTATGGATTCAGTATCATTATCCGCAGCGTGGCGCTCCCTGTTAGGGGCCGACACACGTCCATGCATTTGGCTATTAGCAATTTTTTGAAGTTTGCCATTACGGACGGCGTCAGAAGGGTCCAGAGCTCGGAGGCCATGTTGAGCGTGGAGATGGTTTGGAGTATGTCGGTGGTAGCTCCCGAGGCCTCGGCGAGCTGTGCGATAAACCCTGTGTCCATCCTCGAGATGTGGCTGTGGGTGTTGAGCTGTCCGGAGGCCAGTTTCACGGCTTTGCCAAGCATCATCGACAGAGTTATTTCCTCGAAGCCGATTTCGGAAGCAAGACGCAGAGCATCACCCACGGCGTTACCGTAGTGTATGAACGACTGTGGGGGCAGTGTCGGGAGCAGATCTCTCACAGCCCGTTCGCTTTTGGCGCCTGAGTTAAGCGCCACGTGCCTACACCCCATGGCCGCGGCCACTTCCATCTCCCTGCGCATAGCGTTGACAAAGGCTTCGTGGGAAAATGGGGTCACTATGCCCGACGTGCCTATTATTGATATGCCACCCTCTATGCCGATGCGTGGGTTGAATGTGCGCTGTGCCAGTTCATCGCCTCCGGGCACACTGATTGTCACCTCCACACCACCGCGCGGATACACCCTGCGCAGCGCTCTGATCATCATGGCTCGAGGCCCGGAGTTGATGGCTGGCTCTCCTATCGCCAGGCCTATTCCCGGGAGAGTGACCATGCCAACCCCTACGCCACCTCTGAATACAATCTCGTCGCTCGAAATGAGACGCACCTCACACCTCACTCTGCAGCCGCGTGTCACATCCGGGTCGTCGCTCCTGTCCTTTTCGGCCGTGGCCGTGGCCGAGCCATCGTCGTGGCGAGCCACATCGCACACCGGCATCTCCATCCATTCGCCGTCGGGTAGCTCAAATCCGGCCGTTTGCGCCGCCTTCCCTGTGAGCAGCATCTGCATGGCCGCCGTGGCCGCAGCTGTGGCACATGCCCCTGTGGTGTATCCGCTGCGCAGGTCAAAGAATCCATCGGCCAGGCGCTCTATGGCTCGTCGGAGTCCGTGAGGTCCCGTCACCGTGTCGGCATACACCGCCGGCAGCTCAGGGCGTCTCACCACAAATACCTTTATTCCCAGCTTTATGGCCGCCTCTACCTTGCGGTCAAACCCTCCACTACGGCCGCTTTCTTTGGTTATAATGGCATCGGGGGTCAATTCTCTGAAGAGCTCCTCATCGTCGGTCGCGGAGTCGTAGAAAATAACCTTATCACGCTCCACGCCCTCATTCACAGCCATCTCCACCGACTGGGGGCGGTCAAGCACACGAAACACCGTCTCCGGCCTGCTCCTCCAAAACGGCTTGAGCCTCCCTATGGTCTTAACCCCGGTCAACACCAGCAGCCGCCGGGGAGAGCAAGTCTCCAGCTTTTCCAGAGCATCCTTCCAGCCGTCACACCAGACGACGTCGCCCTCGGGTCGATCGTAGACCCTCTCCACCCTCACCACCGGCAGCCCGGTGAGACGTGAAGCCTTGGCCACCTCATCGTGGAGCGCCGAGGCAAACGGATGGGCGGCATCGATTATCAGCCTTATTTCATGCTCCCGACAGAAAGTAGCCATTGCCGCAGCATCCATCGGGCCACACAGCTCCAGGCCATTCACCAGCTCCTCCTGTCCCGGCGACGACAGAGTGGAATAGTAGAACGACTTGCCAGCCTTCTCGGCCACATCTGCGGCCATACGCCCCTCGGTGGTACCTCCGAATATCAGAATCATCAGTCCAGCCGTTTTCTGCGTTTATACACAAATTCCTTCCACACCTCCTCGGGCATCTCGGCATGCGTCATCTCAGCCCGAGCCATCACGAAAAACAGATCGGAAAGACGGTTCACGTAGGCCAGTATCACCGGCTCCACCCTATCGACCTCATCGAGCGCCCAGAGCCGCCTTTCAGCCCTGCGCGCCGCCACCCGCGCCCTGTGCATCATGGCGCTCACCGGCGTTCCTCCCGGCAGAAGGAAGCTATCCGTCTCCCCTATCCTCTCCGTCAGAGCATCAATCCACGACTCCACCTCCTCCACCATCCCCTGGGGCAGTGTGTTGGGGTTATCGCCGAGACGGGCAGAGGGAGTGGCCACCCTGCTCATCAGAGCCATAAGATTGAGCTGTATCGTGCGCAGCCAAGGCTGCATCTCAGAGTCGAGCGGAAGCATTGAGCGCACCATCCCTATTTCCACATTCAGCTCGTCGAGCGAACCGTTGGCCTCGATCCTCACATCAGTTTTTGCAACTCTCACGCCCCCGTGCAGCGAGGTTGTGCCGCGGTCGCCAGTGCGCGTGTATATCCTTTTCATTTCCAAAGATTCAAAATATCTTGATCTCCCCAATAGAGATGCGTATATCCGGCTATTGTGTTCTTATACCTATAGAGCCTGGTGTCCACGGGGCGCCCCGCGGCATCGGTCTGCATCGCCACTGACTCAAGTGCACTGCCATCTCTGAGGTACGAATAGTGAAACTCATGCCCTTTCAGCGGAGGCATGCCCGGCATCTGCGCCGTTCGGTAGCCCAGCGTGAGCCTCGCCCCCTCCATTGTGGCCGAGAATGGCAGCAACCCACACATCTCCGCACCATCTATATCCCGGCTAAGATACAGAAGGCCGCCGCACTCGGCCAGCATGCGGCCACCCCCTTCGCCAAACTCCCTCACGGCAGCCAGCATCGACTTGTTTGCCGCCAGCTCCGCAGCATACAGCTCGGGATATCCTCCGGGCAGATAGATCATCCCAGTCCCTGCCGGTAGAGCCTCCGAGCGCATGGGCGAGAAAAACTCAATCCTCCCCCCGCTGCGCTGCAGTGCCCTCAGATTGGCCGGATACAGGAAATTGAATGCCTCATCGCGCGCCACAGCCACTATGAATTCCTCGCCGCGCGGAGTCGCATCCTCCTCAGCTATCCTCTCAGGCTCATACTCGGTCACTGCCAGCAGTCTGTCCAGATCCACCACTCGGCTCACAGCCTCTGCGGCGCGCTCTGAAAACTCCTCCATGCTCTGCAGCCCTGTTAGGGTCAACCCCAGGTGTCGCGAAGGGGTCTGCAATCCCTCCAGCCTGCCTATGAAACCCAGACACTCCACGCCGGCACTCCGAGCCGCGGCTGCGAGCATGGTGCGATGGCGCTCAGAGGCCACACGGTTGAAGATCACACCCACCACATTCACTCCCTCGGCAAACCGACTGAAGCCATAGAGCAACGCAGCGGCCGAAAAAGCCATCGACGACGCATCGACCACCATCACCACCGGCACGCCCAGCGTCACGGCCACATCGGCAGCGCTCCCGGTCATCTCGTCATAGCCATCGAAGAGCCCCATAGCCCCCTCTATCACGGCCACATCACAGCCGGCACTCTGCCGGGCAAACATCCTGCGCACATACTCAGCCGAGCTCATGAACAGATCCAGGTTTTCCGACTCTTGCCCGCGGCTGGCCACCGCATGAAACTGAGTATCAATATAATCGGGACCCGACTTAAAGGGGTGTAGCTTAAGCCCCCTATCGCTCAGAGCCCTCATCAGCCCAAGCGACACCATGGTCTTTCCGGCGCCCGAGCGAGGCGCAGCTATCAGGAATGCTTTCATTGTAGCGGCTACGATTGATTTTTGCAAAGTTAGAAAAAAATCATGTTTTTTCTGTAACTTTGTAACCCTCAAACATAATCTTATCACCACACCCATGGGTATAACCGTTGTAGGCATAGGGCCGGGCTCGGCCTCGCAGATGACCGCCGCTGCCGTCGAGGCTCTGAGCCGGGCCGACGCCGTGGTCGGATACAAATACTACCTTCCCTACGTAGAACCTCTACTCAAACCCGGCACCGAGATTATCGGCTCGGCCATGAAGCAGGAACGCGAACGCGTAGAGGCCGCCTTTGAGGCTGCCATGCGCGGACTGGAGGTGTGTATCGTCTCATCGGGCGACGCCGGCATCTACGGTATGGCTCCGCTGGTGATGGAGATGCGAGCCGAGCGGCACATAGATATCGACGTCACAGTAATACCCGGCGTCAGTGCATTCCAGACCGCCGCATCACTGCTGGGATCTCCCATCAGCCACGATTTCTGCGCCATATCTCTGAGCGACCTTATGACCCCCTGGTCCGTGATAGAGCGCCGCATTCTGGGCGCCGCCGGGGCCGACTTCGTAACAGCCGTCTACAACCCCATATCCACCAAGCGCTACTGGCAGCTGCCGCGACTGGTGGAGATATTCCTGCAACACCGCTCCCCCGACACCCCGGTGGGATGTGTGCGCCAGGCCGGACGCGACGGCCAGAAAGTCTGGACCACCACACTCTCATCCCTCAACCCCGTCGATATCGACATGTTCACTGTAATCATAATAGGCAACTCGCAGACCTATGTGGACAACGGCGTCATGATCACCCCACGCGGATATTACGGCCCCACACACAACGAGGAGATTAACATAGGGCAGCAGATCATGATAAAAAGCTTCCGCACCATAGAGAGCGAGATGCGTCACCCCGACATCCCTCTCGATCTGAAATGGGCCATGCTCCATGCCATACACACCACCGCCGACTTCGACATGGAGAATATCGTCAAGGCTGACCCCGACGCGCTGCTGAAGATCTACACCACACTCTCATCCGGCGCCGAGCGCGTCATAGTCACTGACGTCACCATGGCCGCATCCGGCATACGCAAGGGTGCCCTGGAGCGCCTCAGCCTTGAGGTGAAATGCTACCTCAACCATCCCGACACAGCCGAAATGGCCCGGCGTCTGGGCATAACCCGCACCCAGGCAGGCATACGCCTGGCGGTTGAGGAACACCCCGGAGCACTCTACGTATTCGGCAATGCTCCCACCGCCCTTCAGGAGCTCTGCTCACTCATGCGTTCCGGCAAAGCCAAGCCCTGTGGCATAGTGGCCGCCCCGGTGGGATTTGTACACGTGTGCGAGAGTAAACACGCCGTAAAAACCTTCAGGGATATACCCAAAATCATAGTCGAAGGGCGCAAAGGTGGCAGCAATCTGGCCGCCACTCTGGTCAACGCCATCCTCTGCCGCCCCGACGCCCAACAGCTAAAGCCCGGCAGAGATGTGTAGGTTTACAGTAATCGGCATAACCGACAGCGGCGAGATCAGCTTCGACCAATCGCTCCTCCGGGGCGCCGCGGCCTATTCAGGAGGGCGACGCCATCATGCCATAGTGTCGCGGGTGATCCCTCCCGATGTACGGTGGATAGACATCACAGCCCCTCTGGCCGACGTGTTTGACGCCTATCGCAGCCTCAAAGGCAACATCGTGGTATTTGCCTCGGGCGACCCTCTGTTCTACGGCTTCGCATCCACGCTGAAGCGCGAATTTCCCGACGCTGAGATACGCGTCTATCCCACTTTCAACTCCATGCAGATGCTGGCCCACAGGCTCACGCTCCCCTACCAGGCCATGCGTGCAGTCTCGCTCACTGGCCGCCCCTGGCGCGAACTTGACAATGCACTGATCAGGCAGGAGGCTCTTATCGGTGTCCTTACCGACCGCACCCACACCCCTGCCTCCATCGCAGCCCACATGATTGAATATGGTTACACCAACTACACCATGAGCGTGGGCGAAAACCTGGGCAACCGTGAGCTCGAACAGGTCACCACACTCTCCCTTGCCGAAGCCACCTCCCGCCAATGGCAGATGCCCAACTGCGTCATTCTCCGGAAAACCGCCGACCGCCAGCGCTACCTGGGCATACCCGAGCAACTGTTCACACACCTCGACGGGCGCACCGGCATGATCACCAAAGCCCCCATCAGACTTATATCCCTATCCATGCTCGATCTGACCGCCGCCACTGAGATGTGGGACGTAGGATTCTGCACCGGCTCGGTATCCATAGAGGCCAGGCTGCTCTTTCCCGATGTCGATATCACAGCCTTTGAGCGCCGCCCGGAGTGCCGAGAGATAATGCAGACCAACTCACACCGCTTCGGAGCCCCAGGCATCAACACCGTCATAGCCGACTTTATGGATCTCGATCTAACGGCCTATCCCCGACCCGACGCCATATTTATCGGTGGCCACGGAGGACGCCTCCCCGAAATGATCCACCGCCTGGCTCCTCTCCTGCCCCCGGATGGCTGCATCGTGTTCAACTCCGTCAGCCCCTGCAGCTCAGAGATGTTTGTGGAGGCCGTGGCAAATGAGGGCCTTACCCTACAGGCATCACACAACATCACGCTCGACAATCACAATCCCATAACGATTTTCAAAGCCATAAAATGTCCGCAGACAATATCATAATACATGTCACCGACCATGGAGCAGTCACAGCCCGGCGCATCCTCACCGACCTCTTTGGCCAGGACGCCACCATTGTGCGTCGCACCGCGGTCGACCCCGACATCCTCCTTAGGGCCAAGAATATAATTTTTGTCGGCGCCATGGGCATATGCGTGCGCACCATCCTCCCCGTCGTGGCCGACAAGCACACCGACCCTGCCGTGGTCTGCGTGGACAGTTCAGGCCACTACGCCATCCCCGTGCTCTCAGGCCACATTGGGGGAGCCAACGACCTGGCCCGACGCATAGCAGCCACCCTCGGGGGTGAAGCCGTTGTGACCACCCAGAGCGACACCCTGGATCTGTGGGCGCTCGACACCCTGGCCGCTCAAAACGGCTGGCTCACTGAGGCAACCCCGGCACAGATGAACAGCGCAGTGTTTAAGTTTGTCGACACTCAGCCCACCGCCCTGCTGCTCGACATCCGCGACGCCGGCACGACACGGCTCGAGGCCACACTCCCTACCCACGTCACCCTTATAAAAGATATTTCGGAGGCTCAGGGCTATAAACTGCTCATAGCCGTTACCCCCCGCATCTACACAGTCCCCGCCACGCAGGTGCTCCATTTCCATCCCCGTGTGCTCAACCTCGGGGTGGGCTGCCGCCGCAACTGCGACCCCACGGGTGTGGCCTCCCATATACTCAACGCCATTACCGACATGAGTCTGAGCCCACTATCGCTCCGGACCATCAACACCATCGACATCAAGAAAGACGAGCCCCTGCTGCAGGCTCTGTCCCGTGCCCTCCCGGAGTGTGAGGTAAACGTCTATACCGCGGCCGAGCTCTCGGCCATCAGTGTCCCCAACCCGTCGGTTCGCGTCACCGAGGCCACAGGCTCCCCATCGGTGGCAGAAGCCTCGGCTATATGTGCCTCCCAGGGGGGCCCGCTGCTGGTGGAGAAACAGAAATGCCGCCTCAACGAGGGTGCCGATTTCACATTTGCCGTGGCTCTGGATCTCGACAAAACCACCGGCGGACATATCGAAATCGTCGGCGCCGGCCCCGGCGACCCAGATCTAATATCCGTGAAGGGGCGTCGGTTCCTCGAGCAGGCCGACCTCATCCTCTATGCCGGAAGCCTTGTGCCGCGCGCTCTCACTGCCTGCGCCAAGCCCGGCTGCACAGTGCAGTCGTCGGCCGGAATGAATCTTGAGGAGCAGTTTGAGCTGATGAAGCAGTTCTACGACCGCGGCTGCCTGGTGGTGCGCCTCCACACCGGCGACCCCTGCATCTACGGAGCCATCCAGGAGCAAATGGCCTTCTTCGACCGCCATGGCATGAGCTATCACATCACCCCCGGCATATCATCGTTCCAGGCCGCAGCCGCCGAGCTGCGCTCACAGTTCACCATCCCCGAAAAGGTGCAGAGCATAATCCTCACCCGTGGCGAGGGGCGCACACCCATGCCTCCGTGCGAAAAGCTGTCGCAGCTGGCCCGCTCGCGCTCCACTATGTGCATCTATCTGAGCGCCGACATAGTGGAGGATGTGCAGGCTCAGCTGCTCGAACACTATCCCCCCGAGACCCCCGTGGCCGCCTGCTACAAGCTCACCTGGCCCGAACAGCGCATATATCGTGGACAGCTCTCCCAATTGGCCGAACTGGTGCGTCAGAACCATCTCACACTCACCACACTCCTGGTGGTGGGCGATGCCATAGACAACCGCCTGGGTCTATCGCGCCTATACGACAAAACCTTCACTCACCTCTTCAGAAAAGGACAATGAAACTCCGACCTATAATGCTGGGCGGCACTGGAAGCGACGTTGGCAAGAGCCTCCTGGCGGCCGGACTGTGCCGCATATTCAGGCAGGACGGTTTCCACCCGGCTCCCTTCAAGGCTCAAAACATGGCCTTGAACTCATATGCCACTCCCGACGGTCTTGAGATAGGGCGCGCCCAGGCCGTGCAGGCCGAAGCCGCCGGCATCCCCTGCTCCACCGACATGAATCCACTGCTGCTAAAGCCTTCGGGAGCCATGACGTCGCAAGTGGTGCTCAACGGACGTCCGGCAGGAAACAGCAATGCCTATCAATATTTCCGCAACGAAGGGCGCGGCGAGCTACGCAAGGCCGTCTGCGATGCTTTCGACCGCCTGGCCGCACTCTACAACCCCATTGTCATGGAGGGGGCCGGAAGCATTGCCGAGATCAACCTGCGCGACTCCGATATTGTCAACATCCCCATGGCCCGGCATGCCGGCGCGGCGGTGATACTGGTGGCCGACATAGACCGGGGCGGTGTATTTGCTTCGGTCTACGGGTCGATAATGCTGCAGACCCCCGAGGACAGGCAGCTTATAAAGGGTATAATAATCAACAAATTTCGCGGCGACATACGTCTCTTCGAGAAGGGGCGTCAGATGATGGAGCAGATTTGCGGCGTGCCGGTGCTTGGCATTGTGCCCTACGACACCTCCATCCACATTGACGAGGAAGACTCCGTGGCGCTCGATAAAAAGCCCACTCGCCCAGACGGCGACCCTGACAAGGTGAAGATAGCCGTAATCCGCCTCCCCTTCATCTCCAACTACACCGATTTCGACATTCTTGAGCGCCACCCGCAGGTGAGTCTGTATTACGCCACCTCTCCGGCATCGCTCGCCCAGGCAGATGTGGTAATTCTGCCCGGCAGCAAGTCGACCATCTCCGACCTCGTCTATCTGCGCCGCGAGGATTTTGACAAGGCTCTGCTCGAGGCGCGCCGACGTGGCGCCACCCTGATGGGCATCTGTGGCGGATATCAGATGATGGGCACTCTCGTGGCCGACCCCCACGGGCTGGAAGGCTCCCCCTCGACTGTCGAGGGGCTGGGACTGCTCCCGATATTCACCACCCTGGAGCCTGGCAAAGTGACACGGCGGGTAGTAGCCACCTTCACCGACAACTCTGAGGCCGGCAATGCCTATGAAATCCACCAGGGACACACGGTGCGCACCGGTGGTGAGCCTTGCTTCATCCTCGACGACGGCTCGGCCGACGGATGCACCATCGGCCCCGATTGCATGGGTACCTACCTGCACGGTATTCTCGACAATCCCACAGTGATGGCCAGGCTCATAGTTCCCCATCTGCACGGACAGGCGCCCGTGCCGTTCGACCCGGCCGCCGAGCGCGACCGAGAGTTCGATCGCCTGGCCGACCTGCTGCGCCGACATCTGGACATCAACAAACTTTACGAAATAATGTCATGCTGAACGGCCACGGCGACGATCTCTACCGATATAGCGATATCGACTTCAACTTCAGTTCAAACATACTGGGGGGAGTGGACCACTCTGCCCTCATGCGCCATCTGGCCGACAGAGGTAGCCTGCTCTCGTCTTATCCCGACCCCGACGCTTCGTCGCTGGTTCGGCGGCTGGGGCCGGATGGTTGCGTCGAGGTCACAGCCGGTGCCACCGAGGCCATATATCTCCTGGCTCTTGCCCACCGCGGAGCACGCTCGGCCATCCTCAGCCCCACATTCCGCGAGTATGAGGATGCCTGCCGCATCCATGCCCACACCGTGCGCTACATCAGCTCCATCTCCGAGATATCAGGCGAGGATATGGTATGGCTGTGCAACCCCAACAATCCCACGGGTCGTGTCACTCCCCACCGCATTCTCGTCGACACCATACGCTCAAATCCGTCTACACTGTTTGTCATAGACCAGGCCTACGCTCCATACACCCTCATGCCGGTAATCTCCGACTCCGAAGCCATCAGCGCCGGGAATGTGGTGCTTCTCAGCTCGCTCACCAAGCGCTATTCAGTGCCGGGGCTCAGGATAGGCTATGCCGTGGGCTCTCCCGGCATAATAGAGCGCATCCACGCCATGCGTATGCCCTGGAGCGTCAACGCCATTGCTCTTGAGGCCGCCCATTGGCTGCTCAACCATTCCGACAGCTACACCATCGATGCCGACGGCCTCCACGCCCAGGCTCAGGAACTCGCTGCAAAGCTGCGCCTCGCAGGAGTGGAGGTTCAGCACACCGATTGCAATTTCATTCTGTGCCGCCTGCCGGGCGCTCTCTCAGCTTCGAGCATGAAGGAGTGGCTGGCCATACGACACAAAACATTGATACGCGACGCCTCTAATTTCCGCGGCCTCACCCAGGCTCATTTTCGTGTGGCGGCGCAAACCCCTGCCCAAAACTCTCGGCTCGCCGAAGCCATAGCCGAATTTCTACACTTATGACACAGCATTTTCTCAATGCCACGCTCCCGCTGCTTGTAGGCTGGGCTCTGGACCGCATCTTTGCCGATCCACCCTCGCTGCCTCACCCCGTGGTGTGGATGGGCAAAGCCATAGGCTGGTGTGAACACACGCTCAACAATCCGCCCCACCAGGTGGAGAAGGGAGCTGTCACAGCTGTGGGGCTCATCACCGCCACATATATAATTGTCGTGATGCTGCTCAGAGTGCTGTCGGTGATACCGCCGCTGCAGATTCTGGTGATGACTCTACTGGTATTCTATTGTCTGGCAGGCACCACGCTGGCACGCGAAGTCAGGATGGTGTTTGAGGCTGCCGACCGCTCGCTCGACGAGGGACGGCGCCAGGTGAGCCGCATTGTGGGGCGCGACACTGCCCGACTCACCGACCACGAGGTGCGCACTGCAGCCCTCGAGACCCTAGCCGAAAATCTCTCTGACGGTGTCATAGCACCCCTGTTCTACTATATGCTCCTCGGAGTCCCCGGCATGATGGCCTACAAGATGGTCAATACCCTCGACTCCATGATAGCTTATCACTCAGACCGCTACCTGCTGTTCGGGCGCTGGGCTGCCCGCATCGACGACATTACCAACTATATTCCCGCCCGGCTCACAGCCATGCTCATGCTCCTGGCCGCCGGCCGCCCCGGGCTTTGGAGCTTTGTGCGCACCTACGGCCCCCGCCATGCCAGCCCTAACTCCGGCTGGCCCGAAGCCGCCCTGGCCGGTATCTTAAACTGCCGCTTCGGAGGTCCACATGACTATTTCGGACAGAAATTCGACAAACCCTTTATCGGCACCAATCCGCGCACCTTCACTTCGGCCGACATGCACCTGGCTATCAGCATAAACCTCCGCGCCGAAATAATAATGTTGGTTTTGGTAGTGGTGGTGACCCTTTTCTGTTAAACATCGTTAACAAAAAACATATTCTGTAATATATTTGTCGGAGATTTGTAACTAAGTTGTAACTTTGCGCTACGTAACTACACCTTATGAAAATCTCGGCATGAAACATACCACCTTGATAGCCTCACTGACCATCTCGGTCACACTCCTTCTGGCATCAGCCTGCAAGGCCCGCACTGCGTCGGCCACCGACAACACTTCAGATGAGGCGCTCGAGGTAGACACCACCGTAATGAAATTTGATGCCGACAGCGCCTATGAGTATATCGACACTCAGGTAGCCTTCGGTCCGCGAGTATCGGGCACCGAGGCCAACAAACTCTGCGGCGAATATCTCATATCGGAGCTCACACGCCACAACGCACAGAACGTCAGGATACAGACCGGCGATGTCACCGCCTATAACGGCGACCTCCTCCCCATCACCAATATCATGGGCTCATACCGCCCGGAGCTCTCACGCCGCATACTCCTTGTGGCCCACTACGACACACGCCCCTGGGCCGATGCCGACCAAGTGGATGCCAACCGCCTAAAGCCGGTGCCCGGTGCCAACGACGGCGCCAGCGGTGTGGGTGTGATTCTCGAGCTGGCTCGCATCATGGGCAAACACCAGCCCCCTGTCGGGGTTGACATACTCTTTGTCGACGCCGAGGACTACGGCCAGTCGGAGGGATTCTCAAACCACGACGAATCATGGGCGCTCGGCACACAGCATTGGGTGAGAAACATGCCCTATCACCCCGACTCACTCCCGGCCTACGGTGTGCTCCTCGACATGGTGGGCGGCATGGACGCCAAATTCCATCGCGAATACTTCTCCGACAAAAACGCCCCCGGAGTGGTCGACAAAGTCTGGAGCATAGCCTCGCGCTCGGGCTACGGTGCAAAATTTGTCAACATCGAGGGTGGCGCCGTCGTCGACGACCACGTATTCCTCAACCGCGCCGGCATACCTACAATCGACATTATCGAGTCAAACAACACCGTCACCCGATCGTTCAATCCCACCTGGCACACACTCAACGACGACATGGACCATATCGACCGAAATTCGCTCAAAGCCGTGGGTCAAACCGTCACAAACCTCATATACTCGGAAAAACCCTGACCAAAACACCGCTTTTTTTGACTAATTTCACACAATCCTGCGCGTGGATTTTTGTTTTAAGATGAAAATGTTGTAACTTTGTGCGTTAAATTGCATTGGCAATAAACCTTAGCTAATAAAACAAAAATCATCTAAACATAAGAATGGCAACACTCGAAAAAATCCGTAGCAAGTCAGTGCTCTTGCTCATCATCGTTGGAGCCGCCTTGCTGGCTTTTATCATCGGTGACTTCTTTACATCCGGGCGCACACTTTTCGGCACCGGAACAACTCTCGCCACTGTAGGCAATCAGAAAGTAGACATCCAGGAATTCCAGCGCCGCGTGCAGATGGCTCAGCAGCAGGAACAGCAGCAGGGTCGTACATCGGACGCCGCCACTCTCCAGCAGCGTGTGCTCAACGACATGATTGCCGACAAACTCTTCCAGGAGGAAGCAGACAAGCTCGGCCTTACCGTGACCGACACCGAACTCACCGAAATGATGGTGGGCAAAGGTTCGCAGTATGTGGATCAGATGGTACAGGGCATGGGATTCCCCGACGCAGCCACTTTCCACGACATGGCCTACAACCCCGGCAAATACAACCTCTCGCAGGAGCAGGCTTCACAGCTGCAGCAATACTGGGTGGAGATGGAAAACAACATCGAGAAGATGCTCCTCCAGCAGAAATTCCAGACCCTCTTTGCAGGCACTCTTACAGCCAACGACCTCGATGCCCGCGCCATGTATGACGATATGGCTTCGACTGCCAACGTGCTCTACGCCAAGAAGGACTTCGCCTCTGTACCCGACGACGAATTTACCGTCGAGGATGCCGACATCCAGAAAATTTACAACGAGGACAAACAGCTCTACAAGCTCGACGAACCCACTCGCCTCGTCAACTATATCTCGGTCAACATCGAGCCCTCTGCCGCCGACCGTCTCGCCGGCCAGAAAGCCGTTGAAGACGCACTCGTAGCCCTCAACGCCAACGAAGATGCACAGGGTCTCCCCGAGCTCTCGGCTTTCGTAATCGAAAACCAGAAGCTCTCACAGGCTGAGCTCAACAACAAGGCTGCCATGAAGGCCGCACTCGACTCCCTCTCAACCGGTCGTGCTGCCCTCGTGGAGCGCAACGGCAACGACTTCACCCTGGCCAAGCTCATGGGCAAGTCGCAGGCCTCCGACAAGGTTAAGCTCGACTTCCTGGCCGTGCAGGGCTCACGCTATCAGGTTGACTCGCTGATGCGCCTGCTCAACGCCGGTGCCGACTTCGACTCCATCGCCACCTCTCCCATCGTGGCTCAGAGCCAGAAGGCCACCGAATTCTCGCTGCTCGATCCCAACGCCTCGACCATTACCGAGCTCATCGAGGGTCGTGCCACCGGCACATGGTTTACCCCCGACACCCTCCCCGAAGGGGGCCGCATCATTCGCGTGGTTGAGCGCGCCGAGCCCACCACTATCTACGACATCGCCGTAGCCACCTACACCATCGAGCCCTCAAATGCCACCATCAACGAGCTCGAGGCCAACCTTCAGAACTACATCAACGCCCACAAGACCGCCAAGGAGTTTGTAGACAGCGCCCAGGCATGCGGCTTCACAACATTCCCCGCCTACGTCACAGCCTCATCTCCCTCCATCGGCAACCTCTCCGACTCTCACTCGGCAGTAGCCTGGGCTATGGACGCCAAGAAGGGTGAAGTATCGCCCGTGTTCGGCGACGTGCAGTCAGGACGCTTCCTCGCTGTGGCTCTCGACAACATCTACACCGACTATCGTCCCGCCTCAGATCCACAGCTCAACGGCATGCTCCAGCTCCGCGCCCTCAACGAAAAGAAGGCAGCCAAGCTCATGGCCGACTATGAAGGCAAAGCCAAAGACATCCCCGGCTACGCAGCTCTCATGGGCGCTCAGGCCGACACAACCATGGTCAACTTCTCGCAGTATATGGTGCCCGGCGTAGGTGTTAACGAAAACGCCATCCTCGGCCGTGTAGCCGCAGCTAAGCCCGGTCAGCTCATCGGTCCCATGAAGGCCAACCACTCAGTGATCGTGCTCCAGGTGCTCGACATCGACAACCAGGGCCGTCCCTACAACTTCGACGAAGCCTCGCTCCGCTACAACCAGCAGCGTGGCGCCGGTCGCCTTGTCAACAACCTTCCCCTCATCCTCATCGGCAAGGAAACCATCAAAAACAACATGACCAAGTTCTATAAGTAAACCTTATACCACACACCACAACCGCCACCCCGCTCCCACAGAGCAGAGTGGCGTTTTTTTTGCCTCCACTCAGAGATAAGGGGAGACAAAACCTCGAAGAGGTGAAAATAGTTCAAGTCAGGTTTGGGAGGGGGGCAGAGCCTCGAAGAGATCGCATCTAATTGATAAACGTAGCCCCACACCAAGGCGTGGGGCTACGTTTAGGGCGCCTCTCCGAGGCTATTTCGCATGATTGTAATTCTTCAATTCTTGCCTCTCTACATTCTCAAAATTCCGAGAATGCCAAGGGAAGGGTTGAGCGGACGGAGGGAAGGATATAGACCTTCTCGCGGCCCACGAGGATAACTTTAACATCATGGGTGGCAAGTTTCTCATACTCAAGCAGCGACTGTCGGCAGGCACCGCAGGGAGCCACCGGATCGGCCACCTCGCAGCCGTCTGTGCCCACTGCCGCAATGGCTATGGCCACAAAACGGGCTTCGGGATAGCGGGCATGAGCATAAAAAGCCGCCGTGCGCTCGGCACACAGTCCCGACGGATAGGCGGCATTCTCCTGATTGGAGCCTGTCACGATCTCGCCATTGTCCAGCAGGATGGCAGCGCCCACACGGAAGTGGCTGTAAGGTGCATAGGAGGTCGCTGTCTGCGCGCGGGCAGTGTGGACAAGGGTTTGCTCCTCGGGCGTAAGTTCGTCGAATGTAGCCTCAATGAGAGGCGTGGTGATCTCAATCTTTTTCATGGGTCAGGGAGTTGTAGAGGTTTTGACATGAATCTTCCAGGAGGTCGAGCACCAGCTCAAACCCCTCGGAGCCTTCATAATAAGGATCGGGGATATAATCGTAGGCACACGGCTGGCTGAACCACTCGGACATGGCGTGGATGCGTGGCAGGAGCTCTGGATCGGGGCACATGTCGCGCAGATCCTGCAGATTGGCGCTGTCCATGCCTATGATCATGTCGAAGTCTCTGAAATCACTTTCGCATACCTGGCGGCAGTGGTGGTCGAGCGTGAGATCGCGCTCCCGGGCGTGTACCCTCATGCGGCAGTCGGGCAGCGAGCCGATATGATAGCGCCCCGTGCCGGCAGAATCTATCAGCCACTCATCGGCATCGCCCTCCTCCTGCACTATACGGCGCATTATCCCCTCTGCAGCCGGGGAGCGACAAATATTGCCAAGACACACAAAGAGTATGGAGTGAGTTTTTTTCTTCATCTTCTGTAGATATAAAAAGATGGGTCAGATATAGATATAAGTCTTATCTGGCCCATCCGGTTCAAAAAAAATCCGAGTTTATTCGAGATCCTTGGGTATGGCCACGATCTTGAGGTTTACGCCGCGGATGAAGTCGAGGATGTTCTGACGCTCATCCGAGGGATCTACGTCGGCCTCGATACGCTGCAGAGCGTTGAACACCGAAGTGCCTGTCTGATAGATGTGGCGATAACACTTGGCTATATCATCGATACGATCCTCAGTGGCGGCCCCTTCCTTGCGCAGGATAAAGGCGTTGACACCGAAGTAGGCCGTGGGATTGTGGGCCATGATGCAGTAAGGGGGCACGTTGCCGGTGATGCGGCAGCCACCCTTGACCAGCACCCAGTCGCCTATCTTGGAGTTCTCGTGAACTACCACGCTCGACGAGAGTATGGTGCACTCGCCTATCTCCACGTCGCCGGCTATCGAGACATTGTTGCCTATCACGGTCTTGCCCTTGAGCACTGAGTCGTGACCCACGTGAGAGTTGGCCATCAGGAAGGTCTTCGGACCAATCTTTGTACCACCTTCAGGGTTGATGCCGCGGTTGATGATCACATTCTCGCGAACGGTGACATTGTCGCCGATATAGCAATAGGTGAAACCACCCTTCCAGCGGAAGTCCTGCGGGTCGGCACCCACGATGGCACCCTGATAGACCTTGCAGTTCTTGCCCATGCGTGTGCCGCGGATGATGGAGGCGAAAGGCATTATCACACAGCCGTCGCCTATCTCCACATCCTTGTCGATATAGGCAAAAGGATGTATTGTGACTCCGTTGCCGATCTTGGCCGAGGGGTCGATGTGAGCTTTGTCGCTGATCATAGTTTTTCAGTTAGATGACGCATTCCCCTTGCATCAGCGGCCTCCGCCAAGATTCTGGTAGAGGTTGATAATGGAGCGTGCGGCGGTTAGATTTGTGGTGATTTGGGCTGTCTGCGCGTTGAGCAGATTGCGCTGGGCGGTGAGCACCTCCAGATAGGTGGTGGAGCCGTCGAAGAGCAGAAGCTCGTTGGTGATGTCGACAGCCTTGGCCAGATCGTCGACCTGCAGTTTCAGCCAGCCCTGCTTGGCAGTGCTCTTCTCATAGACGGTGAGAGCGTCGCTCACGTCGGCAGCTGCGCTCATCAGAGTATACTCAAAGTTGTTGAGAGCCTGCTTTTGCTGTGCCTTGGCGGCCTCCAGACGGGCTATATTCTGTCCGCGCGAGAAGAGGGGGGCGGTCAGACTTCCGGCCAACTGGTAGAACCAGTCGCCGGGGTTCTTGATAAACGATCCCAACAGATTGGTGAAACCACCGTTGGCAGTGATGTTGATGGTGGGATAGAAGGCTGAGCGGGCCGATGCGGTCGAATAGTAGGCGGCAGCCAGAGCCATCTCAGAAGCCTTCACATCGGGGCGGGCAGCAAGCTCAGCCATGGGGATCTCGGTGCGCTTGAGGGCGGGCAGATCGAGCACGGCCGATGCCGGGATAGCCCAGGTCTGAGGCATAGTGTTGAGCAGCAGCGACATGGTGTTGTTGGCCTCGTGGAGACTCATCTCAATGTCGGCTATGGAGCTCTCAATGCTGTAATACTGGGCCTGGCTCTGCACCACGGCGTCCTCTCTGAGGCGACCAGCCTCCTTGAGGTTGCGCATCACGGTGACACTCTCCTTCCACAGCTGGGCTGTCTCACGGCTCAGGTCGAGCTGTGCCTGCAGCGAGGCTATGGTGTAGTAGCACTGGGCCACACCGGCTATGATCTGCGAGCGTGTGGCTTGCTCTACGGCCTTCATCTGCAGCTCAGTCATCTTGGCGCCACGGTTGGCGTTGAGCAGCTTGCCGAAGGCGTCGATCTCCCAGTTCACCGACAGGGGCAACTGATAGGTCCATGCCAGATCGCTGCCTGCATACGAGGCACCGGCGCCATTGGGAGCCAGCGCCACCGAGGGCAGATAGCTCAGGCGTGCGCCCTTGAGCTGAGCATGGGCTATGTCGACATTCAGCTTGGCGTTGCGCAGATCCTTGTTGTTGGAGAGGGCGCGGTTGATATAGTCGGCCAGCAGTGGATCGGTGAACACCTGTTGCCAGGGCATGTTGCCAAACACAGTTGAGTCTGTCTCAGCCACGCCGGCCACCTCGGCATACTCCTTGACAAGCTGCGAGTCCATGCGCGAGGCGTCATATTTCTGATAAATCCCGCAGCCGGTGAGCGCCGAAGCGCCCACAGTGGCTGCAAGAAGGATGGAAATGTTCTGAATTTTCATCGTATTGGGTTGATGATGAAGGAGTATGTTATTGAGCTGAAGTGGTGCTGTACTGCTCGATCTCGTTCTCGATACCCTCGTTGTCGGTATCTTCCCACTTGAGCGGAGTAATCTTCTCCTGTATTTTCTGGAAGAGCACAAACAGAGCGGGTACAATGAGCACCTGGAGTATCATGCCTATGAGCATACCGCCGATCGATCCGGTGCCGAGGGCACGGTTGCCGTTGGCGCCGGCGCCTGTGGCAAACATCATGGGGAGCAGACCGATAATCATGGCCAGCGAGGTCATGAGGATGGGTCGCAGACGGGCGGTGGCACCCTGGATGGCGGCATTGACAATCGACATACCTGTGCGTCGACGCTCCACGGCAAACTCAACGATAAGGATGGCGTTCTTGGCCAGAAGACCGATGAGCATGATGAGTGCAATCTGCAGATAAATATTGTTTGATATGCCGAAGATCTGGGCGAAGATGAAGGTGCCCATAAGTCCGAACGGTATCGACAGAATCACAGCCCACGGCAGGATGTAGCTCTCATACTGGGCCGAGAGGAGCAGATAGACGAACAGCAGACACAGACCGAAGATGATGGCTGTGGTTGAGCCTGCGCCCGACGATGCCTCCTCGCGGGTCATACCCGAGTACTCATATCCGTAGCCCGGGGGGAGTGTCTCGTTGGCCACACGTGCGATGGCTGCAAGACAGTCACCCGAGGTGTAGCCCGGGGCGGGCTGACCGGTGACGGAGATAGACTGGAACATATTGAAGCGGTTCAGAAGGTCGGGGCCGTAGATCTTGGTGAGGGTCACGAAGTTGCTCACCGACGCCATTTCACGGCCGTTGCGCACCTTGATGGCCGAGAGGGTCTCGGGGCTTACACGTGCCTCGGGAGCGGCCTGCATCATCACACGGTATATCTTGCCGAAGCGGTTGAAGTTCGACACATACATACCGCCATAGTATCCCTGGAGGGCCGAGAGAATATCCTTGGGCGATATGCCGGCCTGCTTGGCCTTGGCAGCATCGATGTCGACCATATACTGCGGGAAGGTGGGGTTGAACGTTGTCAAGGCCACCTGCACCTCAGGCTGGGCATTGAGCTGAGCCAGGAAGCCCTGCACCACATTGAAGAACTCGTTGATATCGCCACCGGTGCGGTCCTGCATCTTGATTTCAAAACCGTTGGTGAGCGAGTAGCCTGTGATCATAGGGGGAGCGAAGAGCACCACGCGGCCGTCCTTGATGGCGGCGCCGGTCATGGCATAGAGCTTGCCCAAGATGGCGGTTGAGGTCTGGTCGGCCTGCTTGCGGTCCTCCCAGTTCTTGAGCTTGATGATAAATGTACCGTAGGTGGCACCCTGTCCGGCCATGAAAGAGTAGCCCACAATCTTCATTCGATACTCTATCTCAGGCACAGTGCCAAGAATGGCGTCTACCTTATCCATCACCTCCATGGTGCGCTCCTGCGATGTGCCCGGGGGCATATCCACCATACAGAATAGTACGCCGGTGTCCTCGTTGGGCACGAGGGTAGATGTGGTGATGTTCATGAGCCACACAAGTATGGCCACGGCTGCAGCCACCAGTGAGAGCGATGTTATTTTGTGCTTGATAAAGAAACCCGTGGCCTTGTTGTAGACCTTGAGGATACGGTTGAAGCCCACCTCAAAGCCCTGGTGGAAGCGCTTGCCGAAGATGCCGAAAATGGTGATGATGGCACACACGGTGGCGATGGCAAGCTGCAGGGGCTTGTGGATATTATACCATCCCAGCACCATGAAGAGGATGGTGGCAGCCAGGAAGGCAAAGGTGATGAGCGGCGGAAGGTCGAGTGTGAAGCGGCGCTTGGTGTTTTCCACCACAGCCTGGCCGGCTGCGCTGTAGGCCTTGGCCATGCGCTCCTTGAGGCTGCCGTCGTCGTGGCCCTTGAGGAACACAGCACAAAGTGCGGGCGAAAGGGTCAAGGCGTTCAGAGCCGACAGACCGATGGCGATGGCCATGGTCAGACCGAACTGGCGGTAGAACACGCCGGTGGTTCCGCTCATAAACGACACGGGGATAAACACGAGCATCATCACAAGTGTGATCGAGATGATGGCACCGCCTATCTCGCCCATGGCGTCGATCGAGGCCTTGCGCGCACTCTTGTAGCCCACGTCGAGCTTGGCGTGCACGGCCTCCACCACCACAATGGCATCGTCGACCACAATCGCAATGGCAAGCACCAAAGCCGACAGAGTGATGAGGTTTATGGAGAACCCGATCAGATTCATGAAGAAGAATGTACCCACGAGAGCCACAGGAATGGCGATGGCGGGGATGATGGTGGAGCGGATATCCTGAAGGAATACGTAAACCACAAAGAACACCAGGATGAAGGCCTCGATGAGGGTCTTGATCACCTCATGGATCGAGGCATCGAGGAAGTCGTTGTTGTTCATCGGCACGGCAAACTTCAAGCCGGCAGGAAGCGAGGCCTTCATCTTGTCTACCTCGGCAAGACAGCCGTTGATAATGTCGGTGGCGTTGGAGCCTGCGGTCTGGAACACCATACAGCTCGATGCCGGATAGCCGTTGAGGGCATTGTGGAAGCCGTAGGTCACACGACCCAGCTCAACGGTGGCCACATCGCCAAGGCGAAGCACCTCACCGGTGGGCTTGGCCGATACCACAATATTCTCAAACTGCTCGGGGGTAGTGAGACGGCCGCGATACTTCATGGTATACTGGAAGCTCTGGTCGCCCTGCTCGCCGAAGGCACCGGGGGCAGCCTCGATGTTCTGCTCGGCCAGTGCATACGAAATATCGGTGGGCACCAGTCCGTACTGGGCCATCACCTCAGGCTTGAGCCATATACGCATCGAGTAGTCGGCACCGAAGCTCATCACATCACCCACACCCGACACACGCTGGAGCTGGGGGATGATGTTGATCTTCATGTAGTTGTCTATAAACTCCTCGTTATATACGCCCGTCTCGTCGTAGAGCGCAATGGAGAGAAGCATGGATGTCTGGCGCTTCTGGGTCAGCACACCCACCTGTGTCACCTCGGAGGGGAGAAGGTTCTGGGCCTTGGCCACACGGTTCTGCACGTCTACGGCAGCCATGTCGGGGTCGAAGCCCTGCTTGAAATACACATTGATGGTGGCCGAACCAGTGTTGGTGGCGGTCGACTCCATATATGTCATGCCCTCGGCACCGTTGATCGACTCCTCAAGAGGCGCAATCACGGAATTGAGCACAGCCTGGGCATTGGCACCCGTGTAGGTTGTGGTCACTGATATTGTAGGCGGTGCGATGTCGGGAAACTGGGTGATGGGCAGCGAGAAAAGCCCGATCAGACCCAGCAGAACGATGAAAATGGAGATCACCGTCGACAGCACCGGCCTGTTTATGAATGTATCAAGTTTCATATCTTGTGATGATATTTATCTTCTTAGTTTTGTGGTCGTTGCCTATTACTGCTGGGGAGCCTGCTGCTGGGGAGCGGCGTTGGGGTCGGTGGGGTTGATGGTCATGCCGTCCTGGAGCTTGGTGCCCACGCCTTCGATGGCTATGCGGTCGCCGGCCTTAAGGCCCGAGGTCACCACAAAGTTCTTGCCGTCGCTGGCAGTCTCGATTGTGATGGGCACAGAAGCCACCTTGTTCGAATCGTTCACCACATAAGCAAATCTCTTATCCTGGAGCTCAAATGTGGCCTTCTGGGGTATTATGATTACGTTTTCCTTAACGTTGGGGATAATGATCTGGCCTGTGCCGCCGCTGCGGAGCACTCCGTTGGGGTTGGGGAAGAGAGCACGCACGCTCGACGAGCCGGTGCTGTTGTCGATCACACCCGACACGGTGGCCACCTTACCCTCATAGGGATAGATGCTGCCGTCGTTGAGCTTGAGCTTCACAGCCGGCATTGCCTTGATGGCAGCGTCGACAGTGCGCGCGCCGTCGCCGGCCATGCTCAGCAGATCCTTTTCGGTGAGCGAGAAGTAGGCATAGACCTGCGAGTTCTCGCTGACAGTGGTGAGAGGCTGGGCCGACGAGGGGCTTGCCAGCGAACCCTCACGGTTGGGTATAGTGCCCACCACGCCGTCGCTGGGCGAGGTCACTACAGTGTAGGCCAGATTCTTTTTGGCTGTTACAAGTGCAGCGTTGGCATTGGCCAGCTGAGCTTTGGCCTGAGCCAGGGTATTGAGAGCGAGCTGATACTCGTAGTCCGAGATAATGTTTTTCTCGCGCAGAGCCTTCTTGGAGTCGGCAGTCATCTGGGCGGTGTTCACGGCAGTCTGAGCCGAGTTCACGGCAGCCTTGGCCTGATCCACAGCAGCATTAAACTGCACCTGATCCAGAGTGAAAAGCACTTGACCCTTGCGCACATGCTGACCCTCGTCAACATGCACTTTGGTGATAAAGCCCGTCACCTGCGGACGGATGTCAATGTCGGTCTTACCCTTGATTGTAGCAGGGAAAGTAGAGGGGAGGTCGGTCTGCTCAGGAGCCAGAGTGACCACGGCGATTGAGGGAGCCTGCTGTTGCATCATCTGCTGTCCGCCTTTGCCCGAACAGGAGGGAAGCATGGCCGAAGCTGCCAGCAGCAGCCCGAGGCTGCCCAGTTGTGACGAGATACGTTTCATTGTGTCTTCTTTTTCGTCTTGATTTATACCTATTATGTAGTTAATATTTTTCGTATGAATAGAATAATTCACGCAAAGATAGTGAAAATATGCCGCTTGCATGACCATTCCGGACAACTTTTTTCGGCTTTTTCACCAAAACGGAGCTATTTATTCCGTTTTTTACCAATCCAACTCGCCAAGTGGGGAATGGAGAATGGAGAATGGAGAGGTGAGAATTTTGGTATGTGGGTAGTAATCGCCTCAGTATGGGATGCATTGGTGGATGGCAATGAATATCAACCAATAGATTAGCCTCGAAGAGGCGATATAATGATAGCCCCATGCTTTGGCATGGGGTGAAAGGTATGGACGGAAAACGGCCTCGGAGAGGTCGATTAATGCGAGCCACACACCCAGAGTGTGGAGCCGAGTTATGCGACCTCATTGAGGCCGTTACTTCTCTGACTATCAACACCCCACACCAAGGTGATGAGGTTATAATTATTTTCACCTTTTCGAGGTTCTGCCCATCCCAAGACTTCTTTGCCATACTCCCAACTTTGGCTATCCAACTAACGAAAAAACCGTCCCTTCCCCGGGATTGGGGAAGGGACGGAGTGAATTATGCCTTGAAAAGTCTATTACTTGCCGGCAAGTTTCTCCTTGAGCGAAGCGAGAGCCTCGAGGTCGCCCAGAGTAGTCTTCTCGAGCGGAGCGTTGAGTGCGGGAGTCTCCTCGGCAGCAGCGCGACGACGCTCGCCACCGCGACGCTCGCGGCGCTCCTTGCGGGGCTGCTCAGCACGCTCGCCCTTCTGCTCATCCTCAAAGATGCGTGAGTGCGAGAGGATGATGCGCTTCGAATCCTTGTTGAACTCGATCACCTTGAACTCGAGCTTCTCGTCGAGCTGAGCCTTCGAGCCGTCAGCCTTAACGAGGTGCTTGGGAGTTGCAAAGCCTTCCACACCATAGGGGAGAGCGATTACAGCGCCCTTCTCTACCATCTCGATGATGGTACCCTCGTGAACAGAGCCCACTGTGAAGATGGTTTCGAATACGTCCCAGGGATTTTCCTCGAGCTGCTTGTGGCCCAGCGAGAGACGACGGTTCTCCTTGTCTATCTCAAGCACCTGCACGTCGATGTCGGCACCCACCTGAGTGAACTCGCTGGGGTGTTTTACCTTCTTGGTCCATGAGAGGTCTGAGATGT
The DNA here is from genome assembly GCA_023664185.1 of Muribaculaceae bacterium. Lineage (GTDB taxonomy): Bacteria > Bacteroidota > Bacteroidia > Bacteroidales > Muribaculaceae > Duncaniella. The sequence goes on from JAMPGA010000001.1 coordinate 239,113, forward strand.
GGATGAGGCCGTCTACGCCCTCTTCGATCTCAACAAACACGCCGAAGTTGGTGAAGTTGCGCACGCGGGCTGTGTGCTTGCTGCCCACGGGATAGCGCACCTCGATATCCTCCCATGGATCCTTGCGGAGCTGTTTGAGGCCGAGGCTCATCTTGCGGTCCTCGCGGTCGAGGGTAAGGATTACGGCCTCGATCTCGTCGCCCACCTTCAGGAAGTCCTGAGCTGAGCGGAGGTGCTGGCTCCACGACATTTCGCTCACGTGGATCAGACCTTCTACGCCGGGGGCTATTTCTACAAATGCGCCATAGTCGGCCATAACGACAACTTTGCCCTTCACCTTGTCGCCAACCTTGAGGTTGGGATCAAGAGCATCCCAGGGATGGGGCATGAGCTGCTTCAGACCCAGGGCGATGCGCTTCTTCTCGTCGTCGAAGTCGAGGATAACCACGTTGAGCTTCTGGTCGAGCTGCACCACCTCTTCGGGGTGGCTTACGCGGCCCCACGAAAGGTCTGTGATGTGGATGAGGCCGTCTACGCCGCCCAGGTCGATGAACACACCGTAGCTGGTGATGTTCTTGACCGAACCCTCGAGCACCTGACCCTTCTCGAGCTTGGCGATGATCTCGCGCTTCTGCTGCTCGAGCTCGGCCTCGATGAGAGCCTTGTGGCTTACGACCACGTTCTTGAATTCCTGATTGATCTTGACTACCTTGAACTCCATGGTCTTGCCCACAAAGATGTCGTAGTCGCGGATGGGCTTCACGTCGATCTGCGAGCCGGGCAGGAATGCCTCGATGCCAAACACATCGACAATCATGCCGCCTTTGGTGCGACACTTGATGAATCCCTTGATAACCTCGTCCTTCTCCAGAGCCTCGTTGATGCGGTCCCATGAGCGGGCTGCGCGGGCTTTGCGGTGTGAAAGGATGAGCTGACCTTTCTTGTCTTCCTGATTCTCAATGAAGACCTCTACGGTGTCGCCGACTTTGATGTCGGGGTTGTAGCGAAATTCGCTCATGGGGATGATGCCGTCGCTCTTGTAGCCGATGTTAACCACAGCCTCACGCTTGTTGAGGGCGATGATGGTACCTTCGATTACATCCTTGTCTCGCACGGTGTTGAGCGATTCATCATAGGTTTTGGTGAGTTCCTCACGCGATTTTTCGCCCTTGGTCTCACCTTTTGCATACGCTTCCCAGTCGAAATCCTCGATAGGGGAGTTTTTTACTTCTTCAGTCATTAAAAAATGGGTTAATAAATATGGTTGATTCTCTTTGGCGGAGCGCCATGCGCTACAACGCCGCTGCAAAGTTAGCAAAAATATTGTATTTGTGCAAATTATTATTCTGCAGAGAACACAATTTAGAAAGTCAGGGGTAGTGTGCGGTTGTCAGGCCCCATACTGGGGCCCGATACCTAAAAAAGCCACCCTGGCCTTTGTGGCCGGGGTGGCTTGATATGTGGGGAAGAGATGGATTAGCGGATCACTTTCTTCACGTCCTTGCCCTGTACGCGGATATAAACGCCCTTCTCGGGATTGTTCACGCGGATACCCTGGAGGTTGTAGTACTCAACAGGAGCGATATTCTCGGTGTCGACGATCTTGTCGATGCCGGTCGAGAACTCGTTGAACTGTACAGTGAATGTGCAGGGAGGAGCCTGAGTAGGATCGTTCCATGTATAGATCTCTGTAAGTTTCAGGAGCTTGAATGAGCCGAACGAAACGAGACAGTTCTTGATGAGAGCGATACGGCTTTCAGAATCGTAGGTCGAGAGGTTGGCTGCGCCGATGATGTCAACAACTTCATTAACTGTTGCACCGCTTTCAAATGCTGTCCATTCGGTGTTTGAGCTGAAGAATGCGCCGTCGTCTTCCATAACCTCACCGTTGAACTGGTTGGGTACAGTCACACAGTTGGGATATGTGGCATCGATATCAATAACACCGACTACGTTTGCATCGTTGAGCTTATAGCCGTCTGCGCCGAAATCGTTGATTGATCCGTAGGGGTTATAGAGACGGAATACGTTGGGCTTAGCAGCATTGGTATATACGTCACACTCTATTGAGGGGACACCATTGTTCCAGCTCCAAAGAGGCAGTACATAACCTTCGTCGATAAATGTTGCTGTGGTAGCCTTTTCCCAGCCTTCCATATCAATAGTCTCGGGAGTCATCTGGCAGTATAGAATGCTACCGTTAGTCATAGAATATTTACCGTCCTGATAGTTGGGAAGAGCTGCAACATAGTAGTCAGTATTGCTTGACTCGATGGTGCCGTCCTCATAGAAGTCGAGTACAAAAGGTTCGCTTGACTCAACGAGTTTTCCTTCAGCATTGGGCACTTTGTGTGTCATAACAACTTCGATATAGCCGTCCGTACCAAAGTTGAAGTAGCCAACAGACTGCTTTGCGGGGAGCTCGATGGTAGCAGCGCGGAAGTCCACCTTACCTTCGATCATGGGTGCCTGATCATAGTTGCCTGTTCCCTGAGGATTGTTGCTCAGATAGCCTACGCGTGTGAGGCCTACGAGCTTCACAGTGTTTGCCTCAGAACCGGGGATCAAAACGACATCTGATGATGTCTCCTCCCAACCACCTTGAGCATTGGTGTGATATGCGTTCTTGTAGCGGCCACAGAGCTCGTCGATGGTTGTGGCGATAGCCTTCTGGGGAGCCTTCTTGGAGGCTTTCACGGTCTGAGGAGCAGCCATGGCTGAAGTTTCGGCCATAGTCTCTACTCTCTGAACCTTGACGTCGGCAGCTGATGCGCTGAAGCATACGGCAGCTGCGAGGGCGAGTGATGAGTAGAATTTCTTCATAGAAATTGTAGTTTTGGAAAAGTGAATGAATTTTCTGCTTTTGAATGTTTTTGAAGCGTGGATAGAGGATATCCGTTGCAAAAGTAGTGCGAATATTTATATCTTCCAAACATTTTAGCAAAATTTTTCGCAAAAATGTGACAAAATGATAAATCGACCTTCAGTTGAGCACTTTTTTTGCCATTTCTATCATTGTATCCACACCCATCAGGGCATCTTCAGTGCTGAGATCCACGGCAATATCGGGCTCTATGCCCCCTTCGGTGGAAAGCCCCTCGGCGTCGAGCATGGAACAGGCCGAGAATCTCACACCCCAGCCGCAGGGGGTCTCGCTGGAAAAGGGCATCCCGGAGCCTCCGCCGGTGGTGGCTCCCACAATGGTGACACCGGGGAGCAGCCGCATGATGGAGACGAAGTTGTTGGCGGCCGAGAAACATGAGCGGTTTGTGAGCACCACCACGGGTTTGCCCCAGCGCACGCGCCCCTCGGGGGCAGGTTTGTAGGTTATCGGATAGGGCTCGGAGAAGTCATCGTGGCCGGGGCCGGTCTTGTGCGATATATATCCCACAAGGGTCGGGGCTGTGATGAAGCGGGCCACGATGCGCTCCACGTTTGTCAGGTCACCTCCGCCGTTGTCGCGTATATCTATTATAAGGCCGGTGGCGGTGGCCAGATAGGAGAGGGCGGCGTCGAGGTTACCTTCCCCAACAGGTGTGGCAAACGAGGCGTAGCGTATGTAGCCCACGCCGTCAGAGAGAAATCCATACATCAGTCCGGAGCTCTGGCGGTAGTTGAAGTTGAAATAGCTCTCCTCGACCAGGCGCTGCGAGAAGTTTTGCGGATAGTCGCTCCACCACTGTCGGTAATAGGAGGTGGCAAACGCCGATGATAGGTTGACATGGCCATCCTTGAGTTCGCCCAGCATGTCGGAACACACATCAAACAGCTCCTGCCAGGTCATCTCGGGGTCGATCTTGGCAGCATATCGGGTGTGAACCTCATCCCAGTCCACATCTTTTTGGGCAAAAAAGCAATAGTGCTGGTCGAGTATGGTCCATAGAGCCTCGAAATTTCCTTTGCGGTCGTTGGAATATTCGGGTATATCGTGGCAAGCTGTCATCAGCACCACCAACAGCAGTAAGCCGGCAAGTTTTCTACACATATTTATATATAGAGAGTTTGAGGGGGAGTTTTATTAATATGCCCTGGTGGCCGGAGTGGTAATGGGCAGCGAGGTGAAATCGCCGGTGATGCCCAACACGAAGGCGTGGGTGGTGAGACGGCTTACTATATTGTTGGCCTTCGACGAGAAGATGCGGCCGCTATAGCCCAGACGCAGCGAAGTGCCGCTCCAGAGATGCAGATCGGCACACAGCAGATTGTCCAGGCAGAAATATGAGCCGGGCCATGCCGCATGCACCAGCCCGGAATGGTTGCCGAGATATATTTCGTAATACAGCTCACCGTAGTCGGGCGAGAAGAATGCGCCGGTCAGAGGCATTGACGGGCGATAGAGCAGGGTGACTGGGAGGCGTCCCACCCGGCAGTGCCAGGCGGCCAGACCGGTGGCATTGAGCGTCACTGCCCCCTTTGCAGCCACAGGGTTGTTGCCGTTGTGGTTGTTGTAGAGAGCGCCACCCTCAAAAGCCAGTTCGCCACCGGCAGCAAGCGTGAGAACAGGCACAGCGTCGAGGCGCCAGCGCCTCATCATGCCCCACCCCACACGCACCATGGAGCCCCACATTGTGGCATTGCGTGCAGGGCTCTTGTCGGAGTCGAGCGTCAGCGCCACGTCGAGAGCCAAATTCCAGTTTGGAGCAAAGCGGGCGGCCTGCATGCGCGAGTAGGCCAGCGACGTGTGCCAACCGGAGTAGCGGAGGGGCGTGAGATATGTATCGGCCATATGCGACGTACCCGCGCCCACCATCCACGATTCCGTGACAGGGCGCACCCCATCGTCAGCCCGTGCCCCAAGGCACAATGCCAGAAGCATCCCCACCAAACATGCGGCATATTTATTGTTATTGTTCATCATTCGGATTATTCAAACAAACGGTTTTGGCCTATGATTTCGTCGCGCACCTCTTCGTCGCTTCTCTCGGGCTCGATGGGAGTGGGGGGCTCGAGGGTGTCGGGGGTATCCTCGGCGGGAAGCTCTTCGTCGGGCAGCGGATCTAGCTCTTTGATTTCGGCAAGATCCCATGTGGTGAGGCGCTTGCCTTTGGCTCTGAACGACTTGACGGCCACAAACTCGCGAGCCACAACCTCCTGAGCCGGGCGGAAAGAATCGACGCCGCCAAATACGAGCTCTACCCTCAGACCATTGACATCCGAGAGCAACCTCAGCCGCGAGGCGGGGTTATCACCCAGATAGCGCACCGGTTTGGCCGAGGGCTCAAACGTAAAGCGCTTCAAATAGGGATACCCCTGGTCGGCATCGTCGAGTATGGCAGTCCACACCTTGTGGGGTTCGAGCTTCTCCAGACGCAATATATTATCGGGATAGTGATTGGAGACCTCAAAGGTCGAGGTATAGTATTCGCCGTTTTTCTGTATCACCAATATGAGATCGCCGGTGTTGAAATCGCCCAGATACAGTCCGCGCCCGTCGTAGTTCAGGCGATTCACGTCGGGATCAAACCACACATCGCGGCCTCCCAGCGTCGACACTCCCTTCTCCTTGAGCGAGAAGCGGTGCACCTCGTTGCGCGTCACAATATTGCCTATCGCTCCGCGCCCCTTGATGGCCAGCTGCGAGAAATCCACATCAAACTGTAGCGTCTTCAACCTGGCCTTGGGCTTGAGCGTCACCTTCACCACCTCGGCCTCGCCGTTGTTGTTGGCTGTAAACCAGCACACCTTCGCGCCCGGCTCGCCGGTGGTGAGATTGTAGAGCTTGTCGCGTGTGATGCCTGTGACCTTAAAGCGCTTCATATAGTACGGGCCATCCTTGCCGGCACGGTAGATGACGTTGTAGACCGTGCGCTCGTCGCGACGTTTGAACACACCCACATGTATCACCCCCTTGCCTATGAACATCTTCTCGGCCACACGCACCACCTTGTAGCTGCCGTCGCGATAGAAGATGATAACGTCGTCGAGACTCGAGCAGGTGCAAAGAAACTCGTCGCGCTTCAGCCCGGTGCCTATGAATCCATCCTCGCGGTTGATGTAGAGCTTTTCGTTGGCCTCGGCCACTGTGGCAGCCTGGATATTGTCGAACGAGCGTATCTGGGTCATGCGCGGAAAGGCGCTGCCATACTTCTCGCGCAGACGCAGAAACCAGTTGATGGTATAGTCGGTGATGGTGGCCAGGTGGCCGTCGAGCTCCTCGATTTTCTCCTTGTAGGCCGCTATCTGGTCGTCACACTTCTGGGCGTTAAACTTGAGAATGCGCCCCATTTTTATCTCAAAGAGACGGACGATATCGTCGTCGGTGACGGGGCGCACAAACTGCTTGACATATTTTTCAAGGCGGCTACGAATGTGGGCCACGGCCTCCTCGCGCGACTCGCTCTGCTCGTAGCCCTTCTCCTTGTAGATGCGTTTCTCTATAAAGATGCGCTCGAGCGATGCAAAGTGTAGCTGCTCCATCACCTCGGCGCGCCTTATCTCCAGTTCGCGGCGCAATATGGTGCGGGTGTGGTCCACACTGTGGCGCAATATATCGCTCACACCCAGGAAGTGGGGCTTATTGTCGGAGATGACGCAGCAGTTTGGCGACACCGACAGCTCGCAGTCGGTGAAGGCATACAGAGCGTCGATGGTGCGGTCTGATGATGTGCCGGGCAAAAGGTGAACCAGAATGTTGGCATGCTCCGAGGTATTGTCCTCAACCTTGCGTATCTTAATCTTGCCGGTCTCCGCGGCCTTGATGATCGACTCGATCAGCGTGGCCGTGGTCTTGCCATAGGGTATCTCGGTTATGGCCAGCGTCTTATTGTCTATTTTTTCAATCTTTGCTCTGATCTTCACGGCGCCCCCACGCTCGCCGTCGTTGTAGCGCGACACATCTATAAAGCCTCCGGTGAAAAAGTCGGGGTAGAGCGTAAACTCCTCTCCTCTCAGGAAGGCCACGGCGGCGTCGATAATCTCGTTGAAGTTGTGAGGCAATATTTTCGACGATAATCCCACGGCTATACCCTCCACACCCTGCGAGAGCAGCAGCGGGAACTTGATGGGGAGTGTGACAGGCTCCTTCTGGCGTCCGTCATAGCTCATGGTCCACTCGGTGACCTTGGGGTTGAACACCACCTCGAGGGCAAACTGCGAGAGGCGAGCCTCGATATATCGGCCCGCAGCAGCTCCGGCGCCCGTCAGCGTATTGCCCCAGTTGCCCTGGGTGTCCACCAGCAGCTCCTTCTGCCCCAGCTGCACCAGCGCCTCATAGATCGAGGCATCTCCGTGGGGGTGAAACTGCATGGTATTGCCCACGATGTTGGCCACCTTGTTGAAACGGCCATCGTTGAGCAGCTTCATCGAGTGGAGTATGCGGCGTTGCACAGGTTTCAGTCCATCGTCTATATGGGGCACGGCGCGCTCCAATATCACATAGCTGGCATAGTCAAGAAACCAACTCTGAAACATGCCGCGCAGCTGATGGCGCACAGTGTCGTCGGTGGTGTCTACTATCACAGCGGGGAAGTTGCCTGAAGCCGGAAGGCTCTCTTCATCCATGGCATCTGACTCGGGAATATAATTGTTGTTGTCGTCGCTCATCTCTAAAAAGTTGCGGGAGGGTTAGACGGCAAAGTTACGAAAATTTCTCCAAAACTAAAAACGAGTGGCAAAATTCCACTATTCAGGGCATATTGCTGCATAAAAGTGTAAATTAATGTTAATTTCAAGAAATTTTCCACCAATCCGCTTGCAGGGAAAGAAAAAAGGCATTACATTTGCAATGTGTTTTTCATGGTATTAGATTTAAGGTTAAAAAAGATTGGTTGTCGAGATGACAATCAATTTTTTTTGCGCCTGCGCGAGGCCGCTATATAGAAGGCGCTGAACACTCCCTGTATCACAAGCATCAGAGTCTGAAAGCTCCAGCACACTATGGAGTAGGCCGTGCCGTCGGCATCTGATATGCCATAGAGCGACAGCGCAAACATCACCGAAATATTCCAGGGTCCAAGGCCGCCGTTAGAGGGCACTATCATGCTACACGACCCGAATACAAACACCACCAGCCCCGGCAGCAGCCCGTAGAAGTGGCTGTGCTCCACCAGCGCACGGGTAAACGGGAAGGCAAAGAAGCAAGTGTAGGTCATGAAGAAATAGCACACCCAGATCCCCAACGTCAGCAACAGATAAAGCCCACGCCCCTTCATGGTGAACAGCACTGCAAAGCCGTGCCACATCCTCAGGGCGCTCTTTATCATCCCTTGCACAGCCGAGGTGTGGCGCAGCAGATAGAGCACCACACCCACCACGGCAAGCACCACCAGTATGCTGACCCATGTTGTGGGATCGTCGGAGAATCGCTGCAGAGCCTCGCCCAGCGGGTAGCGATCCATAAAGCGGTCTATGGCCGGGCGAGCCACAAACACCGTGAGTATAATGAACAGGCTTATCATCACACCATCTGAGGCACGGTCGCCCAGATCGGTGCCCACCACCGTGGAGAGCTGACAGCGCTGACGCCGCGCCACATAGACACATCGCCACGCCTCACCCAGAAAAGTGATGATAAGATTGAGGGCATAGGCTCCGAAAATCGACACGCAAGCTGCCAGCGCTGGCAGCGGAGCCACACCCGCAGCCCTGAGCTGAAGACGCCAGCGAAAACCGCGTATAATCTGCGACAGCGACGTCAGCGCCATCATAACCAGCAGATAGCGATAGTCTACGCCCTGGCGGATTATGGCCTCGACCTTCTGAATATCCACCTTGTGGAGCATCCACGCTATGAGCCCGACCGATATGGCTATCGGCACTATCACTTTGAGTATCTTTACCACGACATCGCCCACCCGGACGTGTCGGGATGTGCTGGCAGGAGTATTCATCAACGTGAGGATTTACATATATATGTATCAACGCCCCCGAGCGGCACCGGGTTCACGGCAAATTGAATTGAGAATGGAGAATGGAGAGTATAAACCTTTCGGCACTTTAATATGTTAATATTGATAGAATATCAACATAAACACTGTATTGAATTATGAAAACCTCACGTCAACTGTTTCTGGGACTGTTGTCGGCTTTGGCATTAGCCGGATCGGCCGTCGAAGCCGGAGCATGCACCCGAGTGCTCTATGTGGGCAACGATAGCCTGCGCATTGTGGGCCGCTCGCTCGACTGGAAAAACCCCATCCCCACCAATCTATATGTCTATCCCCGCGGCATTGCCAAGAAGGGCCATTCCCTGCCGGGCGCTGTGGAGTGGACCTCGAAATATGGTGCCATATATGCTGTGGGCTATGACGGCGGCGTCACCGAAGGTATGAACGAGAAAGGACTGGTGGTAAACAGTCTCTTCTGCAAGGGCACCGTCTATTCCAACGACTCTACTGAGGGGCGTCCACCCATGTCGCTGGCCATGTTTCCGGCCTGGATTCTCGACCTCTGCGCCACCACACCTGAGGCCGTAGAGATGCTCCGCAAACACGACTTCAACATCTCGGGAGCCACCTTTGACGGCGGAACCGTCTCGGCCCTCCACTGGGGCATCACCGACGCCGAGGGACGCTCTGTGATACTGGAGTTTGACCATGGCAACATCAAGCTTTACGAGGGGCAGGACATCCCGGTGCTCACCAACGACCCCACCTATCCGCAAATCACAGCCATCAACGAATACTGGTGGGCCAAAGGTGGCACACACACCCTGCCAGGCACCGTGAGCAGTCCCGACCGCTTTGTGAGAGGCTATTTCTTTGACAACCATGTGGAGAAAACCGCCGACGCCGATCTGGGATTCTCCATAATCCGCTCCATCATGGCCAATGTCTCGGTGCCCTTCACCTACACCTCGGGCGACGCCAACCTCTCGGCCACACAGTGGCGCTCGTATGCCAACATTCGCGATCTGCGCTACTATTTCGACATTGTCACTAACGATGGCATCTTCTATGTCGACCTGGCCAAGTGCGACCTGCGCAAAGGTGCACCGGTCATGAAGATCGACGTGGCCAAGAGCCGCGACTATGTGGGCGACGCCAACCGCCACCTGTTCCGCACAGAGCCGTTCAAACCCATGTATTAAATTTGCGGGAAATGTAAAAAATATTTAACTTTGCAGTAGATATGCGACAAATCCTTGCCATACTGCTGCTAACGGCCGCAATAGCGGTCTGCACCGGTGCGTCACCGCGCTGGGAGGCAGTCAACGTGCCCCCGGTCGCGGCGACGTCGGCCGAGCCGGGGCGCGAAACAGGCCTTGTGGATGTGAGCGTGCGCGACGGCTACATCTACGTCCACACCAACGCCAAGGAGACAGTCAAAGTGTTCACCATACTGGGTCAGCTCATCAGCTCGGAGACCCTCCCGGCCGGAACACACCGACTGCGCATGTCGGCCAAGGGTATTTTCATCCTTAAGACGGACACAGCCACGCGGCGCGTCACTCTCTGACCTCCACCTCCTCGAAGCTCATCCTTAACACTCAAGAATGAAAGCACGTCTCGTCATCAACCCCATATCAGGCACCCGCAGCAAAGAAGGACTCGACAAATATGTGTTGGAACAACTATCCCCCTCGGGCTGGGAGATAGATACCTGCTTTACCCATGGCCGAGGTGATGCCACACGCCTGGCGCTCGAGGCTGCCTCAGCCGGGTGTGATGCCGTTTTTGCTGCCGGAGGTGACGGCACTGTCAACGAAATAGCGGCAGCCCTGTGTGGCAAACAGACGGCTCTGGGCATCATCCCCTGCGGCTCAGGCAACGGCCTGGCCCGTCACTTAGGCATCACCATCGACATACGCGAAGGGGTAAAGGTGATTGCCGAAAACTCGCCACATGCCATAGACTATGCCACGGTGAACGACCGCAAATTCTTCTGCACCTTTGGTGTAGGCTTTGACGCGGCCGTGAGCGAGGCTTTCGCAGAAAAAAAGAAACGAGGCAAGCTCACATACATACAGAGCACCTTCGAGACCTATGCCCACTATCGCCCTGAGCACTATACCATTAGCGCCGGTGGCCATACCCTAACCGAAAAAGCTTTCCTGGTGGCCGTGTGCAATGCCTCGCAATATGGCAACAACGCCTACATAGCCCCCAGCGCCGTGATAGACGACGGCCTGCTCGACGTGACCATAATCCATGCAGGCAACCCGTTTTCAACAGCCCTCGTGGGCTTCGACATGCTTACCGGCATGATCGAGAAAAACGTGCTCATCCACACCTTCCGCACCTCAGCTCTCACCATCTCGCGCTCGGGCAACGGACCCTCACACCTCGACGGCGAACCTCTGCAACTGGGAAGCCATCTCGACATATGCTGCCACCACGCAGCCCTCAGAGTGATAGCCCCCCGTAAAAACATCGAGGTTAAGCCCTTCATCACTCCCGCCACAGCTATGATCTCCGATCTCCGCGTAGCAGTCCAAAAGCTCTTACATCCGGGGCTGTGAGGGATGGAGAATTCAATCTCGATGCCACATATAGGATTGATAATGAAAAATTTAAACCTCGAAGAGGTGAAAATAATTATAGCCCCATCACCTTGGTGTAGGGTCAGATGAATATTCCGTGAAAACGGCCTCAGAGAGGTCGATTAATCCCCTCTGTGTGGCTCGGTTATGCGACCTCTCCGAGGCCTTGCTGTCAATTCTAACTATATACAAAAAGGAACTGCTTCACGCAGCTCCTTTCCATGAGTTTCCAATAGGTACAATTTCTAAGGTAAAAAAGATTGTTTTAGGTTCGTGATGCAAAGTTAGGCCATAATTTATGCGCCACGAAATTTTTTTATATGTTTTCCAACATAATTTGTCAACAATTTATTGACAAATATTTATCTTTTATTACCCGCAATTTACTGATTTTCAATGTTTACACTAATAACACACAAATAAGATATTATATTGTTAAAATAGGTTAATCATCGAACTTTTTCCCCGTCTGTGCCATTGAATCAAATTTCTCGAGGCTCAGATTGTGGCCGTCCCACACAGCATATGTGAACTTTGATATCCAGTCGCCCAATACAATAAGACGGCTCCCGTCGGGCAGAGGGCGGTCTACAGCCACATGCTGATGGCCAAAAATGAAATAGTCCACCCTCTCAGCGACAGCTCGATTATAATCTACAGCAAATGCCTCCAGGCTGTCCACAGCGCCCTCGGCCGGGACATATCCACCCTTCTTTCTGCTATGAGCCGACCAGGCATGGGCAAAGCCCACAGTCCAGCGTGGATGAATGGCCGCAAACATCACCTGGGCAGGCCTGCATCTGAACAACCGCCTCAACATCCTGAATGACCATGGCAACCGCCCCACCCCATCGCCATGCTCCATAAGGAAACGGCGCCCGTCGAGCTCGGTGAGCATAATTCCATCGTGCACACGTATGCCCAGCTCAGTGGGGAGATAATCGAATATCCATATATCGTGATTCCCTTTAAACCAGGTTATCTCCACTCCCTCGTCGGACAGACGCGCCAGCTCGCCGAAAAAGCGTGTGAACCCGCGGGGCACCACGTCGCGATACTCCCACCAATAGTCCAGAATATCGCCCAGCAGATACAGGCGCCGGGCCGTCGGAGCTATGGCACGCAGAAAGCTCACCACGGCCATCTCATGAGCGCGGGGGTCTGCAATATATCCCGCACCCAGATGAAGGTCGCTGATGAAATAGGTCAACGTGCGCCGGCTTTCCATGTATCCACGCGGTTCAGAGGAATCCCAGGTCCAGTTTGGCCTCCTCGCTCATCATGTCCTTGGTCCACTCGGGCTCAAACACGATGCGTATGTCCACACTCTTCACTCCCTCGATGCTCTCGAGTTTGATGCGGGCGTCGTCGACGAGGAAGTCGGCTGCCGGACACGAGGGTGCCGTCAGAGTCATCTCGATGGTCAGATTGCCGTCGTCATCAAGGTCTATGCCATAGATAAGTCCCAGATTGTAGATGTCTACAGGTATTTCGGGGTCGTAGACGGTCTTGAGCAGGTCTATCACCCGCTCCTCTATCTTGAGTTTTTCTTCAGAGTTCATTGTCGTTATTTTTTACGTCCGGCCGAAAGGGTGGTGACGAGGATAGCCCCGTTGGCGCCCTTCATGCCGTATTGCGATGCACTTTTCAGCACCTCCACATGATCCACGTCGTAGACGCTCACCATGTCGAGATTATCCACCTGCACACCATCCACCATGTAGAGAGGTTCGTTGGAAAGGAGCAGAGAGCGCATGCCGCGGATATTGGCCACACGCTGGCCGCCGATCACATTGATGGTGAGGCCGGGCACGAGTCCCGAGAGGGCGTCGAGCAGATTCTGCTGCCCCGTGCGCCTGATCTGGTCGCCACTGATGCCGCTGCTCACACCGGTATACTCACGGCGCTTCACATAACCGTAGCCGGCATCGACCAGCTCATCGTCCTGCGACACATTGAGGGGTGTACCGAATATGATCTTCATGCTCTTGCGTCCCTCCACAGGTATGCGGTATTTCTCTTTCTTTATCTCGAGTGTGATGGTATCAGTGGGAGCCACGTCGGTGAGGCCGAAACGCCCCTGCTTGTCGGAGGTGGCATAGCGCTGACGGTCTTTGACATATACCCTCACTCTCTTTATGGGCTTCAGGGTGCTGTCGAGTATCAAGCCGTTGAAGGGTTGTCCCTTTTCATCGTCGGCCCAAGCCACTGATGCCGTGAGACACACGGCAAAGGCGAGCAGTATGGATAAGATTCTTTTCATAGTGTCGTTATTATGGTTTTATCAATGGGCTTCAAGCCAGTTTGATCCAATGCCGGCCTCGGCTATGAGGGGCACGGCGCCATGATAGGCATCGGCCATCCCCTTCTCCACAAGTTGGCGCATCTCTTCGAGTTCGTCGGGGACTACGTTGAAGATAAGTTCGTCGTGCACCTGCATTATCATGCGTGAGCGCAGACCGCGGCGCTCCATCTCGCGAAATATATTGACCATAGCCACCTTGATGATATCGGCGGCTGTGCCCTGAATAGGAGCGTTGACGGCATTGCGCTCGGCATAGGCGCGCACAGCGGCGCTGCGCGAGTTTATGTCGGGCAGGTAGCGGCGCCGCCCCATGCGGGTTATGGCATAACCTTTTTTGCGTGCCTCCTCGACAGCGTGATCCAGATAGCGACGTATGTGTGGGTAGGTGGCGAAATACCCGTCGATGAGTTTCTTGGCGTCAGCGCGGGCTATGCCCAGGCGTTCGCTCAGACCGAAGGCCGAGATGCCGTAGATAATGCCGAAATTGGCGGTCTTGGCATGGCGCCGCTGGTCGTCGGTCACATCTTCGAGGGGCACATCATAAATTTTGGAGGCCGTGATGCGGTGTATATCGTCGCCGCTCAGGAAGGCCTCTATCATGTCGCGGTCGCCGCTCAGGTCGGCTATGAGGCGTAGCTCTATCTGCGAGTAGTCGGCACTCATCAGTATGTCGCCGGGGTCGGCTATAAAGGCGCGGCGTATCTCGCGGCCGTCGTCGGTGCGCACAGGGATATTCTGCAGGTTGGGGTTGGTCGAGGAAATACGCCCGGTGGCCGTAACGGTCTGATTGTATGAGGTGTGAATCTTGCCGGTGCGGGGGTTGACCAGAGCGGGAAGCGAGTCGAGATAGGTGGTGATGAGCTTGCGCAGACGGCGTATCTTCAGTATCAGGTTCACCAGAGGCACTCGGGCTGCATACTTCTCAAGCACCTGCTCGGTAGTGGAATACTGACCCTTGGCCGTGCGTTTGGCCTTGGGGTCGATCTGCAGACGATCGAACAGCACCATACCCACCTGCGATGGAGATGCCAGATTGAACGGTCCTCCGGCCATTTCATACGCCTCACGCTCCATCCCCTCGAGCTGCTCTTTCAGCTGGTCGGACAGGCGGTGGAGCACCTCAGAGTCTATCCTCACACCCGTCCACTCCATCTCGGCGAGAACGCGTGTCAAGGGAAGCTCAACATCCATGAGCAGCGGTGTCATCTCTCGCCGAGCCACCTCGGCCGCCAGCGGCTGACGCAGACGCAAACTCACATCGGCCTCCTCGCAATACCGGGCCATGGCCTGCTCAGGTGTTAGCGGCTTGGCGGGATGCGATGGCTTGACGGTCGGATCAACGCCCGTAAGGGTGAGATGCAGATATCTGGAAGCCACATCTCCTATATTGTGGCGCGCCTCGGGGTCTATCACATAATGTGCCACGGAGGTGTCGTAGTAGCCCGTCTCAAACTCGATTCCATCGAGCTTCAGCAGCAGCATGTCACGCTTTATGTCGTGGCTCACCATCTCGGGACCGTTTTTGCCGAACAGCGGTGCAAGCATGGCCAGCACCTCGGCTCTGGCATCCTCCCGGGCAGGCACAGGGATGTAGACAGCCTCTCCGGCTCCCCCAGAGAGAGCCACACCATCGAGGTGAGACGACATCACATCATCTCCCACGGCATATACGGCCAGCCCCACGGCGGGAAGAGCCGAAATGCGCTCTATGGCCACACCGGTTGCCTCGACTGTTGAGAGAATTGTATAGTTTGAGTCGGTGTTTGCCGCGTCGGGGAATATATCCTCGGCCGGGGCAGAGTCGCCGGAGTCGCTGGAGAAGTCAAGATCGAAAAGCGATGTGGCCTCAGTAGCCGCCTTAGTCGCGGGAGGAGCCTCGACGGTGCGGCTCTTCAGCCTGGCCATGAGCGAACGGAAGTCGAGCTCCTTGTAGATCTCCATAAGTGAGTCCATATCGGCCGGACGCCGCTCCAGAGAGTCGAGTTTAATATCCACAGGCACATCGCGGCATATCGTGGCCAGCCACTTTGACATGCGTATCTGCTCGGCGTTCTCCTCCACTTTTTTCTTCAGCGCGCCTTTGAGATTCTCGACATTGTCGAGCAGATTCTCCACGCTGCCCCACTCGGCTATGAGATTGCGGGCAGTGACCTTACCTACACCCGGACAGCCGGGTATATTGTCGGAGGCATCCCCCTCAAGCGCCAGTAGGTCAATGATCTGGCTGGGGGTTGACACGCCAAACTTCTCACACACTCTCTCAGTGTCTCTCACCTCAAAGCCCTCACCCTTCAGGGCCGGGCGATACATGTAGACGTGTGGCCCGACGAGCTGACCGTAGTCCTTGTCGGGGGTCATCATATAGGTGTCATACCCTTCTTTGGATGCGCGAGTGGCCAGAGTGCCTATCACATCGTCGGCCTCATACCCCTCAACCTCAATCACTGGTATATGATAAGCCTCGAGGATTCTCTTTATCCAGGGGATGGCCAGTGTGATATCTTCGGGCTGCTTGTCGCGCTGAGCCTTATAGGCCTCATACTCGCGGTGGCGGAAGGTGAGCCCATGGGGCGGATCGAAGCAAACGGCTATATGTGTGGGATTTTCCTTGCGCAGAAGATCGTCGAGAGTGTTGCAGAAACCATACACCGCGGCGGTATTGAAACCAACCGTGGCCGACATCCTGGGCGATCGTATCAGTGCATAGTAGGCACGATAGATCAGAGCATATGCGTCGAGCAGAAAAAGGCGTTTCTCCATGTAGATCTATTTTTCAGGCTATAAAATTAGACAATTTTAGCGAGATAGCCCAAAATAGCGGCTGATTTACGAAAATTTTCGTAAATTTGCACCCTGTTATGACATCATCGTTCGACTCCATACGTTGTCCGCTACTCTCACGCCTCGACAAGCTTCACACTCTGATGGCCGAGACTCTCAGCTCCACCAATCCGCTGATGAGTCGGGTGATAGGCCACTATCTGGAGCGACGTGGCAAGGAGCTGCGCCCCATAATGGCCATGATTACGGCCGACATTCTGGGTGCTCAGCCGCTATATGATGTCACCATACCTGCAGCCGCCATCGAAATTCTCCACAACGCCTCACTTATCCACGACGATGTGATCGACAACTCGGCCGTGCGCCACGGCGTAGACACGATAAACGCTATGTGGGACAACCATATAGCCGTCCTGGTGGGCGACTTTTTCGTGTCGCGCGCACTGGGTCTGGCCGCCTCGACCTCCGACCTAAAGGTGATCAACACCATGGCCGGACTGGGTGCCGTGCTCTCGCTGGGCGAGATGGATCAGCTCAACAACGCACGCGAACACACGCTGACCGAGGAGGGATATTTCGAAATCATAACCCACAAGACAGCCTCTCTTTTTATAGCCTGCGTGGAGGTGGGAGCTTATTCGGTTGGGGTAACCGACCATCGTCTGGATCTGCTCAGACGCTATGCCACAATCTTCGGCCAGTGCTTCCAGATCACCGACGATATCTTCGACTATTTCCCGTCGGAAAAACTCGGAAAACCCACCGGCAACGATCTGCGCGAAGGCAAAGTGACACTGCCGCTGCTCGCTGCCCTCAACTCAGCCCATCCGCAGGCAGCCGAGATGCGCAGTCTGCTCAACAGCCCCGTGCTCTCCGACAGCGAGATAGCCACACTCATAGAATTTGCCATCTCGGCCGGAGGCATTGACTATGCCCGACAGACCCTCGGCCGTCTGCGCGACGAGGCTGCAGCAATAGCCCGCGAGCTGGCTCCCGAACTGGAGCAAAATCCCCTGACACTTATCCTTGACTTCGTGATAGGACGCGACAAATAATCACTGTGCAAATGTTATCGTCAGGGTTCCTATATCCTGGAGAATGACGTTTTTGTTGGCCGACCTCACATTTGTCACCGTCATATCCTCAACGGGCATCTCCGGCAGCCCCTTGGCTTTGATGAGCTCGCGGCACTCCCCTACCTCCAGGCTATCAATATGAATATTTGAGAACCGTGGCGTGAGCTTGCCTACAGGCTGTGCCGGCAAGCGTGAGGCCAGCTGGCCCACCCAGGCGGGATTGCCCAGCATATCTATCTGTATGGCAGCTCCGGGCGTGCTGTCTACGCGAACGTTGCGTATAACCACGTTTTCCGCACCGCCGCCACGTGGACGCCGGGTCTTGAAATAGAGCGGCATGCGAGGATTCTCCATCACCACATTCTCCACATAGATGTTGCGAATAAATCCTGCTGTCTCGGTGCCTATGGTAATACCCCCTACGCCGCGCTTCACACGGCAGTTGCGTATCACCACATTTTCTGTGGGCCGCCCCAGTTCCACCGCCTCCTCGCCGCGACCGGCCTTCAGCGTAAAGCAGTCATCGCCACAGTCAAGGGTGGTGTTTTCAATAAGCACATCAGTGCTCGAGTCGATATCTATGCCATCCGTGCGTGTGTGGCCATAGCTGTTTACTGTGACACCCCTTATAATAATATGTGAGGAGTAGACGGGCGCTATATTCCAGAATATTGAGCCGTCGAGCGTCGCATCCTCTATCAGCACACCCTTGCATCTCACCGGACCGATAAATGTGGGCAGGTTGTGCTTCTCCCGGGCCATGGCACTCTGGCGCGACGGCGCCTTGAGATGCCCCTTGCCGGTCACAGCTATATTGACGGCATCGCAGGCATAGATCATAGCTCCGGCCGAGAGCACATCAGTGCCCTCGTAGCGCGAACTCACGTCGGGCAGATAATCCTCCCTATTCTCGCTAAACTCAAGCACAGCCCCCTCTGTGAGGTGTAGGTTCACATTATCCTTAAGCATAAGGCGCCCGGTAAGCCAGCTGCCCGGAGGCACAGTCACAGTTCCACCACCCTTAGCCGACACGCGGTCGATGGCCTTCTGAATGGCAGCCGTAGAGAGCCTACCCTCTTTGGCGCCACTCTTGGCAATGCTGACTGAACGGTCGGGAAACGTCGGCTCCGGCATCATGAGTACAGAATCGACAAACGCAGGTGTCTCAACCTCCGCCGCCCCCGCCCCGCCGGAAATCACAAGCAATAAGATTGCAAGAATAAGATGTGATATCTTCATGGCTTTATTACTTTTGTATCAAAGTTACAGAAAAAACGGCAACCGAACCTCAATATGCAAAAAATTTATGACTGCCCAATTTTATCCTATGAGTCGAAGTTGTATCCAATTTGGATTCTTTTGTAAATTATTTAATCATGTTCTAAGTATAAAAAAATATGATAATAGGATTATAGGTCATTGATTATCAATAGTTATTTTAATATGGTTACATATTATAGAAAAATTCAGATCTATCGAGTCTCTCTAATCTTCGGTTAGCTAATTTTCAAACACAGGAATTTGCAACTGCCCACATAAAATCTTACGTTTTTACCAATATTGTAGATTTTTTGATAATATGGTAATGCGGGGAATGCCTTAATTTTGCGAGCATAAGTTTTGTCATTAGACACCCTCTAATACCAATCAGAATGTTCACATTATCAAGATTCATCCGTGTGCTTGTGTTGACGGCAGGCATTATGTGGTGTGCGGAGGCAGTCGCACAGCATGAGGATATTTACAGTTCCCTGCCGTTTGAGGCGGTTGCTCCGGAGTTGCCGGTAATCCCTGAGACGACAGTCCGTCTGACGGATTTTGGCGGGGTTGCCGATGGTGCGACCCTCAACACCGAGGCATTTGAACGCGCGCTGGTATCTCTGTCGGAGAGTGGGGGCGGTCACCTGCTTGTCACTGAGGGAATATGGCTTACAGGTCCGATAAAATTGCGAAGCAACATCGATTTGCATCTCGAACATAATTCCATCATACTTTTCAGTAATGACAAGAGTCTCTATCCGATACTGCCGGCAGACAGAGGCACATCGGGCGCACTCTGTACGCCTCCGATAAGTGCATCGGGGCAGAGTAATTTCTCAATCACCGGGTCAGGTATAATAGATGGCAACAGAGAGGCATGGAGGCCCGTCAAGCGTTTTAAGGTCAGCGATGCTGAATGGCGAGAGATGTCATATCTGAAACTCACTGAGACGAAGGAGGGTAAATCGACGGTGTGGTATCCGCTGCTCGGCAATAAGGACGGGAATATTGCAAAGAAGCGACCGAGGCTCCTGAGATTTATCGAGTGTGAGAAATTCTTGGTGCAGGATGTGGTGATTCAAAATTCTCCCAGTTTCCATGTCAATATTATCCTAAGCAAGAATTTCACTCTTGACGGGGTGACAGTTAGGTGTCCGTGGAACGCACAGAATGGCGACGGTATAGACCTCAGCTCCTGTCGCCGGTGTCTGGTCAACAGATGTTCAGTCGATGCCGGTGATGATGCGATCTGTCTGAAAAGCGGCATCGGTGACACCGGACGTTAGCGCGGGGCATGTTCGGAGGTCGCCATCAGCAATTGCACGGTCTATCATGGTCATGGTGGCTTTGTCATCGGAAGTGACACGGCAGGAGGCATGGACAATATATTTGTCGGTGACTGCCGTTTCAATGACACAGACACCGGGCTTAGGCTAAAGAGCGGTCGTGACCGTGGCGGGCTGATCCACAATGTATGGGTGAAGAATGTGGTGATGTGCGACATCGCTGAGGAGGCCGTGCTTGTGGATAGCTACTATCAGGAGAAAGTCGGAGATGCCTCGCAGGTTGCACCTGTGGACGTGACGGCCGACACTCCAAGATTTGAAGGAATAAACATAGAGGGAATCATCTGCACCGATGCTGAAAGAGCCATCGTCATAAAAGGGTTGCCGGAAATGAATGTCCGTGACATAAAGATAACAAATTCATCGTTCGACACGCGCTCCGGCTGCACCATCAGTCATGCAAGTGACGTGACGTTCAGCGATGTGACGTTCAAGGTCGAAAACGGTGATATACTCAAGCAATCACATTCAAAGAATATAATCATTAAACCATGAAGCCATGAAAAATTCGACACTACTAATGGCCGGATGAGGAGTGGCTAGTCTTCTCCTGTCCGGTTGTGCGAAGCATAAGTCCGTTGAGCCCAAGAGCGGATCTTCTTGCCGAACTTGGCATTGATGACAATACGATGGTAATATTCACATCCGACAACGGACCGTATCGCGAGGGGGGAGCAAATCCTGACTATTTCGATAGTTATGGTTCATATCGTGGCATTAAGCGTGATCTTTATGAGGGTGGAATCCGTATGCCGATGCTTGTCCGCTACCCGAGGCATGTCAAGGGTGGCACTACCAACGATCATCTTGTGGCTTTCTGGGACATGATGCCGACTTTCGCCGAACTTACAGGCTCGGAACTGAAGTCAGAGACTGTCGGTCTGTCATTCCTGCCGACGCTGCTTGGCAGGAATAGTCAGAAGACCCATGACTATCTCTATTGGGTGTTCCACGAAGGCGGAGGCAAGCAGGCTCTGCGCATAGGCGATTGGAAAAGTCAATTTCCTAATGATAACGTGAACTGTTCGCGGAGTGTCCTCTCAAACAAGGATTTTTCACTGCCCCTGGAGGCCTTTAATATATCCGACGGGCGGTCGGTATTATACTCCACTATATTACCGTCAGGGTCAACCAGTATGTAAGTTGGGAAAGCTAAATTTCTATAACACTCGTCTGACTGATTTTTATCGAGCATAGTGTTGCATTCGTTCATGCCATGCTTGTTTATGAAATCATTTAGCTTCTTGGGCGAGGGATTCGAAGCGCATACGGTGACAATAGCCAGCTTATCCATAATATCGGAAAAGTGATCTGTAAAAGTAGACATCACCCCAAACTCTTTTATGCAAGGCCCGCATCCGAAATCCCAGAAGTCGAGATATAGATATTTCCCTTTGAAGTCTTCGGCGGTCAGGTTGTTTCCGTTGATGTCTTTGAGAGCAAGCCGGGGGAGGGGCTTTCCGGGCATAAGTCGTTCTATCGCGGGGAGAATTTTGCTGATTTCACCTTTCAGAGCATCAGATGTGAGCCTTCGATGGATCGGCGATATGTATTTGGCAATGAGCGACGGATCCATCACACGGCTCATTTGACACAGCAGATATGCGTCGGAAAGGTCGGCGAGCAATGGCGATGGCGATATAGCGCGACGCACATCGCTCTTATGAATGAATTCATCACCCGTGGCGTCAACTGTAAATATCTCGCTCGCTCTGGTGGCCTCATGCTGCAGATATGCCCTCATGAATTTTTGATATCCTGGATATTTCATCCAATCGTCAGTGTAACGTCTATAATCTATGGCAGGAAACGCGGCCGATATATAACCTTTGGTCGTGATGTATTGAAGTCCGTCATCGAACACCAGAAAATGTAATGGGGCAAAATAGCCGTTAATTCTGAAATATTCCTCCATACGCGGTGTGCCGTGGTGAGATATAAATGTATCAACTACAGTTTTGTGCCTCTCGTGATATGCCATGGTTTTTCGCACAACATCGGTATAGAGTGAATCTATTCTCTGTTGTGACCGATCCTTATTTTTACACTCACGGTAAAAGTCATTATAAGTGTGATTGATATCCATATATCGCCCGCGCATTTTGCGGTGGACAGCAAGCGCCAACTGCAGATCGAGATTTCGTTGGTGATCAGAGGCCGACAGCCACATATCGTCCTCACCTATTGTCATATTGATAGTGTCGCCACTGCACACCGGTATAGTCACAGTCCCATCAATATACAGATACATCTCCTGTAGATATCCTCGCATGGGTATCGTCATCTCAAAGCGCCCATCTTTATGGTTTATCACATGCCCGGTATTTTTTATCGGATCAGTGACAGCAAATTTTATCTCCTTGCCGCGCCACGACTTTGACAGCTCCCCCCGAAGCACAAATGAAGTTTGGGTCATGAGTGAATCTGAGACCCCGGCAGCATACGCGCACATACTCGTAGCTGTCATAACAAAAAGCACAATTAGTCTAAAGAGCTTTGGTTGATGTCTTGTATAAGCTTGCATGGTATAGAAGGTAACCGCCGCCATGATTATCGACGACACGCAAAAATACAAAAAAGATTACGGTATAAAGCTGATGGGGCAATATTTTTTTCTAACGGCCATACTGGAATTCCACAAAAAAGCATTACTTTTGTGCTGATTATCACATTTTCACATCATGAACAAACACATCAAACACATATTTGCAGCTCTCACGGTGGCCGTGAGCTCTATGATGCCTTTACAGGCTCAGGCCGAAAACCTCGGCACCCCCGATCGTTATTCAGAATGGATGACACGCTCGGAGATGAAACGTGTCCCCAAAAGTTATCTGCTCGACTTCTCGAGCTCTCCGAAATGGAGCTATGTGATGGGAATTGAGTTGGAGTCGATGCTCGACACTTATCTAAAGTATGGGGGCGACGACATACGCAAATATTGCAAGGACTACACCGACAAGATGATAAGCAGCAACGGGACAATTACCGGCTACAAACTGGCCGATTATAATCTCGACAACGTGCGCACTGGCCACTTCGTCACCCGTATGTATATGCTCTTTCCCGAGGAGAAAAACCTCAAAGCCATACAGACCATGATGAACCAGCTCGACAAGCAGCCGCGCACCGAGGAGGGTGTCTACTGGCACAAGGCCATCTACGCCTGGCAGGTGTGGCTCGACGGTATTTTCATGGGTCTCCCCTTCCGTACCCTCACCGCTGCCAATCTCTATGAGCCCGACAAGGCTGCCGCTATATATGACGATGCCGTAGACCAGGTGACCAAGACCTATCAGCGCACACTCGATGAGAAAACCGGTCTCAACCGCCATGCCTGGGACGAGACTCACGAGATGTTTTGGTGCGACAAGGAGACAGGCCTCTCACAGCACTGCTGGGGACGCGCCCAAGGTTGGTATACCATGGCTCTCGTGGAGCTGCTCGATTCCCTGCCCGAGGACTACAGCCGCCGCAGAGAGGTGAAAGACCTGCTGGTGAAGGTGTTTGACGCCATCCTGAAATGGCAGGACAAGGACACCCACACATGGTATCAGGTGATGGACTCGCCCGAGCGCGAAGGCAACTATCTCGAGGCCACCGCTTCGTCCATGTTTGCCTACTCGCTGCTCAAAGCCGGCCGCAAGGGGTGGGTTGATCCCAAATACACCGAAGAGGGTCTGAAGGCATATCAGGGTGTGGTAGACCAGTTTATAAAGGTCAACAAAGACGGCACCATCTCGCTCACCAAGTGCTGCTCTGTGGCAGGCCTTGGCCCTGGTATCAGCGACAAGGTACTCGCAGCTGCCCCCAACGTGAAGGAAAACCGCAGACGCGACGGCTCGTTTGAATACTATCTGAGCGAGCCCGTGCGCGACAACGATGCCAAAGGCGTGGGCCCCTTCATATGGGCTTCGCTCGAGCGCGAGACCCTGGCCGAGTCGCTCGAGACATCAATAACAGTCATCGAGACCTCTGCAGCCGACTCTGAGCCCGAGGTCTACAACCTCCATGGCATCAAGGAAGCCGACACATCGTCGCTCCCCGCCGGAGTCTACATCTGCCGCCAGGGCAACCAGGTGTCGAAACGCCTCATCACAAAATAATCGCGCCTTTTCAGAGCCTTTCGGGGTGGCTCATGAAGATTTGTTGCTGATTTTTTCATAACTTTGCAGCTCAAATCAAACACTCGGGACTATGAGAAGAGAGACCACCCCACGCTCAGGGCTCGTAAAGCCCAAGAAAGCTCTCGGGCAACATTTTCTGACCGACGAGTCGGTGGCAGCGCGTATAGCAGCCACCCTCGCAGACTATAGCTCTCTGCCGGTGCTCGAAGTGGGCCCCGGCATGGGTGTGCTCACAAAACACCTTATATCGTCGGGTCACAACGTCAAAGTGGCCGAGATCGACGGTGAGTCCATCGAATATCTGCGCTATCACTTCCCCGAGCTCAGCGGCCGCATCCTCGACGCCGACTTTCTCAAACTCAACCTTGCCTCGGTGTTTCCGGGCGCAGAGAAGATCAGCGTCATCGGCAACTACCCCTACAACATCTCTTCGCAGATATTCTTTCACATCCTCGACTACCGCGACCTGGTGCAGGTGTGCTCAGGCATGCTGCAGCGCGAGGTGGCCGAGCGCCTCGCTGCTCCGGCCGGCACCAAGGCACGCGGCATACTGAGCGTATTGCTGCAGGCATGGTATGATGTGGACTACCTCTTCACCGTTCCTCCAAACGTGTTCAATCCACCGCCCAAGGTGCAGAGCGGTGTCATAATTATGCGCCGCAACGCCGTCACCGACCTGGGCTGCGACGAACGGGCGTTCAAGACCGTGGTAAAGACAGCCTTCGGGCAGCGGCGCAAGACGCTGCGCAACTCGCTAAGACCTTTGCTGACTCCAGGACGCTCATTTCCCGAATCGCCACTGCTGGCCATGCGCCCCGAGCAGCTCACAGTAGAGCAGTTCGTTGAACTCACCAATATGCTCCGCAGCGAATGAAAGAATTTACTCCTGAATATCTCAACCATCTACACAAGATAATCGAGGACCACGCCGACGACGCGGCCCGCGCCGAGCTCGACGATCTGCACCCCGCCGACATTGCCGACCTCTACCGCGACCTCGACCTTGAGGATGCCGAGTATCTGTTCCGGCTGCTGGGCGAGGATGCACAGGCCGATGTGCTCATGGAGCTCGATGAGGACGAGCGTTCGCGCCTGCTTTCGAAGATGGATGCCGAGGATATAGCCAAGCAGCTCGAACACCTCGACACCGACGACGCCGTCGACATTATCCAGGAACTCGACGAGCAGGACCGCGACAAGATCCTCAGCCACATCGACGACGTGGAGCAGGCAGGCGACATCATAGACCTGCTGCAATATGACGAGGACACCGCCGGCGGCCTCATGGGCACGGAGATGATCGTGGTAAACGAGAACTGGAGCATGCCCGAGTGCATTAAGCAGATGAGGATGCAGGCCGAGGATATGGACGAGGTCTACTACGTCTATGTGGTGGACAACGACGACCGTCTGCGCGGCACTCTCCCACTCAAAAAGCTCATCACTCACCCCTCCGTATCCAAGATAAAACACGTCATGGAGACCGACCCCGTGGCCGTGAAAGCCGACACGCCCATCGACGATGTGGCCCTCGACTTTGAGAAATACGACCTCGTGGCCATGCCGGTGGTCGACTCCATAGGCCGACTGCTGGGTCGCATCACCGTGGACGACGTGATGGACAAGGTGCGCGACTCATCCGAACGCGACTACCAGTTGGCATCAGGTCTGTCGGGCGACGTGGAGAGCGACGACAAACTCATCACCCAAACCAAAGCCCGCCTGCCCTGGCTGCTCATAGGCATGATAGGCGGCATATGCAACTCTATAATCCTGGGACGCTTTGAAGGAGGCTTTGCCGTAGACCCCGCTCTGGCTCTGTTCATTCCCCTTATAGGTGGCACCGGCGGCAATGTGGGCACACAGTCGTCGGCCATCGTAGTGCAGGGTCTGGCCAACGGCTCGCTCGACGTGAAGAAGTCGGCCGCACAGCTGCTCAAAGAGCTCGGCGTGGGACTGCTCAACGGCTCGATAATAGCCCTGCTGGTGTTTCTCTACAACTGGCTCACCATAGGCGACGGACACATGGCCACCACCTATGCCGTGTCGCTATCGCTGTTCTGCGTAGTGATGTTTGCCTCGGTGTTCGGCACATTTGTCCCCCTCACGCTCGAAAAACTCAAGATAGACCCGGCTCTGGCCACAGGCCCCTTCATATCCATCACCAACGACATCATAGGCATGGTCATCTACATGGCCATCTCTTCGTGGCTCCTGGTTCTCTTCCACGTTTGAGAACTCGGAATTTTTGTGTAACTTTGCCAACCGTAACCCCATAAACAATCATTATCCTCCCCCCTCACACAGACGCTTCAGCTATGACCCACCACACACTTTCAGTGAATATCCGCAATCTCATCCTGGCAGTGGCTGCACTGATATGCTCAGTCCCCGCCGCCTTGGCGCAGTCCTACAACGACCCCATGACCGATGCTCTGCTCAAGGCCTACGGCCAGCTGCTCGACGAAGACCCGCGCGACCCCGAGACCCTCTTCCGCCGCGCTTCGCTCTACTATAAGCACAACGACTATATCCGTGCGCTCGACGACCTGAACACCGCCATAAAATATTTCGGTCCCGACCAGACCGACGAGCGCCGCCAGGCTCTGGAGATCAGAGCCAATGTGCTCATGGCCATGCAGAAATATGAGCAGGCCCTGGCCGACCTGAACGAGCTCATTGATGGCGACAATCCCAACTTTCCCCTTCTCTACGAGCGCGCCACAGCCCTCTACGAGTTGGGACGCTATCAGGAGGCAAAGACCGACTTCAACCGCATGCTTCGCCTCAACCCCTATAGCCGCGAGGCCACTCTCGGCCTGGCCCGTGTGGCCGTGAAGGAAAACAACCTGGGCACCGCCAACGAACTGGCCGACCGCGCCGTGTCCATGACCCCCTCCGACCCCGACATATATATACGCCGCGCTTCGGTGCGCACTCTGATGGGCGACCGCTCTGGCGCCGTCGACGACTATATCACGGCCATCTCGCTCGACCCCGCCAACACACCGCGTGCCCTGGCTGAGCTCGTCACCCTTTCGCGTGCCGACTATCCGGCAGTCATGGCAGGCCTCTCAAACGCCATCGCCAAGGCTCCCCGCAACGGCATGTTCTACTTCATACGCGGCATGATAGCCCAGGGCCACTGCAACTACCTGGCCGCCATTGCCGACTATGACCGCATCATCAACGAAAATCTCGACTCATATCCCGGCCTCAACGCCGCTCTGGCCGAATGCTACTATGCTCTGGGGCGTTATGACATAGCTCTGCTCAATGCCGACTATGCCATCTCGGCCACCGACAACAACGCCTTCTACTATATGCTCAAGTCGCGCATACTCCACGCTCAAAACGACAATGTCGGGGCACTCGACGCCGCCGAGAAGGCGCTCGAAAAAGAGCCCGAAATGATCGACGCGCTCGTCTGCAAGGCGCTGGCTCTGCTCGGCCAGGGGGAAAGCGCCGATGCTTCTGTGGCGCTGAGCGAAGCAGCCATGATCTCGGCCGAAGACCCCATGATAGCCATTCTGCGCGGCTGGGTGCTGGACAACTATCGCAACCAGCACGCCAACGCCGAGAGAGCCTGGGAGCAGGTGCTCGACATGGACTTCGACTTCGACAATGTGCGCTCGCTGCGCGGGTTTGCCCTGCTCAGCCTGGGACGCACCGACCAGGCCGAATCATGGATGGAACGTGTGCTCAACACCGCCAACGACTATGACGGCGCTGTAAACTACTATGCCGCATGCCTTTATTCACAGATGGGACAGACCGACCATGCTCTGCGCTGCATGGAGGCTTCGCTTGAAAAAGGCTATGCCGACTACCACAACTGGACCGTTGCCTCGGAGGCCAACGTAAACTGCTCACCCCTGCGCCAGGATCCCCGCTTCAAACAGCTGCTCGACAAATACTCCCAGCTGTTCAGATAAGCTGGCCTAAACAGCCTCACACTTCAACCAACATAAGCGTTTCGGCAGAAAAATTCTACCGAAACGCTCTTTTTTCAAGAAATTTGCCAAATTATTTTGCCGCTTCGCGGAAACATGCTAATTTCGCGCCTTTAATTCCATATATAATTATGTTACCAAAAAGCAGTAAGATCAACGGCGGCTGGCTGTTGGTTGTAATCGTATTGATTCTGTTCAGTGTTGTAGGCGTCAAGCTCGATGTTCAGGAAGGGCAGTTCGATCTGGCAGGCGACCATATCTGGGCCAACGTGGCCTGGATGATAACGGCCACAATCTTCGTGCTGATGATGACACCCGGACTGTCATTCTTCTATGGCGGCATGGTGCGCTCCAAAAACGTCATCTCAACCATGCTCCAGAGCTTCATCGTCATGGGCTTTGTCAGTGTGATATGGGTAGTGTTCGGTTTCGGACTGGCCTTCGGCGACGACATTTGCCACATCATAGGCAATCCCACAGACTTCTTCATGCTGAGAAACGTAGGAGTAAAAAATGTCACCGACCCCGCCTCAGAGTTCTCGCAGATAGGGATGGTCACCACCACAATTCCCCTGGCACTGTTTGCACTATTTCAGATGAAGTTTGCCATCATCACCCCTTCCCTCATCACCGGAGCCTTTGCCGAGCGCGTGCATTTTGCCGGATATCTGCTGTTTATGGTGCTCTGGACGGTGCTTGTCTACTGCCCTCTGGCCCATTGCACCTGGCACCCCGAAGGACTCTTTGCTCAGATGCACGTCCACGACTTCGCCGGCGGCATCGTGGTGCATGCAGCTTCAGGCATCGCCGCCCTGGCCGGAGCCATGTTTCTGGGCAAGCGCCACACGGCCGAGGGTGAGTCGGCCAAGCCTGCCAATGTCCCCTTTGTGCTTCTGGGAGCCGCCCTGCTCTGGCTGGGATGGTTTGGCTTTAACGGAGGCAGCTCGCTGGCAGCCGACGGCATAGCCGTGTCGGCCTTCCTCAACACCAACACCGCCGCAGCCACCGCCATGATAGCATGGATAGCGCTCGACGGACTGCGCGGCCGTAAACCCTCGGCCATGGGCGCAGCCATCGGAGCCGTGGTGGGTCTCGTGGCCATCACACCCTGCGCCGGATGGGTCACCGTGGGTCAGAGCATCTTCATAGCCTTCTTCATCACCGTGTGCTGCAACATGGCCGTATGTTGGAAAGGCTACAGCCGTGTGCTCGACGATGCCCTCGACGTATTCCCGACTCACGGCCTGGGAGGCATTATAGGCACTGTGCTCACCGGCATCTTCGCCTACGACTACTTTGCAGCCTCCGACCCCGACATGATCTCGCGCAGCCAGTTTTTCATAAACCACATCATAGTGCTGGCAGGTGTGTTTGCCTACACCTTCATTATGAGCTACAGCCTCTACTGGCTCACAAACAAGATAGTGCCCATGCGTGTGTCGGGCTGGAACGAAAAGGTAGGCCTCGACTCCTCGCAGCATGGCGAGGAATACGGCTCAGAAGCCGCCCTCGAACTCCCCTCCGAAGACCAGTGGATCAGAAGCGTCGAAGAAAACTGACAATCCCTCTGGTCTTATAGGGTGTCGGCTTGCGGCTTGTGTGCTAACCCAGACCCTCGCAAGCCAACTTCGATTCACTCGTAGTCATGCGGAATACAGAGAAAAGCCCTTCGGGCTTAACTTGAAGTCGCAAATTGCGACCTCAAATACAAACTTGGTATATATACAATGCCTATAAGACATCAATAATCAAAAACATATTTGAAAATCAATTAGCGAGAACGCGAATTATATAAGTTCAGTCCGATTCGAGTGTATATCTTCCTCCTCTTTTTTGCTCCTGACGCATATTTTGAGTAACTTTGCACTTGTATGCGCCTTGAGGAATTATCACTGACTAATTTCAAGAATATCCCGTCGGCCCGGCTGCAACTGTCGGGCAAGGTGAACTGTTTTCTTGGCAACAACGGCATGGGTAAGAGCAATCTGCTCGATGCCATATACTACCTGAGCTTCTGCAAGAGCTTCACGGGCGTGGCCGACCGTATGGCCATAACGCGCGGCGAGGACTTCGCCATACTCCGTGGCACCTACGAGCGCAAGGGTGTGCCCGAAGAGCTGCTCATGGGTCTCTCCACCACCCGCCGCAAAAGCCTGAAACGCAGCGGCAAGGAATACGGACGCCTCAGTGCCCACATAGGCTCGTTTCCGCTGGTCATGGCTGCTCCGCAAGATGTAGACCTCATACGCGACAGTGGCGAGGAGCGCCGCCGATGGATGGACATGGTAATCTCGCAGAGCGATCCCCTGTATCTCGACTCGCTCATACGC
The DNA here is from genome assembly GCA_023664185.1 of Muribaculaceae bacterium. GTDB lineage: Bacteria > Bacteroidota > Bacteroidia > Bacteroidales > Muribaculaceae > Duncaniella. Next base: position 269,710 of record JAMPGA010000001.1, read on the forward strand.
TACAACCGCGGCCTCGAACAGCGCAACCGTCTGCTGCGCGAGGGGTGTGTGGACCATGGCCTCTTCGATGCCGTGGAGACTATGATGGAGATGGCAGCCCTGACCATCAACGAGGCCCGCGCCCGGTGGACTGCCGAGCTCACCACCCTCTTTTCACGCCACTATGCCGCCATTGCCGGAACCGACGAGCAGGTGAGTCTCAGCTATGTGAGCCACCTGAACACCCCCGAAGCATCGCTGCGCACTCTGCTCGACTCGGCACGACGCCACGACGAGATTGTGCGCCACACATCGGTGGGTCCTCACCGCGACGACATAGAGATGAACCTCGACGGCATGCCTATGAGGCGCACCGGATCGCAAGGTCAGTGCAAGACATTCACCATAGCCCTGCGCATGGCTCAATACGACTTCCTGAGCCGTGCCACCGGTATGCGGCCACTGCTGCTTCTAGACGATATCTTCGACAAACTCGACGCCACACGCGTGGAGCGAATAATGGAGATGGTAACCACCTCTGACAGCTTCGGGCAGATATTCATAACCGACACCAATCGTAAGCACCTCGACGAAATCATGGAGCGCACCGGGAGCGACTTCAAGCTGTGGAGCGTGGACAACGGAGAGTTTACACAGCAATGAAACGCACGTATCCCAAGCATATAGCCTCGATTATCGACGATGCCATAAACCGCGCCGGCCTCACCGACGACCTCAACGCCCGCCGCGCGGCTGCCGTGTGGGTCGACGTGGTGGGCCCGGCCATAAACCGCTATACCCTGCGGCGATTTGTGGATCATGGCGTGCTCCACGTTTATCTCACCTCGGCATCGCTCAAAAACGAGCTCTCCTTCAGCCGCCACGCTCTGGTTGAGGCCATAAACAAGGCCGTGGGGGCTGACGTCATCACCGATATAGCCATTCATTGACACCGAAACACATATGCCTTCCAGAATACCCGTACAGCTCAGATTCAGCGACATCGACTCCCTGGGCCACGTGAACAACACAGTCTACTTCTCTCTGATGGATCTTGCCAAGACCCGCTATTTTCTCGATGTGATGGGCCACGATCTCGACATCTCGAAAGCCGGACTCGTGGTGGTCAACGTGAACTGCTCATTCTGTGCACCGTCGTTTTTCGGCGAGGAGCTCGAGGTGATCACCTCAACCGCAGCCATCGGCGAGAAGAGTCTGACACTGGAGCAGGCGGTGATATGCCCGGCCAAGGGGGGTGAGGTGAAATGCACATGCCGCACAGTGATGTGTGGATTCGATCCGCGCACCTCCACCTCCATTCCCATCTCCGACGAGTGGCGCCAGGCTCTTGAACGATACGAAAACTGCAAATTCTGACCGCATGCTACCCCAGCAGTTCACATCCATGCTCCAATCACTCGGGTTGACAGACCTGGCCGGGGCGCTTACCGACCAGCCCTCGCCGGTGTCAGTGCGTCTCAACCCGGCTCGAGGGGTCTGCGAGTTTCAGGGAGCTTCGCCAGTGCCATGGTGTCCTGAGGGGATTTATCTTGCCGAACGCCCGCAGTTCACTCTCGACCCTCGGCTGCATGCCGGTTGCTATTATGTGCAGGAAGCCGCCTCTATGTTTCACAGCCATGTGGTGAGGTCGCTGCTCCCCGACGGATGTTCTCCGCTCAGGGTTCTCGATGCCTGTGCAGCCCCCGGTGGCAAGACCACAGCTGTGCTCACGGCGCTCCCAACGGGATCAGTTGTCGTGGCCAACGAGTATGTGCCTGCCCGCGCCGCCGTGCTCAGAGAAAACATCATAAAATGGGGTGAGCCGGGAGTTATCGTCACCCGCGGCGACACGGCTTCGTTCAGTCCCATGCGCCATGCCTTCGACCTCATCGTAGCCGATGTGCCCTGCTCGGGCGAGGGGATGATGCGCAAAGACCCTGACGCCGTGGCTCAGTGGAGCCCTGCCCTCATTGAGAGCTGTGCTGAGCGCCAGCGCGACATTGTGGCCAATCTGTGGCCGGCATTGCGTCCGGGCGGTTGGCTCATCTACAGCACCTGTACCTTCAACCGCACCGAAAACGAAGATATGGTGGAATGGATTGTCCGGGAATACGGCGCCGAAAGCGTCCCCATCCCTGTTGATGAGAGCTGGGGCATATCGCCCGGCATCGCCACCTCGGCCCACTGCTGCCGCTTCATCCCCGGGCGCACTCAGAGTGAGGGTCTCTTTGTGGTGGCCTTGCGCAAGCCCGGCACCCTCGAGCACTCCGAGCCTACATCACGCAAAGACAAACGCAGCAAAGGCCCGCGCCCTGCTGACATCCCCAACGACGTGAAACGCTGGGTAACCGACAGCGACGCCCTCACCTTCTCCGCCATCACCGATCGCATCGGAACCTTCCCCTCCGCCCACGCCGATCTGCTCGCACAAGTATCCAAGCATGTGGATGTGATACACGAAGGTATACCGCTGGCCACCATCAAGGGACGCGACATCATACCCACCCATGCGCTGGCCCTCTCAACCCGGCTGGCATCCGGGGCGTTTCCGACGGCCGACCTCGACCTTCCATCAGCCCTGCAATACCTGCGCGGCGAGGCCGTGGCCCTCCCCTCGCTCCCCAAAGGCTACTGCACAGTGACTTATGAAGGCCACAAGTTAGGGTTTGTAAAAAACCTCGGCAACCGCTCAAACAACCTCTATCCGCCCACCTACCGTATAAAAAAGTCAATCAGATGAGAATAGATATACTCACCGTGCTCCCCGAGATGCTCGAGAGCCCTCTGGGATGCTCCATACTTAAACGCGCACAAGACAAAGGATTGTGTGAAATCGTGGTGCACAACCTGCGCGACTGGACCACAAACAAGCACCGCAAGGTCGACGACTACCCCTTTGGCGGCGAGGCCGGCATGGTGATGCAGGTAGAGCCGGTGGACCGCGCCATCTCTGAGCTAAAATCGCAGCGCGACTACGACGAGGTGATTTTCACATCGCCCGACGGCGAGCAGCTCACACAGCCCATGGCCAATTCCCTGTCGCTGTGCCAGAATCTCATAATCCTCTGCGGACACTATAAAGGGGTTGACTATCGCATACGCGAACACCTTATAACAAAAGAGATATCCATAGGCGACTACGTGCTCACCGGCGGCGAGATACCGGCCGTGGTCATAGCCGACTCAATAATACGCCTAATCCCCGGCGCCATCGGCGACGAGCAGAGCGCTCTGTCCGACTCGTTTCAGGACAATCTGCTGGCTCCGCCTGTCTACACCCGTCCGGCCGACTACAAAGGCTGGAAAGTGCCCGAAGTGCTTCTCTCAGGCCACGCCGCACGCATAGCCGACTGGCGCCAGGAGCAAGCTCTCGAGCGCACCCGCCGCCTCCGCCCCGACCTTCTTGGGGAGAGTTGAGAGTTGAGAATGGAGAATCTCCATTCCCAACTCTCAATTCTCCATTCTCAATTCTCCTTCTCAGCAGGCATTCCCACGCCGGGCTGGGGGACTGCTGGGGGCATGGGTTTTGCTTCCCAGCCCAGTGCGCTGGCGCCGAGGATGGCGGCATCGGCTTCCTTGAGCTCGGACACGAGCACCTTCACCTTGCCCTTGAACATATTCATCATATGGCGCTCCATCGACTCCTTGATAGGCTTCATGAGCAGGTCGCCGCTCTTGGCCAGACCGCCGAAGAGGATTATGGCCTCGGGCGATGAGAAGGCTGTGAAGTCGGCAAACGCCTCGCCAAGGATATTGCCTGTGTAGTCAAATATCTCCTTGGCCAGCTTATCGCCCTTAACGGCAGCGTCGTAGACATCCTTAGAGGTTATGACATCCATGGGCAGGTCGCGCAGAGCCGAGGGCTCCTGGCGTATTTCCAAAAACTCGCGGGCGGTACGAGCCACGCCGGTGGCCGAGCAGTAGGCCTCGAGGCAGCCGGTGCGACCGCAGCCGCAGAGGCGTCCATTGTTACGCTTCATTATCACGTGGCCCAGCTCGCCGGCAAAACCGTCGTGGCCATAGACGAGCTGACCGTTTATCACGATACCTGAGCCCACACCTGTGCCGAGGGTTATCATGATGAAATTCTTCATGCCGCGAGCTGCGCCATAGGTCATCTCACCGATAGCTGCAGCATTGGCATCGTTGGTGATGGCCACCGGAATGCCAAACTTCTCGCTCACCATCTGTGCCAGGGGCAGAGGGGTGGGCCAGGGTATATTGACAAATTTCTCTATCGAACCGGTATAATAGTTGGCATTGGGCGCACCTATGCCTATGCCTGCTATCTTGCCGACAGCGTCGTTGGCCTCGATGAGGCGGGTCAGCTCCTTGTGGAGCTCGTCGAGGTAATCGTTTACATCGGCATGTTTAAGGGTTTTGATCGAAGAGCTGGCAATTACCACTCCACGGGCATCTACAATGCCAAACACAGTGTTGGTACCGCCGATATCGATACCCACTACATAGGGTTTCATAGTTTGAATCAGTTTTTATGGTTGGATGATATAATGTTGCAAATATAACGTTTTTTTGATTGCCAAAATGCTAATTTTTTGAAAATTCTAAAAAAAATGCTCTCGGACACCGAAATAAAAGTGTATAATTTTGTCAATAATTATCAAAAATCGTAACTTTGCGACTCCAATAGACACAAATACTTCATTCATTCCATTCATTTCTTTAATTTATGAAGAAAACTCTACTCACTTTGCTTGGAGCGGTGGCCTTTGCCACAGTCCAGGTGTCGGCCGGGCCCCTCAGTAAAGCCCACACCTTGAAGGCCGAGCCAATGTCGACCGAAAAATACTCGGTTCTCACTCTCGAAAACTCGTTCCAGACCGCTCCCGGCCCGCAGAAAGCAGCCGGCGTCATCGACTATACACTGGCCGGCGATCCCTACACCTGCCTTGGTTTCAAGAATATGACCAAAGGCAATCAGATGGCCACAGCCTTCGAGATCACCCCCGAGGTGTCAACCAAGTTTGCAGGCTCGAAGATTACTGCTGTGTCATTCTATACAGGTATCAACGGCAACACCGACAAAAACGACATCACCATTTACTATGTATGGGTCAGCGAGGGCGACCTCATCTCGGGCACCTCTACCGGCACCCAGCCTCTGGCTCAGAAGGGCTCAATGGTCTCAACCGAACCCCAGCAGAGCTACACTGTGAAATTCGATGAGCCCGTCACCATCGAAGCCGGCAAACGCTACTATGTGGGCACACGCTTCACAGTGGCCGCCTCGACAGACTACCCCATCGTCATCGACTACGAGCCCACCTCCGCTCTTGAGGGTGGCTGGGTGGCTACCCGCGCCAACGCCGATGCTGCATGGCAGTGGGACAACATTGCCCCCACCTATGGCAACAACTGCCTGGCGTGTCGCATCGAAGGCAACAACCTGCCCGAGGATGAAGTGCTCGTCTCAGCCATCGAGGCAAGCCTCAGCGCCAAAGCCGGACAGCCCTTTGAGGTAGACTTCATGGTCAAGAACAACGCCGCCAATCAGATATCCACCATCGAATACACCTGTCAGGTAGGCACCGATGCTCCTATCACCAAGACCGCCAAGCTGGACAATGCCATCTCCTATGGCCAGACAAGCGTGGTGAGCATGCTCGACGCCGTTGCCTCTACAAGCGCCGCCAATACCCCCGTCACCATCACCGTCACCAAGGTTGACGGATTCCCCAACCAGTATCCCGACGCCTCTGCCACCACCACCCTCGACATCCTTCCCGCCGGCAAGGGCTACGACCGCAACCTCGTAATCGAGGAGGGCACCAGCATCTGGTGTGGATGGTGTCCGTTTGGCATCGGCGCCTTCGAGTATATCCGCGATAAGTATACCGACGGATCGCTCATTCCTGTAGCTGTTCACTCACCTTTCAACGGCCAGAACGATCCCATGACCTCGTCATCTTACTACGAATTCATCCAGAACTATATCTCGGCCTTCCCCACCGCCATTATCAGCCGCTACTTTGAGGTGTCGATGGGCACACCCCAGATAGGCCAGATCATCGACCAGTACTACGACCTCATGCACCAGTGGCCCTCGCCCGTGCGTCTTGATATGGATGTACGCTGGGCCGACTCAAACAAAAAGTCGATCGAATTCGTGGCAAAGACCACATATGTTTGGGACTACGACACTGCCCCAGACTATCTCCTCTCGTTTGCCATCAAGGAAGACCAGGTAGGCCCCTACAACCAGCAGAACTACCTCAACGGACAGTATAACTTCTACGGCTGGGGCACCAAAGGCTCAGTGGTGAGCTGGAAATTTGATGATGTGGCCCGCGACGTCGACGGATTCAGAGGTGTGGCCGGCAGCATCCCCTCAAAGATTGAGGCTGACAAGGAGTACAAATACTCTCACATCATGCAGTTTGGCTCGAACGTATCCAACGCCCAGAACGTCACCGCCATCTGCTATCTGCTCAACACCAAGACCGGTGTGATTGAGACAGCCATCAGCGTACCCGCATCGAAGTTCCTCGACTATGATCCCTCAAGCATCGAGAGCATCGACGCCGCCGAGACTGAGGCTCCCGTTGAGTATTTCAACCTCCAGGGCATCCGTGTTGACAATCCTCAGGGTGGAGTCTATATCCGCCGCCAGGGCAACACCGTCACCAAGGTGGTGAAATAAACATAACATCACATATCTACCGTGCCCCGCAGCCCCAGAGCCGCGGGGCATATTTTTTTAACACCTGTTATGTTGGATATTACAGTAAAAATAAGTAATTTTGTAAAACAAATACGAACTTTCTCCCAATCATTTCCACCGAATGTCTTTAATCGAAACCATCGATACACAGTTGTTGCTCATGATCAACGGTCTGCACTGTCAGATCATGGACACCATAATGATCACCATAACCAACAAATGGTTCTGGGTACCGTTTTATTTGCTGCTCCTTGCCTATGTGATACGTGAGAAGCGCACTTCGCTCGGCGCCTTGTGGTGTGTGCTCTCCATAGTGCTCGCTGTGGCTATGGCCGATCAGATCGGAGCCGGCACCCTGCGTGAGAGCGTGGCACGCCTGCGTCCCGCCAATCTCGACAACCCCATATCGCCATTGGTGCATGTGGTAGACAATTATCGCGGAGGCCGCTACGGATTCCCCTCGTGTCACGCGGCCAACTCCTTTGCCTTAGCAGTGTTCATGTGGCTCACGTTCCGCCGCAAAGCCGTGGCCTGGGTGATGTTTCCGTGGGCATTGCTGCAGTGTTACAGTCGCGCATACTTAGGTGTGCACTATCCCGGCGATCTGCTTGTGGGAGCTCTTCTCGGCAGCCTCTGCGCCTCGTGTGTATACTGGGCTCCGCGCCTGCTGGGACCGCAGCTCATCAGCCGCATAGAATTTATAGAAAGCCTGGTGCGACGTGGCTTCTTCGGCAACATAGCAGTTAAGTAAATTACTCTAAATAATAGTTAAAATCCATCCGTGTACCCTTTGGCTACACGGATTTTTTTTATAAATTTGTGGCCAGCAATAATATAATTACTAAAAAAATCTAATTTAACCTTAAAAGGAATACATGAAGAAGATTTCCTCAGCTATTCTTGCCCTGTCGCTTGTCAGTGGCACTGCCTGGGCAGCTTTTCCGATAGCCGAAAAGCTTGACCGCGGAGTGGTGGCAGTGAAGACCTCGACGGGTACATTCGTGTCGTGGCGCTCTCTTACCGCCGACGACCCCTCGATGACCTTTGACGTATATCGCGACGGCACAAAAGTAAACGACCAGCCCATAACCGCAGGCACCAACATCACAGATGCCAAGGGCACTGCCACTTCCAAATATGTGGTAAAGGCTTCGGTGGGCGGCTCTGTAGTGGAAACCTCACCTGAAACCGCCGTGGAGGCCGATGTATATCGCCGCCTCACACTCGACCGTCCCACAGGATCGGGCTGCACATATACGCCCAACGATATGTCGGTGGGCGATGTCGACGGCGACGGCCGATATGAGCTTTTTGTGAAGTGGGATCCCTCAAACTCAAAAGACAACTCGCAGGAGGGCAAGACAGGCAACGTCTACATCGACTGCTACACCCTTGAAGGCAAGAAACTTTGGCGCGTAGACCTGGGACAGAACATCCGCGCCGGCGCCCACTACACTCAGTTTATGGTGTTTGACTTCGACCAGGACGGCAAAGCCGAAATGATATGCAAGACCGCACCCGGCACCAAGGACGCCGCCGGAAAGAATGTGATAATGGGCTCGGACGACCCCTCGAAGTCGTATGTCAACTCTAAGGGCCACATCATCAGCGGCCCCGAGTATCTCACTGTATTCAACGGCCAGACAGGCGCCGAAATCCACACCATAGCCTACAATCCCTCGCGCAACATGCACGAGCAGCAGAAGAACTATCCCGGCTGGGGCGACACCTATGGCGGCCGCTCGGAGCGCTATCTGGCAGGCGTGGCCTACTTTGACGGCAAGACACCCTCAGCCGTGTTCTGCCGCGGATATTACACCCACTCCTACCTCTGGGCCGTAGACTATAAGAACGGCAAGCTCTCTGAGCGCTGGCTCCACGCCTCCACAGAGAAGAACAAGGGCGCCTATGGCGAGGGTGCACACTCGCTCACCATCGGCGACTGTGACGGTGACGGATTTGACGAAGTGGTATATGGCTCTGCCTCAATCGACCACGACGGCAAACTGCTCTACCGCACCGGCGGTGGCCACGGCGATGCCCTCCACCTGGGCGACTTCGACCCCGACCGCGAGGGTCTCGAGGTGTTTATGGTGCACGAGGAGAAGTCCTCGGCCTATCCGTTTGACGCCTCGTTCCGCGACGCCAAGACCGGCGAGATAATCTGGAGCGTCAAGCAGTCGGGCCACGACATTGGCCGCGGTCTGGTGGGCGACCTCTCCGACAAATGGCGCGGACATGAATGCTGGCCCAACGCTCGCTATCTCACTTCAAGCGACGACTCGCGCGCAAACGCCACCTTCGACTGCAAAGGCAACATCGTGGTCGACGGCAAGGCTCAGGACTCAAACTTCCGCATCTACTGGGACGGCGACCTGCTCGACGAGCTCTTTGACGGAAAATATGACAGCAATTCCGCGAAGGCCTCTCCTGTGGTTAACAAGCGCAACGCTGCCCTCACCTCAACCTCCAAGTCGTGGACATTCTCGAAATACAATGCCCAGACCTGCAACACCACCAAGGCCACTCCCTGCCTCCAGGCCGACATCCTTGGCGACTGGCGCGAGGAGCTGATAATGTGGGACTACACGAACCCCGCTCAGATTATGATCTTCACCACCACAGAGACCTCGAAATACCGTGTGCCCTGTCTGATGGAGGATCATAACTACCGCCTGGCCATAGCATGGCAAAACTCTGGCTACAACCAGCCTCCTCACCTCTCCTACAACCTGGCTGCAACCTACTCCAACGATCCCTCTATCAAGATCACCTCGGGTCAGCTCAACCAGGCCGTGGAGCTCGGATATGCCATCGGCGCCATCACCGGCACATGGGAGAAGGCCGAGACAGTCACCGCCAGCGGACTCCCCCAGGGTGTGACCCTCAACGCCGACAACTCGGCCAAGACCTTCACCATCTCTGGAACACCCACAGCCGAAGGAAACTACAGCTACAAGATTACTGCCACCGGCGAGGGAGGTACTACTACGGTTGAAGGCACCATCACAGTGAGCAGCAACATCGACCTGGAGCGTGTGGCCTACTTCACATTCGACCAGGTGGGCGCCACCGTGGCCAACCAGGTGCAGGGTGAAGCCACCGTAGTGGGCACACCCACAGCCACCGAGGGCAAGAAGGACGGTGCCATCATGCTCAACGGCACCACCGACTACCTCACCCAGGATGCCTACGACAAGATACAGATGGGCGCATCCGACTTCACCATCGAAATGCTCCTGAAGTCTGACGACGACGCAGCCTACATCTTCCACAAAGGATCGACCACCTCGAGCGACGCCCCCGGAGCTACAGGCAACTGGATCGGATTTGAATACAAGAGCGGCAACCTCAAGTTTGCCATCGACGACGACGTCAACAAGACTGACCTCACCGTGGCCGGATCTGACTACTTCAACAACCAGTGGCACCACATTGTGCTCGTGCGCGAGTCGGCCACAAAGACCATCAAGGCTTATGTCGACGGCACTCTCGTCGGTGAGACCACCGACCTCACAGGCGCCATCAACGACAACAACGAGCGTCTTGTGATCGGCAACGTCAACAACACCTTCGGCAACTTCTATGCCGGTGCACTCGACGACCTCAGCATCTATCGCGGTGCCATGAGCGCCAACAAGGTTCAGGAGCGCTTTGAAAGCTACTCTAACTCTGGCATCATCGACATCAACGCCACTCCCGTGCAGCCCAAACACCTCAAGCTCTACAACGCCGTCAACGGTGTCGAGGTGGCCCGTGGCATCGGTGAGCCCGAAAACGTCACCCGTGGCGTAGAGCCCGGCGTCTATATCCTCGTGATCGAGCAGGGCAACACCCGCTACATCTCGAAGATCAAACTCTGAGAGTATGGAATTGAGAATGGAGAACTGAGAGTTGAGAATTAGGACTCTCGACTCCACTCTCAACCCCAATCCTGGTAAAATAGCCTCGTATATCCAATGGCAAAGCGTCGCCATAGGATATACGAGGCTATTATGTTATGCTTCTGTAATAGTGAGCAGAACCTCGAAGAGGTGAATATAATTATAGCCCCCCACCTTGGTGTGGGGTCAGAATGATGCCATGCGAAACAGCATCGGAGAAAGGTCGATTAATCAGAGTCCCACACCCGGAGTGTGGCGCTGGGTTATGCGACCTCTCCGAGGTTTGGCATACGGGAATTCGTCTCTATCTTCAGTACGGGTTAAAAGATTAATTATCAGCTGTCTCAGTCCTGTAGTTTATCTACTTTTTCTTGAAATGATCGTTGTAGATCTTGATGCCGAAGACAATGGAGGCGCAGACGGTGGTGATGATGTTGGTTATCATCAGGGGCCAGTTGGACAACAATGCTCCCTGAACCACAAAAAATATACTGCCCAGGCCCATCAGCATAAAGGTGGGCAGAGCTATGCCGTCGGTGTCGCGCGTGCGGATGGTGTATATGGCCTGCGGCAGATATCCACACACCATGCAGATGGCAGCGGCATACCCGAAAATATTAATCCAAAGAGGGTCCATAGCGTCAATTTTTATGTTGGTTTCTTACACTTATAACGTTTGAACGGCCTTATTTGTATGGATACTCCTCAAATTTTTCGTCACTAAGTAATGGTTATTCTCTGAAAATCCAACTTTTCGGCGCCCTGCAAGGCTGTGTCGGAAATTATTAGTAACTTTGCGTTTTAAAAACAATATGCGTAAATATGAGATTTGACGAGTTGGACCTGAGTGACGATGTGCTGGATGCTCTGGATGCTATGAGATTCGGGGAGTGTACACCCATTCAGGAGCAAGCCATCCCTGTTATTTTTGACAAACGCGACCTGATAGCCGTGGCTCAGACCGGCACTGGAAAGACTGCTGCCTACCTGCTGCCGGTAATCGATATGCTGGCCGACCAGCCTGAACCAGAGGCGGTGAGCTGCATTGTCATGGCTCCTACCCGCGAGCTGGCACAGCAGATAGACCGTCAGCTCGAAGGATTCTCCTACTATCTCCCCATCTCGAGTGTGGCCATCTATGGTGGCACCGACGGGAAGGAGTTTGCACGCCAGCAGACCGGATTGAAGAAGGGTGCCGACGTGGTCATAGCCACACCCGGACGCCTCATAGCTCACCTGCAGCTGGGAGGCATAGACCTGAGCAAGGTGCAGTATTTCATACTCGACGAGGCCGACCGCATGCTCGACATGGGCTTCTACGACGATATAATGCAGATAGTGAAACATCTGCCCGCCGAGCGCCAGACGCTGATGTTCTCGGCCACTATGCCACCCAAGATACAGCAGCTGGCCAAGGCGATCCTCAACAATCCCGCCGAGGTGAAGATAGCCGTGTCAAGACCCACCGAGAAGATAGCCCAGAGCGCATGTGTGGTCTATGAAAACCAGAAGCCTGCGGCCCTGCGCCATCTCTTCGACACGGTGAGCTCGCAGCGAGTCATAGTGTTTGCCTCATCTAAGCTCAAGGTCAAGGATCTGGCCAAGCAGCTGCGCCAGGGCAGACTCAAGGTGGGCGAGATGCACTCCGACCTCGACCAGGAGCGCCGCGAGCAGGTGATGCTCGACTTCCGCGCCGGCCGCATCGATATACTCGTGGCCACCGACATCGTGGCCCGCGGCATCGATATCGACGACATTTCGATGGTGGTGAACTACGATGTGCCCCGCGAAGCCGAAGACTATGTGCACCGCATAGGACGCACCGCCCGGGCCGGGGCCGGAGGCTCAGCCGTAACGCTGGTGAGCGAGGCCGACATGCGATGGTTTGGCAATCTGGAGCGATTTCTGGGCTATGAAGTGGCTAAACGCCTGCTGCCCGACTCAATGGGCCAGCAGCCAGCCTACGACCCCTCGCGCCGACAGGGAGGCTCGCGCCGCGGCAACAAGCCCAAGGGCTCGGCTCAAAACCACCGCGGCAACAGTCGCAACCAAGGGCGACCCACAGGCGACAGACCCAAACACGAAAACTCCAAAGCCGCCAAGCAGTCACTCAAGCCCCAATCGCAATCACACCGCAATCACAAACGCAAAAATACACCTCCTAAACAACAATGAGAACACTTGCCGCCACAGCCATCATCACTGCCACGGTCATCACAGCCTATGCGGCAGAGCCCTTCTCCCCCATCACCACACTGCTCCCCACGCAGCAATCCAGAACCTGGATCTACAACTACACCCCGGCTCCTGCAGCCGTCCAGACTCCCGTCCTCGAGCCCGAGGAGGCTGTGGAGGGGATAGATGCATTTTTCGACGACGAGATTGAGCCCCACACGGAGTTCTACTCGCTCATCGACTCCATGCCCCTGGAGAATGTGGTGACTGTGACACGCCTACGCCCCTACCAGACACGTCCGGTGGTGTTCGACAAGCTCCGCATCTTCCCCGACACCCTCTCCCTGTCCATGCCCCCGGCCGTTGAGCCCGGAGTGGTCGACCCATGGACATTCGAGTGGATCAATGAGGAGGCCCTGCGCACCGAGCTCCTAACGCGCGCCCGCCAGGCATATTTCGTCAACCACCCCGACATGGTCATCTACAATGAGTCTCATCTCCCCGAGCCCCCCAAAGAGTATACCGCTACCATCGACCCCGAGACCGCCTCTGTAGTGTTTAAGGAGGTGATAGCCCTCGAGGCTCCAAAGACCGTGCTCGAGACTGAGTATGACCGCAAGCACTGGCTGCGCAAGTTTACCGCCGACCTTCAGTTCTCGCAGGCCTACGTCTCGCCCAACTGGTATCAGGGTGGCAAAAACAACCTCAACGCCCTGCTCAACCTGTTCTACGAGGTAAAACTCAACAAGGCATTCCACCCCAAATGGATTTTTGACAACACGTTCCAGTACAAACTGGGACTCAACGACGCCCCCGACGACAAGCTGCACGACTATAACATAACCGACGACATCTTCCAGTGGAACATGACCGCCGGCTACAAGTCGACCAAACGCTGGTACTACTCAGTCAGCGCGCTCTTCAAAACCCAGCTGTTCAACAACTACAAGCCCAATACCGACCAGCTCAAGGCGGCATTCCTCTCGCCCGGTGAGCTCAATGTGGGTGTCGGTATGACCTACTCGTATGCCAACAAGAAAAAGACCGTCAACTTCGATGCCTCAATCTCGCCCATATCGTGGAACATGAAGACCTGCACCCACAGCCGCATGGACGAGACCTCGTTTGGCATAAAGGAGGGTCGCAAGGTGGTAAACGAGATTGGTTCGAGCGCCGAAGGGAAACTGACATGGAAAATCTGCGACAACATCTCGTTGCGCTCACGCCTGTTTGTATTCACCGACTACGATTATATCCAGAGCGACTGGGAGAACACACTGCAGTTCACCATCAACCGCTTCCTCTCCACTCAGATCTATGTGCACGCACGCTACGACTCGACTACCAAGCGACCCGACGAGTTTACAGAGTGGCACAAGCTGCAGCTCAAGGAGATACTTTCGTTTGGCTTCAGCTATAAATTCGGCAATCTGTGATGCGCCTGCTCTCCCTCCTCATCCTGATACTGACACTGTGGCCCGCAGCCGCGGCTCGCTCCGTGCTCGACAATCTTCCGGCCCGCAGCCCGCGGCTCGACGGCTATCGCGAGGACTCGGTGAGAGAGCGCATGGCCACCGCCCCTCTCCACGAGATAGAGGGGCTCTGGGAGATGGCCGGCGAGGGGTCGCTGATGGCAGTTGAGCGCTACGGTTCGGGGCGCCCGCAGCTCTATGTCATAGCCATGGTCACTGCCACCGACGCAGCCCTGCGCCCCGGCACCGTGATGGGCTGGCTCACACCGGGAGCCGCCGCCGGCACTTTCGACTGCCGCCTCTACACCTCGCGCACCGACGAGGGCACTACCCTGAGCAAGTCGGAGAGCTTCAGCTGCCGCCTGGCCGACGATGGCGAGTCGCTCATAATCAAGCCATACGGACTGAAGCTGAGGTTCAACTGGTGGCGTCTGCTGCTCCCCTATATGTATCGCGGCCTCGTCAGCCCCATGGAGCGTTCAAAAGGCGACATCGACGGCCTGCGCCGCGTCTATCCCCGCAAGACACCCCTCAACCCCCGCTATCTCTGAAGCCCCATGATGAAGACTCTCCTTATCCTTCTCCTCATGGCAGTCGGCCTGACGACTCATGCCGACGACACCCGCTCGCGCCGTCTGCGACCCATTCCCGCCACCACCTCGACCGCGGCCACGCCCCTCGACACCATCCGGGGAGAGCTGTGCGACTCCGTGCGTCTGGCGGGATATGACAAGCCTCTGCGCTCCTATAGCGAGACATTCCTTGTCACCAACCATCTCCCTGCTCCCATCTCCGCGCTGGGAATAGATATAACCTATACCGACACCTCCGGGCGCATGCTTCACCAGCGCACTGTGGAGTGTCGGGCCATCATTCCACCGGGCACTACCCGGCTTGTAAAGTTCCGCTCGTGGGACTCAAACCACACATTTTTCTACACCCGTGGTCCCCGGCCCAGAGTGTCGGGTGTGACCCCCTACGACATAAAAGCACAAGTCGCGTATATCGTGGCCGCAAAATCCCTTACTAACAATGACTGAATATCTTATCTCCCACAATCTATTGGGCCTTGCCATAGGCCTGTGCACCTTTCTGGTGATAGGTGTGTTTCATCCCATAGTGATCAAATGCGAGTACTACTTCGGCGCCGGATGCCGCTGGTGGTTCGCGCTGGCCGGCGTGGTCGGCGTGGGGTTGTCGCTTTGGGTGGACGACCCCTTCTGGTCTTCGCTTGCTGGTGTGTTTGCCTTCAGCTCGTTCTGGAGCGTGGGCGAGATAGCCGAGCAGGCGCGACGTGTGGCCCGCGGATGGTTTCCCGCCAACCCAAAGAGAAAATTGAAAATTTTCGAGTAAAATCGTCACTAATTTTCTAACTTTGCAAAAATTATCCTCACGCACCACTAAATGGCAGAATATTCCTATATACATATAGCGCTTCGAGGCCCATCGGAGGGACAGACGCGCACCCTTTTCACATATCCCGAAGCCGACCCCTCGGCTCCGGCCTGGGACACCGTAATGGTGGAGCCCGGGGCAGCCATAAAACGCTTCCTCAACGCTACGGAGTGCTATGTGCTCCAGTCGTCGGACAAGGGACACTATCTATCTTACATCGTGCCCGACCCCACAGACAGCGGCAAATGGATGATGGTGTCAATCCTGGTCGACAACGGCTGCTCACTCACAGGGCGCCAGGCTCTCGACGCCCTTGAGAATCTCAAAAACATCCTTATCGACAATCCCGACCACACGGAGCAGGCCGTGGACGTGGCCCTTATCGAGGCCCGTATACCGAGGTTGCCCGTAGAGCTGCGCTCATGGAGCTACGTTGCCCCCGACCAGACCGAGGAATGCGTAGAGGCCGGATATCGCACCTTCATCTCCCCGCGCGAGCTGGAGCAGATTTTCGCCTTCCCCTCGCAGCCTGAATACAGCAAATTCCGCTGCGTGCTCGTGGTCTCGGCCACAACTTCGCTGCGCCCGGGCGTGAAAATGCCGCGTATCACCGTGCCGGTGCGCCGACAGTATAGTGTGGAGTGTCCAGAAGATGTGACCGCCTCACGCGACCTGGTATATGACGGCGACAAGCTCGAACTTACCTACCGCAAAGAGGGCTACGACTCACACCGCGAGACCCTCACCGTGGGCGAACCGTCGGCCTACACCAAGATAGAAGGCGCCAAGCTGCTGATACGCACCGCCGTGCAGACCGGCATTCGCTTTGTACGCCGTGTGCGCGTCAAGGTCGTTTCGAGTAAGGGTGTCGACCTCCGCGGCTACACCATCACCCTCAACGGACGCCTCATCAACACCATGACCCCCTACATCGACTTCACTCCGCGCGATCTGCCGCCGGGCGAGGAGGTGGATATACGGGTAGAGTCAAACAACTATAAGCCTCTGAAACTCAAGCGCTCCACCGAGGAGATGCTCCATACCGACGAGCTGGTGCTCGAGCTGCAGCCCGTGGAGCAGACCGTGACTCTGCGCCTCGACTTCGGTGACGGTCGCGTGTTCACCCAGGACATTTCCATCGAAAAGAATACCCCCGAATACAACCGCCTGCACTCGGGCAACTTCCACGGATTCAGAGCCCACCGTCAGGTCACAACGGACAACACCGAGGTCTACAACGTGGATGTGAGCCTCACCAACCCGCCCGTTGCCCCAAACTTCGAGACCGGGCGCGATATTGAGGATTCTGCCCATCATCAGTCGCCCGTATTTGAAAACGTTTCGGAAGAGAGCGTGGAGAAACGCCCTGTGGTAGACACCACCGTGCCTGTGCGCCCCGACGTTGACACCGACGATGACGACGACGACAATACTTCCGAGCCCTTCTTGCAGCGTCCCTGGGTGCGCATACTCGCCTTTGTGGTGGTGATAGCGCTGATTGCAGGCGGAATATACCTTCTGAAGGAGAAAGACGAGAGCGGATCGGTGACCGGAGGTCTCGTGGAGCAGACCGCCGACTCTCTGGCAACTGCGCAGGGCACCATAGTCCAAGTGGCGCCTCCCACCCCCGACGAGCAGGCCGACATCGACTATCTCAACTCCAACCCCGTGTGGAATCTGTCGCGCCTCAAAAGCCCCATGGGCACTGACCTGGCCAAAGCCATCACCGAGGGAAATCTTGAGGCTCTGGCCCGCAACGACTATTTTGCCGTCAAGGGACGATGCACCAACTCGCGTGCCAACCAGGTGGTTGAGATGGCCTGGACCGCCATAGGCTCCCCCAACGAACGCGGCAACAGCAAGCGCCTGGCCGAGGCAGCCAAGGAAGCCGACATCGATCTGTTCAAGCTCATCGACAGGATGGCCAAAGTGCGTCCCAGCGAAAACCCCAACACCAACCCACGCCCACAGAAATGAAAAGCATAGAAGAAACTCAGGAAGAGATTGTAGACGAGTTCAACTCCGTAGACGACTGGATGGACCGCTACACCATGATAATCGACGAAGGTTCCACCCTGCCTCCGCTCCCCGAGAAATATCGCACCCCGTCAAACCTCATCGAGGGGTGTCAGAGCCGCGTGTGGATCAACGCCGAGCTCACCCCCGAGGGGCGCATACACTTCGAAGCCGACTCTGACGCCATGATTGTGAAGGGCATTATAGCCTTGCTGGTGAAAGTGCTCGACGACCGCACCCCCGACGAGGTGATAAACGCCGACCTCCACTTCATAAACGATATAGGCCTGAGCGAAAACCTCTCGCCCACACGCTCCAACGGCCTGCTGGCCATGCTCAAGCAGATGCGCCTATATGCACTGGCCTTCAAGACTAAACAAAATTCTTAACCACCATACCATCTAACCATGAAACTACGCCATCTCACCCTCGGACTGGCTCTGGCAGCCACCCTGGCAGCCCAAGCCAAGTTCACTACTTTTCCCGACGGCTCACCCGTGAGCGATTGGTTTAACGACTCCAACGCCCCAGCCCTCTCAACCCTTGGACAGCAGTATGTAATAACAGACCACGGTGTCTCGGCCGCCGACTCGACCATGATTCAGACCGAGGCCATACAGAAAGTGATCGACCTGGCTGCAGCCAACGGCGGCGGTGTGATAGTAATTCCCGAAGGCACTTTCCTGAGCGGCTCACTCTTCTTCAAGCCCGGCACACACCTGCACATACTCAAGGGTGGAAAGCTCAAGGGTAGCGACGCCATAACTCACTATCAGATAATCAAGACTCGCCTCGAAGGCCAGACCATCGACTATTTTGCAGCCTTGGTCAACGCCGACGGCGTGGATGGCTTCTCGATAACCGGCGAGGGCACCATCGACGGCAATGGCCACCGCTTCTACGACGAGTTCTGGCTGCGCCGCAAGGTGAACCGCAAGTGCACCAACCTCGAAGCTCTGCGTCCACGCATGCTCTATGTGTCAAACTCCAAGGATGTCACCGTCCACGGCATCCACATGGTCAACTCCGGCTTCTGGACCAACCACCTCTACAACTGCTCACGCATCAAATATCTCGACGTCACCATCCTCGCACCCACCGACGGCTACCCCAAAGGTCCCAGTACCGACGCCATCGACCTTGACGTGTGCAACGACGTGCTGGTGAGCCGCTGCTACATGAACGTCAACGACGATGCCGTGTGTCTGAAGGGTGGCAAAGGCACATATGTCGACACCATAGCCGGCAATGGTCCCGTCACCAACGTCATTATCGAGAAATGCCGCTTCGGCAAGACAAACGCCGGTGTCACCTTCGGCAGCGAAGCCTGGAACTGCTCAAACGTCATCATGAAAGACTGCGAGTTTAACGGCACCTACCATGTGCTCCTCTTCAAGATGCGCCCCGACACCCCGCAGCAATACCGCAACGTGTTTATCGACGGCGCCAAAGGCACCGTGCGCAATGCCATCGAGGTGCAGACCTGGACACAGTTCTTCGACAAGGTAGACCGCGACCCCATGCCCCCCTCGGGTGTTGAGAATGTCACCTTTATCAACGGCGACCTCAAATGTACACGCGACTTCTACAAGGATCGCAAGAACAACTTCTACACTCTGCGCAACTTCACCTTCCGCGACATCCAGGCCACAGCCCCCGACGCCACATTCGACACCTCAAACATTATCAACGCCATTGTCGAAAACGTCACCGTGACGAAGTAAGAATTGAGAATTAACTCTCCAGCCCAGTAATAGAAAGCCTCGGAGAGGCCGTTTCACATGACATCATTCTGACCCCATACCAAGGTGGAGGGCTATAATTATTTACACCTCTTCGAGGTTGGGCGTCAAGAGATGGGGAAAACAGCTCACCGCCTCAATTCTCAATCACCAAGTCTTTTGTAATAATGCCCCTACAGGGGCGTATGTCAGAGAATTCTCAACGAAATAAATGCCCGAAGCAAATGCAATTTTGCTTCGGGCATTTATTTCGTTGTCAGGTTTTACCGTAGGAGCTTACTTTGTAGAAGCGATGGAATCCTTGCGGAACTGCTTGAGAAGTTTCTCGAGTTCGAGTGATACTTTGCGTGCGCGGGCACCGGCAGCCTTGTTGCCTGCCTCAACCTGGGCTGTTGCGTCTTTCACGAAGGCCTCAAAGCCTGCTGAAATCTGGTCGACGAGGGTTTTCATTGATTGAGATTGATGTATGAATTATAAATTTTGGTGTTGGTTCATCATAGTATCCCGAAAGAGGGATGTGCAAATATACATACATTTCACGTAATTTTGCAAATCTTTTCTCTTTTTTTTCATTCGTTTGTGTTAATAATGAGGATGTTTTACATTTTTGGCCGTCTATAAGCCGAAAAATGGTTAACTTTGTTCGATTTTTTGCATAAAGCCATGATAGACTATACACGCTTTACTCTCGACAACGGACTGCGGGTGGTCCACAACTATGACCCCACCACGGCCATGGTGGCTGTGGACACGCTCTATGATGTGGGCTCGCGCGACGAGAACCCTGATCTTACCGGACTGGCTCACCTGTTCGAGCATCTGATGTTTGGAGGCTCGGTAAATATTCCTGACTTCGATGCCGAGATAGGGCGTGTGGGAGGCATAAACAATGCCTCGACCGGTGGGGATTTCACCAACTTCTACGATGTGGCTCCGGCCGTAAACTTCGAGACGCTGCTTTGGCTGGAGTCCGACCGCATGCTGGGGCTGGCATTCTCGCTGCAGAGCCTTGAGGTGCAGCGCTCGGTGGTGATCGAGGAGTTCAAGCAGACCCACCTCAACCGCCCCTACGGCGACCTCTATCACAAGCTGCGCCAGATGCTCTACACCACCCATCCCTACCGCTGGCCCACTATAGGCATTGACCCCTCGCATATCGAGCGGGTGACGATGGACGATGTGAAACACTTCTTCTACACCCACTACGCCCCAAACAATGCCATACTGGCCGTGAGCGGCAACATCACCCTCGACGAATGTCGACGCCAGGTGGAAAAATGGTATGGCGACATACCCAGGCGTGACATAGCCCGGCGCACATGGCTTCCAGAACCCGAAATCACGGCTCCACGCTCAACCATAGTGACCGGCGATGTGCCCCGCGCAATGGTAGTTGTGGCCTATCCGATGCCACCTTATGGTGCACGCGGTTATATCGAGGGTGATCTTCTCACCGACATTCTGGCCTCGGGGCGCTCGTCGCGCTTCTATGTGCGCATTCTTGGCAGCAATCCTATCTTTGCCGAGGCCGACGCCTCTATCTCGGGTGATGAGGAGGGCGGTTTCCTGATGCTCCGAGCTCAGATGGCCGAGGGGATGGAGAGCCACACAGCCGAAGCGGCCGATATCCTTGTCAGGGAGGCATCGGCACTTTGCCATATTGCATCGGCCGAGTGGCCCGACGGTGTGACGGTAAACGAGGTGACACGCGCTGTGAACCGCTATGTGAGCAACAGTGAATTTGCCTCCATGAGCTATCTGGGCAGGGCCGAGTCACTGGCTCTGGCCGAGCTGCACGGCGAGGACGTAAACGAGCGAGTGGCTCGTTACCGCGCCATAACTCCGGCCGACATTGCCTGGGCAGCAGAGACTATTCTCAACCCCGACCACGCCTGCACACTCACGTATCTACCCAATCGTAAGTCCGAAGTCTGATATCAGATCCTTGAGCATAGGGTTTGTGCCCGACATATGGTCGAGCACCTGGCGTTCATTCCAGGTGTGGGGCGAGGCTTCCCCCTGGTTCATCTCCACTTCTATATTGATCAGATCGTTGGAGAGTGTGTCGCGCAGCTTCTTGAGAATCTCCGGCAGCGCACGGCTCAGCTCCTCCTGCTGCTTCACATTTTCGATCATCACCTTGTAGGTAAACCCTTCGGTGAGCACGGGGAATGATGCCCTCATCGTGTTGACCAGGATATGATGTGTGGGATTGGCATCGATATACTCCTGCCAGATTTTGTTGAGCTGCTGCGGAGTGAAAGAAGATGTGCGCGGCTGCGCAGCCATTGCGGCCGAGGTGGTCTGGGAGCCAGACTGCGCCAAGCCTGCAGCATTAGAGCCCTGCGCATCGTCGCGCAGCGAGAATCCGCGCGCCACGGCCGGCTTGACCGTGCGTGTACCCCTTGCCACCGGGGGTGCCGGAGGCACAGCCACCGGGGGTGCCTGCGGTGTAGGAGCTGTGGATTTAGGCTGAGACGGGGGCTGAAATTGTGGCTGAGATTGTTGAGGTTGCTGCCGAGGTGCTGGAGCATCGGCAGGTGTGGCGGCTATTTTCTGTAACGGCCCCTTCCCATCGCCGCTATTGCCTTGGGAGGGGCTTGACAATTGGCATATCCGGGCCAATGTCAGCTCCGTGAGGAACTGCTTGTTTGATGCCGTGCGCCAGTTTATATCGGCCTCGTTGCAGAGATTCATGGCCCGGTATATAAAGTCGGGCGAACACTTCGAGGCCATCGCAGCCATTTGCGCCTTCACCTCATCGTCGGCTTCGAGCAGAGTGATGGTGCTGGGACTCATGGCCACCATGAGATCGCGCATGTAGTCGGCCAGGCCGGTGAGGAAGAAGTGTGAGTCGAAACCACGATCGCGTATCTCCTTGTATATAAGCCATGTCTCCAGAGTCTTTCCGGCCAGAAAGCACTCCAGAAGACGGTTGTAATAGTTGTAGTCGAGCACATTGAGATTGTCGATGGCCGACTGGTAGGTGATCTGCCCTCTCGACGATGCCGCCACCTGGTCGAATATGGAGAGGGCATCGCGCATGGCGCCGTCGGCCTTGCGGGCTATGACGCTCAGGGCTGCCGGCTCGGCCGAAATCCCCTCCTGCTGTGCCACAAACTGCAGGTGCTCCACCATGTCGGTAACGGTGATGCGGTTGAAGTCGTATATCTGACAACGCGACAGTATGGTGGGGATAATCTTGTGCTTCTCGGTAGTGGCCAGGATGAAGATCACGTAGCTCGGCGGCTCCTCAAGGGTCTTGAGGAAAGCGTTGAAGGCCGCAGCCGAGAGCATGTGGACCTCATCGACTATAAACACACGGTATTTACCCGTAGAGGGTGGTGTCTGCACCTGGTCGACCAACTGGCGGATATCATCCACACCGTTGTTAGATGCGGCATCGAGCTCGATGATATTCATTGAGTTGCCGTCGTTGAAGGCCCGGCAGGAGTCACACTCATTGCAGGCTTCACCGTCGGCGGTGGGATTAAGGCAGTTGATGGTCTTGGCAAAAATGCGCGCACACGAAGTCTTGCCCACGCCTCTCGATCCGCAAAAGAGATAGCTGTGGGCCAGACGCCCGGTGGCTATGGCATTTTTGAGCGTCGAGGTCAGCGCACGCTGCCCCACCACGCTCGAAAACGTCGACGGACGGTATTTTCTGGCTGATACAATATACATGGAGCTAAAAGTAATGGAACTCTGGGGCGAATATGACTAATCCAAGAGGTCGCAGAAATACATTCTTGTACGGAGATCTTCATTCTCAGATAAAGCAGATTTACAAGAGGCATGCTTATTGCCTTCTCCATGATGGCACATATTCTTTGGAACGTCTTAGAAAGTCGGAGATTTCCTTCTGTCGTTCGGGTGAAATTTCCTTTCGAGGCTTTCTTTCATTCTCTTCAGCTCTAAGAATGAAATCCTCAGCCAGTTCGCCGGTAAGAATAGGCACTGCTTTAATCGGGGTTGCCATATTTCTTTCTTTGTTATGCAAATTTACTGAAATTTCCCCACATCCTCAAAAAGTTTTCGTTAATTCGGGATAATTCCGTAATTTTGCATCAACTCTCCGCACCCTCTTTTTTCCATATCCCCATCACACCAACATTCTCAAAAATGACAACACTGGTAAACACCGATTTCAATTTTCCCGGCCAGACCGCAGTGTATCACGGCAAAGTGCGCGACGTATACAGCATAGGCGACGATCTTCTTGTCATGGTGGCCACCGACCGCATATCGGCCTTCGATGTCATACTGCCCAAGGGAATACCCTACAAGGGACAGGCTCTCAATCAGATAGCCGCCCATATGCTCGACGCTACCGCCGACATTGTCCCCAACTGGAAGATAGCCGTGCCCGACCCCATGGTGACCGTAGGATGCCGGTGTGAGGGGCTGCGCCTTGAGATGATAATCCGCGGCTATCTGGCCGGAAGCGCCTGGCGTGCCTACAAGAACGGCGTGCGCGAAATCTGCGGCGTGAAGCTCCCCGAAGGGATGGTGGAAAACCAGCGTTTCCCCGAACCGATCATCACCCCCACCACCAAGGCCGAGGCCGGACACGACGAGGACATCTCGCGCGAAGATGCCATAGCTCAGGGCATTGTGACCGCCGAGCAGTTTGACACCATGGCCGCCTACACTCGCGCCCTCTTCAAGAGAGGCTCTGAGATGGCCGCCGAGAAGGGGCTGATTCTGGTGGATACAAAATATGAGTTCGGCCTGCGCGACGGCAAGGTGATTCTCATCGACGAGATTCACACCCCCGACTCCTCGCGCTACTTCTATGCCGATGGCTATGAGGAGCGTCTGGCCAAGGGCGAGCCCCAGCGTCAGCTCTCAAAGGAGTTTGTGCGCGAGTGGCTCATGGCCAACGGATTCATGGGTAAGGAAGGCCAGAAGGTGCCCGAGATGACCGATGCCTTCTGCGAGGAAGTGTCGGAGCGCTACATCGAGCTCTACGAGCACATCACTGGCCAGAAGTTTGTGAAGGCCCCCGAGGAGCATCTGGCCGACCGCATTGCCAACAACGTGCTCGATTGCCTCAACAATCTGAATCTCTGATAGCTGAGACTGGTGGAGGTAGAGCAGATCACCCCTTACGGAGGAGACCGCGGCAAGACGGAGCAGGTGAGAGAAATGTTTGACTCCATCGCTCCGGCCTACGACTTCATGAACCGCGCCATGACCCTGGGCATGGACCACAGCTGGCGCCGCCGGGCCGTGAAGCTCCTGGCTCCTGCAAGCCGCTACAGTCGAGTGCTCGACATTGCCACCGGCACGGCCGACATAGCCATAAAGCTGGCCTCCCTGAACGCCACCCCCGAGGTGGTGGGCATAGACCTCTCCGAAGGAATGCTGGCCATAGGGCGCGACAAAGTGGCCCGCTCGGCTCTTCCCGCCGGATGCCAGATAACCCTCCGGCAGGCCGACTGCCTGGAGCTCCCGTTTGAGGCAGAGAGCTTCGACGGCGCCATCTGCGCCTACGGAGTGCGCAATTTCGCCTCCATCCCCCGCGGCCTCCGAGCCATGTGGCGGGTGCTTCGCCCCGGGGGTAGGCTGGTGATTCTGGAGCTCTCCACACCCACATCGCCTCTGGTGCGACCCTTCTACCACCTCTACACCCGCCACATCATCCCGCTGGCCGGGCGCATGGTGTCGAAAGACGTAAGGGCCTACAGCTACCTGCCCGAGTCGATAGCCGCAGTGCCGCAGGGAGGCGAGATGACCCGACTGCTCACCGAGGCCGGCTTTGCCTCGGCGCGCACCATCACCCTCTGCTTTGGAGCATGCTCCATATATGTGGCAGAAAAACAGTGAAACACAAACCATTAAACAAAACAAATACACAATGAAACCTGAACAGAACGAAATCAAAATAGAGCTCACCCCTGAGGTGGCCAAGGGAATCTACTCAAACCTCGCCGTCATCACCCACGGCCCCAACGAATTTTTCGTTGACTTCATAGCCATGTCGCCCAATATGCCCAAGGCACAGGTGCAGAGCCGCATCATCATGAGCCCCGAGAACGCCAAAAACCTTCTTGGCGCCCTCATGGAGAACGTCAAGAAATATGAGGCTACATTCGGCGAAATCCGTCCCAAACGTCCCATGGGCAACGGCGGCGCCGGCGAAATCCCCAACCCCTTCATCAACGGGGGCAACGCCTGATAAAACAATTGACTATGGCTGACATTCGTCCCAACAACCTGACCATCTACAACACCCTGTCGCGCACCAAACAGCCTTTCCGGCCCATCCACGAGGGGCGCGTGGGGATGTATGTGTGCGGCCCCACAGTCTATGGCGACGGCCATCTGGGTCACGCACGTCCGGCCATCACTTTTGATATCCTCTTCCGCTACCTCACCCATCTGGGCTACAAGGTGCGCTATGTGCGCAATATCACCGATGTGGGACACCTGGAGCACGACGCCGACGAGGGTGAAGACAAGATTGCCAAGAAGGCCCGCCTCGAGCAGCTCGAGCCTATGGAAGTGGTGCAGCACTATCTGACACGCTACCACAAGGCCATGGAGGCTCTGGGAGTACTCCCCCCCTCCATCGAGCCTCACGCCTCGGGCCATATCATAGAGCAGATTGAGTATATCAAGAAGATTCTCGACAGCGGCTATGCCTACATCTCGGAGGGCTCGGTCTATTTCGACGTACCAAAATACAACCGTGACCACCGCTACGGCAAGCTTTCGGGCCGAAACATCGAGGAGCTCTATGCCACTACCCGTGCGCTCGACGGCCAGAGCGAGAAACACAATCCCGCCGACTTTGCTCTCTGGAAAAAGGCTGCCCCCGAGCACATAATGCACTGGCCCTCGCCCTGGAGCGAAGGATTCCCCGGCTGGCACCTGGAGTGCTCAACCATGGGCGAGAAATACCTGGGCGAGACCTTTGATATTCACGGCGGCGGCATGGACCTGATGTTTCCCCACCACGAGTGTGAGATAGCCCAGTCGATGGCTCACAACGGCCACGAGACCGTGCGCTACTGGATGCACAACAACATGATAACCATCAACGGCAAGAAGATGGGCAAGAGCCTGGGCAACTTCATCACGCTCGATGAGTTTTTCAACGGCACACACCCACTGCTCACCCAGGCATATTCGCCCATGACAATCCGTTTCTTCATTCTCCAGGCCCACTATCGCGGCACAGTCGACTTCTCAAACGAGGCTCTGCAAGCCTCCGAGAAGGCTCTGCAGAGAATGATCGAGGGTTACCGCCGACTGCAGGAGCTGAAGCCGTCAGAGACCTCGACAATCGACGTAAGCGGCATCCGCGAGCGTTGTTACGAGGCCATGGACGACGACCTCAACACTCCGGTGCTCATAGCCACTCTCTTTGATGCCCTGCGCCTGGTCAACCAGGTGAAGGATGGCAAAGCCACTGCCACTCAGGCCGACATCGACGAGCTGAAGGATATATTCGACACATTCCTGGTCGATATCCTCGGCATACGCACCGAGCAGGGAGGCGTCAGCGGAGGCGCCGATGCCGACGCACTCAAGCCCTTTGAAGGCGCTGTTGACCTTCTGCTCGAAATGAGAAGCAAGGCCAAGGCTCAGAAAGACTGGGCCACATCCGACCTGATACGCGACCGCCTCGCAGCCCTCGGATTCACCGTCAAAGACACCCGCGACGGAGCCGAATGGAGCTTGTGAGAGCAATCATCTACTTTTTAACCGTCAAAACATTCCGGGTATGCCGAAGCCAGTTTCGGCATACCCGGATTTCTCAAACTACTGCACACCGATGTTCTACGACGAAATCCTATCGCTACTGGCCGGATGGGGAGTTGACCCGGCTCAGCTGACACTGTGGTCCACTATCCTGTCGGCCTCCATATCAGTTCTGATCCCCTGGGTAGTCTACGTGCTGCTGTCACGTGTGGTCATACCCATGCTTCTGAAGGTGACACACTACACCGAGGCCAAATGGGACGACATACTGTTCAACCCGCAGTTGCTGCGTGTGGTGGCCGAGCTGGTGTTTGTGATGATACTGGGCGCGGCTCTCCCACCCTCACTGTCGCGCTTTCACACCCTCTTCACCATAGTCCAGGTGGGGTGCCGAATAGCCGTAGTGGCCGCCGTGATCCATATGGTGAACCGCCTTCTGCTGGCTCTCTACGAGCTGCTGGTGGCCAACTCATCGGGGCGTGTCACCTCGCTGCGCGGCATCCTGCAGATGCTCCAGATAATCTCGATTTCGATCGGTGTGATTATAGTGATATCCATCCTTGCCGACAAGAACCCGCTCACCATCATCACCGGCCTGGGAGCCGCCGCCACGGTGTTAATGCTGGTGTTCAAGGATTCGATAATGGGTGTGGTGGCCGGTGTGCAGCTCACGCTCAACGATATGCTCCGCCCGGGCGACTGGATCACTGTGCCCTCGCGCAATATCAACGGCACAGTGCTCGAAGTGGGGCTCACCACCGTAAAGGTGCAGAATTTCGACAACACCATAGTCACCGTGCCCCCCTACTCGCTGGTGAGCGAATCGTTTCAGAACTGGCGCGGCATGACCGACTCCGGAGGCCGCCGCATGAACCGCTCGATCACCATCGATGTGAATTCGGTGGGCTTCTGCCCCAGAGAGATGATCGAGGCGCTTAAGACCGAGGAGTGGGGACGCCGGCTCGACCCCGACCGCCAGTACGTAAACCTCACACTCTTCCGCCACTATCTGGAGCACTATATCTCCACCCTGCCCCAGCTCAATAGCTCGCCGGGCATGACCTGCATGGTGCGCGAGCTCGAGCCCACCAACACGGGCATCCCCATCGATCTTTATCTCTTCACCACCCTCACCTCGTGGAAACCCTACGAACACTTCCAGGCCTCGGTGATGGACCATGTGTTTGCCTCGGTGAGCCGCTTCGGCCTCAGGATATACCAGGCACCCTCAGGCCTCGACGTCAGAGAAAGAACGCCGAACATCTTGCCAAGGTAAAGTGTTATACGTGAAAGAGACCATTTTACCGGCCTTACCGTTATAAAAAATTTCGGTGAAATCGGCTAATTTTGCGTCTGAATCACGTTTTAACACAGACCTTATTATGAACCTCCGCCTGAAAGCGCTATCCGTCACATTATTATCTGCCCTTTCGGTCACGTTTTCCTCCCTTGCCGCCACCCAGGCCGACGACCTTGTCGAGCCCGGCTCGGTGCTCACGCTTGAGCAATGCCGCCAGCTGGCCATGAGCAACAATAAGCTGCTCAGACAGATGGCCGAGGATATACGCGCCGCCGGCTATCAGAAAGACGAGGCCTTTGCCGCATATCTGCCCGCCATCGACTTTGCCGGCGGATATATGTACAACCAGAAGGAACTCTCCATGTTTGACTCCGACCAGCTGCTGCCGGTGAAGACCTTCGACCTGGAGAAACAGGGCTATGAGTTTCAGCTGGCCAAAAATCCCATGACGGGAGAGCCCCTCGTGGTCAATGGCAATCCGGTGCCCGAGCAGGTGGCCTATCTGCCCAAGGAGGCGCTGACCTACGATATCCACAATGTGTTTTTCGGAGCCATAACCCTGACCCAGCCCATATTTATGGGTGGCAAGATCGTGGCCATGAACAAAATCACCGGCTATGCCGAAGAGCTGGCACGCGCCAAGCGTTCCAATCAGGCACGCGATGTGGTCTATGCCGTCGACGCCGCCTACTGGCAGCTGGTGTCGCTCAAGGCCAAGCAGCGCCTGGCGGTGAGCTATGTGAATCTGCTGGACACTCTGAGTCACAATGTGTCGCTGATGGTGCGCGAGGGGGTGGCCACTCGGCGCGACCAGCTCTCGGTCGACGTTAAGCTCAACTCGGCCAAGGTAGACCTCACAAAGGTTGACAACGGCCTGCAGCTGTGCCGCATGGCGCTGGCGCAGTTGTGCGGATTCCCCATACACACACCCTACACCGTGGCCGACGAGGATGCCGAGCAGATCGATGTCCACACCCTCAGCCGCGAGGCCCTGGACGATACGCCCGTCGACATGCAGGCCGTCTACGACCGCCGCTACGATCTGCAGCAGCTTGAGCTGGGCATACAGATTTACCGCCAGAAGGAAAACGTGGCCCGCTCGGCCATGATGCCCAATCTGGCGCTGGTGGGAGCATATTCCTTCTCCAATCCCAATCTGTATGACGGCTTCAAAAAGCGCTTCAACGGCGCCTTCTCGGTGGGCGCCATGCTCACTGTGCCCCTATGGCACTGGGGAGGCAACTACAACAAGCTGCGTGCTGCCAAGGCTCAGACCAACGCCCTGCGCATGGAGCTCGAGAATGCCCGCGAGATGATAGACTTGCAGGTGAGCCAGGCATCATTCAAGGCTCGCGAGGCCGTGAAGACCCATACCATGACCATGTCAAACCTCCGGGAGGCCGACGAGAATCTGCGCTGTGCCACCGTGGGATTTCGCGACGGCGTGATGACCGTCGACAACGTGATGGAGGCTCAGACGGCTTGGCTCAAGGCCCACAGCGAGGATATCGATGCCCGCATCGACCTGTATCTGTGCGACGTGTATCTGGCCAAGGTGCTCGGCACACTCTCTGTATCTGAAATTCAATAAGCTCTATGAAAGATAACAATACCCAGCAGACTCAGGAGCAGAAAGAAAATCGTGTGCTGCTCTTTGCGATGGGCCTCGTGGTCGTGGCCGTCATCGTCCTTGCCATAATCGGATTCGTGTTTATGAACCATCCCGACGAGATAGTCGAGGGTCAGGCCGACGCCACTTCGGTGCGCATATCGGGCAAGCTGCCCGGGCGCGTGGTGAAGTTCTATGTACGAGAGGGGGATATGGTGCGCAAGGGGGACACCTTGGTCCACATACACTCCTCACTGGCCGAGGCAAAGCTGATGCAGGCCCAGGGGATGGAGACAGTGGCCCGCACTCAGGAAAACAAGATTGACGAGGGCACACGCTCGCAGATCATAGCCGCAGCCACCGACATGGTGGCTCAGGCTGAGGCTGCCTTGACCATAGCGCAGAAGACCTACACCCGCATCGAAAATCTGTTTAAGGAGGGTGTGGTGTCCGAGCAGAAACGCGACGAGGCCAAGGCTGCCCTCGATGCCGCCAAGGCTGCCCACAGCGCTGCTCTCTCGCAGCTGAGCCTGGCACGCCAGGGTGCCCAGCGACAGGACAAGGAGAGCGCCGCAGCCATGGTGAATGTGGCCAAAGGGGGCGTGGCCGAGGTGGAAAGTGTGCTCGAAGACCAGTATCTCACCGCCCCGCGCGACGGCCAGATAGACCAGATCTATCCCGAGGAGAGCGAACTGGTAATGCTCGGCGCTCCGCTGATGAGCCTGCTATGCCTCGACGACAAATGGGTGACCTTCAACGTGCGCGAGGATCTGCTGAAAGATATGCCCCTGGGGGGCGAAATCGAGATCATGATTCCCGCCCTCGACAAGAAGAAGGTCAAAGCACGCATCTACTACTCGCGCGACATGGGCAGCTATGCCACCTGGCAGGCCACTAAGAGCGTGGGTCAGTGGGACTCTAAGACCTTCCAGATCAAAGCACGCACTCTCGACTCCATACCCGAACTCCGCCCCGGAATGACTGTGATATATGAAAAGTAGTCTGAAATATGGCATACGCAAACTATGTGAGCGCAGGATATACATCTTCATGATGGTGATTGTGCCGCTGGCGGGTGCGTTTTTCTTTCTCGACCTCATGCACGAGGGACTTCCGCTAAAGATACCCGTGTCGGTGGTCGACCGCGACCACTCGGCCATGTCGCGCCGCATCACGCGCTCGCTCGATGCCTCGGAGCTAATCGACATTGCCTTTAAGGACGAGAGCTTCCACGAGGCGCTCCGCAAGGTGCGCACCGGGGAGTCGTATGGCTTCTTCTATATCCCCGAATCTTTTCAGCAAGATGCGCTGAGCGGACGCACCCCCACGCTGTCGTTCTACAGCAATATGAGCATCTATGTGCCCGGCACACTGTCGTTCAAGGGCTTCAAGACAGTTGCCGTCACCACTTCGGGCTCCATAGTGCAGACTACACTGGCCTCCACTGGCCTGAGCAACATCATAGGGGGCACATCTATGATAATGCCCGTCAGGCTCGACACTCACCCCATAGGCAACCCTTGCACCAACTATTCCATCTATCTCTCACCCTCGTTTTTGGGTGGGCTGCTGTCGCTGCTGGTAATGGTGGTGACGGTGTTCTCCATCACTTCGGAAATAAAGTGGCACACGTCGCCCCGATGGCTTGAGGCTGCCGGGGGCTCGATGCTGAAGGCTGTGGTCGGCAAGCTGCTGCCACAGGCCGTAATGTTCTCAGTGATGGGCGTGGGGATACAGGCTGTGATGTTCGGCTTTCTGAACTTCCCTATGCATTGCCCGGCCTGGCACATGATTCTGGCCATGGTGCTCCTGGTGCTCTCCAGCCAGGCTTACGCGCTGGTGGCTGTGGAGTGTGTGCCCAACATGCGCCTATCGCTCATCATCGTCAGCCTCAGCGGCATCCTGGCCTTCTCGATAGCCGGGTTCTCGTTTCCGGTCGACAAAATGTATGGCGCCATCGGCATCTTCGCCTACATCCTGCCGGTGCGCTGGTATTTCCTGATCTACATAGACCAGGCGCTCAACGGCCTGCCCCTCTACTACTCACGGCTCTACTATGCGGCCATGCTGGCAATGATGCTCGTGCCGCTGCTGGGGCTGTGGAGGCTCAAGAAAAAGTGTCTCAACCCGGTCTATGTGCCCTAACCCCCTGCAGAATTCAAAATGAAATGGCTTAACGACTTATTCAGAGTGTGGAGGCGTGAGATGTGGTTGTGTTTCACCGACATCGGTGTGCTCCTGTTCTTCTTCGTGCTCCCTCTGAGCTATCCCATCATCTATACGCTCATCTACAATCCGGAGGTGGTGAAGGAGATAGACACCGTGGTGGTAGACCACTCGCGCACGGCCGAGAGCCGCGAACTGGTGCGCACCATCGATGCCACACAGTCTGTCCGCATAGCCGGCTATGCTGCCGATATGCCCGAGGCTCGGCGTGCTTGGGCCGAGAAAAAGTGTTATGCCATACTGGAGATTCCCGCCGACTATGCCCGCTGTATAGGCTCGGGCGAGCAGGCTGTGGTCTCATACTATCAGGATATGTCGCTGCTGCTGCGCTATCGCCAGATACTGCTGGCGCTTACAGATGTGCAGATGCACGAGGCCACCACTCTGACGGCTCGGCGCGTGGCGTCGGCCGGAGGAATACTGTCGACCGTAGTTTCAGGTCTGCCGGTCAATACCCAGGCCAATGTCATCGGCGACACAGCCCAGGGCTTTGCGTCGTTTATAATCCCCGGCATTGTCATTCTCATCCTTCAGCAAGGCATGCTCATGGGCATAACCATGATTTTTGGCACCCGCCGCGACCGCCGTCGCCGCAATCCCGACGGGGTTGACCCCTACGAGACCTCGGCCGGCCCCGTAGCAACAGTGCTGGGGCGCGCTGCCTGCTATGTGCTGCTCTACCTGCCCATGGCCTACTATGTGATGGCCATAGTGCCGCGCATGTTCGATCTGCCCAGCCACGGCGCGTTTGCCGACTATATGCCCTTTATTTTCGTGATGCTCCTGGCCACTGCGTTTTTGGGGCAGACCATCCAGATTTTCGTGCGCGAGCGCGAGACCTCGATGGTGCTCATAGTGTTTACCTCGGTGATATTCCTGTTTCTCTCCGGACTGACCTGGCCGCGATATGCCTTCTCGCCCTTTTGGAAGGCCTTGAGCGACGTTGTGCCCGCCACATGGGGAGTGGAAGGGTTTGTGCACATAAACTCAAACGGAGCGCTCCTGAGCGACGTGAGCGACTGCTACGTGCCGCTATGGATTCTCACGGGAGTCTATTTTCTGACATCGGTCGTGATTTATGCACTCTGCAAGCCTGCCAAGGCAGCGCATCACGACATGGCGGGGCGATGCGACATTGAAGCGCATGAAGCCTGAGCCCTCCTCGCCAAACATAGCTCCGTCGTTGAGAGCCAGGTGGGCGTTGTTGACAAAAAGATCCACCAGCTGGTCGTGAGGCAACCCCAACTCGCGGCAGTCGAGCCACACCAGAAACGACGCTTCGGGCCGCACGGGTTTTATCACGGGCATCTGCGAGGCGCAAAACTCCTCGACGGCCTTGATATTTTCCTCTATGTAGGTCATTGCTTCGTTGAGCCAGGGCTCGCCGTAGCGGTAGGCTGTCTCTGTGGCTATAGTGGCCACGAATGTAGGCTCTGAAAACTCGTTTGCCTCCATCCAGTGGAAAAATCCTTTCTTCAGCTCTTCCGATTTTATCACTATCCATGAGCTCGACAAGCCGGGAATATTGAAGGTCTTGGAGGGTGCTCCGAGAGCTATGCCTACCTCGGCGGCTTCGGGACAGGCCTCGAGAAACGGGATATGGGGCTTGTCCCACAGCACGAGGT
Source organism: Muribaculaceae bacterium (assembly GCA_023664185.1). Lineage (GTDB taxonomy): Bacteria > Bacteroidota > Bacteroidia > Bacteroidales > Muribaculaceae > Duncaniella. The sequence goes on from JAMPGA010000001.1 coordinate 303,525, forward strand.
CGCCGTGGATCTCGTCGGAGATCACTTTTACGCCATACTTCTTGGCCAGACGGGCTACGGTGGCCAGTGTCTCGCGGCTCCACTGCAGCCCTATGGGGTTGTGGGGGTTGCACAGTATCATCATAGCCGGGCGCTCCTCGCGGAAACATCGCTCAAGGTCGTCGAGATCCATGGTGTACCCATCGGCGGTGCGCTTCAGCGGCGAGCACACGCACTCACGCCCATTCTCCTCTATCAGGCGGCGGAAGGGGTGATAGACTGGAGGCTGAATCAGTATCTTCTCGCCCTTCGATGTGAAATAATTGATGAGGAAACCAATCCCCTTCACCACTCCGTTGACATAGATGAGATCGGCGCGATCCACCTTCCAGTTGTGGCGAGTGGCGAGCCAGTCGATTATCGAATCCCAGTAGCTCTCGGGCACTGCCGAGTAGCCATAGATGGCATGGGCAAAGCGTCCGGCCAGCGCACGCGTTATCTCGGGCGCTACGGCAAAGTCCATGTCGGCTATCCAGAGAGCCTCCACATCCTCGCGTCCGAAAAATGTGGTGAGGGCGTCGGTTTTCATGGCTCCGGTGCCGCGTCGGTTTATCTCAAGGTCAAAATTGTAGTTCATGAGAATGGATTTTTGTGCAAATATAAACATTTAGTGACGATAAAAAAAAGACTTGGTAAATTTTTCGTAATGTTATTTGTGAAAATTTGCTTTTGACCAAGCATGAGTTTAGCGAGCTAAATGACTGGTTGGAAAAAAACGAAGATTCATAAATAACATAGAAAGATTTTTCAAGTCTTTTCTTTAATCTCGGCATTATCCCACTATTTTCGCTGTATTTGCCTTATATCTTTGCGGAAATTTTATCCACATCACCATGACACATACAATTCATATCGTACTCGCAGTGCTTGCCGTGTGCTATACGGGAGTGCTGGCTGCAGTGGTTGCCGATCTATGCAGCGGTCTGCGGCGCGCACGTCGCGACGGCCACACACTGACTTCGCGCGGACTGCGTCGCACAGTCACCAAACTGACCTCCTACTATTCGGCTCTGTTTGCACTGACGGCCGTCGACGCCATGCTCATATCATCTGCGCTCGGGCTCAAGGCTTGCGGCATTGACAGCATCCCCGCCTTCCCCTACATCACAGCCCTCGGGGCTCTTGGACTATCGCTGATCGAGGTGAAGAGCATACTGGAAAACACAGGCCTGAAACTCGATCTGGAGGGAGTGGCAGGGCTTATAGGTCGCATCCTTTCCTCGTGGAAAGTGATAAAATTTTAAATGTTTAACACTCTGTGCTTCAGAATTGTTAAACTCAATATTTGCTTCCTTACCATCCTTAAGGATAGTAAGGAAGTTTGGATTATAACATTAATTATCATACCTTTGCAATGTGACCCACAAACTCACCCCCTGAAACGCCAGTGCCAACACTTTAATCCAAAAAATTTTAGAGCGCACCAATTGATCCTTATGGCTAACCCATAGGCAGCCCCGGCAGCCTTATGCGCGCGCCATACTCTTAACCGCAAGCCCGATGTATCTGAACGGCTGACAACCATTTTGAGACCTCTGCATCGTACTTATTCGTCCCCCCGTCATCTACAAACACCCGTCTCCACTCTCCATCATCAATCACTTCCTAAAAAATAAATAAACTCTACAACAGCTTATTTTTCAACCACTCCATTACTACAACTCGCTGACAACGAGTCGCTTCCCGGCTACTCGTCAAGCCTCGCACTATCCTTCAGCCATCGGCTTGACCCATACAATAGCCATCTCGTTGTCGCATAACTACCTCTATCTGTCTTCTTACCACTGTCCTTTACCCTGAAATCGTTGAAAAATAAGAAAATAACAGGAAGCGCAGCTTGCACTGACGCTCTGTGGAAGGCCCTGCTACAGTCTCAGACCGTAGCGGGGCCAATTCTTTAGAGCCTCGGGGCCGGAATGGAGCCATATCCTACCCGCAACACGTGGCTCACCCCGATGGCGATAATGTTGGGATAACGTCGCAAACTACCCCCGTATGGGACGACATTCCTTATTCCTCATTCCTTATTCTTCATTCCTATTTCCAAATTCCCTCTCATTCTCCGTGCAGGGCGCCGTAGACTATGGAGGCTTTGCTGGGTCCCACGACCTCGGCTATCGAGTCGAGATCGGCCTCGCGGAGGCGCTTCACACTCTTGAAGGTAGTGAGGAGCGCCGTGCGGGTCTTCTCACCTATTCCCTTAATGCCATCGAGCTCCGAGACGGTCTGTCCCTTGGAGCGACGGTTGCGGTGATGAGTTATGCCAAACCGGTGAGCCTCGTCGCGCAGATGCTGCACCACCTTGAGGGTCTCGGATGTCTTGTCGACATACAGAGGGATTGAGTCGCCGGGAAAGTAGATTTCCTCAAGCCTCTTGGCAATGCCCACAACGGCGATCGTGCCTCGCAAACCCATCTCGTCGAGGGCTTCAACTGCGGCCGAGAGCTGTCCCTTTCCACCGTCGACCACTATGAGCTGCGGCAATCCTTTGCCCTCGCTCATCAGGCGTGTGTAGCGGCGCGTGAGCACCTCCTTCATTGAGGCAAAATCGTCGGGTCCCTCCACGGTTTTTATGTTGAAATGGCGGTAGTCTTTCTTGTATGGCTTAGCATCTCTGAACACCACGCACGATGCCACCGGATTTGTGCCCTGAATGTTCGAGTTATCGAAACACTCAATGTGGTGCGGCAGCTCGGTGAGATGGAAGTCGCTCTTTATGCGCTCCAGCACACGGTCGGTGCGCGCCCCGGGGTCGCGCTTCTCCAAGGTCTTGACTTTGTCGATGTGATGCTGCTTGGCATTGCGCTCCGAGACGTCAAGCAGCTTGGCTTTGTCGCCACGCTGCGGTATGGTGAATTTCACCCCCGGCATCTCTACATCCGGCTCCATGGCCGTTATCACCTCGGAGTATTCCACGCCCAACTGACGCGATATTTCCGCCATGGCATAGGCCAGCATTTCGGGTTTGGTCTCGTCGAGCCGCTTTTTATACTCGAGCGTCACACTCTTCGACACAGCCCCTCGCCTCACGTGCATATAGTTTATATAGACATCGCTCTCTTCTTCGTAGATGCCAAATACATCCACATCCTCCACCGTCTGCGACACTATCACACTCTTGGCCCTGTAGCGCGATATAAGGTCGTATTGCACCTTCAGCTCCTGGGCCTCCTCATAGCGCATTTCCTCTGACAGCTTCTCCATTTCGCTCCTCAGATGCTGGAGAAGTTCGGATATATCGCCTCTCAGAATCGCCCTCACGCGCTCTATATTGGCGTTATATTTCTCACTGCTCACCAGGCCGCGGCATGGCCCCTCGCATCTCTTCAGATGATAGTCCAGACAGAGCCTGCCCTTCCCCTTCTCGATAAACTCAGGAGTGATGAGATGGCGACACGAGCGGATGGGATAAAGGTGTTTTATCAGTTCGAGCGTAGCTCGGGCTGAGCCTGCATCGGTATAGGGGCCGTAATATTTTGAGCCATCCTTGATACGTTCACGTGTCATGAAGACACGCGGATAATGCTCGTTGGTCACCACAATCCAGGGATAAGATTTGTCGTCCTTGAGCAGCACATTGTAGCGGGGCTGATGCTCCTTTATCATCGAGGCCTCAAGATTGAGTGCATCCTGCTCGGTGGGCACCACGATATAGCTCATATCTGCAATGGCACGCACAAGGAGATTGGTGCGCAGGCTGTCGTGTGTGCGGTTGAAATACGAGCTCACGCGGCGCTTCAGGTTTTTAGCTTTGCCCACATATATCACCGTCCCTTCAGAGTCGTAGTAGGTATAGACTCCGGGGGTGTCGGGGAGAATGGAGATCTTCTCTTCAAGGGCGGCTGACTTGCGATGTTTAGGCATGGGAGGGGGACTGTTTTGTTTGAGTGGAAAGAGGCTTATGGCAAAGAGAGCGGCCTGCAGTGCCGTGGGGCTTATCCCCACCGGCTCCCTGCGGGCCGCTTGATGGTACAGTCTACGCTGTCGGTGACACTAATACTTGATGAGTGAAGTCACCTCGACGTCGGCCGGCAGATTGGCACGTCCGTTGAGAGCCGAAAGCTCTATAATGAAATTGATGTAGATCTTTTTCGGGTTCATCTGTTTCACCAGATTGTAGGCGGCAGCCATGGTTCCTCCGGTGGCCAGCACATCGTCGTGGAGCACCACGATATCGTCCTCGGTGATGGCATCGCGATGTATTTCGATTATATCCTTGCCATACTCCTTGTCATATGACGCCTGGATAGTGTCGGCAGGGAGTTTGCCGGGCTTGCGCACGGGCACGAAACCTGCGCCGAGCTCAAAGGCCAGGATAGAGCCACCGATAAAGCCACGGCTCTCTATGCCCACTACCTTAGTAACACCTTTGTCGCGATAAAGTTGAGACAGGTCCCAGCCGATGATGTGGAGACCGCGGGCATCCTTGAAGAGTGTGGTGAGGTCCTTGAAGACTATCCCCTTCTGAGGAAAGTCGTAGACGTCGCGGATGCGTGACTTGAGATATTCCATACTTTTGTTATTTGAAGTTTCCATGATAGTTTATGGGGTGAGATAAATGTTCCACGTGGAACAATCCATTATTATCGTCCTAAGAGTAAGAGCAGTATATTTATGTCGGCCGGAGAGATGCCGGGGATTCTTGAGGCTTGCGCCACGGTCTCGGGATCTATTCGGCAGAGCTTTTGGCGAGCCTCAGTAGAGAGGGCTTTCACAGAATTATAGTCTATCTTCCCTTTGAGCCGCAGGTTTTCGAGCCGGTGAAGTTTGGCGGCATTGTCGTGTTCGCGCTTTATGTAGCCCTGATATTTCAGCAATATTTCGGCCGCTTCGAGAATTTCGGCGTGGCGCTCGGTCTCAATATTGTCTTCTATAAACCGGGCAAGGGCCGGAATATTCCGGGTAAGGAGTCCGAGTGTAATTGTCGGGCGCAGCAGCAGCGATTCGAGCTTCACGCCTTGTTTCAACGGCTGCTCTCCCAAAGACTCAAGACATGCGTTTGCCTCGTGCATCCCCACCGAATATGTGCGCACAAACTCTATCAGAGCGTCGCGCTGAGCGCGCTTGCTCGCCATGAGTTGGTAGCGATGATCGTCGGCCAAGCCTATGGCATGGGCGCGTGGAGTGAGGCGCATATCGGCATCATCTTGGCGAAGCAGAATGCGGTATTCGGCTCTTGAGGTAAACATGCGGTAAGGTTCGTCGACACCTTTTGTCACCAGGTCGTCGATGAGCACACCTATGTAAGCTTCGTCGCGCGCAAGGGTAAACTCCTCCCCTCCCCTCACGGCAAGTGCAGCGTTTATTCCGGCGATGAGTCCCTGGCCGGCGGCCTCCTCATAGCCTGTAGTTCCGTTGACTTGTCCGGCAAAATAGAGCCCCTTTAGGAGCTTTGTCTCCAGCGTGTGGTGAAGCTGCGTCGGGTCGAAAAAGTCATATTCTATGGCATAGCCTGGGCGGAAGAGCTGAACATTCTTGAGAGCGGGTATGGTCTGCAGCGCCTCAAACTGTATGGCTATGGGGAGCGACGAGGAGAAGCCGTTGAGATAATATTCTGTGGTTGTCTCCCCTTCGGGTTCCAGGAAAAGTTGATGTTCGTTCTTATCGGCAAAGGTGACGATTTTGGTTTCGATGCTGGGGCAATAGCGTGGGCCGATGCTGCGTATCTGGCCATTGTAGAGGGGGGATTCTGGCAATCCGCGCCGCAATATTTCGTGTGTCTCGGGATTGGTGTAGACGGTGTGACAAGGGCGTTGACGCAGCACACGTTTTTCCTCGGGGAGATAAGAAAACTTGTGTTCATCATTGTCACCCTCCTGGAGTGTGGTGAGAGAGAAATCTACCGACCTCCCATCGATGCGCACGGGTGTTCCGGTTTTCATGCGGTCGGCTCGGAAACCCAGCTCCACAAGCTGTTCGGTCAGCCCTCTGGCCGGAGGCTCAGCCACACGTCCACCTTCGATTTTCACAGGGCCTGTGTGCATCAGTCCATTGAGAAATGTTCCGGCAGTGACCACCACACTCTGCGCCGTAAACGTTACGCCGAGGGCTGTGACAACTCCTCTTACCCTGCCATCCTCAACCACAAGACGGTTGACGGAATCCTGCCACATGTTCAGGCCGGGCGTATTCTCGAGTATGCCGCGCCAGGTCAGCGAAAAAGCCATTCGGTCGGCTTGGGCGCGGGGGCTCCACATGGCCGGACCTTTCGAGCGATTGAGCATCCTGAACTGTATTGATGCTCTGTCGGTGACTATGCCCATCATGCCGCCGAGCGCATCTATCTCGCGCACAATCTGGCCTTTGGCTATGCCGCCAACGGCAGGGTTGCAGCTCATCTGGGCTATCTTGTTCATATCGATGGTAATCAGCAGTGTCGATGCACCCAGGCGGGCTGCCGCATGAGCTGCCTCGCATCCGGCATGACCGGCGCCGACCACAATCACATCATAGTCGAATTTCATATTTCAGACTCCAAAAGTGAGAGAGCATCATTTTCGTGCTGCTCCATTATTTCACGTTCGCCAGGGCCTTTATCGTTTATGCCACACAGGTGCAGCACACCATGAATTATAACTCTCAGTAGTTCTCGTTCATATTTCTCGTTGAGCCCTTGTGCATTTGAGGCTACAGTGTCAAGCGAAATATACATATCGCCTCTCACCATGCGGCCACGCGAGTAGTCGAACGTGATGATATCGGTATAATAATCGTGTGTGAGAAACATGCGGTTCACTTCGATGATCTTGTCATCATCGCAAAACACATATGTCATGGGGCCGACTATCCTGTCATGACGCCGGGCCACTTCGGTTATCCATCTCTCCAGTCGAGCTGTGTCGAGTTGAGGCATGTCGACTCCGTCAGTGAGCCATTGAATTGACTGATTCATATCGGCAAAGTTACAGATTTTTTCAATTTTTGACAATATCAAGTCACGCAGAATTTTCTGAGAGAAGATTCGAAACAACAAAATTAGCACTATTACACTGTATATCTGATCGTTGTGCTATTTTTAAGCTTCTGAGATTTAAAAATTCTGCGATCTTCCGATTTCCCGATGGGAATTTTTGATTCTACGAGGGAGAATAAAATTTTTACATCACAAGCAAATTCCCTATATTTGCCGTATGCAACGAGTATTATTTCATTCCACCATTTTCGGGCCTATACACTCTCGCAGATTGGGAGTGTCGCTCGGTGTCAATCTCACACCCAACGATGGGAAGATTTGCACATTCGACTGTCTGTATTGCGAGGCCGGGTTCAACGCCCAGGGTCCGGGCACTACGGGATTTGCCCCTCGCGCCGAGGTGGCACGCCTTCTGGCTGAGAAACTCATTGAGATGCATTCGGCCGGTCAGCCCTTGGATGTGATAACATTTTCGGGCAACGGCGAGCCCACTCTCCACCCCGACTTCCCCGCTATCATCGACGACACCCTCAGGCTGCGCGACAAATATTTTCCCGAGGCTAAAGTGAGTGTGCTCTCCAACTCCACACGCATCTTCACCCCGGCGGTTGCCGAGGCCCTCGACCGCGTGGACAACAACATCCTCAAACTCGATTCGGCAATCACGCAGACCATGCGCACCATCGACCGCCCTACCCTACCCCACCTCACATCCGAGAAAATCATCGACGGTCTCTGCCAATTCTCAGGCCTCTGCATAATCCAGACCCTGCTTGTGCGCGGCGAGCATGAAGGGGTAACCATCGACAACACCACACCCGCCGAGATCGACGCCCTGATTGCCGCCTACAAAAAAATCAAGCCCCGCGAAGTGATGCTCTACTCCATCGACCGCAAGACCCCCGCTGAACATCTCAAGAAAGTGCCGCGCGAGGAGCTCGACGCTATAGCCGCACGCATCACTGCAGAGACCGGAATAAAAGTTGAAACCGTATGACAGACTCCACCCTTCCCATACTCACACCGCGACCGCTGCAAGAAGGGGATCGCGTGGCCATACTCTCACCCGCATCAATCATAAAACCGCAGGTGGTATATGAGGCCTTGCCTTATATATCTGACCAGGGCTGGGATGTATATACCGGAAACTTCACCTTCGACCGCTACGGCACATATGCGGGCACTGACAACGCCCGCTACTCCGACCTCGAACGCGCCCTCACCGACACCTCTACCCGAGCCATAATCTGCTCGCGCGGCGGCTATGGAGCAGTCCATCTGCTCGAGCGCCTCAACCGTCTCCCTCTGCGCGACGACCCTAAGTGGATCGTGGGATACTCCGACATCACCGCCCTCCACGCCTTGATGAGCGCCCACGGCATACAGAGCATCCACGCCCCTATGTGCAAACACATAGCCACCTTCGAAGGTGCCGACGAAGATTCGCTCCGACTGTTCGATCTGCTGAGAGGCAATAACGACACGGTAAAGTTTGAACACCACACCTACAACCGTCCCGGCACAGCCACCGGACGTCTGCTTGGGGGAAATCTCGCAGTGGCCGCCGGCCTCATCTCAACCCCCTTCTCCCCCTTCAAGCCGGGCTCCATACTCTTTGTCGAGGATATAGCCGAGCCTATATATAAGGTGGAGCGCATATTCTACACCTTGCGCCTCAGTGGGCTGCTGGGCCAGCTGGGCGGACTTATTGTGGGACGATTCACCGACTACACCCCCGACCGCGACAACGAGTCGATGGAAGCCATGATAGAGCGCATCACAGCCGACTACGACTACCCTGTGGTGTTCGGCACACCCATAGGCCACGTGGACCACAACATACCAATGCTCTGCTCCTCAACGGCCACACTCACCGTCGACTCCGACGGCGCCACCCTCACCCCGTTGTGAACAATAGGCAGCCTGTGGCCGTTAATATATGTAAGACTCAGGGAAAAGAGTGTGATTTTAAGTTTTTTAATTAAATTAAGTGAAAAACATAATAAAAAATCATCTAACTTTGCAAGTTGAATCACACCCCGCTCTCCACACAGACATTTCAACCCAACACAATTTATCCTATTATGGAACAGAAAGAATTTGACCGCATCAGCTACGCTCTGGGCCTGAGTATGGGCCACAACTTCCGTGCGAGCGGGATTGAAAAAATCAATGTCGAGGATTTTGCCGACGGCGTGGCCGCCGTGTTCTACGGCTCCGAGCCCAAGATGAGCTATGACGACGCCAAGGCTGAGATTCAGAAATTCTTCACCGAGCTCGAAGCTCGCCAGCAGGCCGAGGCCGCAAAAATGGGCGAAATCAACGCCGCCGCAGGCAAGCAATATCTGGAGGAAAACGGCAAGCGCGCTGAGGTCAAAACCCTCCCCTCAGGGCTGCAGTATGAGGTGATTACCGAAGGTGACGGCCCCATGCCCAAGTCGACCGACCGCGTAGAGGTTCACTATACCGGCAAGCTCATCGACGGCACAGTGTTTGACAGCTCTGTAGACCGCGGTGTTCCCGCCACATTCGGAGTGACACAGGTAATACCCGGATGGGTAGAGGCTCTGCAGCTCATGAAGGCCGGATCGAAATGGCGTCTCTTCATTCCCTCACAGCTGGCCTACGGCCCCCAGGGTGCAGGTCCCATCGGCCCCAATTCCACTCTGATATTCGATGTAGAACTGCTCCGCGTGCTCTGACACGGAATATACGTTCCGCCTCATGAAACGCGCTCTCTTCCTTATAATGATCACGGCAATGCTCGGGCTCTCGGCCCGGGCTGCCGAGCCGTCTGACTCACTGGCCTCTGCCCTGGCCACATACTGGGGCACGGCCGTCAACACCGGCACCCTCAGCAAAGGGGAGCTGGAATCGTTTGTGAAAGGCTTTGAGGAAAACTTCCCCGACACCGACTCCCTGAAGATGCAATATCTGCGCGGAGCCTCGCTGGCCTCGGTCATAGCCCGCTCTTTGGCCGAAGCTGCCACCATAGGGCTCGAAGTGTCGCCCGAGCGGCTGAAGGAGGAGATGGTAAAAGTGCTCCGCGGAGCATCCACCGGATTCACCCCCGCAGAAGCTCAGGCATATATCGACGCCCGAGTGGCTCCCGAGACAGCCCGCGAGTTTTCGGCCGAGTCGCAGACGGAGTTTCTCACCCAGATGGCCGCCCTGCCCGGAGCCGTCACCACTCCCTCAGGCCTAATATTCCAGGTGCTCACAGAGGGTGAAGGCCCCATGCCTGTCGACGGCGATACCGTTACCGTAAGCTACACCGGGCGTCTCAGCGACGGCTCGGTATTCGACTCCACCGACTCGCCCATCGACATGAGCGTGAGCGGCGTGGTGCCCGGCTTCTCGGAAGGACTCAAGATGATGAAACCCGGAGGCCGCTACCGCATCATATTCCCCGCATCGCTGGGTTATGGTGAGCGTGGTGCAGGGGGCGGACTCATACCCCCTGGCGCAGCTCTCGACTTCACCGTCGACCTCATCGGCATAAAGTAATCCCATTAACAAATCAAAATAGAGAAATGAAAAAAATTATTCTGGCATGCGGTGTGGCCGCAGCCATTCTCGGAGTATCCTCTTGCTCCAACTCCACCTCATCTAACGGTGGAGACAGCGCATTCGGCGACTCACTCTCTACCACCTTCGGCTCAAGCCAGGGTCTGCGTCTCGCCGACGACTATGCCAACCAGCTCACACCCGAGCAGCAGGCTACAATGAAGAAAGACGATATCCTCCGCGGCATCAAGCAGGTGATCATGACCGACACAACCCAGCAGGGCTATCTCAGCGGTCTGGGCATCGGTCTGCAGCTCAGCAACCAGCTCATGCGCTATGAGGAGGCAGGTATCGCCGTTGACCGTGCCAAAGTATATGAGGCATATGCCAAGGCATTCATGACCGACTCCGTGAGCCCCGAGGCTCTGCGTCAGGCTCAGGTGATGTTCCAGGATATGGCTCAGAAGGCTCAGCAGAAGATGATGGAATACTACGAGGCACAGCGCAAGGCCGAGCAGGAGGCCAAGGCTGCTACTCCCGAGGCCAAGAAAAACGCCGAGGAAGGTGCCAACTACATCAAGGAGCTGGCTGCCAAAGACAAATCGATCGTAGTGCTCCCCTCAGGACTTGCCTATAAGGTGATCACCGAGGGTCAGGGTCCTGCCGTAGGCGAAGGTGGCTCTGCCACAGTGAAATATACCGGCAAGCTCGTCGACGGTACTGTATTCGACCAGAACGAGGACGGTGTAAGCTTCCGCACAAACCAGGTTGTCCCCGGCTTCGGCGAAGGCCTCTCGATGATGAAGAAAGGCTCACACTACCTGCTCATCATCCCCGGCGATCTGGCTTATGGTGTTGACGGCGCTCCCGCAGCAGGCATCGGTCCCAACGCCACTCTGGTGTTTGACGTTGAGGCTGTCGATGTAAATCCTGCCCAATAAGCAGCAATCAGAAAAATTTTTAGTTGTGCTCCCCGTTTGTCTGAACGGGGAGTTTTTTTTATATTTGCAGTGTGAACCTACGGCAATCCATGATTGTAATATAAGATAATAAGATAAACGCTATTAATGACTATGCGCCATATACTCCTCACTCTGACACTGCTGCTTGCATCGCTGGGCGCCATGGCCCGGGGCGAAGCTAATTTCGAAAAACAAAACATAGATTTCGGCACCGTGAAGGCCGACGCAGGCACCGTGGTGATGAAATTTCCCTTCACCAACACCGGCGATGAGCCCATCGGCATAGTCACTGTGACCAACGGTGGCTGCGGATGCACCAAGCCGGAGTTTCCGCAACACCCCATCAAGCCCGGCGAGACGGGCGAGATTGTGATACGCTTCAATCCCGCCACCTTTCATGGCGAGGTGAACCGCAGTGTAAAGGTGCAGCTGTCGTCGCAGAAAAAGCGCGTCAAGCTCACTTTCTCGGGCGTAGTGGTGCCCAAATAAGCACCCCACTCCCGCCGCTGCCATCTCCATTCACACCCTCACCCACCTCACGCATTTCCTGACTCCATGTTTCAACGTATACTTATGATATTGTGCCTTCTCCCTGCCTTGACGGCCAAGGGGGATGGCGTATGGGAAACAACCACCCACGACTTCGGCGCCTTTGACGAGGATATGGGCGTGGTTTACTGCGACTTCAAGCTTGTAAACAACAGCGACAAACCAATGTCGATAATGAGTGCACGCGCCAACTGCGGATGCACCCGTCCCGAATATTCCACCGAGCCCATCGCCCCGGGCGACACCGCCACAGTGCGTGTGGGATATGACCCCAAAGGGCGTCCCGGGCGCTTCAGCAAACAGATAACCGTGGACTGCAGCGAGGCTCCGCTGCGCACGCGTCTCACCATCTGCGGCACCGTAATAGGATCTGGCAACACGCTGCGCTCACGCTTCCCCATAGAGGCCGGCCCAATGAGGATGCGCACCGCCACCATCCCCTACGGCAAGGTGCTAAAAGGCAAATCGCCCGGGCAATATGTGGAGGCTTACAACGCATCGACCGACACCATCAGGCCGCGTGTGGTCTCGTCGCCCAAATACATCAACGTGATAGTCCAGCCTGCCGTGGTGCCCCCGGGCGAGCAGTTCATACTCTCCACCATATTCCACACCGATGCCACGCGCCAGTGGGGAATACTCACCGACTCCATACTCCTATCGCCCACCGGAAGCCCCGACGACCGGCCGCTCAAGATTGAGACCGTGGCCATAGTGTCGGAAGACTTCAGCAACCTGAGCGAAGAGCAACGCCGCAACGCCCCGGTGATCGACACATCGGTCACCGCAGTCGACCTGAAACGTCTGAGCCACAGCGACAAACCCTCGCACCACAGTTTTGAGATAATCAACCGCGGCAAGTCGCCACTGATAGTGAGACGCATCTCATCGGCCGATCCCGCCGTGAGTGTCTCGCTCAAAGACAACAAGATAAAGCCAGGCAAGAAAGCCCGCGTGGAGGTCACCGTTGACCCCTCGCGCATTGGCAGCACCGAGCTGCTCAATGCCCGCATCAACATCATAGCCAACGACCCCGAGCACCCCTCGACCATGATACGTGTGGTGGCCGAAGTTGTCGACTGATCTCTCCCCTACTCTCCTGACAGCCAAACACATCCCTCCAATCAACCCAGAAAAACTACCCTCCAAATGGATCATCCCGAGAACTCAAGCGAATATGCAGGCCTCACAGTCAACTCAGGCGTGAGCCAGCCCCCCGTAGTCAACCCCTACGCACGCCCCCGCAGGCGGCGCACCCTACCCTCGCCCGCCGAGATGGTGGAAGGGATTCTGAAGGGTGACACCACCATGCTCTCGCGCGCGGTGACCCTGGTGGAGAGCCTCGTGCCCGAACATCAGACCCTGGCTCAGGAGGTGATAGAGAAGTGCCTACCCTACTCCGGCGACTCGCGCCGCATCGGCATAACCGGAGTGCCCGGAGCCGGCAAGAGCACCTCGATCGACGTGTTCGGCCTGCATGTGCTCAAACAAGGGGGCAAACTGGCCGTGCTTGCCATCGACCCCTCGAGCGAACGCACCAAGGGGAGCATCCTGGGCGACAAGACCCGCATGGAGAAACTCTCCGTCCATCCCGACGCTTTCATACGCCCTTCCCCATCGGCAGGATCGCTGGGTGGTGTGGCCCGCAAGACTCGCGAGACCATAGTGCTCTGCGAGGCCGCCGGATACAACAATATCTTTGTTGAGACCGTGGGTGTGGGTCAGAGCGAGACCGCCGTACACTCCATGGTAGACTTCTTCTTGCTCATCCAGCTTGCAGGCACCGGCGACGAGCTCCAAGGCATAAAACGCGGCATCATGGAGATGGCCGACGGCATTGTGATAAACAAAGCCGACGGCGACAACATACCCCGCGCCCAGCTGGCTCAGGCTCAGTTCAGAAACGCCCTACACCTCTTCCCCACCCCGGCTTCGGGATGGACTCCCGAAGTGCTCACATACTCAGGCTACTACGAGATAGGCATAGCCGAAGTGTGGGATATGATCGACCGCTACTTCGCCTTCGTGCGCGAGAACGGATACTTCGAATACCGCCGCTCCGAACAGTCACGCTACTGGATGTATGAGACAATCAACGAGCAGCTGCGCAACCACTTCTACAACAATCCCGAGATCGAAAGCATGCTGGCTCTGAAGGAGCAGCGTGTGCTCGACCGCCGCCAGAGTTCGTTTACAGCCGCGCGCGACGTGCTCGACTACTATTTCCAGCAACGCCCATGAAGCTGCTCCGACGTGTCATAGACCTCTACGTCGACGGTTTCCGGCAAATGACTGTGGGCCGGCAGCTGTGGGTGCTCATCATAGTGAAGTTGATATTCATATTCCTGGTGATGAAGCTATTTTTCTTCCCCGACCTGCTGGAACGTGACTATGCCGACGATGCAGCGCGCGCTGACGCCGTGCGCACCACCCTACTCCACCGCTCAAAATAACATAAAAAACATTACTATATGCAAGACCTTATCACTGTTGTCGACTGGTCGAGGTGGCAATTCGCACTTACGGCCATGTATCACTGGCTCTTTGTGCCGCTCACGCTCGGATTGGGTGTGATCGTGGCCATTATGGAGACCATCTACTATCGCACCCGCAGTCAGAAATGGCTGGACACCACCAAGTTCTGGATGACACTCTTCGGCATCAACTTTGCCATGGGTGTGGCCACAGGCATCATCCTCGAATTTGAGTTTGGCACAAACTGGAGCAACTACTCATGGTTTGTGGGCGATATCTTCGGCGCTCCGCTGGCCATTGAGGGACTTCTGGCCTTCTTCATGGAGGCAACATTTATAGCCATCATGTTTTTCGGATGGAAAAAGGTCTCGGCCGGTTTCCACCTGGCCTCCACATGGCTCACAGCCATAGGCGCCTCCATCTCGGCCCTGTGGATCCTTGTGGCCAACGCCTGGATGCAATATCCTGTGGGCATGGAGTTTGACCCGGCCCAGATGCGCAACGTGATGGACAACTTCTGGGACGTGGCCCTCTCGCCCGTGGCTATACACAAATTTCTGCACGCTGTGTTTGACGGCTGGGTTCTGGCCGGCGTCTTCGTGTGTGGCGTGAGCGCGTGGCTGCTGATGCGCGGACGTCGCCGCGACATGGCCATGGATTCTGTGCGCATAGGCTCGTGGGTAGGTCTGGCAGGTATGATTCTCACACTCTGGACCGGCCACAGCTCGGCCGTGGATGTGGCCCGCGTGCAGCCCATGAAGCTCGCAGCCATGGAGGGTCTCTATAACGGCCATCACGGCGAAGAGCTTGTGGCTGTGGGCATTCTCGACCATTCAAGAGAGCGCACCGATCCCTCCGACCCCTTCCTGTTCAAGATAGCTATCCCCTACGGCCTGAGTATTTTGGCCGACTCCGACCCCCACTCCTTTGTGCCCGGCATCAACGACATAATCGAGGGTCGCTCATTCACCCCCGAGGGTACTCCGGTCAACACCGTGAGCTATGCCGAGCGCATGGAGCGCGGGCGCCTTTCACATGAGGCTCTGCGTAGTTTCGACACAGCCATGACCCAGGGCGACGCCCAGGGCATGGAGGAAGCCCGCGGCAAAATTGCCGAAAACTACCCCTACTTCGGCTACGGCTATCTCGACTCGGCCGAGCAGGCTGTGCCCCCGGTGGGCGTCACGTTCTACTCGTTCCACATCATGGTGCTAGCCGGTGGATATCTCACCCTGTTTCTAATCGTAGCCCTCTGGAGCGCCTACAAGCGCCACACACTCTGGCATGCACGCTGGTGGCAGGCTCTGGCCATGCTTTCGGTGGCCGTGGTGTGGATATGCTCGCAGGCCGGCTGGGTGACCGCCGAGGTGGGCCGACAGCCCTGGATCATACAGGATCTGATGCCCACACGTGCCGCCATCTCCGACATCCCCGTGGGCTCCGTGATGCTCACCTTCTGGATTTTCGCTGCAGTCTTCACAGCCCTGCTCGTGGCCGAAATGACTATTATGGTTAAACAGATTAACAAAGAGGAGGATTGACACTATGGAACTCTCAACACTTCAACAATACTGGTGGCTTCTGATTTCGGTGCTTGGCGCCGTGCTCGTGTTCATGCTCTTCGTGCAGGGCGGACAGACCTTCCTGCTGGGAGTGCACTCTGGCTCGCAGGCCGAGAGCCGTATCATCTCATCGATGGGCCACAAATGGGAGCTCACGTTCACCACTCTCGTGGTGTTTGGCGGTGCTTTTTTCGCCTCCTTTCCTCTGTTCTACTCCACCAGCTTCGGTGGTGCCTACTGGTTGTGGATGTCGATTCTGATAAGCTTTGTGCTTCAGGCAGTAAGCTATGAATTCCGCAGCAAGCCGGGCAATGTGCTGGGGCGTCGCACCTACGACGTGTTTCTCTTTCTCAACGGCGCCGTGGGGTGTATACTGCTCGGCGTGGCCGTGGCCATGATGTTTTTCGGCGCGGAGTTTACCGTGGCCAAAGGGAGCATTCTCGATGCCGGATCGCCCGTGATATCGCGCTGGGCTCCCTCGCGCGGACTGGAGGCCATCTTCAACTGGCGCAACCTGGTGCTGGGATTTGCGGTTCTCTTCCTGGCGCGCACACAAGCCGCCCTGTATCTACTCAACAACCACCCCACCGACGATGCCTTCTTTGAGTCAAACCGCCGCAGAGTGCTGATAAACGGTGTGACCTTCGTGGTGTTCTTCCTGATATTCGTGGGGCTGCTTCTCACCGCCACCGGCTATCGCACCGTCAACGACGGCGGTCTGGAGATGCCCTCGAGCTTCGTGGCCGAACCCTATCTGTATCTCCACAACTATCTGGCCATGCCGGTGGCACTGGTGTCCTTCCTGGTGGGAACAGCGATGGTGCTCTACGGTGTGCTCCGCTCGGCCATAGCCTCCCACTGGACCTGTGGCATATGGTGGAGCGGCATAGGCACCGCCCTGGTGGTGCTGTCGCTCTTCTGGGTAGCCGGCTACAACGCCACCCCCTACTACCCCTCGCTACTCGATGCCGCCTCGTCGCTCACCATCTCCAACAGCTCGTCGAGCCACTTCACCCTCACCGCCATGAGCTGGGTATCGCTGATAATACCCTTCGTGTTCGCCTACATAGCTTATGCCTGGTGGTCGATGGATCGCAAGAAATGATCTGTAGAACCCAAACTTTGGGTTAATAATACCTAAAAATAGTTAAAAGCCCTCTGCGCTGCGGAGGGCTTTTTCTATATATAAGCATTATTTACTATCTTTGCACACAGAAAGTCGCGGAGGAGGCCAATGAGCTTCCTCCGATTGTTTATATACATGATATGATAGACAAAACCCAGATAGAGGCAATTGTAGACAAGGCCATCGAGGGCACCGACGCCTTCCTGGTGGAAGTCAGCGTGAGTCGTGACAACGACATAGTGGTCGAGCTCGACTCCCCCACCGGAGTAGATCTTGACTTCTGCACCCGTGTGAGCGACATGATCAACGCCGCCCTTGACCGCGATGTCGAAGACTACTCGCTCGAGGTGGGCACCTCGTCGCTCTCTGCACCCTTCAAAGTAGCAGCCCAGTATGAGAAGCATATAGGCGACAATGTGGATATCCTGACGCGCGACGGGCGCAAATTCACAGCCACCCTCACCGCCGTCAACGCCGCGGAACGCACATTTACCGTAGAGGTGACCCGCAAGGTAAAGGAGCCCGGCGAAAAGCGCCCCCACATGGTGACAGAGCCCGAGACCCTCGCCTTCGACGACTGCCGCACTGTGGCCTATCACTTCGACTTTAAGTAAAATAAACCCACCGTTATCCCAATAGACAATCCATTCAGACAACATGGCTAAGAAAGAGGAAGCTCCCAACATGGTGGAGCGTTTCGCTGAATTTAAAGAACTGAAAAATATCGACAAGGCCACCATGGTCAGCGTGCTCGAGGAATCGTTCCGCAACGTGCTCAAAAACATGTTTGGCACCGACCAGAACCTGGACGTGATCATGAACCCCGACAAGGGCGACGTGCAGATATTCCAGAACCTCGAGGTAGTGCCCGACGGCGAAGTGACCAATCCGAATCTGCAGATATCACTGACCGACGCCCGCGCCGACGAGGATCCCGATGTCGAGATAGGCGAAGAGCACACCAAGGAGATTTTCTTTGCCGACTTCGGCCGCCGAGCCATCCTCAACCTGCGCCAGACCCTACAGTCAAAGATACTCGAACTTCAGAAAGAAGCCGTATACACAAAATTCAAAGAGCTCGAAGGCCAACTGGTGAGCGGCGAGGTATATCAGACATGGTCGCGCGAGACACTGCTGCTCGACGCCGACAAAAACGAACTGCTGCTACCCAAGAGCGAGTCGATCCCCGGCGACTACTTCCGCAAGGGTGAGACCGTGCTCGCTGTGATTTCGAGCGTGGAAAACAAGAACAACAACCCCAAAATCAACGTTTCGCGCATCAGCGACACCTTCCTGCGCCGACTCTTCGAGCGCGAGGTGCCCGAGATCATGGACGGTCTTATCTCCATCCAGGCCGTGGCTCGCATACCCGGCGAACGCGCCAAAATAGCCGTTGAGAGCTACGACGACCGCATCGACCCCGTAGGCGCATGCGTAGGCCTCAAAGGCTCGCGCATACACGGCATCGTGCGCGAACTCCACAACGAGAACATCGACGTGGTGCACTATACCCCCAACCCATCGCTCTTCATAGAGCGCGCCCTCAGCCCCGCCAAGATCTCGGGCATACATCTCGACGAAGACCAGAAGAAAGCTGAAGTGTTCCTGCGCCCCGAGGAGGTATCGCTCGCCATAGGCAAAGGGGGCATGAACATCAAGCTCGCATCCATGCTCACCGGCTATGTGATAGACGTTTACCGCGACACTCCCGAACCAGGTGAAGACGACATCTATCTCGACGAGTTCAAGGACGAGATAGACAGCTGGGTGATCGATGCCCTCAAAGAAATGGGCTGTGTCACCGCCCGCGAAGTGCTCCGCACACCCCGCCAGGAGCTCATCGACAAGGCCGACCTCGAGGAAAACACAGTGGACAACGTCATCGAAATCCTCATGGCCGAGTTTGACGAAGACGAGCCCGCAGCCGAAAACCAATCAGAAGCTCCAGCCGAGGACACTCAGGAGTAAAACACTCACCTCTCAACCCATTATATGCCGAGAATAAAAATAAGTCAAGCTGCCAAAGAATTCAACATCTCGATCCCTACAGTGATCGAGCAACTGCAGAAAAACGGCATCTCTGTAGATGCCAACCCTAACACACGCCTGGACGAGAAAGCCTACAGCATCCTCGTGGAGGCTTTTCAGCCTGACCGCAAGGAAAAAGCTAAAATAGACCAAATCCGTCACGATAAAGAGAAAGACAAGACTCCGGCACAGACAACCGGCAAAACCGACGAGGCCACCTCTAAATCTGTCCCCGAAGGGAAAGATAAAACCGACGCAAAGGTTGAGACACCTGTGACTGGACCGCGTGTGGTAGGCAAAATTGAGCTTGACTCTCACAACAATCCGGTGAAGATAGAGCCCGCTCCTGCCAAACCCGAACCTAAGCCCGAACCTAAACCCGAGCCCAAGCCGGAAGCTAAACCTGAGCCTAAGCCCGAGCCCAAGCCCGAACCCAAACCTGAGCCTAAGCCCGAGCCCAAGCCCGAACCTAAGCCCGAGCCCAAGCCAGAGGTAAAGCCTCAACCCAAACCCGAGCCCAAACCGGCTCCTGCACCTAAGCCTGAGCCCAAACCCGAGCCCAAACCGGAATCTAAGCCCGAGCCCAAGCCTGAAACAAAACTTGAAACTCCGGCCTCCACAGAGCCCGAAGTGTTCAGATACAACACTGAGTCACAGGTGACAGGCCCGAAGGTAATCGGCCACATAGATCTCTCGGCACTCAACCAGTCCACCCGCCCCAAAAAGAAAGGCAAGGATGAGCACCGTCGTGGCGGCCAGAACGGCCAGAATGGTCAGAACGGCCAGAACGCAGCCGCCGGCCAGAACGGTCAGCGCAAAAAGCGCCAGCGTATCGGCAAGGAGAAGGTGGATATCGAAAAGGCCAGCAACCAGCCCGCACCAGAAAATAACCGCAGTGGCAACGGCGGTGGCAACCGCAACGGCGGCAACGGCGACAACAACCGTCGCGGAGGCGAAAACCGTCGCGGAGGCTCGAAAAACGACCGCAACAAGCGCCCCGTCCACACCGAGGTGAGCGAAGAAGATGTGCAGAAACAGGTTAAAGAGACCCTGGCACGCCTCACATCCAAGGACAAAGGACAGAAAAAAGGTGCCAAATGGCGCAAAGAGAAGCGTGAAGCTTTTGCCGCACATTCGCGTGAGGCCGCTGCCGAGGCTGCAGCCGAGAGCAAAGTGCTGCAGATAACCGAATTCGTCACCGCCAACGACCTGGCTGTGATGATGGATGTGCCCGTCAACAACGTCATAGCCACCTGCATGAGCATGGGTGTTATGGTGTCTATCAACCAGCGCCTCGACGCCGAGACCATCAATATTGTGGCCGAGGAGTTTGGCTTCAAGACCGAATATGTGTCGGCCGAAGTGGTTGAGGCCATCAACCAGGAGGAAGACACTGAGGATCAGCTCGTCACACGTCCGCCCATCGTCACCGTCATGGGACATGTGGACCACGGCAAGACCTCGCTGCTCGACTATATTCGCAACGCCAACGTGATAGCCGGCGAGGCCGGAGGTATCACCCAGCATATCGGCGCCTACAACGTCACTCTCGCCGACGGCCGCCACATCACCTTCCTCGACACCCCCGGCCACGAGGCCTTCACGGCCATGCGTGCTCGCGGAGCCAAGGTGACCGACCTTGTCATCATCATCGTTGCCGCCGACGACAACGTGATGCCACAGACCGTCGAGGCCATTAACCACGCCTCGGCCGCCGGTGTGCCCATAGTGTTTGCCATCAATAAGATAGACAAGCCCGCAGCCAACCCCGACAAGATCAAGGAGGAGCTCGCCCAGATGAACTACCTCGTAGAGGACTGGGGAGGCAAATATCAGAGCCAGGACATCTCGGCCAAGAAAGGCATAGGTGTAGACGAGCTCATGGAGAAGGTGCTCCTCGAGGCCGAGATGCTCGATCTCAAGGCCAATCCCGACCGTCGCGCCACAGGCGCCATCATAGAGTCGTCGCTCGACAAGGGCCGCGGCTACGTGGCCAACATCCTGGTGCAGAACGGCACATTGCGTGTGGGCGATGTAATCCTGGCCGGCACACACTTCGGAAAGGTGAAGGCCATGTTCAACGAGCGCAACCAGCGTGTCAAGGAGGTAGGTCCCGCCGAGGCCGCCCTTGTGCTGGGCCTTAACGGCGCTCCCACCGCCGGCGACACCTTCAACGTGATGGAGACCGAGCAGGAGGCTCGCGAGATAGCCACCAAGCGCGAGCAGCTGCAGCGCGAGCTGGGTCTGCGCACATCCAAGCGCACAACACTCGAGGAGATAGGACGCCGCCGCGCCATAGGCAACTTCCACGAACTCAACATCATAGTGAAGGGTGACGTGGATGGCTCTATCGAGGCTCTGTCCGATTCGCTCATCAAGCTTTCCACCGAGGAGGTCAAGGTAAACGTGATCCACAAAGCCGTGGGCGCCATCTCGGAGAGCGATGTTACCCTGGCAGCCGCCTCGGATGCCATCATCATAGGTTTCCAGGTGCGCCCGTCGCAGGCCGCCCGCCGTGCCGCCGAGCGCGACGGTGTAGAGATACGCCTCTACTCCATCATCTACCAGGCCATCGAGGAGGTTAAGGACGCCATGGAAGGCATGCTCGCCCCCGAGATAAAGGAGGAGGTGATCGGCACAGCCGAAGTGCTCCAAACCTTCAAGATATCGAAAGTGGGCACCATCGCCGGCGCCATCGTGCGCGAAGGTCGCCTGAAGAGCCGCTGCAAAGTGCGCCTCATCCGCGACGGCATTGTGCGCTACACCGGCGAGCTGGGCTCGCTCAAGCGCATGAAAGACGATGTCAAGGAGGTTGTGTCGGGCTACGACTGCGGCCTCTCAATAGCCGGATACAACGATATCGAGGAGGGCGACATCATCGAAGCCTACGAAGAAGTAGAAGTGAAGAAATCTCTCTGATGTGAGAATACACCTCAACATCGGGTCAAACATCGGCCACCGCCGCTCCACACTGGAGCGGGCGGTGGCCGCTTTGTCTGAAGCCCTGCCGGGCCAAATGAAGGTATCGGAGCCTATCGAAACCCCTGCATGGGGATATGAATCGGCCAATCCTTATCTCAACATCGGAGTGATGATTGACAGCGACGTTGATTTGCCCCTACAGAGGCTGCTGGAGCTCGTTTTAGACATTCAGAATGGAATTAGCCGCCAGCCGCACCGCGACGCAACAGGAGGCTATTGTGACCGCATTATCGACATAGATATAATAGCCGTGGACGACCGGATAGTACAGACACCGGAGCTGACACTGCCGCATCCGCGCATGCACCTGCGCCGATTCGTGCTCGAGCCCATGGCCACCCTCGACCCCACATGGCGACACCCCGTCCTCGGCAAGACCGCCAGCGAAATGATGGGGGAGGGGTGAATGGTATTTCCCATCGCCCCGGTAAGGGGCTTCTCAGCTCATTTTCCTCAGCTTTTGCGGGGGGTGGAGCAGTAGAGGCCTATGTAGGCCACGAAGGCCACCGCATTGATTATGAAGCTGAAGGTGTGCATCTGGCCCAATATCCACATCACAAGATTGATGATGAAGATTATGGCAAAGAGAGCCAGAAAGATGTTGGGAAGATTTTTCATAGGAGAGAGGTTGAGGTGATCAGAGTGATTGCAATGCCTGAAGTATGTCAAGCGCGTCGAGGCGCGAGAGATGACGGCGGCTCTGGAGAGCCGAGGCAAAGTCGTGGGCCACGGTGTGGACGCCGCGATGGGAGAAAACACGTGTGAGATAGTTGATATTCTTGTCGAATATAGCGTCGATCTCATCGTCTTCGAGCTGGCAAGAGTCGCGGCCTTCCTCAAGAGCAAGTGAGCGAAGGGTGTCGCGCACGTCGGCAGGCAGTCCGGTGTGTCGGTTCACCAGATATCGGCAGAGCAGATTGGCTGTGAGCATGGCTATGCCCAGGTTGTAGTTTTTGAGTATCTGGCGCCAGGCCGTCTTGGCCGATACCCCGGGGTTTCCGGCAAAAAAGAATTCGGGAGTCAGTGCCATGGTCTGACCACCCTCGGGAGAATCGAGAGATATTGCAGAGAGAATCTCCTCGCCGTCAAAGACCACGAGGCTTATAGCCATGCCGGCAGCGCCATAGCAGCGGTCGGTCTCGTCGGTATATCTGAGTTTTTCCATATCAGTGGAGCAGCTTTTTCTTTCCTATTTAAAACACACGGAGAGGGGATTTGGTTAGTTCACCACAAGTATTTTTGTGGCTACGGCTCCGGTCGACGATGTCTCGCTGCCGGAAGATGCCATGACATAGTAGACACCGGTCTTGACGCGCTGGCCGTTCATATTGCAACCGTCCCACACGGCCATACCTCCCTCCGAGGAGGTCTGATACACCAGGTGCATGTCGGCATCGACGATCTTCACCATTGAATTTTCCATGAGTCCCTGTATGGTGACCCAACCGGTATAGTCGGGTGTCACGGGGTTGGGGTAGGCATAGACCTCTGAAAAGTCTTCGCGAGCCGGACCCGAGGTGGTGGAGAGCTCAAAGAGCCCCGAGGGGGTGCCCACAAAGAGTGAATTTGACTCCGGGTCGACATACAGGCCGTTGATGGTGTTAGAGGGGAGGCTGGAGTTTGAGGTGGTATAGGTCTCGAGAATCTCGTCGCCGTTTTCGCTCACGAGATAGAGGCCTGAGTTTTCAGTGCCTATCCACTTGCGGTTGGAGTGGTCTACGGCAATGCAGAGTATCAACTCGTTTTCCAGGAGATAGTCAGCCAGGTTAGTGCCGTCGTTGCGAGGCACCTTGACGCGGTTGATGGTAAAGGAGCTCGACATCACCGAGTTGGGATTGGGAATCACGGCCACACCCATCGAAGTGCCCAGCCACACCTGACCGCGCTGATCCTCGACGCCACACACCCAGTGAAGGGGCTGGAACGACTTGCCGTCTGAGTCGGTCACGCTTGCCCAGCCGGCCCTGCGGTGATTGGCAGTGTTGGCTATGGTGCCATCGTGCTGTATGGCCTCGAGGGCGTAGTTGGCAAAGCTGTCGAAGGCCAGTATGATGTTGCTGCCGCGGCAGAACAAGAGGCGCGAGTCGGTCGAGGCCACCTGGCCGCCGAAATCAACCTTCACCCAGTCGTCGCGGGTAATCTTTGAGAGATCGGCCTGGCGACGTTTGGCAGCGGGGAGCATGGCCACAGCAGCCACCTGGGTGTTGCCGTAGGCAAACGAGGTGACCCAGAGGTTGCCTTGGTGGTCGATGCCTACAAACTGCGACTGATACACCCACACGCGGGGTATGAGCGAGTTGCTTTCGTCGAAGTGAGCCACCTGGCGCCCGTTTTCCAGCACATACAGGCCCTCGAGACGCGAGGAGACATAGACACGGCCCTCCACGTCGGGGTCGTCGGTGAGCCATGAGGGGTTGAACAGGCCGGGGCCTCTCAGATCGAACTGCAGCTGACCCTGGGATGAGGTGTAGGTGAGATTGTCGGCTGTCAGGCGTGAAAACTCGCCGTTTCGGTAAACGTCACCTTTGAATTTGGTGTCGCTTCCGCCGCGCGAGGGGTGATACTGCGACTCACCCATGTTGGAAATCAGAAATCCGTTACCGCGGGTGGAGGGTACCACTCTGGCCACGTTCGAGAAGCTGGTGGCTCCGGAGACGCGGCGACGGTCGGTGAGCACTGTAACCGCACCGTCAGAACCCAGACGATACTGGCCTAAACCTTCGTCGGCAGCGGCCCATAGAGCCGTTTCAGGCCCTTTTACGGTAGAGATAAGGTTGCCCTTGAGCGAGGAGGGGAGAGCCCATGTACGGGTCTCCAGAGCGCCCTCATTGGTGATATGGCGCACCAGGCTGTCCGACCCAACGAAATATACACCATCATCGGGGGTAGGGGTGAAGCCGCTCACGCTGATGCCGTCGACATTAAACACGTCGGGAGTAGAGACGCTACTGCAGTCGTCGCTGAGCTTTATCTGTTTCACTTTGCCCCAGAGCAGGCCCACAAGAGCGTTGGAGTTGATGGGTGTGAGCGACGAGCAGACCCCCCAGGTGTAGCCTACGGTCTTGAAATTGTCGAATTTGTGAATGCGTGTGCCGTATTCGTGAAACATCAGTGGCGTCGAGGCCTCGGGGAAGCCCGTGGGCACGAGTATGAGCCCCTTGTCGAGGGCGCCCAGGGCTGTGATGCCATGGCCATTGTAGATTCCCGATTCTTTCACCTCGTGGCGCGACTCGTCGAATATGACCAGACCGAATTCGGTAGCTACATAGATATTGTCGGCATGAAAGGCCACAGCGTTCACACCCTTCAGGGCGTTGACGTTGGCATCCTTGATGTCGGGGAGGTTGGCCACGTCGCCTGTGCGGTAATAGATGAGGTCGATGTTTGAGTTGTCGTATACGACGGCCAGATACTTGCGCTCGGCGTTGTAGTAGATATTCTTCACCGAATGGTCAGAGAGGTCCTGTCCGGCCACATATGTGCGGGTCTCGTCCATCTTTTTGTCGTAGGAGTTAAGACGTCCGCCGGTCACATACCACACCATTTCGTCGGTGTCGATCAGGTGCGTATAGTCGCCCGCCACGGGAAATGACTGTATTGTTCCTGTGGCGATTGATGCCCCCATGGTGAGAGAGAGCATGGCGGCGAAGAGTGAGAGTATAGTCAGTCGCTTGAGCATTAGGTTATTGTGTTTTCTTAATCTGTGTAAGGTATCGGGTTAGCAGGGCAGTGGCACGACCGCGGTGTGAGATGGCGTTTTTGGCCTCGGGCGACATGCGAGCAAAGGAGACGGCCTCTCCCTCAGGGCGAAACACGGGGTCGTAGCCGAATCCACCGTCGCCGTCGGGAGCCGTGAGAATCTCTCCCTCCACACAACCGGTGAAGGTGTGCTCCTCGCCATCGGCCAGAAGGGCTATCACGGTGACAAAGCGGGCCTTACGATCGGTGATACCCTTGAGGTTTTCGAGCAGCAGCTTCATATTGGCCACGCTGTCGTGGTTCGGGCCGGCATAGCGTGCCGAGTAGACCCCGGGGGCACCGCCAAGAGCGTCGACCATCAGACCGGTATCGTCGGCAAAGCAGTCGTAGCCATAGTGTTCCTTCACGTAGCGGGCCTTCTGAAGGGCATTGCCTTCGAGGGTGTCGGCTGTTTCGGGGATATCTTCATGGCAGCCTATCTCTGCGAGAGAGCGTATCTGGATCCCGTCTCCCACAATACGGCGTATCTCATCGAGCTTATGGGCGTTGTTTGTGGCAAATACTATTTCCTGCATAATTATATCAACGTGAACCAGGGGCTGTTTATTGCCGCATGAGGCTCTTTTCGGGGTCGAGGACAGAGGTTTTTATGCCTGCAGCGTCGAGAACGGTGTGAAACATCACATCGCTCAGCACACGCCGTGAGGCGTTGCGCTTGAGAGCCTCGACTTTTTCGGGCCGACGACGTGCATATTCGGCTGAATACCAGATGAGGCAGCCCGGATTGTGGAGCTCGGGCCAGTCGGTGGGATGCAGGTAGCGCCCTTCCTCGCCCAGTGCCTCGCCATGGTCAGAGATGTAGATGATGACGGCATCACGGTCACGGAGGCGTGTGGTGAGGCTATGGAGAAAGAGGTCGGTGGCCAGAATGGCGTTGTCGTAGGAGTTGACTATCTGCTCGCGGGTGAGCTCTGAGAATATACGGCTGTCCGTCTCAGGCTTGAACTTAGCCAGCGAGTCGGGGTAGTGGGAGCGATACCACCAGTGGGCGCCTATGGTGTGGAACACCGTCAGACGCGGCGTGCCCTCGGGGAGAGCAAGGGAGTCGTAGAGCGGCAGCATGTCGGTGTCCATCCATTTATCGAAGTTATAGAGGCTCTTGGCAGCGTTTCCGTAGAGCAGGGTGTCGGCCTCGTGCATGAAGTAGGCAAACGTCTTCACCATATCCTGGTTTGAAATCCATGCCGTGTGATAGCCGGCCTTGCGTAACAGGGTGATAAACGACTGCTCGGTCAGAGCACGCTGGGGGTGGAGGGAGTCGGCACGCGTGACGAGATGAGGCACACTGGTGTGTGTGAAACACGGTATGGTGTGCA
Source organism: Muribaculaceae bacterium (assembly GCA_023664185.1). Taxonomy (GTDB): domain Bacteria; phylum Bacteroidota; class Bacteroidia; order Bacteroidales; family Muribaculaceae; genus Duncaniella. Next base: position 330,743 of record JAMPGA010000001.1, read on the forward strand.
TCTCCGGGAAGCTCACGGTGGCCGTGTCGCCACGCATCAGAGGGGTGGTGTCGCGCTGATAGCCGTTGAGCGAGAGATGGTCGGCACGTGTCGACTCGCCTATGACGAATATCACTTCGGGCTGCACCGAGTCGGGCTGCACGGCCACAGAGTCGAAGGTATCGCGATGCTCGGAAGCTACACTTCTGTTGGCCAGATAAGTGGCTGTGGAGCAGACTACCGACATGGGCATTCTCACCGAGATGGGATTGTAGAGCCACGCCACAGTGGGCAGGAAGGGGACTATCACGACCACCATACACACCGGAGCCCACAGATACCACCGCGAGGGGGTGCGCACACGGCGCCATCTCACCACGGCGGCTACAATCCCTATGGCCAGACACAGCAGAGCCACAACTACAAGCAGCGGAGTCACCACGGTGAGACAGGTCTTCACGTCGTTGACGGCAGCCAGCTCAACCACCTGCGGCGTTATCATGACGCGCATGGTGAGGTGATAGTAGGTCAGAATCCCCGACACACTGATTATGGGCGGGAATGTGACGGCAAAAACCACCCTATTCAGAGCCAGAAGCCCGAACAGAGCGGCATTGAAGAGGGTGACCACCGTCCAGTGGCCTGCGATGTTGGCAAAGCCGGTCAGGCCGGCCACGGGGGAGTCAATGAATTCAAGTATGGTAAACACCACGGCATAGGCTATGACCGTGATGATCCAGAAACGGAGAAAAGTTATATCCGGGCTGCTACTTTTGGGCACTATTGATGAAGTTTTTCAGTTCATCGGCCGTCATGTAGCCCACGGAGCTGATCACTTTGCCATCGGGCATCATGACGGAGACCTGCGGGATGCTCGACACTCCGAACTGTACGGCCGGAGTGGGTGACTTGTCGACATCGACCGTGACAAACACAGCTTTACCGGCCATCTCCTCGGCCACAGCGTGGAATATAGGGCCGAATTTGCGGCATGGCGGGCACCACACGGCGCTGAAGTCTATTACTAAGGGTAGTTTGGGGTCAGGAGTTATCGCCTCGTCGGCAGCTACCCTGACAGTGTTTCTTGAGGCGGTCGCAGCTTGCATTTCGGCCGCCGGCTTGTCGGCCGGTGTTGTTGAATCCTTGGTCGGCCGGGTGTCGCCACAGGCGCTTAGCGCAAGGGCCAGAATCGGAAGAATAAGGAGTCGTGGAAACATGTTGTGGAGAGTAAAAAAAGTGTGAGGGTTGAGGTGATCTGTGGAGCAGCGGGGAGAGTCTGTGGAAAAACTCGGAAAAAAGGTGCGCGACAGATTACATATATAACCCGCCACACACCTTTTTGGTTCGGTTCATTAGCAGTTGAGAGCAGCGTTGGTGTTGCGCACGGCGGCAGCGCTCTTCTCAAAGAGGGCCTTCTCCTGGTCGTTGAGGTTGAACTCTACGACGCGCTCTATACCGTTGCGGCCGATGATGGCGGGAACGCCGATGCAGATGTCGCTCTGTCCGTACTCACCCTCGAGCATAGCCGAGCATGAGATGAGCTTGCGCTCGTTGTGGAGCACAGCTTTCACCATCTGAGCTCCTGCTGCGCCGGGGGCATACCATGCCGAGGTGCCGAGGAGCTTGGTGAGGGTTGCACCGCCCACCATTGTGTCGGCAGCCACTTTCTGAAGAGTCTCGTCGTTGAGATACTCAGATGCAGGCACACCGCGCCAAGCGGCATAGCGTGTCAGAGGAATCATAGTGGTGTCGCCGTGGCCGCCGATCACGATACCCTCCACCTCAGTGGGGTTGGCGCCGAGGGCGTTGGCCAGGTTATATTTGAAGCGGGCGCTGTCGAGAGCACCGCCCATGCCGATGATGCGGTTTTTGGGCAGACCACTCACTTTGTGAATCAGATATGTCATCGTGTCCATGGGGTTGGAGATGCACACGATGATGGCGTTGGGTGAGTGAGCGAGGATCTGCTCTGTCACACTCTTTACGATGCCGGCGTTGACACCGATGAGCTCTTCGCGGGTCATACCGGGTTTGCGGGGAATACCCGAGGTGATCACTACCACGTCGCTACCCTCGGTGGCGGCATAGTCGTTTGTCACGCCGCGGAGGGTTGTGTTGAGATTGAGGATAGAGGCTGTCTGCATGATATCCATGGCTTTGCCTTCCGAAACGCCTTCCTTGATGTCGAGAAGAACTACCTCGTCGGCTATGCCGCAGGTCACTAAAACATTTGCACACGTTGCGCCCACATTGCCGGCGCCTACTACTGTTACCTTTGACATGATTGTATCTTGATTGGTTTACGATGCAAAATTATAGAAAAATTTCCATAATTACAATTTTTCACACATTCTTATGTTCGGAATGCCGAGCGCACCGAACTGCTCACGGCCAGCCACCCTGTCAGGGTGACAAGGACGGTTATGGCCAGGCCGCACAACAGTGTGAACCACAGCTCACTGCCTGTGGTGCCAAGCTGAGCCATGGCCGGATGCCACCATTGCGCCACACTCCACAATATCAGAGCGGCGCAAAGGTAGACCACTATATTCACAGCCGATATCAGCCGCATATACACTGCAGTGATCTGGCTGGGGGCATAGCCCAGCTGGAGTAAATCGTGGATCTTGGCACGGTTTTTCTGCAGCAGCAGCCACACACTCAGCACCAGTATGAACACCGCCAGCAGGCATATCATTGCGCCTACGGCCACCACTACGGCCGTGGCCAGTCCCATGAAGCGCATCATCTTGCTGCCGGCTTCGCGGTCGCCGGCGGCCTCAAGGCCATGTGTGTGCAGATACTCGAGAGCCGCAGGGTCGGCAGCCTGGCGCAGCTTCACTATGAGACGTGAGGGCAACGATGAGGCTCCCGGGGCAAAGCGATGGTTGGCCCACGTCATGAAGCGCTCGGGCACGGCTATGGTGTTGAGCCTCGACGAGAAGCCGGCTATGCGGGCATCCACCCACTCCTGCCGTCCGTTGCCACTGAGCGAGAGACGCAAAGGGAGCATCGAAATCATATCTTCAGAGATCTGCGGGAGGCCGCGTGCCGAGGCATAGCCAAAGTTGTAGAGTGTGAGATAGTCTTTGGAGATTATCACCGGGAGAGTCTCGCCTGAGCCGGGCTCGTAGGTGTCCCAGCCGCGCGGCGATACATCGAAAAACTCATCGGGAATGGCCTCGAGAAAGAGCGATGTGTACATATTGGAGCCCCCCATGGCCAGACTGAGCGACACATTGAAGTCGGCGGCTGTAAAGGCTCCGGTGGCGGCTGCCCAGGGCTGTGAGGCTATCTCTTGCTGCTCCTCAGGCGAAAAGGGGGTGACACCCATGGGGGTGTCAACTTTCTTGGAGATGATGAGATAGTCGGAAGAGATGAATGAGTCGTCGGCCGAGGCCATCGAGGTGATGTCGCGGTAAAACTGTATGGCCAGCAGCATTATGGCCAGCCCCACGAGATTGGCCAGGGCATAGCCCACAGTCTGCACGGGGCTGACGTTGCGGCGCAGGAGGCGGCTGATTATATTCTTCATAGATGCAGCAGCTTATAATCAGTTATGGAAAGCTTGTTGCCCACAGATGTGGCTATAAGGGCGGCATTGCGGGCCTCGGCCTCCGAGGCGATGAGCGCGGCCACGGAGGCATTGTTGCGGGCATCGAGGTGGCTCACAGGCTCGTCGACCAGCAGAAAGTCGAACGGCTGGCACAAGGCTCTCACTATGGCCACCCTCTGCTGCTGCCCCACGGAGAGGCGTCCGGCCGGAATATCAGCCTTGGCGCCCAGCTCCACGCGCTCCAGCAAGGTGCGCAGCTCGGCTTCAGTGTGGAAGTCGGTGAGACGGTTCTTGATCATAAGATTCTCCATGGCTGTGAGCTCGGGGAAGAGTCTCATCTCCTGAGGCAGATAGGCCAGGGCACGTCTGCGAAGCTCACACCAGCGGTTTATGCCAAAGGTGCGTATGTCGGTGCCGTCGAAGAGGATTTCGCCGTCATAGTCAGTACGTGAGCCGTAGATGTATGCGCAGAGGCTCGACTTGCCCGTCCCGCTCTCGGCCTCTATCACATAGCGACCAGGGCGGCTGAAGCTTATTTCGGGGCGCAACCACACCTCCGAGTGGCACACAGGTGGTTCGGTCTCGCTCCCCCTGAACACCCGGGGCAGCGTGTGCCGCAGGGTGATGGTGTCGATCATATCAGAGCGCTGAGGATGTTGACGAGCACGGGGCCTTCGGTGCCGGGCAGTGTCACGAGTATCTTGCCGTCAGTTCCGGCCACTGAGGCATTGATGTTGAGACCCCACGCGGGTAGACCGGGGCCATAGGGCTTGAGCGAGGGGATGGCCACACGAGCAGCGGCCTCTTTGTTGACAAACAGCGGAGCCAAAGGATTCTCGCCTGTATCGGAGAAGTGGTGGTTGGATATGGCCATATAGCCGTCTACATTGCCCATATACAGGTTGAGGCCATAGTTATTGATGGATATGATGCCTGTGCGGGGGTCTGTTTTGGGTGTGATGCCGCTGGTGAAACAGAGTGCGCGCACCTGGTCGAGCAGGGCGTTTATCTTATCCTGGGGCATATGGGCCATGAGGGTGAATTTCCAGCTGCCCGGGTCGGTGTCGGCCATGTCGGTCACATCGAGGGGTGAAGCGGCGAGCATCACAGTACCGTCGATCGACGAGAGATAGGGGAGGGCCATCTGCATCATTGCCATGGCCTGGAAGTCACGCGAGAAGGAGGCAAGTGTACCCAATATGTTCCAGTCGAAATCAGATGTGAAGCCGGCGGCCACGGCTATTACAGGGTCGCCGCTCACATAGGCCAGCACTGCGGGGTTGAGCTGCTGAAGCCCCTTTACAGGCTGCTTCTCGCCATCCCCCTTCATCATACACCAGTCTATAGCCAGCTTATTGTCGGGCGCGGTCACTGTAGCCACGTTCCAAATGGCCTGCTGAGCTTCGGCTTTGAGCTCATTGCCTTCCACGGCCTTCGACAGCACTGCCACATTAACGAGAGCTTCGGTTGTGAGGGCTCGGTTTATACCCTCGATTTTTGATATAGGATTCTTTTTAGCAGTCTCAAGGAGAGCCTTCACGCCTGCTGCGGGATTAGAGCCTTCGGTGATCCACACCTGGGTGTCGGAGGCCACCACCGACTGATTTTTCGTGGTGCCCACGTGCATCCCTTCGGCATCATCCCCCCATTTTACATAGTCGCCACAAGCGTTGCTGAAGTCGGGGAAAGAGGATATGCCGAAGGTGGCAAATACCAGGTCGGAGGTCTCGGCCAGGACAACGCGGTCGAGGGTCGAGATATTGGAGTTGATCATTCGCGCCATTATCCGGCATGACTCGTCGATTTTCTCGGTCTTGCCCTGGATGAGGGGGTCGTATTCCACATTGCCATTGTCAAATTTAATGCCGCTCTCCCGACAGAGGTCTGTGGCATTGAGTGTCACCACCACTTTGGCATCGGCTGGCACAGTGTCGAGGATGTCGACACGGTCGCCGGAGCATGAGTTGAGGCCTGAAAGCATCACCGCCAGGGCGGCACAGGCAAAGAGTTGTTGTAATTTCATAATAAAGTGTATATGTGAGTCAGGTCGGATTACTGTTTGGCTTTAAACGTGTGTATGAGGCGTGCCAGCAGGTAGACGGCGGCCATGATGAGCACTATGAGGGCAGAGCAGGGCACATCGACCACAGTGGCCAGGAGCAGGCCGCCCACCGAGCACACCAGCGACACCACCACACTGAGGCGCATAATCCCCACAAAGCGGCGCGCAAAGACCTCGGCCACCATCTGCGGCAGGGTGAGCATCGACATCAGCAGCATCACACCCACCAGCCTTATGGTGAGAACTATGCAGACGGCTGTCATCACGGTCATCACTGTGGTTATAAGTGTGACTGGGAGCCCTTTGACGCGGGCGAAATCGGAGTCGAAGGCGCAGATTACTATCTTGTCAAACCACATGGCTATGAAGAGTGCAAGCAGAACTGTGAAGGCAGCAAAGACCCAGAGATCGGAGACAGAGATGGTGAGGATATTGCCGAAGAGAAAAGCGTTCAGCTCGGGCACATAGCCGGGGGTGAGAAATATAAACAGTGTGCCCACGGCCATGCCCAGCGCCCAGATCACGGCTATTGCCGAGTCTTCGCGCACACGGTGGCGTGCGGCCATCCATTGCACACCCAGCGACGACGCCACGGCAAACAGTGCAGCTGTGGCCACGGGGTTCACTCCGAGCCAGTAGCCCAGGCCGAGACCGCCGAAACATGCATGGGTCACGCCTCCCGATATTGACACCAGGCGGCGCGTCACCACATAGGTGCCTATCATGGCTGAGGCGATGCTGAGGAGCACCACTCCGATGAGTGCGTTTATGAAAAATCCGTAGCTGAATATCATTTGTCCTGACAAAGCATTATCCATTCATCTCTCAAAGGCTCGGGGAGCGCCACTCCACGGCGAGTCAATGCGCCTCCCCAGGAGTAGACCTCAGCCGGGATTAGGGTGTATAGCACCTGTCGGAACTCCTCGATCTCCTCATCGCTGTAGGCGGCTGCATCGCGCCCGGCAAAGCGATCGAGCTCCTCATCGTCATAATAGTCATGACCCGACTCGGCGGCGGCTTTCTTCTCGCACACAGCATGCAGACCGCAACACTCCTGCGGGGCGTCGGAGGTTGATTCTGCCTCATCGGTGGCACCGTCGTCCGCAGCCTCACGGTGTGTGAGCTTGAGCACTATGCCAGCTAAAATAGTAGCCGCCAATATGATAAGTGCGCCCGTCATGCCTCGGTCTCCTTTTCCTCGACAATTTTAAACCCGGCGTTCTGCAGCTGATCCCAGAAACCGGGATATGACTTGCTCACCACCTCGGGGTGGCGCATGCCTATTCCGGGCATAAAGAGAGCCACCGGGGCAAGACACATGGCCATGCGGTGGTCGTCGTGGGTATCGAACACCGGAAGTTCGGCTATAGGGCGACGCATACCGTCCCACTCCATCACTCCTGGCACCGGGACGTTTATGAACACCCCGGTTTTAGCCAGCTCTGTGCGCAGAGCCTCCACGCGGTCAGTCTCCTTGACGGCAAGAGTGGAAAGACCTGTGAATCTGAATGGTATGCCGAGCATTGTGCAGGTCACCACCAGATATTGCGCCAGGTCGGGGTTGTCGGAAAAGTCAATGTTTGCGCGGGCATCGGCGTCGGGATTGGCCGAGAGCTCGGGGAGCCCCTCGTCACCCTGGGCCAGGGTGTCTACACCAAGGCGGCCATAGATTTGAGCCAGTGCACTGTCGCCCTGCACGGAATGCTCCACAGCCAGATTGTCGACCGTGATGATTCCGCCCGACAGAGCCACAGCCTCATACCAGACGGCAGCCGCGCTCCAGTCACCCTCGACAGGACGGGGTGGGGTGGGGGTGTGGTAGCTTCCGGCAGGCACGGTGACTACGCCGTCGTAGAGCTCACCCTCAACACCGGCGTCGGCCATCATCTTGAGGGTCATAAGTATATAGGGTTTCGAGGCCGGTTCGCCCAGGAGTTTAAGCTCCAGGCCGTTGTCCATGGTGGGGGCTACCATAAGGAGCGCCGAAATGTATTGCGAGCTCTTTGTGGCATCTATCTCCACGCGGCCTCCACTGAGCTTTTTGCCTTTGATAATCAAGGGAGGGAAGCCCTCGGCACCTTCATAAGTGATATCTGCGCCGAGAGCTCTGAGAGACTCGACCAGCGGGGCTATGGGGCGCTGGCGCATCCGCTCCGAGCCATCCAGCCGGACGGGGTGGGATGAGGGACGGGTGGCATAGTAAGCCGTCAGGAATCTCATGGTAGTCCCTGCGGCTCCCACATTAATGTCGGTGGCATCGGGGTGGGAGAGAGCCTTGACGAGCATGTCGGTGTCGTCGCACACGGCCACCTCATCGACAGGGAGCTGTGCGCCCGGTGTGAGAGCGCTGATTATGAGCTGCCTGGCGCTCATGCTCTTTGAGAGTGGGAGGGTCACACGAGCCTCCAGAAAATCGTCGGGGGGAAAAATTCTGATGGTCATACTCTATTTGGCTCTAACATCGGTGACTATGGTGTTTGTGGCACCGCGCCAGGGCAGAGTGCCGTAATATTTCTTCACGGTAAGCACCACGGGCTTGCCTGAACCTTGCCAAGCCTGCACGGCGCGACCCAGCGAATCGTTGGGCATGGAGAACACCACGTCGCGCTGATATATGTGGCTCGAGTCGGTGAGTTGGTTCTCGGATATCATCTCCCCCTCGAAGGTCTTGAAGACTATGCCACGCTTCTCCACATTGGTCACATAGCCCGTTATCTTACTCTCCTCGGTATGCGGCACGAAATAGCGCACATAGAAGGCTCCGGCGGCCAGGGCGAACAGACAGAGCCAAAACCACCACCATCTGTGACGACGCTTGCGAGGCTTAGGCTGCGGTGTCTGGGCCGCCTCGGCATCTGTAGGGACAGGGCCTGTAAACTGAAAGTCGCTGCCACCCTGTGTGGAGGCGTCAGTATTCTGGCCGTCGGGGGTATCGGCAGCCGGGGTGTCTTCCTTTTTCTTCTCCTCGTCGTCAAAGTTGCTCAGGAAGTAGTCTTTGTCGTCTCTGAGTATGTTCATTTTTTCTTTTTTGTTAAAGCGATCCACCCGAAGGTGATAAGACCGAGGAATATTAGATAGATGGTCTCTGTGCCCATCAGCATATTGGCAAAAGCTGCGCTGTAGCCATAATCAAGTCCGGGCACACCCGAGGCATAGAGTTGCAGGCCGAAAATCATGGCCCACTGATAGGGGCCGATGCCGCCGTTCGAGGGGACAGCCATGGAGATGCTGGTGAGCGTAAAGCATATCATCAAGGCTCTCAGGCCATAGATGTCAGAGAGCTGGGCTATGAGCGGGAACGACTGGAACGCAAACCACATAGACAGTATGAAGCTCCCCCATATGCCCACGGTCCAGAGCAGCCACCAGCCCTTGTGAGGCATTGTGGCGATCACTGCAAACCCCTCCCAGAGCCCTTTGAGTATATGGCGTATGGATGCTATGACACGGTTTTCGGGATATTTCACCAGCATCCACACTGCAAAGACAAAGCAGGCCCCCACGGCTCCCCAGAGCACCGGCGAGGTGACGAGTGCCTTTATCGACTCGATTTGCTCGGGGTCCTGGCTGAGATACATCTTGAGCTGAGTGCCGGCAAATGTGAACGTGAAGAAGGTGATGAGCGCCACGCTGATGGTGTCGGCAAGGCGATCGGCCACCATGGAGCCAAACACCTGGGTGAACGGTGCTTTCTGGCGCTGGGCCACAAATCCGCATCGCCACACCTCGCCCAGTCGGGGCAGAACCAGATTTACGGAATATGTGCCGAAGATACTCAGTGTCAGTTCCCACAGGCCGGCTTTGATGCCCAAGGCACGCAGCTGTATCTGCCATCTGAGTGCACGGCACACGTGGGCTGTGGTCATAAACAGAAGGTTGCCCCACATCCAGCGGAAGTTGCACTCCGCCTTCATCACCCGCCACATCTCTTTCAGGTCCATGCCTTTGAACAGCAGCCAGCACAGGCCCACCGATATAATCAGTGGAACCACATATTTGAGCAGTATTCCTGTACGTGATGAAGCTGTTTTATTCATAAATCCTGTGTCAGTATGCAAATGGAGATGAAGGGCTGCGTCGCAGGCCGCTGTTGCGCAGCGAGGAGCCTGAGTTGCCGCGACGGCTGCCGCTGGTGTCGCGCATGAAGGGATCGTCGAAATATTCGTCCTCCTCTTCATCGTCGGTGCCATGCTGCGGCTGTTCGCCCTTCTTCAGTTTGGGTTTGTTTTTCTTTATGTCGAGCGGTTTCTGCTGGTCGACGGGGAGCTCGTTGATGTTCCACTCCTGCTCCACATCCCAGTTTTTGCGCAGGTTTATCTTGCGTGGGAAGTAGTATACCTCCTCGGGTTGTATGGTGTCGGCCACATTGCCGGTGGTCCAGATGCCGTCGCCGTTCGAGTCGATGAACAGGCGGGCGTAATATGAGCCTGGATTGATGTATTCAAGGAAGGCCGTGCCCCCTTGCAGCGGAGCCGTCATCACGGGATTGTCGCTGTTGAGAAGCTCCACTATGGCCGGGCGCCCTTCGAGGCCGGAGATGTTGAAGGTGAGCGTGGAGTAGTCGGCGCGGGTCTTGGTGGTGATATCCTGAACCACAGGGCGATTATGGATGCCATAGATATCGTAGATGGCCGCCGAGTCGATGGTGAGACGGTAGTGCGTGCCCTCCTCCCACTCGTATGGAGCGGTATAGGCCATGGGGTTGAGGGGCTGCTGGCGCGATATCACGGGCGCCACAACGGGATACCACACGGAGTCGATCTCCATCTCCATCTTCACGGCCCTCTGGTCGAGCGAGGCTATGGGGGTAGAGCTCTTGAATGTGAGCCCGGTGTTGAGGTCCTGAACCTGGGGGGAAGTGAGTTTGAAGTCGAGATATTTTACCTCCTCCTTTGGCATCTCCATCAGATCCATGGTGTCTTTGCCCTCCTCGCGGCGTTTCTGGTTGATTCGCATCACCTCTTCGTTGTGCTTTATGGCATGGTCTATGCGCTTTTGCCATGCCTCAGCCAGCTTGGCAGCGGCCTCCATGCGGCGTTTTTTGGTGTACTGGCCGCGCAGGGTGAGGCGCAGGGTGTCGGTTTTTAGGGAGAGCTGCCCCAGGGTGTCGGTGCGCATGTAGCGCGCCTCCACGATGAGGGAGTCGAGGTCGGCCAGCGTGGAGTCGGTGATCCAGTATTGCAGCGAGTCGAGCCTTGCCGTGGCTTCGAGGGATGCCCATGTGGAGATATCGTCGCCGGCACGGTGAGTATTCACGAGCTTAATGGCGGGGAGCGTGTCGGCCTTGGTGCCGAAAGTAAGCACTATGCGGTCGGTGGCCGGACGGCGATAATCTTTGAGATACTGTGTGGCGTAGCCTTCGTTAAACCATGTGAGCAGCAGGTCGTTGGGCAGGAAGCGGGTGGCTCCGCGTGTCACCAGAGAGTCGCGGATGCCTGTAGTGGTGCGCACAAGGGTATCGGTGACGGTGGTGGGCTCGGAAGTGGGGGAGACGGTGACGTCGTAGAAGGCTATATCCTCCGAGCGGTCCCAGTGGTAGTCGCGGTTCACATCGTTGATGGCAAAGACGCGATAGGAGCCAGGTTTGAGGCCTTTTATGGTGAACTGTCCCAGCTGGTTTGTCTTTGCTATCCTCTCCATGGGCAGAGTGGTGAGCGCGGTGTCCGACATATTGGAGTAGACCCCCACCAACATACCCTGAGCTGGCTCAAGGGTACGGGCTTCAAACACCATGCCGGAAATCTGCAGAGTGTCAATCTCCTGGCCTGTGGCAAAGTCAAGCGTGAGACCGTCGAGCACATTACCCTCGTTGAGGTCTTTAATCGCGTCGGAGAAGTCGACGGTATATGTCATATCGGGCACGAGGGTATCGCGCAGCTCCATATATAGACGGCGCCCCACGGTGGAGATGGAGGGTGTGGTCTTCTGAGCGGGCGACACCACGATTTTGTTCATGGCGTCGTCGAGCGATATGTTCTCGTCAAACTCCACAACAATCTTGTTGCCCTTCACGTTGAGCTGCCCCATTGGTGGGTTAGACCTCACATATCGTGGGGGAGTCTCGTCGCGCGGACCACCCTCAGGCCGCCCCATATTGGCACAGGCCGCAAGCACGAGTGCTGCGACCATGGCCGGGAGTAGACGGAGAGATGTGAAGAATTGACTCATATAACCAATGTGAAAAGTTGAGAATCGAGAGCCGGGAATGGAGAGCGGCCCGGCTATCAATAGCTGAAGATGGCGTTGCCGGTGGGAGACCCCATCGAAGAGCCTGCCGAGGGTGTCTGCTGGGCGCTCTCGGCTGCTGCGGAGCGGATTAAATCCACTATCTTGCGGTCGCGCTTGTAGGTGGGATACTGCTCGAGCACCTCACACACCTTCTCGTCGTCGAGCTGGTTGGGGCCGAGGATGATAGACGATGCACGGTCCTTGTTGCCAGTCATCTCCTGAGCCTTTTTCTGGCCATATTCCTCGGCCATGCGGGCCTCGAGCTCCTTGTCGCGGTCATTCTCTATGGGAGCCGGGGCAACGGTGACGGGGGTCTCGGGCTTGCGGGGACCCGAAATCTTCACGCCGGGATTATCAAACACAAAGCCACCTCCTCTGGTGCCCTTCATGATGTCGGCCTCCTCCTCGCGCAGCGTCACGTTGAAGCCGGCAGCCAGGATGGTGATTTTTATCTTGTTGCCAAGGGTTTCGTCGAAGCCTACGCCCCACACCACGTCGACCTCGTTGTTTATCGAGCCGATAAACTCGTTGAGCTCTGAGGTCTCGCTCATGAGGAAGGTCTCCTCGGCCTTGGGGTCGAAGAATATGTTGAAGAGCAGCTTCTTGGAGCCCAGAATGTCGCGGTTTTTGAGCAGCGGCGAATTCAGGGCGTCGCGGATGGCCTTTGACACACGCTGCTCTCCCTCGCCGTAGCCTGTAGAGATAATAGCGGCGCCACCGTTGCGCAGAGTGAAGTCGCAGTCGTTGAAGTCGAGGTTTATAAGACCGTTTGAGGTGATGATCTCCGAAATGGAGCGTGCGGCAATAGAGAGGGTATCGTCGGCCTTGCCGAATGCGTTGAGGAAGTCGAGATCACCGTATATTTCGTTGAGGCGCTCGTTGTTTATGACGAGGAGAGCGTCGACATACTTCGACATCTCGTCGGCGCCTGCAATGGCCTTCTTGATCTTCACCGAGCCTTCGAAAAGGAAGGGGATGGTGACTATACCGATTGTGAGCAGACCGCGCTCTTTGGCCACTTGAGCCACCACGGGAGCTGCTCCGGTACCTGTGCCGCCGCCCATACCGGCTGTGATAAACACCATGCGTGTATCGTCGTCGAAGAGGCGGTTTATATCCTCAATGGCATCCTTGGCATAGGCTTCGGCCACTTCGGGCTTGTTGCCTGCCCCGAGGCCGTCGCCTATCACGAGCTTGACGGGCACGGGAGAGTTGTCGAGACACTGCCGGTCGGTGTTGATGTTGACAAACGACACATCCTTCAGGCCGCTGCGAAACATGTGGTTGACGGCGTTGTTGCCGCCACCACCCACGCCGATGGCCTTGATGATGATGGGTTTGTTTTCCTTGGGGGTCTCGTTGACGAATGCCGAAGCATCGTCTATCTTATCGAAATCTGGCATTTCAGTATTATGTTATAGTCAGTTGTATTATTCGTTTTCGTCGTCAACCTCTTCAGTGAAGATGTTGGCCACACGCTCTATCACGCCGTTTCTCACCTGATTCATCCAGCGGCTGAAGGGGCTCTTGGTCTCCGGCTTGTTGTAGCTGGTGACGGGTGTGGGCTTCTGTCCGGGAGCTTTCTGAGTTGGGGTGGTGGTGGAGGGAGCCGACGCCACGGGGCGCTGAGGCTCAGCTATCGGACGTGTATTGCCCGTGTAAGGGTGCTGATAGGTAGTTGTGGCTGCGGGAGCTGGGGCTGGAGCAGGAGCTAGGGCAGGTTTCTGCGGCTGTACGGGCTGTACGGGCTGTACAGGCTGCTGCACGGTCACCACCGGCTGGGGGCTCAGACACTCTTTGGCGCCGTTGTGGGCTGCGTCGGCCAGGATGGAAATCACATCTACAGCGTCCGAGCTCTGGATGCGTCCGTCCAGAATGCGCACTCGGCTGTCGGGGTTGCCCACTCTCACCTTCATGCCCGGAAGGAGTTGCTCCAGGCGGCTGCAGAGGCCGTTGAGCTTCGAGCCGCGGCCCACCACCACGATTCCGGCAGGCAGATTCTCGGGAGTGAGGCCGGCCTGTCTGATCTGCTCGTCGACATTGAGGAGTATCTCCATTGCGCGGGCACCGACATAGTTGTTCACAGCATTCATGTCAATGTTGTCGGCCGGACGTATGCCCGACATATCGTTTGATGGCATGGCATTGCCAAAGGCTATCTTGAGCTCCTCGGCTTTCTCCTCGAGGTAATTGAGGGTGGTGATATCGCGGGTGATGTTGCGCGAGCCTAAGGGGAGCACGGCAAGGTGCACCAGCACACCATCCTTGAAAATGGCCACCGAAGTGGTCTCGGCACCGAAATCCACCATCATGCACCCCAGGCGCTTTTCCTCGGATGTCAGCACAAGGTTTGCCTCGGCCAACGGACGTACCACCACAGCCTCACACTTCAGCCCCAGACGTGTCTCGATCACCTGCCAGAGATTTTTCACCAGCGACATGCGGCAGCTGAGCAGGTTGAGACGAGCCTGGAGATGCTGACCGAACATGCCCACGGGCCTCTTGGTCGGAGCACCATCCACTCTGATACCCCGGAGGAGAGCCTTGGTGACGGTGCGGTCGCTCAAGGGGCGATGCAGAGCCTCCTCGATAATTTGCTCGATGATTTCCTGTGTAATCTCGGTTTCCGAGGGATAGCGACGCTCAATGTCGACAATCTCGGAGATAAGCGAGCGGCCGCCTACACTGACATACACGCGCTCAATCTTGCGTGGAGCCTCGCGCTGCTCAAGACGGTTTATCACACTGCGCACTGCAGCGGCAGTCTCCACCACGTTGCGTATCATGCCGTATCTGACGATATCGGATATTTTTTCTTCCTCTACTGCCTTGATGCTTAGCAGGCCCGAGGGGTCGACTGTGCCGATGGCACCCTTGATTTTTGAGCTCCCTATCTCCAGAGCTATTATGGTCTTTTCTTCCATTGGGGTGGGGTGGTGTATATAGTGTGTGGTGATGGTGTATTGTTTATTTTTTGATTCGAGGGATGGATGGCTCTATGGTCGATTTCTCGCCGGCCACGCTTGTGCCGGGAGCGATGCTGTCGCTCACCATCATGGCATCCACACTGACGCTCTCGTCTTCGTCGTAGTATCTCACGGGGAAGTCGTGGGCACGGCGGTGACGCTTTGTGGCCACGAGCTGGCCGCGCCATTTCAGCGATAGGGTGTCATACTTCTCCCAGCCCTGCGAGGGGAGCACCTTGGCATAAAACTGTCTGAGGCGGTCGAACTTCAGCGGTATGTCGGTCATGTCGCCCAGGTTGACCACATGCTCCCTGATGGAGGGGATGAGAAATATGTCGTGAGGGCCACGGACATCGATCATGGTGACGTAGGTGTTCCAGATGGAGTCGGAGGCGATGAAGTCGAGCAGCGGCAGCAGCGAGAGTGGGGTGAAGGCAGTGTCGGCCTCATCGAAGTGGCCGGTAATCAGAGGCACATTCTTGCGGAAGCGTGCTCCGGCCTTGACACGTTTGCCTTGGCGGTTGATATAGTAGCTTTCGTCGCCGTCAAACACACGTGCCACCGGCACAATGGGCTTCACGGAGATGCGGATGGAGCCATCAGTGTATTTCACCACCGAGGCGTCCTCGAGTTTGTCCATGGCCAGGAGGTGGCGCCTCATCTTCTGAGTGTTGATGGCCGAGAGCTGCATGCCCACCGACTTGCGATGGATGCTGTCGAGCTCGGTGCCTATCTCTTCGCGCGTCACAAAGCCGTTGGCGCCCTCTGTTGGCTCCACTTCTATATTCACGCCTGTACACACCACATCGCTGTCGGCGCCGGCAGAGGCTACCAGCGACACAGCAAGATACACTACAAGTGTGAGTGAGAATATTATTTTAAGATAATTCGGCATTTTTTACAATCTCGGGGAGTAAGGTGTTGATGTCGCCCGCGCCCACGGTCAAAAGTATGTCAAAGTTACGACTTTTGAGCGTCTCTACCAATTTTTCTTTATCTATTAATGTTTTATCTGCAATTTTAACATCATTGAATATTATCTCAGATGTCACTCCGGGGATGGGCTCCTCGCGGGCGGGATAGATGGGGAGGAGCAGCAGGGAGTCGGCACCCGAGAGGGCATCGGCAAACTCCGGGGCAAAGTCGCGTGTGCGTGAGTAGAGATGGGGCTGGAATGCCACTGTGAGCTTGCGGCCGGGATAGAGGGCTTTGACTGAGGCGATTGACGAGCGCAGCTCTTCGGGATGGTGGGCATAATCGTCGATTATCACACGGCCCTGGCCATTGTTCTCCTTGAGCCATGTCTCGAAGCGGCGCTTGGTGCCCTGGAATGTCGAGAGAGCCTCGCGCACAGCGGGGACGTCGAAAGCTTCGGTGCGGCACACGGCGGCCACGGCGGCCACGGCGTTGGCTATGTTGACCTCGACGGGCACACCGAGATTAACGTTGCGGATGATGCCGCGCGGGGTGTTGAGGTCGAAGGTGATGGTGCCGGGTGAGCGGCGCACATATGAGGCATAGAAGTCGGGGGCAGCGTCCTTGCCGTCCCATTCGCCGCAGTATGTCATGGTCTTGACCCCATCCTTCACTCTTGGCTTGAGCTTGAGGCCGGTGTGCACTATCAGTGTGCCTCCGGGGCGAATCAGTTCGGTAAATCGGGCAAAGCTTTCAAGATAAGCCTCCTCGGTGCCATAGATATCGAGATGATCGGGGTCTGTGGCAGTGATGACGGCAATGTGGGGTGTGAGGTGATGGAACGAGCGGTCATACTCGTCGGCCTCGATCACGCTGTATTGTGATGAGGGGGAGAGCAGGAAGTTTGTGCCATAGTTTTTCATCTCGCCACCCAGAAAAGCATTGCACCCCACGCCACACACTGTGAGTATATGTGCGGCCATGGAGGATGTGGTGGTCTTGCCGTGGGTTCCGGCAAAGCAGAGAGCGTCGCTGCCGCGTGTGACGATGCCCAGAGCCTTGGCGCGCTTCATAAGCTCAAAGCCGCCGTCGCGGAAATAGGCGAGAATGGGCATGTCGGCAGGCACTGCGGGGGTGTAGATGGCTACCGTATCGGCCAGATTGCGGAAGGCTTGGGGAATGGAGTCGGGATCGGGCTCGAATGTAATCTTCACCCCCTCGCGCTCCAGCTCGGCGGTGAGAGCCGAGGGTGTGCGGTCATATCCGGCCACATTCTTGCCACGGCTGAGGAAATAGCGCTCCAAAGCGGCCATCCCTATGCCGCCGGCGCCTATGAAGTAGAAATTGCGATATTTGTCGAAGTCGTTCATATCAATCAGGTTTGCGGTTGTGCTAATTGCGTGAGTCAATGAGTCGGACAATCTCGTCCACAATTTTTTCGTCGGCATTGTGGAGTGCCATTTTGCATATATTCTCCTCGAGCTGACGGCGCTTGGTGGGCTGTATGGTCAGCTCCTTGAGGGTGGAGGGGAGCGAGGCCACGGCGTCCTTGTCGAGAATCATCACGGCGGCTCCTTTTGTTGAGAGGGCTTCGGCGTTATGGCGCTGGTGATCCTCAGCCACGTTGGGCGAGGGGATGAGTACGGCAGCCTTGCCCAGATTCTGGAGCTCGGAGATGGTGCCGGCACCGGCGCGGGCCACCACAAGGTCGGCAGCCTTATAGGCCACATCCATGTCTGTGATGAATGTCACGGCCTTGACGTCGGGGTAGCCTTCGGCCACCTTCTGAAACTCGTCGGCACCATAGCGACCCGTCTGCCACAACACCGAGACCCCTTTGAGCGAGGGGAGGGAGGCGGCCACAGATTCGTTGAGGGTGCGGGCACCCAGACTGCCCCCGGTGGCGAGGATGAGGAGGCGCGAGGGGTCGAAACCCAGGCGCTTTTTGGCCTCCTCACGTGTCAGCGCACACTCTTCCAGCTCCTTGCGCATGGGGTTGCCGGTCTTCACTATGCGGTGGGCCGGAAACCAGCGGTCGGTGCCGTCGTAGGCCACACAGATGCTGCCGGCTTTCTTGGCAAGCAATTTGTTTGTAACCCCCGGATAGGAGTTCTGCTCCTGGAGCAGGGTAGGGATGCCCCGGCGTTGAGCCTCCTTGAGCACAGGGCCGCTGGCGTAGCCGCCCACGCCTATTGCTATGTCGGGCTGAAACTCGCGCACTATCCTACGAGCTTTGCGCAGCGACTTGAACAGCTTCCAGAGCACACCGAAGTTGCGCCACAGCCTTTTACGGTCGAATCCGGCCACCGGAAGCCCCTCTATGCGATAGCCCGCAGCGGGCACCTTTTCCATCTCCATGCGCCCCTCGGCTCCCACAAAGAGAATCTCGGCGTCGGGGAAACGGCGCTTCACGGCACCGGCTATCGAGAGGGCCGGGAATATATGTCCGCCGGTACCCCCTCCTGATATCAGAACATTCATAACTGCATTTTGTTTTCGCCACTGAGTTGCTCGGGCAGGGCGTCGAGCTCCTCGCGTTTTTCGTGTGATTTGTTAGCTTTGCCTGTAGCCGTGCGGCTCACCGAGAGCATTATGCCAAAGGCTATACAGGTGACGATGATAGATGTGCCACCCTTCGATATCAGTGGCAGCGGCTGGCCTGACACCGGGAAGAAGCCGGTGACGATACCTATATGAAACAGAGCCTGGAAGGCTATCATCACGGCCATGCCCATAACCAGGAGGGCCGGATAGGTGCGGGTGCACCGCGAGGCGATGCTGGCAGCACGCCCCAGCAGCCACAGGTAGAGGATGAGCACGGCTACACCCCCTATCAGTCCCAGCTCCTCGACCACTATGGCAAAGATATAGTCGGAGAAAGCCAGGGGCAGACGTGCGGCCTCACGCGAATTGCCGGGGCCTACGCCATGAAAACTGCCATGAGCCTGAGCCATATAGCTAAGCACCTCCTGGCGATTCTCGCCCGTGGCCGGGAGCTCCCATTTGGGCACCGAGGTTTCGTTGTGGCGCTCCAGACGGGCTATCCAGGTGACGATGCGCGAAGCGTTTTTCAGCTCGTCCTCATACTGGCTGGCCAGCTCGGGATGGGCTTTGATCAACTCGGTGCGCTCTTTCCAGGGCACATAATCGTGCTGATACAGATACCAGAAGGCACCTCCGGCAAGCACCGCAAAGACTACGGCCGCATAGAATATGTGTGAGAACTTCACACCGCCAATCACCATCATAGAGATTGTGATGGCCACGAGGAGGGCAGTGTTTGTGAGGCCCTGGGTGGCCAGCAACATGGAGAAAATCACCAGTACAATGCCACAATATATCATGCCTCGCCCCGTGATGCCCACACCCTTGGGGTTCTGGTTGAGCGTCATGATCAGAGCCACCAGCAGCACGGCCGATATCTTGACCATCTCGGCCGGGAATATGGTGAATCCAGGCACCGATATGGAGCGCCGGGCGCCGTTGATCTCAGTGCCGAAAAAGAGCACATACATCATCAAGGCGGCTGAAACGACCGAGAAAATTAAGGTGAAGACGGCAAAATCGCTGTAGTGGCGCTTAGAGAGCACCCACACCAGTCCCATGCCTCCGGCCAGCATGATGACATGGCGCAGGATGGGACCCATCACTCCGAACGCCGAGGCCGCAACCTCGCGCGACGAAGCGCTGTAGAGCTCGATGACCGAGACGAGACACAGGGCTATGACTATGCCCCAGATATGCTTGTCGGCACGTGCCACGGCTTTGGGCTTGCTTGTGGCCTGGGTATCGACGGTGGTATTGACGGTAGTATCCATTGAAGAGAGTTTAGAGTATTAAGCCTGGAGTTTTTTGACCTCGGCCTTGAATTTATCGCCGCGATCCTCATAGCTGGTGAAGAGGTCGAAGCTGGCACAGCAGGGGGAGAGAAGCACGGTGTCGCCGGGTTTGGCCAGAGATGCGCAGGTCTGCACAGCCTCGCCTACGGAGTGGGTGTCGTGGAGCTCAATGCCGTGAGGGCCAAAGAAATCGAGCAGCTTGGTGTTGTCCTTGCCCATGCAGACTATGGCCTTGACTTTCTCCTTCACAAGAGGGAGAATCTCATTGTAGTCGTTGCCTTTGTCCTTGCCTCCGAGGATAAGGATCACGTCGCGGGGCATTGACTCGAGTGCATACCACGTGGAGTTGACATTGGTGGCCTTGGAGTCGTTTATGTAGCGCACACCATCCACGGTGCCGCAGGGCTCGAGCCGGTGCTCCACGCCCTCAAAATTGCCCAGGGCCTTGCGTATCTCCTCCTTGTCGATATCCAGGATGCAGCTTGAGAGGGCGGCAGCCATGGAGTTGTAGAGGTTGTGGAGGCCATTGAGCGAGAGCTCTGCACGGGGCATGCGCAGCTTCTGGCGGGGAGTGTCGACGCAGAGAGTGTCGTTGTCGTCGACCCATGCAGCTGTCAGGTCGTCCTCGCGGGTCTCACCGAAGGGGAAGAGGGTGGCTTCGGTTGTGATCTGCTCCATCTGGCGGCGTATCACGGGATCGTCCTGCCAGTAGATGAAGGCATCGCGCGGAGTAAGGTTGTTGAGTATTCTGAACTTGGCGTTTATATAGTTCTGCATCTTGTAGTCGTAGCGGTCAAGATGATCGGGGGTGATATTGAGGATTACTGCAATATTGGCGTGGAAGTCATACATGTTTTCGAGCTGGAAACTGGAGAGCTCTATCACGTAGACTTCGTGGGGCGAGCGTGCCACCTGCAGAGCCAGGCTCTTGCCAACGTTTCCGGCCAGCCCGACATCCACGCCGGCCTGGCTCAGTATATGGTAGGTGAGCAGTGTAGTGGTGGTCTTGCCGTTGCTGCCGGTGATGCAGACCATGCGGGCATCGGTGTAGCGGCCAGCCAGCTCTATCTCGGATATTACGGGTATACCTTTCTCCACAATAGCCTTGACCACAGGGACTGTGGGGGGCACTCCGGGGCTTTTCACCACCTCGTCGGCGGCAAGGATGCGCTCCATGGTGTGACCGCCTTCCTCCCACTCTATCCCCTCGCTGTCGAGGATATCCTTATATTTGGTGTGGATGCTGCCGGAGTCGGATAGAAACACATTCCAACCCTTGTCCTTGCCGAGGATTGCGGCACCGACGCCACTTTCGCCTCCGCCCAGTATGACGAGATTCTTTTTCATCTTATTTTCAGTGTTACAAATGTGAGTACGGCCAGGAAAATGCCCAGAATCCAGAATCGGGTCACGATTTTGGCCTCATGGATAGGTGTGCGCGGAAATTTGATGACCGATGCTATCCCTTCCTTCTGGAAGTGGTGGTGTATGGGAGCCATCTTGAACAGACGTCGCCCCTCGCCGTATTTTCGTTTAGTCATTTTGAAGTAGGCCACCTGCATCATCACCGAGATGTCTTCGATGAAGAATATGGCGCAGAGCAGGGGTATGAGCAGCTCTTTGTGGATGAGTATGGCAAAGACTGCTATGATGCCGCCTATGGTGAGCGAGCCGGTGTCGCCCATAAAGACCTGTGCGGGGAAGGCATTGTACCACAGGAAGCCCACCAGCGCGCCGATGAAGGCCGACATGAACACCACCAGCTCGCTGGAACCGGGGATATACATGATGTTGAGATATGTGGAGTAGATGATGTTGCCGCCCAGATAGGCCATGATGGCCAGGGCCACACAGATAATGGCCGAGACTCCGGCACAGAGGCCGTCGAGACCGTCGGTGAGGTTGGCGCCGTTGCTCGTGGCGGCCACGGCCACAATCACCACCAGGATGAATACTATCCAGCCACAGGTCTGGGCATAGGGTCCGGCCCACTGTGTGAGCATGGCATAGTCGAAGTTGTTGCCCTTCACAAAGGGTATGGTGGTCTGTGTTGTCTTCATGTCGGGGCCCACCTGATCGACCACCATGTCGGTGACAGTGTCCTCAAACACCTCGGTGGTCTCTATGGTTGTGGTGCGGGCGGTGACCTCGCGCTGGGTAATGTCGGGACTCAGATACATGGTGAGACCCACGAGCAGCCCTAGACCTACCTGGCCGATTATCTTAAACTTACCCTTCATGCCGTCCTTGTTGTGATACTTGAATTTCAGGTAATCGTCAAGGAAGCCTATGGTGCCGAGCCAGAGGGTGGAGATGATGAGGAGCAGCATGTAGATATTGCTCAGATCGCCCACGAGCAGGCAGGGCACTATGATGGATATGATTATGATGATACCACCCATGGTGGGGGTGCCGGTCTTTTTGGTCTGACCCTCGAGGCCGAGATCGCGGATCACTTCGCCTATCTGCATCAGCTGCAGACGGTTGATAATCTTGCGACCTATCACCATGGATATGAAAAGCGACAACAGCAACGCAGCCACAGACCTCACGGTGATGTAGCTCATCAGACGGGCGCCGGGCACTGAGCCACCCTCCTGCAGATATTCAAACAACCAATATAGCATAGCGTTGTGAGTGTCAGTTGCGTTTATCGAGTTCACGTATCACCTCTTCGCGGTCGTCGAAGTGATGCTTCACACCACACACCTCCTGATAGTCCTCATGCCCCTTTCCGGCCACGAGCACAACGGTGCCGGGGGCAGCGAGGGTGATGGCTGTGGCTATGGCTTCGCGGCGGTCGGTGATATGGAGTGTTTTTGAGCGGTCAGCCTGGTCGAGGCCAGCCTCCATGTCGGCCAGGATTGCCTCGGGCTCCTCGAAGCGGGGATTGTCGGAAGTGAGAATGAGGCGCGAGCTGCGCTTTGAGGCTTCGCGGGCCATGATGGGGCGTTTTCCGGCGTCGCGGTTACCACCGCAGCCCACCACGGTGATAATATGGCCATTGGCGCCCACCACCTCGCGGATGGTGTCGAGCACATTGACCAGGGCATCGGGAGTATGGGCATAGTCGACGATGGCGGTAACACCGTCGCGCGAGCGGAAGGTCTGGAAACGTCCGGCCACGGGCACGAGCTGCGACACACAGCGGAGCACTTCGTCGTCGGGCCATCCCAGCAGGCGTGCGGTGCCGTAGACGGCTGTGAGATTGTAGGCATTAAAGCGTCCGGTAAACATTGTCTCCACCTCGTGGCCGTTAAGGCTGAGAAGGGTGCCGTCGAGACGCTGCTCCACGATGCGCCCCATGAAGTCGGCCTCGGTGCGCAGTGAATAGGTGTGGCGTGAGGCGCGGGTGTTCTGCAGCATCACGGCACCGTTGCGGTCGTCGGCATTGGTCAGGGCAAAAGCTTCGGCCGGAAGGGAGTCGAAAAACATCTTCTTGGCGGCGATATATGCCTCGAAAGTCTTGTGATAGTCGAGATGGTCGCGGGTGAGGTTGGTGAATACACCTCCGGCAAATGTCAGCCCGGCAATGCGGTGCTGGTGAGCTGCATGCGAGCTCACCTCCATGGCGGCATAGTCGCAACCGGCCTCAACCATAGCGGCCAGCAGGCGGTTTATGGTGATGGGGTCGGGAGTGGTGTGGTCGGTGGGATAGGGGGTGGAGTCCACGTAGTTGCAGACGGTGGAAAGGAGTCCGGCTTTATGGCCGCGTAGGCGTGCCATCTCGTAGATGAGGGTGGCTGTGGTGGTCTTGCCGTTGGTGCCGGTGACGCCCACCAGGCGGAGTTTGCGCGAGGGATTGTCAAACCACTGTGAAGCCAGCAGTCCGAGAGCCACGGCGCTCGACTCTACCTTTATATATAGCGTATCGGCAGCGCGCTCCTCGGGAATATTTTCGCACACCACCACCGACGCCCCGGCCTTGACGGCCGCGGGGATGAAGCGATGGCCGTCGACACTGACACCCGGCACGGCCACAAAGAGCCATCCGGGAGCCACCTGACGCGAGTCGGCAGTGATGCCGAGAATGTCTGAGACGGCAGTCTCGCCCACCGCAGCCTCAGTGTTTATAGCTGATAGTAAATAATTTATGTCCATGTCGTATTGATGATTTTATCTTGAAAGAGCCAGATGCACCTTTGAGCCTCGGCGAATGAGGGTGCCCGGAGCGGGTGTCTGGGTATGCACGAAACCTGTGCCTGTGATGGTGACATCATATCCCTCGGCCTCGAGGCGTGCTATGGCGTCGCGGGCGCTCAGGTGGCGCACGTCGGGCACACCGCTGACGGGCTTGTCAGGGCGGGCCAGACTCTTGCCCTTCACCAGCCGGAAGGGGTCTTTGAGTATCGAGAAGGCGCTCCGGTCGGTGGATGCGAAGAATGTCGGACCCTTGTCGGATGGGGTGTCGGTCTCATACTCCGAGCTGTTGCCCAGCAGACCGCGTGAATAGAGCTTCATGGCGGTGTTTTTCAGCACCTGGCCCGATGTGGTGGCCGCTCCGAAGAAGTTTTTGGTGGGGTGGCATGTGAGCACCACACACGAGTATAAGGGATCGTCGGCGGGGAAGAATCCGCAGAATGCCAAGCGCTTGCGCGAGGTGTCGTAGTTGCGTGTGACGCTGTCCACCATATAGCATGTGCCGGTCTTTCCGGCTATCTTCACCAGGTCGTTGCGCAGAAACTTGCCGGTGCCATGGTCGCCCCACACCACT
This sequence comes from Muribaculaceae bacterium, assembly GCA_023664185.1. Lineage (GTDB taxonomy): Bacteria > Bacteroidota > Bacteroidia > Bacteroidales > Muribaculaceae > Duncaniella. The sequence goes on from JAMPGA010000001.1 coordinate 355,002, forward strand.
CGCGTGAGCATCTCGCGCAGCGTGGAGGCTGTGCGTGGCGAACAGATGCGTCCGTTGCCCATATAGCCTACGGGGAGGATGGAGTCGACTGTGCCGCGCAGCTCCTTCACAATTCGGGGCTTTACGAAGACGCCGCCGTTGGCTATGGCGTTGTAGAGAGCCAGAGTGTAGAGGGGCGGGATCTCGGTGGCATATCCGTAGGCCTGGCGCGACATGGCCACGCGGCCCTCGTTGGTCGACTTCACACTGTCGATGCGCGGCTTCTGCTCGCCGGCTATGCCTGTGTTGAGGGGATCGAGAAATCCAGTACGCTTGATGCGGGCATAAAAGCCTCCGGGGTGGGAATCGTAACGTCGGGTGATGATGCGGGCCATGCCGATATTTGACGACTGTTCCAGGACGTCGCCCACACGGATGGCTGTGGAGTGGTGGGCATCGGTGATGGTGCGTCCCTTCGAGTAGGCCCAGCCACTTCCGGTGGGGAGCATCTCGTCCATGTCGGTGACGATGCTGTCTTCGAGGGCTATCATCATTGAGAGAGTTTTTATCACGGAGCCGGGTTCATATTTCTGCACGGCTCGGTTCATGGCTTCGATGTAGGCAGTGCCTTCGGGGTTGAGCTGAAGGTTTGAGATGGCTTTTATATCGCCGGTTTTCACCTCCATGAGCACAGCCACACCCCACTCTGCGCCACAGGAGTCGAGCACGTTGTTGAGCTCGTTTTCAAGGATATCCTGCATGGCAATATCGATGGTGGTGACTACATCGCATCCGGGCACTGCGGGCACTGCGGCCATATGCTTGATGTCGGTGGTGAGCTGCTCCATGCCTGTGGTGCCCTTTGTGCCGTAGAGCAGCGAGTCGAGAGCCTTCTCTATGCCCGATCGGCCGTGGATCTCGCGGCTGTCTTTGGTCTGTCCGACGTGGCCTATCGACCTCTTGGCCATGCTCCCGTAGGGGTTGAAGCGGCGCATATAGTCGGCGAAATAGAGGCCGGTCTTGTTGGAGTTGCCGCGGTTGAAATAGGGGAAGGTCTTAATGAGCTGCATATCGTAGTGCGAAAGGCCGCTGATGAGCTTGCGGGCACGCGGACGCTTTTTCTTGTCGGATATGCTGAGAGGCTTGAGTATATGTTCTTTCCACTGGGAGGCTGTCTTGGAGGGGAAATATTGAGCCATGGCCTGGGAGAGGGCGTCGATGGAGTCGCGCAGGATGGCTTCAGAGAACTTCTCGGCCTGGTAGTCTATGCGGGCCACGTAGAAGTTGAGGTTTGTGGCCAGGATGCTGCCGTCGGCGGCCAGGATATTGCCGCGCTGGGGCTCTATGTCTCTGGTGGCCTGGAGTTCTTTCTGGGCACGCGCGTTCCAGATGTCGGCATACACCATGGTGTTCTCGGCCAGTTTGGCCACGATGGCCCCCGAGAGTCCGAGTATGAGGAAAACAATCAGTCCGTAGCGGAACAGAATGTTTGTGCGGTTGTCTATCTTCTTTGCCATCTCCGGATTATCTTATTTTGTAAGGGGGTTGAGGTTGCACTCTCAGGCCCAGGTCGAGGGAGTCGACCATTTGCTGCATGGCCGTCTCTCGTGTGCGGCTCATGAATGAGCTGCGCTCGCGGTCTTTTTCGTTTTCCACGATTTCAAGGCGCTGTTCAAGCGCGGTGATCTTCTCTATGTTGGTGCGATAGGTGAATTTGGTGGTGATATATATCATCATCACCACTACGAATATCACGGTGGGGAGCCAGTGACGGGCGAAGAAGTCGCTCGAAATCACCGACCCGAAGGCCACTCGCTTGCCTATGCCTGATTTCTTTGCCATAACTACAGTTTGGGAGAGGGTGGTGTCTTTTTCGGTTGTGTCAGATTAGAGTTTCTGTGCCACACGGAGCTTGGCGCTGCGGGCACGGGGATTGCGCTCCACCTCGGCCTCGGTGGGCACTACGGGTTTGCCTGTGAGGAGGCGGAAGGGGGTCTCCACACGGCCGTAGAAGTCCTTGGTGACATGGCCGTCTATGTTTCCGGATTTCATGAAGTTTTTCACCAGTCGGTCTTCAAGGCTGTGATATGTGATGACGGCCAGACGCCCGCCGGGCTTAAGCACCTTAAGGGCTCCGGTGAGCAGGTCGGAGAGAGCGTCGAGCTCGTGGTTCACCTCGATGCGCAGAGCCTGAAACACCTGAGCGAGCTCTTTTTTCTCTTTGCGTGGGTCGATGAGGGGCGAGATGGTCTGAAGCAGCTGTCCGATGGTGTCGAAGGTGGTGCCGTTGTCGCGCGCGCGTATGACAGCGTCGGCCATGCGGCGCGACTGTCCCAACTCGCCGTAGAGACGGAAGATGCGCTCGAGGGAGTCGCGGTCGGTAGAGCTGAGCAGCTGGGCGGCCGTCAGGCGTGAGCCGCGGTTCATGCGCATATCCAGCGGGCCGTCGGCACGGAAGGAGAATCCGCGCTCAGCATCGTCGAAGTGATGCGACGACACTCCCAGATCGGCCAGAATCCCGTCGACACCCTCCACCCCGTAATAGCGCATGAAGTTTGTGATATACCTGAAGTTGGAGTGAATCATGGTGAGACGAGGCTCGTCGAGGGGCGCACGGCTTATAGCGTCCATGTCCTGGTCGAAAGCATAGATGTGGCCGCCACATGCGGCGTCGAGCCTATCTGTTATGGCACGTGTGTGACCTCCGCCGCCATAAGTGACGTCGACATAGACTCCACATGGCTTAACATCAAGTAAATCAAGTGTTTCGGTAAGCAGTGCGGGGATATGATAGGGGAGGTCAGTAGCCATCGGAAATTCAGTGTGGTGTTTCAGCCTTCAAAGTTAAGCAAAAATTTGCAAAAGCAAACTGAAAAACTCGACAAAAAGTTATCTACAGACCCGTAAATCCGCAATAATTTGCAATCGCAAATCAAACCATTTCCCTCAAGGTTTGTTATAACTGTAGCTATCCGGTGCGCGGGACATCAGCAGCCCCACATATCCCTACATTTAAACACAACTATTTTATTATCCTCATTTTTCTACAACTCACTAACATTCAACTACTATGTTGCACTGGTTCTTAGAGACATTCCGGACCTATCCTTCCATCCCGATTTTCCTCACCATCGGGCTAGGCTTTCTGATAGGTAAACTAAAGTACAAGACATTTTCGCTGGGCACTGTGACGTCAGTCCTTCTGGTCGGCGTAGTGGTGGGACAGATGAACATTCCCATCGGCGCACCGCTTAAAGCATTGTTCTTCCTGATTTTCCTTTTTGCCATCGGCTATAAGTGCGGCCCGCAGTTTGTGGCAGCCATCCGTGGTCAGGGCATAAAGCAGGTTATTTTTGCGTGTGTGGTCTGCGTGCTGTGTCTGGCGGTCACGTTTGTCTGCGCCAAGATCATGAAGTATAACGCCGCCATAGCCACCGGCCTCTTCTCGGGCGCACAGACCATCTCGGCTGTGATCGGTGTGGGCACCGACACCATCGGCACTCTCCATATACCCGACGACCAGAAGAAGCAGTGGATCGACCTGATTCCCGTGTGCTACGCCGTGACCTATGTGTTTGGCACCGTGGGTTCAGCCTGGATTCTTGGCTCACTGGGGCCGGCCATGCTGGGCGGACTGGCCAAGGTGAAAAAACAGACCAAGGAACTTGAGGAGCAGCTCAACCACTCGTCGATTTCGTCTGACCCGGCCTACATCAACGGCAACCGTCCGATATCGTTCCGCGCATACAAGGTGACAAGCGAAGACTTCTTCTCAAAACCTCGCACCATCGAGGATATCGAAGAACACTTCAAGAGCCTGGGGCGCAGAATCTTTGTGGAGCGTGTGCGCTCGGGCAACGAGATGATTGCCGCCGCCCCCAATGTGGCCGTGAAGCTGGGCGATGAGGTGGTTCTCTCAGGCCGTCATGAATATATCATTGAAGATGAAAGCTGGATCGGCCCCGAGGTCGACGATGCCGCTCTGCTCACCTTCAACGTGGAGCATACCAAGGTGATGGTGACCAAGAAGAGCGCGGGCATGACCGTCGACGCTCTGCGCGCCAAGCCGTTCATGTATGGCGTGATGATCAAGTCCATCACCCGCCAGGGTGGTGTGCAGCTTCCTGTGCTGGCTCAGACCGAGCTGATGCAGGGCGATATGATCACCATCATGGGTCTTCCCCAGGAGGTCAGCGCTGCGGCTCCGGCCATTGGCGTGGAGGAGCATCCCACTACTCAGACTGACCTTGTGTTCGTCTCGCTGGCCATCGTGATCGGTGCGCTCGTGGGAGCTCTCACCATCAACTTTGGTGATGTGCCTGTGAGCCTCTCCACATCCGGCGGCTCGCTCATCGCAGGCCTTTTCTTCGGCTGGCTGCGCACCAAGCGCCCGTCTATGGGCATTATCCCCGACTCGTCGCTGTGGCTCATGAACAACCTCGGCCTCAACATGTTTATAGCCGTGATAGGCATACAGTGTGGTCCCACTTTCATCTCGGGCATCAAGGAAGTAGGTTGGATGCTGCTGGTTATGGGCGTTATAGCCACCTCGGTGCCTCTGCTGTTAGCAATGTTCCTGGGCGCCAAGGTCTTCAAATTCCATCCGGCCATCAACCTGGGCTGCTGCGCAGGCTCGAGAACCACCACAGCCTCGCTGGGCGCCATCACAGCTGCCCTCGACAGCTCCGTGCCCGCTATGGGCTACACTATCACCTATGCCATAGGCAATACGTTGCTAATTCTGATGGGCGTGGCAATGGTGCTGATGTTTATATAGCACAATCCTGAAAACAAAATACATAGCATCAACTTAGATATAAAAACACATCTATGACAACCAATCCTGAAAACCGCGCTTACGAAAAAGCGCTCGAGAACATGAGCCCCTTCGAAATCAAGGGTACTCTGATCAATCTGGCTGAAAAGGATGCACAGCGCTCCACAGCCACATTCCTCAACGCTGGCCGCGGTAACCCCAACTGGCTCCTTTCCTTCCCCCGCAAGGCCTTCTTCCTGCTTGGCGAGTTTGCCATGGCCGAGGCCGACCGTGTAGCTTACCACAAGGAGATCGGCATCGTGGCATCGCCCACCCAGACTGGTGTGGCCGATCGCTTCAAGGCTTTCCTGGCCGCTAATATGGAGCACACCGGAGCCAAAGTGCTCAACCACTTCTTCAACTACATGACCACCACCCACAAGGCCGACCCCGACGAGCTGGTGTTCGAGCTGGTTGACGGCATCCTGGGCGACCATTATCCCACTCCCCCCAGAATTCTGAAATACACGGAAATCATCACCCGCGACTATCTGCGCTGGGCCATGGGAGGCAAGGACGGCGACAACACCGTCTACGACCTCTTTGCCACCGAGGGTTCGACTGCGGGCATGTGCTACGTGTTTGATACTCTCCAGGCCAACTTCCTGATGAAGAAGGGCGACAAGATGGCACTCTTCACCCCGTGTTTCACCCCCTACATCGAGATTCCCGAACTGCGTCGCTTTGACTTCGACGTGGTCAACGTCTCGGCCAACGCTGTGGAGAAGGACGGATATCACGACTGGCAGTATCCCAAATCGGAGCTCGACAAGCTGCGCGACCCGGCCGTCAAGGCAGTGTGCATCACCAACCCCTCCAACCCGCCCAGCGTATGCTTCTCGCAGGAGGTGCTCGACACTCTGGTGGACATCGTCAAGAACGACAACCCGAACCTGATGATCATCACCGACGATGTCTATGGCACTTTCATCTCAGGATTCAAGTCGCTGATGTATGTACTCCCCTACAATACCATCTGCCTCTACTCGTTCTCGAAGTATTTCGGCGCCACCGGATGGCGTGTGGCAGCCATGGCACTGCGCTCGGACAAGAACGTGTTCGACGACCGTCTGGCAGCCCTCACCGACGACGAAAAGGCCGTGCTCAACAAGCGCTATGAGAGCCTGGTGCTCGATCCCTCGAAGATCAAATTTATCGACCGCCTGGTGGCCGACTCGCGTCTGGTGGCCCTCAACCACACTGCAGGCCTCTCCACACCCCAGCAGATACAGATGGCTCTCTTTGCCGGATTCGGCCTGCTGCACCACGATGAGCTGCAGCCCAAGCTGATCGACATGATACACACCCGTCTCAACGACCTCTGGAGCACCACAGGCTTCACCCTGCTCCCCGACCCCAACCGTGCCGGTTACTACTCGGAAATCGACCTCATGGTATGGGCCAAGAAGTTCTACGGACAGGATTTCGCCGACTATCTCAATGCCAACTACGAGCCTCTGGACTTCGTGATCCGTCTGGCCAATGAGACAGCCGTGGTTCTGCTGAACGGCGACGGCTTCGATGGCCCGAAGTGGAGTGTGCGCGCCTCGCTGGCCAATCTCAACTCCGACGCTTATCTTAAGATCGGCACCGCCATCCGCAAGATTCTCGACGAATATCACTCGCTCTACCTCGCTTCAAAGAAGTGAGCAGTGAATTGAAATGAGGAGAATTGAGTATCCTCAACTTGACCTTTTGTTCATGAAACCTCGCCCAAAGGGCGTTTCTCTTTCTAACCGCATGACAGCGAACTTTGTGAGCTGTCATGCGGTTAGCCCGTATTAGCGAAATTGCACAGTGGTGCCATCGTGAAGGAGCCCGGTGGCTTTTCCGTAATATAGCCATAACCCTCTGAAAATTTGTGGCCTTAAAATCTTATCTATCCTCTTCTTGTCAGTCTTTTATCTGAATATTCTTGCAATCGTAGGTTACTATTTGTTCTACTCCCGGCTCAACCGTAGCCTGGATAGTTTTTCCCCTGTTCGCGATAGGCTCGTGGATTTTCAAGAGCTTTCATTCCGCCGTTGTAATGCAAACGGATGTTGTTGAGCCAAATACCTCTTACCGGTTCTTCCGGAAGACCTGTGACTATAATTGAACAGAGGGAGTCGCAGTCCTGGGCAATAACATTTGATATCTGTATGTCGCAGGCTGTCGAGTTACGTGTAGATTTACTTTTGCAAAACTATAAAAAATAATTTGGATTACAAAATAATTTGCTTGTATCAAAAGAAATCCTCACTTTTGTGTATAAATAAGCTTTAAAATCATCATGGAGCGGCTGGATCTGCCCCTCGAAGAAGCCGGATTTGCCGCCAGTATCTACTACATCTTCCGTACGGCCGGGTGTTTCCTCGGAGCCATCCTGCTTAGCTCAATGTCGCCCGAACTCTTTTTCGGCATCAGCGCGCTTATGAAGCTTGTGGCAATGGATATCTTCTCTACTATACACTGAAAATAAAAAACATCAAATAAAATCGTATCATGAAAGATTTGGTAATCGGAATGGGTGAGGCTCTGTGGGATGTGCTTCCTGAAGGTAAAAAGATAGGTGGCGCACCGGCCAACTTCGCCTACCATGTGTCGCAGTTCGGGCTGCCCAGCTGCGTGGTCAGTGCAGTCGGCGACGACCCTCTGGGCCACGAGATCATAGAAAACCTCACATCAAAGGGGCTCACTCACATGATTGAGACGGTCCCTTATCCCACCGGCACTGTGCAGGTGGAGATCGATCAGGCCGGTATCCCGCAATATGAAATCAAAGAAAATGTGGCCTGGGACAATATCCCCTACACCCCCCGGCTGGAAAAGCTGGCCAATGAGACCTGTGCCGTGTGCTTCGGCTCGCTGGCTCAGCGCAATGTGGTGTCGCGCGACACCATCAACCGCTTCCTCGACGCTATCCCCGCTGAAAACAAGCCTCTCGTTGTGTTCGACGTAAATCTCCGTCAGGGATTCTACAACAAGGAGATCCTCTGCAACTCCATGGAGCGTTGCAATATACTGAAAATAAACGACGAGGAGCTCGTCACCGTGAGCCGTATGTTCGGCTATCCTGGCATCGACCTTCAAGATAAATGCTGGATTCTGCTTGACAAATACAATCTGAAGATGCTCATCCTCACCTGCGGCATCAACGGCAGCTACGTCTTCACCCCCGGGCACGTTTCTTTCCAACCGACTCCTAAAGTAGAGGTAGCCGATACCGTTGGAGCTGGTGACTCCTTCACTGCAGCCTTCATCGCCAGCACCCTTAAAGGAAAATCCGTTGAAGATGCTCATCTGAAAGCCGTTCTAACATCAGCCTTTGTATGCACTCGACAAGGCGCAATGCCAACTCTCCCCACCGAACTGACCGACTGAGACTAATCGTCTACATCGTATTCTGTCAGATACCTGCCGAATGTGGGTGTCTGGCAGTTTTGGCTTGGTTCGGGTTTTATATATGCCCGTTAAGTACATGACAAAAATTTGAAAACATCGAACTTCGGCTTGTAGAGAGGTCGC
>JAMPGA010000001.1:363403-389743 GCA_023664185.1 Muribaculaceae bacterium
GAGCACCTGACTGTTAATCAGGGGGTCGTTGGTTCAAGCCCATCCTGAAGCGCCAAGCACAACATTTAAACACACTACTGCTTCAGTAGCTCAGTTGGTTAGAGCACCTGACTGTTAATCAGGGGGTCGTTGGTTCAAGCCCATCCTGAAGCGCACAAAAAAACTCTGTAGTCAGCCTCGGCAACTGCAGAGTTTTTTGTATCCACATGCCCCTTCGGGGCAATAATACCGGCGTGTGCGCGTTGATTTATTGATGGGACTTTTCTCCTTATTCTCCCGCAGGGGATTGCCGGCGGCAATCGCCCTTGTGGCCGTGGCTGTGGCTATGGCCTTGTCGTCGTGTTCAAACAAAAAGAACACCGCTGCCAACCGCAACTATCAGGCCTTCATCACCCGATACAACGTGTATTTCAACGGTGACCAGCACTTCAAGGAGACACTCAAGGAGATGGAACGCGCCTATGAGGACGACTATACCGGCCGCGTGTTCATGCATCCGGCCGAGGCTTATGCCGTGGAGTCGGCTCCTCAGCCCTCCGGCTCCTTCACACGTTCCATCGAAAAGGCCCAGAAGGCTATTCAGCTCCACTCCATCAAGAAAAAGCCAAAGAGAAAGTCGGGCAAGGGAAACGACCCGGAGTATAAGAAGTGGCTCAAACGCGACGAATACAACCCCTTCCTCCACAATGCCTGGATGATGATGGGACGCAGCCAGTATTTCAACGGCGACTTTCTGGGAGCCGCCTCAACGTTCTACTATGTGGCCAAACACTTCACCTGGCTTCCGGCCACCGTCACCGAGGCCAAGCTGTGGCAGGCGCGATCATACTGCGCCCTCGACTGGCTCTTTGAGGCCGAAACTATCCTGACACGCATCAAGCCCGACGAGCTCACATCGGCCACGCTGAAGGAGCTCTACAACTTCACATATGCCGATTATTACATCCGCTCGCACGACTATGAGCAGGCCATCCCTATGCTCGAAGAAGCTGCACGCCATGCCTCCGGAGCGCAGAAAAACCGTCTGTTCTTCCTGCTGGGTCAGCTCTACACAGCCCAGGGCAAGAAGACGCAGGCCTATGAGGCCTACAAAAAGGCCGGTGGACGTGGTGCCGAATATCGCACACGCTTCAACGCGCGCATCAAACAGAGCGAGGTGTATGAGGGCGCCGACATTGAGCCCGAGGTTAAAGCCCTGCAGCGCATGGCTCGCTACGGCTCAAACAAGCAGTATCTCGACCAGATATATTATGCCATAGGCAACCTCTACCTCTCCAGGCGCGACACTGTCAACGCTATTGCCAACTATGAACTGGCGGCCGAGAAATCGGAGCGCAACGGCATCGACAAGGCCATTGCCCTGGTGACGCTCGGAGGGCTGTATTACGACCTTGGCAAGTATGACAAGGCTCAGCCCCCCTACTCAGAGGGTGTGCCCGCGTTGCCCACCACATATCCGGGATACAACGAGATGAAAAAGCGCTCCGATGTGCTCGACGAGCTGGCCATCTATGTGCAGAACGTTGAGCTCAACGACTCGCTGCTGCGCCTGGCTGCCATGCCCGAGGCCGAGCAGCTGAAAGTGATTGAAAAGATAATCGACGAGCTTAAGAAAAAGGAGAAGGAGGAGGCCGAAAACGCCCGCCGCGAGGAGTATCTGGCCGAGCAGGAAGCCGTAGGCTCAAACCTGCAGGGTGGCGACGCCAATGCTCCGACTCAGTTCTCGCTCAACACCGACAAGTCGTGGTATTTCTACAATACCGCCACCCGCAATGCCGGCCGAACCGACTTCCAGAAGCGCTGGGGCTCGCGCAAGCTCGAGGATGACTGGCGACGCCGCAACAAAGCCACATTCTCGCTCGACGACGACTCTGCATCCGATGAAGCCGACGACTCCAAAGCCGCTGACGACGAAGAGGATGAGCTCGAAAGCGAGGAGGATAAGGAGACACGCAAGCGCGAACAGGATCCCCACTTCCCCGAATACTATCTGAAGCAAATACCCAAGACCGATGCCGAGAAGACCACGGCCGGCGAGGTGATACAGGAGGGCCTCTTCAACTCAGGCCTCATACTCAAGGACAAGCTCGACGACTTCAGCGCCGCCACCTCCGAGTGGAACGAACTTATGCAGCGCTATCCAGAGAATGTCTACCGTCTCGACATCTATTACAACCACTATCTCATGGCCATGCGTCAGGGGCTTCCCGAACAGGCCGAGAAGTGGCGCCAGCTGATACTGCGCGAGTTTGCCGACTCGAAATATGGCCAGGCCATGGCCGACCCCAACTACATAGAGAATCTGCGCGCCATGGAGGCTCGGCAGAACGCCCTCTACGAACAGGCCTACGACAGCTACCTGAACAACCGCAACAGAGAGGTGCACAAAGCTTACGAGACCATCAACAGCGATTTCCCCATGTCGCCGCTGATACCTAAGTTCATGTTCCTGCACGCCCTGGCCTATGTCACGGAGGACAAGCCGGAGGAGTTTGGCACCACCATCCGCGAGCTGCTGCAGCGCTACCCCGACACCGACCTCTCCGACGTGGCATCCTCGTGGCTCCAGGGTCTCGAAAGCGGCCGCAAGCTCCACTCCCCGGCCTCAAACACCCGCAGTATGCTCTGGGACATACGCCTCACCAACGACTCCACAGCCATGCTGCGTCCCGGCGAGGATCTGGAATTCACTCTCACGCCCGACGATCCCCACTATCTGGTGCTTCTATTCTCCACAGATGCCATGTCGCCCAACCAGCTGCTCTACGAGGTGGCCCGACACAACTTCACCACCTATGTGGTGAGAGATTTCGACCTTGAGCTGATGAACTTCGGACGCCTCGGACTGTTGATAATAAAGGGCTTCGAAAACGAGCGTGAGCTCAACCACTACCGGCGTCTGCTCACATCCGACGGAGCCTTCACCCTGCCGCCCGACGTGCGCCCGGTGGAAATCAGCAAGGCCAACTTCGAGCTGCTGCTGCGTGGTGCAGGCTCGTTTGACGACTATTTCCGCTTCATAGGCGAAGAGACCATCCGTGAGACCCACGAAAGCGTGCTACCCCCCGACGAGTATCCCTCGGCCGAGGAGATGTATGCCCAGCCCGACGAGCCTCTGGATAAACCTCAAGATGAGCCTGTGGATATCATAGACACCATTGAGATTGAGCTTGAACCCACTCCCGAGCCTGCTCCCGAGCCTGCTCCCGAGCCTGCTCCCGAGCCTGCTCCCGAGCCCAAGCCTGCAGCTGAGCCTGCTCCTGCTCCCGCTCCAAAACCCGCTCCGGCTCCCGCTCCTAAAGCTGAGCCGCAGCCCGCTCCGCAGCCCTCGCCACAACCCGCTCTGCCCTCCTATCCTCTCGGCTCCGAAGGTGACGAGGAAGACTGATAAAACACTTTCCGACTATGCCAACGATTCTTTGGGCCGACGATGAAATAGATCTCCTCAAGCCCCACATAATGTTTCTGAAAGCCAAGGGCTACGACGTGGACGCCGCCTGCAGCGGCGCCGACGCGCTCGACATGGCGGCACAGACCGAATATGACCTCATCATCCTCGACGAAAACATGCCCGGCCTCACAGGCCTGGAGACGCTGCAGCGAGTGAAGCTGCTCAAACCTCATATCCCGGTGATAATGATCACCAAGAGCGAGGAGGAAAACATCATGGACCAAGCCGTGGGCAACAAGATAGCCGACTACCTCATCAAGCCCGTCAACCCCAATCAGATACTGCTGTCGATAAAGAAGAATCTGCACTCCGACGAGCTGGTGAGCCAGCAGGCTTCCACCGACTATCGCCAGGACTTCTCACGCATAGCCGGCATGATCGACTCGGCCTCTACCCCTGCGCAGTGGATGGAGCTATACCGCCTGCTCACACGCTGGGAGATGCAGCTGGCACAGACCGACTCCCCCATGAACGAGATGCTGGCCATGCAACGCGACGAGGCCAACACGGCCTTCTCGAAATACGTGTGCCGCTACTATGAGGAATGGGTCACAGCGATGATGGCCGGATCTGACGACATACTGATGTCGCCCCGAATATTCAAAAAACATATCTTCCCAATGCTCGACAAGGGGGAGAAAGTGTTTTTCATACTCATCGACAACTTCCGCCTGGACCAGTGGATGGCGGTGAAGCCTCTGCTCACCGATATATTCACCATGAGCGAGGAGCTCTATTGCTCCATACTCCCCACAGCCACCCAGTATGCCCGCAACGCCATATTCTCGGGACTTATGCCTGTAGATATCGAGAAGATGTTTCCCGAACTGTGGGTCGACGAGGATTCCCCCGAGGGGAAGAACCTGAACGAGTCGCCTTTGATAGCCACCCAGTTTGAGCGCTACCGCAGACATTGCAAATACTCGTATACAAAGATCAACGACTCTGTAGGAGGCGAAAAGCTGCTGCGCGAGTTCACCAATCTGCTCGACAACGATCTGAACGTCATAGTGTTCAACTTTATCGACATGCTCTCTCACGCGCGCACGGAGTCGAAGATGATACGCGAGCTCGCCGCCAACGATGCCGCCTACCGCTCGCTAACCGAGTCGTGGTTCCGCCACTCTCCGGCCATTGAGATCTTCAAGCGCATAGCCTCAAAAGGATGCAAAATCATACTCACCACCGACCACGGCACCATCCGGGTGGACAAACCCATAAAGGTGGTGGGCGACAAGAACACCAACACCAACCTCCGCTATAAAGTGGGCAAGAATCTGGCTTACAATAAAAAGGAGGTATATGAGATAAAGACACCCCAGCGCTTCGGACTCCCGTCGCCCAACGTGTCGAGCACATATATCTTCGCCACTGACCGCAGCTTCTTTGCCTATCCCAACAATTACAACCACTACGTACAGTATTACGACGGCACTTTCCAGCACGGAGGCATCTCGATGCAGGAAATGCTTGTCCCAATCATCACATTGTCACCGAAATGACACGTACAATCACCATCCCCTCGCTTGAGGCTCTCCCCGAGGCCGCACGCGAATTCATGTCGCTCATGGGCGACGCCACCGTCTATGCCTTCGAGGGCTCGATGGGGGCCGGCAAAACCACCTTCATCAACGCTCTGGCCCGTGAACTCGGTGTGGCCGACGACGAGGCCACCAGCTCGCCCACATTTGCCATAATCAACGAATACCGCTCGGACACTACTGCCGAGCTTATATATCACTTCGACCTCTACCGCATCGAAAACCTTGAGCAGGCGTTCGACATAGGCATAGAGGATTATCTCGACTCCGGAGCCCTCTGCCTGATAGAGTGGCCCGACAGAATAGCCGACATACTGCCCGACGATACTGTCCGCGTTAAGATCGAGGAGCAGCCCGACGGCTCGCGCCTTCTCACTCTCGACAATCTCAGTGAGGAGGAGGTGGACGACTGATGGCTCTGATTCAACTCGACATCATCGGCTCCACCAACACCTATGCCGCATCGGTGGCCGACACTCTCGGCCACGGCGATATAGTGCGCGCCATTGCCCAGACAGCCGGACGCGGCCAGAGAGGCAACTCATGGGAGGCCGAGCCGGGCAAAAACCTCACATTCTCACTCATGCTGCGCCCCGAAGGTGTGGAGGCTGCAAGCCAGTTTCTCATCTCCGAAGCCGTGGCTCTGGGTGTGGCCCGTGTGCTGCAGCGCCATCTACCTGACAGGGAGATAACCGTGAAGTGGCCCAACGATATCTATGCCGGCAACCGCAAAATATGCGGCATACTCATAGAAAACGTCATCAACGGCCGCATGCTGGTGCGCTCCATAGCCGGAATCGGAATCAACGTGAATCAGCGCGAATTTCTCTCCGACGCTCCCAACCCGGTGTCGATGTATCAGCTGGCAGGCGCCGAGTTTGATCTACGCACCATTCTCGAGCAGACCGTAGCCGAGATTCTCTCGCTGCTCACGCTTCCCGCCGAGACCCTGCAGCGGGAGTATGCCGCAACACTGTGGCGCCGAGAGGGTATGCACCCCTATATAGACCGCACACGCTCAAACGCCCGGTTTGAAGCACAAATCGCCGGCGTGGCACCCTCCGGACACCTCACCCTCACCGACAGCGACGGCCTCGACCGCACTTTTGCTTTCAAGGAAGTAGAATTTGTAATTTAACCCATGTCTATCACTCTCAAGCAATTTGCCGACCGACTCACGGCTCTGGTCAGCTCCGATGACTCGTTGAGAGCCCAGTGGGTGACGGCTGAGACCTCAGATGTGCGCCGCAGCGGCCACTGCTACCTCGAACTGGTGCAAAAACACCCCGATACAGGCGAGATTGTGGCCCGACTGCGCGGCACAATCTGGCGCAACGTCCTGGCCCGGATAGACGCCGAGTTTGAGATGGCCACCGGGCAACGCCTGGCTTCGGGCATGAAGGTGATGGTGCTTGCTTCAGCATCGTTCCATCCAGCCTATGGCCTCTCGGTCAACATCACCGGCATAGACCCCTCCTATACTATGGGCGATTTGCTGCGCCGCCGCATGGAGATTGTGGCACGGCTGAAGGCCGAAGGGGTGATAGACCTGAACCGTCAGCTCGAATGGCCCGAGCCGGTGCAACGCATAGCCATAATCTCGGCTCCCGGAGCTGCCGGTTATGGCGACTTCGTGCATCAGCTCTTCACCACTCCGGGACGCCTGAGATTCAAGGCACAGCTGTTTCCGGCACTCATGCAGGGAGCCTGCGCGCCTGAATCTATCATCGCGGCGCTCGACGAGGTGGCCGCGCAGGAAGATGAATGGGATTGTGTGGTGATAATCAGAGGCGGCGGCGCCACATCCGATCTTTCGTCATTCGAAAGCTACGAACTTGCGGCCAACATAGCCCAGTTCCCGCTGCCCGTCATAATCGGCATAGGCCACGAGCGCGATATAACCGTGCTCGACTATGTGGCGGCCATGAGGGTGAAAACACCCACAGCAGCCGCCGAGTGGCTCATAGAGCAAAACATGACGCTACTGGGGCATATCGACGATGTGGCCGCCGAGATACATCGCACAGCCTCGGCCATCCTCTACGGCTCGCGCGAACAGCTGGCACGCTACAGCTCTGCCCTGCCCCATCTCCCGGTGGCGGCTCTGGAGCGCGCCTCAAAGCGCATGGAGCGCTGTCTGGTGGGGCTCACCGACATTGCCGCACGCCGCATAGCGCCCGAGCGGCAGCACCTCACCATCCTACAGGCCAACATCGCGGCTGCGGGCAACCTGGCTATAGAGCGCCGACGCTCGCGCCTCACGGCAATATCTCAACTTATAGATGTGCTGTCACCGCAGGCCACACTGAGCCGCGGCTACTCCATAACACGCGTCGACGGCCATGCCGTGACCGACGCCAAAGCCATTCCCTCAGGTGCCGTCATAGAGACCACCCTGGCCTCAGGCAAAGTTGTATCTACGGTAAGAGAGTGTCTAAATTAGCCCAATAGCACATCGAGTACCATCATCAGCAGAAAGCCCACGGAGAAACCCATGGTGCCGATGTTGGAGTGCTTGCCGTGTTGGGTCTCGGGTATAAGTTCCTCCACCACCACATAGAGCATGGCTCCGGCGGCAAACGAGAGCAGATAGGGCAACACGGGCAATACAAGCGACGCCAGCAGTATGGTGAGCACAGCGCCTGCAGGCTCAACTATGCCGCTCAGTGCCCCTATCACAAACGATTTGAGCCTCGAATTGCCAGCCGAGTGCAGCGGCATGGACACGATGGCTCCCTCCGGGAAATTCTGTATGGCTATGCCCAGCGACAGGGCCAGCGCTCCGGCCATGGGCATATAGAGACTGTGCTCCAGGGCGGCAGCCAGCGCCACTCCCACGGCCATACCCTCGGGGATGTTGTGGAGGGTCACGGCAAACACGAGCTTTGAGGTGCGCGACAGATGGGAGCGCGGGCCCTCGCTCTGCGAGCTCTCTATGTGCTGGTGAGGCACTATCTCGTCGAGGAACAGCAGAAACAGCATACCCACCATAAACCCCACCACAGCCGGGATAATGCTGGCCAAACCCTCCTTGCCGGTCATCTCAATCGAAGGTATCAGCAGAGACCACACCGAGGCGGCCACCATAACTCCGGCGGCAAAGCCCGTGAGCCCCTTCTGCAGCTTGGGAGCCATCTGCCTGCGCATCATGAACACACAGGCCGACCCTAAAGCCGTGCCGAGGAAAGGAAGGAGTATGCCTATGGCGATTGAATTCATAGTCAGAAACGCATTCCCACAATCAATACAAACGACGGGAAGGAATTGAAGTGGGTGAAGCCCGAATTATAGTTGAAATAGCCATTCATCCTTCCCACCAGCGAGGCAAAAAGGGCGCGATGGTTGTAAGTGGCGGCGAGGCTGAGGTTGAAGTTGTTTGATATGAGCGAGCGGAAGTCATGATTCTCGCGTGTGCCAAACAGACGCCTATAGCCCATCGAGACGGTGGCATAGCCGTTTATGAGCCAGCGCCGTGGCTTGAGCACCCAGTTGTAGGAATAGCCTCCCGAGATATTGTAAGCCAGATAGTGCGATCTGTACAGAGCATCCTCGAGGGGAACGTACTTGAGCATTTCGGCGGGCAGGCGGTTGAAGTTCATTTCTATTTTCTGCTCCACGAAATTGAATCCCACCATGGGTGTGCCGGCGCTGCGGAGCTGATACTTGGAAAAGCTATAGGCGGCGGCATGGGAGTATCGATTATGATTGAAGAAGTAGAGAGCCTCCACCGACTTCGACTCCATGTCGACGTCGTCGAAGTGATAGCGGAACGAGTGGCGCCCGTTGTAGTCGCCCAGACGGGTGAGAATCATGCCCCCCTCGCTGCGCAGATACTGATATGAGAGCGAGAATCTCGAGGTGGTGAAGGCAAAGTCGAAAGTGTGGCGCGAGGTGGGACGCGAGAATATCTTGTTCATATTCCACATATAGCCGATACTCACAGCCATGAAGCTGAGGCGGAAACCGGCGTCGCAGAAGAGATTGGAGTGCATGTCGAGCGTCACATCCTCGGGAAAAAGTAGCGTGGAGGTCTCCATCCAGTTGTAGCTCTTGCCCATCAGCTTCCAGTTTTTGCCGGTGCCCACCACATATTCGGGGTCATAGGAGTTGAACATGCGGTCGCCCCAGTTGTAGACCTTCAGGGCGAATCGCGGAAAGGCCGGATAGCAGATGCCGGGATCGTTGAGGCGGAAATTAGAGTCGATGAGCTGCTTTATCCAGTGTATGCTCGATACCCCGCTACAGCCACAGGAGTCTGCAACGGCAGCCTCGTCCCCCTTGGCCGGGAACGAGAGCAACATCAACAGGGATACGAAAAGCAGAAGAGTTCTCATCTATACAGTTTGAAACGTCAATAGTCGTAGAGAAGTTCAAGATCGTCGATGGTCAGCACCGATCCGTTGCCGCCGGTGAAGTAGTCACCGAGCCATGAGGCCGAGGCGGTGCAGAGGATATAGCGGGGCACTCGGGAGGTAGATTTATAGTCGAGGGTCAGCTCAAACTGCGTCCACTCAGTGACGTCGCTTGTCCATTCCACCTTGCCATAGGCTATCACTTCCGTGCCGTCTGGGTCGAAGAGCTGGCGGTTGTTGGGATTGGTGCGTATCTCAAACGGCTCGGCGGAGTCAATGAGAGCCACCCAGATTATACCCTTGTCGGGAGTGCCTTTCAAATCTTCGAAGCCCGAGGTAACGCTTGATATGGGCGCTGTGTGATATTTGGCCCAGAGCTTCAGGCGTGTGGGACGCAGATTGAATTCACGGCCAAACGAGAGGATGCCGTTGGTGCCGTCGGTGCGCACATAGCGCCCGGCAAAGATATTTCCGGCAGCCAGCTTGCCTATCATGCCGATGCCCACAAAGCGGGTCTCCAGACAGGCTGCACGCCCCTTTCCGGTGGGAGTGTCGTCGGTGGGATATGTGTTGCTCGAACCCAGAGTCGTGGCGCCCTTGTTGCCGGTGTCCCAATAGGGGGTACCATCCTGAGCCCAGGGATCCCACACTTTGCCGTCGAGCCACCAGTCTTCAAAGTCGCTGTTGGGCATCTGAGCCACACCCTGGGTGGTAAATTCTATCTCAGCGCCATACTCGTCGCCACTATATGCACGAGCCACGTAGGTGGTTTCTGGCTTGAGGCCGTTGAGACGTCCTGTGAATGAACCACCGTCGTGGGTCACATCGGCTGCGGGGAGCTTCTGCCACTCCGAGTTGGAGTTCATGCGATATTCAAAACCGTTGTCGCGTCCGCTCTCGCCCGAGCCATACAGCCATGCCACACAGCTCCAGGCATCCACACGCTCGGTGGTGACAGTGCTCTCGGTGGCCATAACGTAGATGGTCCAGACAGTCTGACGCCCGTGAGCGGTCACGGTGACCTGAACGGGGGTTGTGAAGTCAACTTTCTTGCCGGCCAGGTCGGGGGTCATCACCGATCCCTCGGGGCCGAGCTTGATGGTGGTGACGGTGAGGTTGTCAATGGGGGCTGCGCCCGAGACATAGGCCACCACGCGGTGTCCGGGCACATCGATAACCGACGAACCTATCTGCTGCTCCACGGTGAAGTAGCGCTCTATATCCTGCACGGCCTGAATGGTCCACTCATAGTCCTGATAGAGAGAAATCGTGGTGGTGACGGGCTGTGAGAGATCTGTGCCGTTTAGAAACTTCACCGAGTCGGGCCACTCGGCCGTGGCTGGCGACAGTGTGAAGCCGGTCATGACAACATCAGTGATATCGGCGCTCTCGGCGAGATAGAGAGTCACGGTGCGCCCCACCGAGTCGATGGCAGCGTCGCGCAGCATATTCTCCACCTCAAACGATGTGAACGACACCTTGAGATGGGGATACGGAATATTGTTTTTTATACATCCGCTCAGAGCCGCAATAGTGAGTAGGGCTATGAGTGGGATAAGACGTTTATATGCAGACACCTAAACCAAAATTGATGTTAAAGATATTGAACTTGAAATTAGCACCCGACGATGTGCGGCTTCCTTCGCTGACTCCGTTGGTATACTGGCGGTCGTGGGTATAGTGTATGCCAAACACTCCGAACGACACGTTGAAGCAAACATTGTCCATGAGAAACATAGTGACTCCGGGCGAGAAGTTGAGACTCCACTTGGAGGTGAGTGTCTTGGTGTCGCGCAGCTCGCCGTCGTAGCTGCGTTTGAAGCGCGACGATCCGCTGCCAAAGGCCAGATCGACCTCGTTGAATATGGCAAAACGCTTTTCTGTGCCCAGGCCCACGTAGTTGCGATAGAACACGGAGGCTGTATACATCTGGGAGTAATAGCTTATATCGCTGAGCGTAAAGTCGATATCGTCGTCAAAGTCAACGGCCAGTCCACCCAGATCGGCTATGGCACGCGAGTATATGAACTTCATGCCCACGGCCTGATTGTTGCGGAAGAGGTAGCCGAACGTAGGGCTGACGGAATACATCTTGCCCTTGAAGTTGAAGTCTTTGAGCATGGAGAGTATCTGCACATCCTCCGAGTTGAACTCGCCATAGCTGGCTGTGAGACCGAAGAGCCACTGTCCACGCGGGATGAATAGGAAGTTGAACAGGCCACGGTCATAGCGCCCGTAGTTGGTGGCCGGGAGGATGATGGGCACAGTGTCGTTGCCCACCACCACGCGCTCGTTGAGCAGTTCGGGGTTTATGGTGGCTATCACTATCTTGCCCTGTTCGTTCACAGGATAGCCGTTGATAGTGTCGATATAGTGATAGGATGGCTGCGGCGCCTCCTCGGGCACCACATAGGGGCTCTCCACATCGACCTTATCGACTTTGGCGGGAACAACAGTGTCGGTAGTGGTTTTCGATTTATACCATGTGGTGCGTGTCACGGTGGTGACCGTGGTGACTGTAGTGACCGAGTCGACACCCTCGGGGGTGCCTTCAGGGAGATCGGGGGAAGGCTGGGCCGTCTGCGACTTCATGGTGCCGACACAGACCACGGTCAGCAGCGTCAGCAGTGTGAGGCGAAAGGCTGTCATTGTCATTGCGTCGGTATTTTAGAGGTAGAATGCCACTCCAAACGATATGGAGAACAGATTGATTTTGAAATTGGCCTGTTTGGTATTGTAGTCGGCTATATAGATGCGGTCGGTGATGGAGTGGGTCTTGTGATAGCTGAATCCGAGCACACCCACGCTCACCTCGATGGCCGAGTAGTTGTTGAGAAACATGATGAAGCCGGGGGTCAATCCCACATCGAGCGAGAAGTTGCGCGAGTAAGTACCCGTCAGATCGTCACCTTCGCCGTTTATAATCTTCGACTGTCCGCCCCCCAGCTGCAGCTGCACCTCGTTGAAAAAGCCGAAGCGCATGGAATTGCCCAGCGAGATATAGTTTCGGAAGGCTGCCGTGCCATAATAGTTCTGGGCTATGGAGTAGAGCTGTCCCGGCTCATAGTCGGTCTCGGAGTCGACCACCACGCGAGCATTGTCAAGGCGTGTGCGCGAGCGTGAATAGGCCATGCGGCCGCCGGCTGCAAGATTGTCGTGGAAACAATACATGAGCATAGGGCTTACCTTGAAGTTGTATGTGTCGCCGCCGAGATTCTCGATTATGAGAAACTGGTAGTTGTCGAAATCGCTTTGCGAGTAGCTGACGTTGACACCCGTGATCCACTGTCCGCGGGGTATGAAGGATATTTGCTCCAGGCCGCGGCTGAATTTCTCCTGGGCTGCCGCGCTGACCGCCGCGACTCCCAGCAGAATCATGACAAGGATGTGTCTTAAAGATCTGTTCATTTCAGTAAGCTAAGGTTATATTGTCAATCCACAGAGTGCCCCCTTTCGAGGTGGCAGTGAGAGGATCGGGATCTGTGATGAGGCGTGAGGTTTCCTCCTGAATGGTGCCGCAGTCCGACGACGATGCAAACATCACCTTTATGCCGGTGGCCTTGACGCCGAAATACTTATAGGTGAGCGGCACGTTAAAGGCTGTGAAGTCGGAGGCCAGAGGGAGCTTCACCTCGCTATGGGCTATCACTGTCTCCTCACCATCTTTCATGCCGGTGAGCTCAACCATCACCAGAGCCGAGGCCGAGCGGTGTGACACGGGTGGCAGGAAGCGGTAGAAACCGTTGAGCGAGCGCGGACGTGTGGTCCATGCTATCCCCTGATTGTAGGTCTCCTCCATGGTGGCGGCGTTAAAGCGGTATGAGCCCAGGAAGAGCTTGCCGGCAGCGCGATACTTGATGTTGGGGATGACGGGGGAATAGGTGAGATAAGGCTGACCGGTCTGCACATAGTCGGGTATCTCCTCGCCCTGCGGGTCGAAGGCTACTGTGGTGAGCTTGGCGCTGTATGACAGGCTTGCGGCTACCTCACGGGTGAGTATCATGGATGGCTGCATATACCAGGTGTTGTGGTTCGACGACTTGCGACAGAAGGTTTTGTCGTTGGTGGTGGCCCAGCCTTCAGGCGACTCTGTCTGGAATGTGGTGTGATGCTGCCAGTTGAATATCTCCACGGTGGTCTGTGAGTAGCGGCCGCCCGAGGGAAGATCGGGGTATATGATGCCGTTGGTGCGCTGCTCAAAATCGGCATTGGGCAATTGGCGTGTGCCCTCGGTGCGGATGGTGACTGGGGCGGTAAACTCGGGTTGAGGAACACCGTTCATCATTGTGGCCGTGAAGGTATATGTGGTTGAAGGAGAGAGACCTATGATAGCCACTATGCCTTCGTCAGGGATGCGCTGATATAGAGGGGCTTCCTTGCCGTTGATGTATATATTTACCCCTGAAGTGATTACGGCTGTTAGCGCCGGGTCGGAGGGATTTATCTTCACTCCGGCTGTGCTGGCAAAAGCGTCGACCTCTATCTCAAACTCTGGCTGGGCGCGCTCTATCATCACTGTGGCTCTCTCTTCGCCGCAATAAAGCACACGGGCTTCCACCGGGGTGCTTCCGGCAGGTACTGTGAAGGCCACGTCATAGTTCCCTTCATCCACACGGGTCACTGTCACGGGCACCAGCTCGAAAAGTCCTGTGGCATGGTTGAGGGTCTCCACATCCACGTGGGTGGCAAATCCGGGAGAGTTACAAGCCACATGTATCACAGCCTTGTCTATACCTATCAGAGCTTTCTCGGCTCCGGTCACCTCGATATTGACCGGTGTGGTCACCACAGTGAGTGATGTGGGTGTGGCCGAGATTCCGAGTGCGTCGACGGCCTCAAGGGTAAACACGCTGGTGTCTGTGGCTGGGGTGAGATAGGTGAGCGAGCCCACAAAGTCAGTGAAGTCAACTGTTCCACCTTCGGCCGTGACCTTTACGTCAAGTCCATGCGCCTCCAGGAACAGCCTCTCGCCCTCAGAGAGATTAAGAAGATCGATCTGAGGGGTGAAACCGGGCAGCGACTTCAACGAGGCCGAGGCCATCGAAAGGTAGAGATGGCTTAGCGGACTGCTGCCGCTCTCGACTGTGGCCACAAGGGGTTTATCGGAATTATCACCCTCCGGGAGTATCATCGATCCATCAGGCCAAGAGGTCTCTATCTCAGGGGCAATGGCATCAAACATCTGCTCTGACACGGTTAGCTTGGCCTGACGGCCACTGCAGCTGACGGTGAGGGTATTGTCAGTGAGAGTGGCGGTGGCGATGTAGAGCGCTCCGGCCATTGTGGAGAGCTCGAGCGCCTGCAGGCGTATCACCGACTCATCAGCCCGCGCCAGCGTGACGTAGAGGGTCGTGGCTCCCGGCTGCATGCACAGATAACTGTCGGGAGCAGCATCGGTGTTGAGGGTGTGATACACTCCCCCGGGGGTATGAAGGTCGATCTCATCTATGTGCAGTGTAGATGATTGTGAGCTCAGTGTCTCTCCCTGGAAGAATGCCACCACGGGCAACAGTTTCACCTTAGCATCAGTGCGACGCCCCTCTATCACCTCTACCCTATCGGTGCCTGCAAAGACGGGACGGTCATACCCTTCAACCACATAGTCAGATGTGGCCACGCTGACTTCATATGAGCCGGCAAAATAGTCGTCGGCCTGCGGGAATTTGCTGAAGTCGTCCCAGGTGTGGCTGTATTGACCTTGAAGAGCAGTAAGGGTAAGACTGATTTGGTCAGAGGAGGGTTGATAGGGTATCTCGACTCCCGAGGGCTTGCCGTCGGGAGTGAGCATGGCAGTCTGCATCTCCAGAGTTATGGACAGGGAGCCAACGCCGGGTATGTCTGACTCGCCATCCGTAGAACAGGCTGTCAGAGACAAGGCCAAAAGATAAGCCGGGAGATGCTTTAGGGTCATGACTGATGATTATAGTTCGATACGGTTTACTTTGACGGGCTCCTCCATGAATATGGAGGCCATCTCGGTGAATTTTTCCGGATTTTCGGTTGTGAGGTATTCCACGGTGCCACCTTTCGAGCATTTCTGCTCCATTTCGGGATGGCGATTGAGATAATCCTTGAGGCTGCGAGCCACCAGTGCACCCTGAGTTACAACAGTGGCGCGGTCGCCCACATAGGCTTTGATCTTGTCGTAGAGCAGCGGATAGTGGGTGCAACCGAGCACCACAGTGTCTATCTCGGGCTCCTCGGCAAAGAGAGCCTCGATATATTTCTTGACGAAATAGTCGGCTCCGGGAGCGTCATACTCACGGTTTTCCACCAGGGGCACCCACATGGGGCATGCCTCAGAGATGGTGCGGAAGCGGGGAAAGAATTTGGCTATCTCGATGTCGTAGGTGCCCGACGAGATGGTGCCTGGAGTGCCCAGCACACCGATGTTGCCGGTTTTGGTTATGTTGCCAAGAGCCTCGACGGTGGGAATGACCACTCCGAGCACACGGCGCGAGGGATCGAGCTGGGGCAGGTCTTTCTGCTGAATGGTTCGCAGCGCCTTAGCCGAGGCTGTGTTGCACGCCAGTATCACCAGATGGCAGCCGGCTGCAAAGAGTTTCTTGACGGCCTGCAGTGTGAACTCGTAGACGATGTCGAACGAACGTGTGCCATAGGGCGCGCGTGCGTTGTCGCCCAGATAAAGATAGTCATATTGGGGCAACTCGCGGCGTATTTCCTTGAGTATGGTGAGACCGCCGTAGCCTGAGTCGAAAATACCTATTGGTGACATGGAGAACTTCTTGGTTATTGTGAATAGAGAGGGAGTAGGGAAAGAAAATGGTCTGTAGTATTTATAACCGTGTCTTATTAAGACACAATCCCGGCTGCGGGAGATGATCCCGCAGCCGGCAATGGTCTGTTATGTTGTCTTGTTCCTTATCAAGCGGCCACTACAGTTAGCAGATAATCATAGAAATAGCTTATGATGCCGAGGCCTATTATACCGGCTGTGCACACCCACATGCCCAGACGCTCGGAGCATGCCGAACGGAAGGTGGCTATCGGGGTGTCGGAGGGGTTGATAAACATGGCCTTTACTACCAGCAGATAGTAATAGAGTGAGATGATGGTGTTGATAAGGGCGATGAGCACCAGCACATAGAGAGCCGACGAGGCTGCTCCGTTGAGTGTGGAGGTGAACACGAAGAATTTGCTGAAGAATCCGGCAAACGGAGGTATACCGGCCAGAGAGAACATGGCCAGCATCATGGTGAATGCCAGACGGGGGTTAGTGCTGTAGAGAGCATTGTAGTCGGTCATGTTCACCTTGCCGGTGGCATTCTCGATGGCTCCGATCACACCGAATGCAGCCAGGTTGGAGAATACATAGACAAGTACATAGAACATCAAGGCTGACACACCCATGGCATTGTCGCCCACGATAGCCAGCATGATATAGCCGGCCTGCGAGATCGACGAGAAGGCCAGGAAGCGCTTCATGTTGACCTGACGCATGGCAAACAGGTTACCTATGGTGATGGTAAGGATGATCAGAGCATAGAGCATCCACTCCCAGGCCTGGGCGTAGAGGGTGCCAAACACCTGTGTGAGCACCACCAGGAACGCAAAGGCTGCCGAGCCCTTGGAGATGACCGACAGATAAGAGGTGACCGATGTGGGGGCTCCTTGATAAACGTCGGCGGTCCAGAGGTGGAAGGGCACCAGCGAGAGCTTGAAGCCGAATCCTGCCATCAGGAAGGCCAGACCCATCACCATGGCCACACTCATGTTGCCGCGCACCATGGCAGCCATCGTGCTGTAGTAGAGCGAGCCGGTCAGACCGTAGACCAGCGAGAGGCCCATCAGCAGTATGGCCGACGAGAAGACGGCGGTGAGCACATATTTGATGGCTGCCTCATGGCTCTCATAGCGGTTTTTGTCGAAGGCTACAAGCGCACACAGGGGGAGCGATGCGGTCTCCAGACCGATGATAAACATGAGGAAGTGTCGGCTCGACATCATGAAATACATGCCCAGCAGTGTGAGCATGATCAGCTCATAAAACTCGCCGCGACGTATGGACACAAACTCCGAGTTGGCCCATTTGATCGACTGTATCAGCACTATGAGGGCGCCGACATTGAGAATATTCTTGATGGCCACAAGGGTGGCGTTGGTCTCATACATCCCGCTGAAAGCCGTAGCGCTTTCCTTGAGCGAGGGACAGAAACCCATGAGAGTTACAAGCCCCATGAGCACACACGAAATCACCGGTACCGCTCCCTGTGCCTTGCGCGAGGCAAAGGTGTCATAGAAAAACACCAGGAGGAAGGCGATTAACAATCCGATTTCCTGCTTCAGAGCTAAAAACTGTGAGTAATCCATTGCTGTTTATTTCCGTTGCTTTCGTGATTAGTTGAGTCCGAGGACGGTGAAAATCTCCGGGCTGAATGTGAACTTGATTAGGTCAGCGAAGAAGTTGGGGAAGAAGCCTATGCAGGCCACACACACGATGAGCGTGGCTGTGGAGAGGCGCTCCCACCATTTGGCGTCGGTGAGGGTCATATGGTGCTCGTCGTAGACGGGACCGTAGAGCAGCTTGCCCACAACACGCAGAATGTAGACGGCGGTGGTGACGATAGAGCTGCAGGCCACGATGACAAACACGCGGTGGAACATGTCGGCGTGCTGGAACGAACCTACAAAGATGGTCATCTCAGCCACAAAGCCCGACAGACCGGGCAGACCCAGCGAGGCCATACCGGCTATGACGTAGCACACAGAGAGATAGGGCAAAATCTGCATCATGCCACCCATCTCGCGGATGTCGCGGGTATGTGTGCGGCCGTAGATCATGCCGATGAGTGCAAAGAACAGGGCTGTCATGAGTCCGTGTGAGAGCATCTGCATTATGGCACCGGTCATTGCTGTGGTGTTGAGCATCAGAATGGCAAAGAGCACCAGGCCGCAGTGGCTCACTGATGAATAGGCGTTGATATATTTGAGGTCGTTCTGCACACAAGCCGAGAAGGCTCCGTAAACCACCGAGATACCGGTGAGGATTATGAAGATCCATGCCAGCTCGTGGGCTGCCTGGGGCATCAGATAGATGGCCACGCGGAAGCAGCCGTAACCGCCGAGCTTCATGAGCACACCGGCGTGGAGCATCGACACCGCTGTGGGGGCCGAGGCGTGGCCGTCGGGCGACCATGTGTGGAACGGGAACATGGCACCCAGCACACCGAAGCCCACAAAGGTCATCGGGAAGAGGAACTGCTGCCAACCGTGGGGGATGGAGGCGTTCTGAACTATCTCAAGAATATTCCATGTGAGGGGCTGTCCGGCGGGAGCCGAGTGATAGTAGATGCCTATGAGGCCGAGCATCAGGAAGGCCGAGCCACCCATGAGCATCAGAGTAAGCTTCATGGCCGAGTAGTTCTTGTTGCCCGAGCCCCATACACCGATCAGCAGATACATGGGGATGAGAGCCACTTCATAGAACATGAACATGGTGAAGAGGTCGATCGAGATGAAGAACCCGTATACACCGGTCGAGAGAAGTATGAGCCACAGGAAGAACTCCTTGGGCTGCGGAATCTCCCATGAGGCGAAGCTGCCTGTGATGAGAATGAATCCGGTGAGAATAAGCATTGCTATGGAAATGCCGTCGACACCCACGGCCAGATGGATGTTGAGCGGAGTGAACCAGCTCCAGGAGTCCACATAGAGCATGGGCTCGGTAGCGCCGGCGGCGCGCAGGCCCAGATAGTCGATGAGGAGCCATATGGAGAGGGCTGTGAGGGCCACCGAGCCGCAGACGGCCACTGCGCGAATCTGCTTGATGTCGCGGCAGAGGAACAGCCCCAGGAGCATCACCACGGGGATGACCACAAAGTAGATGAGTATATTGGAAAACATATCCTTAGAGTTACTATATAGTCATTGAAACGTTCAGAACACACACAGGGCGGTGATGACACCGAGAAGCACTGCTCCCACCAGATACCACCAGATATACATCTGCACCTTTCCGCTCTGGAAGCCCTTGATGGCCTGCGAGGCAGAGTTGGTGACATAGGCAAGGCCATTCATGGTGCCGTCGATGATGTGGCGGTCAAACCATGCTATGGGCTTGCAGATGCCGTCGAAGATGATGTTGTGGGTGATCCAGAGATAAAGTTCATCCCAGTAGAAACGGTGAAGGGCGGCAGTCCAGAGCCAACGGCAGGAGTCGGCCATGCGGGTGGGCTTATCGTTTTTCTTCATATAGAGCCATGCGGCAAAGGCTATGGCTATGAAAGCCACTGTGAGGCTTATGCCGGCCACGGTCCAGTCTATGTGGATGTGATATTCATGACCGTCGAAGGTGACGAGCTCGCCGAAGGGTATCCAGCCGCAGCAGAACGAGACGATGGCCAGGAAGATGAGAGGTATGGTCATGGTCAGGGGCGACTCGTGAGGCATCGAGGCGTGATGTCCGTGGGCCTCCTGCTCTTTGACACGTGCGGCATAATCGGGATTATCCCACCAGAAGATGAGGAAGTACATGCGGAACATGTAGAACGAGGTCATGGCAGCCACCATAGTCATCCACACACCCCAGAAGGTGTTGCAGGCAAAGCAGGCTGTGAGGATCTCATCCTTCGAGAAGAATCCGGCCCAGGGCCAGATGCCTGCGATGGCCAGACAGCCAAACAGGAAGGTGATGTGGGTGATGGGCATGTATTTGCGCAGGCCACCCATGGCTGTATAGTTGTTGGAGTGGACGGCATGTATCAGCGAACCGGCTCCGAGGAAGAGCAGGGCCTTGAACATGGCGTGGGTGAACAGGTGGAACATGCCGGCCATATAGCCCAGACCCTCGTGGATGGGCTCGTTGTGACGCGAGGCCACGCCGAGAGCCACCATCATGAAGGCTATCTGAGAGATGGTCGAGAAGGCCAGGATGCGCTTGATGTCGATCTGCGCGCATGCCACACAGGCAGCATAGAAGGCTGTGACGGCACCGACCACAGTGATAAACGTCAGAGCGGCGTCTTCGAGCATGTAGAGAGGGAAGAGGCGTGCCACCAGGTAGACACCGGCCACCACCATGGTGGCGGCGTGGATGAGGGCCGACACAGGTGTGGGGCCTTCCATGGCGTCGGGGAGCCAGATGTGGAGGGGAAGCATGGCCGATTTACCCATACCGCCGGTGAAGATGAGCACCAGAGCCCATGTGAGCACCGAGGCTCCCATGAATGTGGCGCCCCCGAACGAGGCAAACACCTCCTGAGGATGCAGGGTCATGGGCAGGAAGTCGAGCTGATGGGTATAGAAGCTCAGAACGAGAATACCGATGAGGAAGCCCAGATCGGCAAAGCGGGTGACGATAAACGCTTTCTTACAAGCCGAGACGGCCGAGGGAAGCGTGTAGAAGAAACCGATGAGCAGGAACGACGATGCACCCACAAGCTCCCAGAAGATATACATCTGGAAGATATTGGTGGCCACCACCAGACCCAGCATAGAGAAACTGAAGAGCGAGAGGAAAGCGTAGTAGCGCTGAAAACCTTTCTCACCCTTCATGTAGCCCAGCGAGTAGACGTGAACCATGAACGAGATGGTCGGTATAACCAGCAGCAGCAGAGCCGAGATGGGATCGAGCAGGAAGCCGATCTTGATAGCGAGCACGTCGGTAAACTGCAGCCAGGTCATATTGAATAGCTCGACGGGCAGACGGTAAGTGCCGTCGGAGAAGAGGGGGTTGCCCGAGAACCAATAAGTATATGCAGTATAATAGCTCAGACACAACACAGTGCCCATGCCGAGGGTGCCGAGAATGCCGGCAAGCTTATGGCTCATCTTCATGCCCACCAGTCCCAGCAGAAGGAACATGAAGAAGGGGATGGCCAGAATAAGGACGGGTATTGTAATATCCATTGTGTGACTCTCTCTATGTTTAATGTTTCATTTGAGTGGTGTCGCGGACATCGATGTTCTTGCTCACTCTGAAGAGGTTTATAATAATTGCAATTGCCAGGGCAGTCTCAGCGGCGGCAATGGCTATGCCGAAAAGCGTGAACATCCAGCCGTCCATCGATCCGGGATAGAGATAGCGGTTGAACACCACAAAGTTGATGTCGACGGCATTGAGCATGAGCTCCAGCGATATGAGCATGGCTATCATGTTGCGGCGGGTGAGAAAGCCATATACACCGCAGCAGAACATCACCAGCGCCGGCACTAGATAGTAGATCATTGTAATTTCCATGTCTGTCTTTCTGTTTTAGCGTTTGCGGGCGATGACGACGCCACCTATTATACATGCGAGAAGAAGAATGCTGACAGCCTCGAAAGGCAGAAGATACTGCTCGTAGCCGGTGCCCAGCATAGCACGGCCGATGGTGTGCATGTCGGGGTTTGACATGGCCGGGAGCGACATGCCCATGTCGGCACACCGCGACAGCAGAGCCCAACCGGCGCCTACGGCAGCAGCGGCGGCTCCCAGAAATCCGAGTATCTGTTTCCCTGATTCGAGCTTCGCGCTGTTGTCGCCGGGGCGTGTGGTCAAGAGTATCGAGAACACGAACAGCACCACTATGCCACCTGCATAGACAGCTATCTGCACAGTGCCCAGAAACTCATAGTCGAGCTTGAAATACAAGCCGGCTGTGGCAAAGAGGGCAAAGAGCAGGTAGGTGGCAGCACGCAGTATCTTGCGCGTGGTGACAGTCAGCACGGAGAAGATGACAATCGCCAGGGCGATTATCCAGTAACAAATTATGCTTCCTACTGATTCCATATAATTGTTAAGGGTGTTATTTTTCCTTGTCAGTTGGCGCCTTTGGCCTTTTTGGCCTTGGCTTTGAGGGCTGCCAATATCTTGGCTTTCTTCTCGGGGTCACCTGCCACAGCGGCGAGTGCCTTGCGTCCCTTTTCGTCTATTTCAAATCCATAATCCTCCTCCTGAGGCTGCTGGGCCTGGGCGGGAGCGTCGGCAGCGGCTGCCTTCTTGGCCTCGGCGGCAGCTTTGGCGGCAGCGATCTTGGCCTCTTTCTCGGCCTGCAGCTTGGCCAGCTGCTCGGGGGTGGGCTTGGGTTCCTCCTTCTCGGGAAGATAGTTAAGCTGTTTGACAAGCTTACCGCGGGTGAATACCGACTGTTCGAAATCGTTGCTGAACTCAAGGGCGTCTGTGGGGCAGTTGACCACACAGAGCTGGCAGAATGTGCACGAGCCCAGGTCGTAGATATACTTGTCAAGTTTCTTTTTCTTCTTGCCGTCCCAGGTCTCTACGGTGCGCCCCTTAAGGGTGATGGTGCCGTTGGGGCAGACGCGCTCACAGGTGCCACACATGATACACTTGTGGTTGCCCTGATCATCATATTTCAGAGTCAGTATGGCGCGAAAGCGGTCGGCCACAGGCAGATTGTCGCGGTTGTCGGGATATTCTTCTGTAATCTTGGGTGTAACGAATTCCTTTCCGGTCACGGCCATGCCTTTGATGAGCGTTCCGATGCCGGAGGCAAGGTTAGAGAAATAGTCTTTTACACTTCCCATATCTGGAGTTGAAAATTGGTTTATCAGTTGTTCACCTGGCCGCCCAGAATGTCGAGCAGCTCATTGGTGATTCCCTGCTGGCGCAGCTTGTTGTATTCGAGCTGCAGCTGTTCAAGGAGGTTCTTTGCATTGTCGTTAGCGCTCTGCATGGCCATGATGCGTGCAGCCTGTTCGGAGGCACGGTTTTCGGTGAACACTTCCTGCAGCGTAGAGAGCAGGAACATTGGTATCACAGAGCGGAATATAGTTGGTGCGTCGGGCTCAAAGATGCAGGGGCGGCACAGTGCCTTGACCCCATCGGTATTGAGCGCTGAAGCATCGAGAGGCAGGTAGGCGTCGGCGCGCAGGCGCTGGCGGCTCACTGTCTGGAAGTTCATATAGAGGAGCTCTACGTGGTCGAGCTCACCGCCCACAAACTGCTGCTGCAGCTCGGTGCAGAAGCGCTTCACTTCGGCGCCTCCCGACTTTGAGGTGACACCTTGGGCGGGGCGGCATGTGATGCCGTCGCCCTCGAGCTTGCCACAGGCTTTGACCATCTTGCGTCCCACGGGTATGAGCACTATCTGAAGGTCGGTGCCATAGGTGTTGCGCAGCGAGGTGATTTTCTGAATCAGCCCCTTGAAGATGTTGATATTGTAGCCTCCACACAGTCCGTCGTCCGATCCAAGAACCACGATACCGGCCTTCTTGACGTCGCGCACCTGGGTGAGCGGCGACGAGAATTCGGCATCGGAGCTGAGCAGATTGCCTATGATGGTCTGAATCTGGCGGCGGAAAGGGAGCAGGCGCTTCAGATCGGCCTCGGCGCGGTGCATCTTGGCCGAGGAGATCATCTTCATGGCTCCGGTGATTTTCTCGCTGGAGGCCACGGAGCCTATACGTCCCTTAAGTTCGCGTAGTGTTGCCATTGTTTACTTGTAAGCTGCGGCTACCTCGGCGGCGGCCTCGGTGAGAGCTGTGGTTATAGTGTCGTCAAGCTTGCCGGCGCGGATGGCTTCCATCACATCGGGGTGCTTGGCGTGCATGAGCTGTATGAAGTTTTTCTCAAACTCGGCCACCTTGTCGAGGGGCACAGCCTCGAGCAGGCCGTGTGTGCCGCAGAAGATCACGGCCACTTCGTCTTCTACCGCCATAGGCGAGTATTGGGGCTGGATGAGAAGGCGTTCGTTCTTTCGGCCCTTGTCGATGACACGGGCTGTGACGGCGTCGATGTCGCCGCCAAATTTGGTAAACGACTCGAGCTCGCGGAACTGTGCCTGGTCTATCTTCAGAGTACCGGCCACTTTCTTCATCGACTTGATCTGAGCGTTACCACCCACACGTGATACAGAGATACCCACGTTGATGGCCGGACGGATACCGCGGTTGAAGAGGGCTGTCTCGAGGAATATCTGGCCGTCGGTGATTGAGATAACGTTGGTGGGGATATAAGCCGAAACGTCGCCGGCCTGGGTCTCGATGATGGGGAGTGCGGTGAGCGAGCCTCCGCCTTTCACCTTGTCCTTGAGCGATGCAGGAAGGTCGTTCATGTTTGAGGCCACTTCCTGGTTGTCGATGATCTTGGCGGCACGCTCCAGCAGACGGCTGTGCAGATAGAAGATATCGCCGGGATAAGCCTCACGACCCGAGGGACGCTTCAGGATAAGCGATATTTCGCGATAGGCCACGGCCTGCTTGGAGAGGTCGTCGTAGATGATGAGTGCGTCGCGGCCGGTGTCGCGGATATATTCACCGATGGCCACGCCGGCAAAGGGGGCGTAGTAGCGCATCGAAGCTGAGTCGGCAGCGGTAGCGGCAACCACGACGGTGTAGTCGAGGGCGCCGTGCTGGCGCAGAGTCTCGACAGTGGCGGCCACGCTCGAAGCCTTCTGGCCGATGGCCACATATATGCAGTAGACGGGTTTGCCTTCGTCAAAGTTTTTGCGTTGGTTGATGATGGTGTCGATGGCGATGGCAGTCTTGCCAATCTGGCGGTCGCCGATGATGAGCTCGCGCTGACCGCGGCCTATGGGCACCATAGAGTCGATGGCCTTCAGACCGGTCTGGAGCGGCTGCTTAACGGGCTGGCGGAAGATAACGCCGGGAGCCTTGCGCTCGAGGGGCATGGGGATGAGCTCGCCCTGGATGGGACCGCGACCATCGATAGGTTCACCCAAGACATTGATAACTCTGGAGAACACGCCGTCGCCCACATGTATTGATGCAATCTCGCCAGTGCGCTTTACCGACATGTTTTCGGTCACTTTGTTGACGTTATTGAGCAGGATTACGCCTACGTTGCTCTCCTCGAGGTTGAGGGCCACGCCTTTGACGCCGTTTTCAAACTCTACGAGCTCGTTAGCGCGCACATTGTCGAGGCCATATACGTGGGCCACGCCGTCGCCCACCTCCAGGACGGTGCCTGTTTCCTCAAAGGAGATCTTTGAGTTGACGTTCTCGAGTTGTTGTTTGAGTACCTGAGATATCTCGCTTGGGTTTATCATTGGTGATGAGAATGATTGTAAGGATGGAGGGTATTTATTTGCTTAAGAGTGAGAGTCGGAGCTGCTTCAGTTCGTTGGCCACTGAAGCGTCGAGCTTCTCATTGTCAATCTTGACCGTGAAGCCACCGATGAGCGATGGGTCGACCTCGGTCTGGTATTCCATGGTAGCATCGCCCAGGTGTTTCTGCACCAGAGCGCGAAGCCTCTGTTCCTCGGCCGGGTCGAGAGGCGCGGCCGAGGTTACTGTGACGAGGCGTATATTATTGGCATGCCTGTAGAGGCCGATGTATGCCAGAGCGATGTCGCGGACGGCATCGATGCGTCTGTTCTCCACCAGAAGTCCGAGAAACCGCTCGAAGGGCTTGCACTGTTCGGCGCCGTCGCCGGCAGCCGTGTTGAGGAGCTTGACCTTCTCTGAATCGTTGACAAAAGGGTTGGCCATCACCTTCTGCAGTGAGGGCTCGGCGGCAAAGGATGCCGTGAGCGTCTGCATAAGGCTGAAAACTTTCTTGTCGTCGCCGCTTTCTAATGCAAACTCATAGAGAGCTTTGGCATAGCGTGCGGGAATGAGGCCTTGGTTCATTGCTGTAGATGATGAGCGGTGTTAATGGATTGATGGTGTGAGGGGTGGAGGGTTAGTTCTGTTTCTCCATATCGTCGAGCAGCGAGTTGACGAGCTGTTTCTGCGCGTCTTCCTGCTGCATCTGGTTGCGCACAACCTTCTGGGCGATATCGAGGGCAAAGGTGGAGACTTCGTTGCGGAACTGCTGCTGGGCAGCTTTGCGTTCCTGTTCAATCGAGATCTTGGCGGCGTCCATGACCTTTTTGGCTTCGGCCTGGGCGGCTGTGCGGGCCTCCTCGATGATCTGGGTCTTCATTTTCTCTGCCTCGCGGAGGGTCTCGGCCTGCTGGCGGCGGGCCTCTGCTATCTGTCTATCCGCCTCTTCGCGGGCATGGTCAAGCTGTTCTTTGGCATTTTGAGCATACTCCACACCCTTGTCGATGAGGTCGGCACGGTCGGACACTCC
>JAMPGA010000001.1:389843-416189 GCA_023664185.1 Muribaculaceae bacterium
GGTGGGCGCTGAGGGATTCGAACCCCCGACCCTCTGCTTGTAAGGCAGACGCTCTGAACCAGCTGAGCTAAGCGCCCTTTCTTGCTTAAAGCGATGCAAAGGTAGGCACTTTTTGTGAACCCACCAAATTTTTTCGAGATTTTTTTGAAAAAATTTGCTCGCACGGGTCTACACCTATATATAAAAACAGCATTTTAGAGCAACCATCTTCTCGCAGACGGGCATGGTGGCAACCCAACCGTTCACACCGTCCATCTCCATCCCCGAGAGATCCCCCTCTGTAACACTATTGCGCTATACTCTCGACGGCCCCGACCACATAAGACGCAAAATTAATCAAGAATCCCGCAACCTGTTTGTGAGATTTTTGCTATCTTTGCCGTCCCAAATCACTCATACCACAGAATGACACAGTTCAAGACATTATTCATATCAATGGCCATGGGCCTGGCAGCCGTGCCTGCAGGCTTGGCCGAAGCCCCCGCCGGATATTACTCCTCATGCGAGGGCAAAAAGGGAGCCGCGTTGCTCTCTGCCCTGTGCAGCAAAATTTCATCGCACACAAACGTGGGTTACGACGGTCTTTGGAACGTATACAAGACCTCCGATGTACGCCCCAACGGCAAAGTCTGGGACATGTATTCCACTAAGGAATGGATCGTAGGCCAGGCGCATTGCGGCAACTACAAGCTCGTGGGCGACTGCATAAACCGCGAGCACTCCATGCCCAAAAGCTGGTTCAGCCAAAAGAGCCCGATGGTAAGCGACGCCTACCACATCTATCCCACCGATGGAAAAGTGAACGGACAGCGTAGCAATTACCCCTACGGCGAGTGTGCCAACGGCACTACCCTACCCTCCAACGGTTCAGTCAAGGCTCTGGGGCGCCTGGGCAAGTCGACCTTCAGCGGATACTCGGGCACAGTGTTCGAGCCCGACGATGAATATAAAGGCGACTTTGCACGCACATATTTCTATATGGCGGCTTGCTACAACGACAAGATAAAGGGCTGGAGCAGCGACATGCTGGCTGGCAACACCTATCCCGCCTTCAAGCAGTGGGCCATAGACCTTCTGCTGAAATGGCATCGCGAAGACCCCGTGAGCACCAAGGAGACTACCCGCAACGAGGCTGTCTATGCCTTCCAGCACAACCGCAACCCGTTCATAGATCACCCCGAGCTGGCCGAGCACATCTGGGGCAACAGCACAGACACCGGCTGGAGATCTGATGTAACCCCTGCAGGCACAATAGCCACTCCGGCCGACGGCTCGACCATCGACATGGGCATAGCGGCCATCAGCCAGACCGCCACAACCACGGTCACCGTCAAGGGCTCCAATCTCACATCGGCCGTCAGCGTCACAGTATCGGGCACCGGCTTCTCCGCCACTACCACCTCGCTTGCCGCCGCATCTGTCAACTCCACCGACGGCGCACAGCTCACCCTCAACTACACCTCAGCCAGCGCAGGAACTGCTAACGGCACACTCACACTGGCCAGCGGTGATGCAAAATCAGTGGTGACACTCAAGGCCGAGACAGCCGCCGACATCACCGCACTGGATGCCGACAACGTGACCGAGACATCGTTTGACGCCCACTGGGTGTGCGTCGACAAGGCCGGCACACAATACACCCTCAATGTATGCTTCAACGGCACCCCCATCTCGGGCTATCCCGTCAAAGTGAACGCCACCGACCAGCGCTTCACAGTGGGAGGACTCACCTCAAGCACCACCTATACCTATAGCCTCACCTCTCCGCTGGGACGCGAGAGCAACACCATCAGTGTCACCACTCTCGCCCCGATGCCATCCATACAGTTCCTCTTCGACGGCGACCTCTACTTCTCGTCACGCCCCGGCGAACCCTCGGAGATTGCCGAGCTTATCATAGACACCGAAAACATTTCAGACCCGATAGTTCTCTCGGTGGTACAACCGTTTGAACTCAGCTCCGACAAATCAAGCTGGACCACCACCCTCCCCCTTGCCGCCGAGCAGGATCGCTTCTACCTGCGCTTCAACAGCGCCGTCATAGGCCACTACACCACCCCCCTCACAGCCCAGGCCGGCGAGTATGTGTATGACGACGTCGAGATCGAGGCTGACTGCACCGACGCAAGCAAATTTATGGAGACCTTCGAGGCTCCCTCAAACATCATAGGCTACAATGGCGGCATGTTTGCCGGCACAGCCTGCTCATGGGCTCTGACCAACGCCCTGGTGGGCGATGACTCGCGCGATGCTCACTCCGGCGCCCGTGGATTCCGCTTCAACAAGACCGAAGGCTCGGAAAGCGTCCTGGCCATGGCCGAGCCCAAGGAACACGGCATCGAGACAGTGACATTCTATGCACGCGCCTGGGAGGGCGAAGGTGGCGATGTGGCCCTCGAAGTCTCAACCGACGGCGCCATGACATGGACCCGCATCAACACATTCAGCATCACCGACAAGGAGTGGCAGCAGCTGAAGGCCGAGGTCAAGCTGACCGACTATGTGCGTCTGCGTTTCGTGCGCCTTTCTGGCCGCCGCATCAATATTGACGACATCGAGGCCAACGACTACTCCATCAGCGCCCTCAAAGAGCTCGAATACCACTCATGGGACGCTTATTGCCGTGATGGCGAGCTGGTGATTGAAAATACCTCGGCCACCCCGCTGGCAGTGACCGTCCACAGCCCCAACGGCGCCATCTGGCACTCGGGCGAAGCAGCTCAGGGCCTCACGCAGCTCAGTCTGCCCCAGGGAGTATATCTGGTGACAGCCGACGGCTTCACACGCAAAACCATCGTGAAGTAAGCTTTCGAGAGGCTCTGTAAAATATTAATTTCTGTTAAACCTGCGGGCGGCGATAAAAATATCGCCGCCCGCATTGCCTTCCTTTCGGGGGAAAAGCGTAATTTTGTAAAAATTTGGAATAGAATGGCCGAAAACCTCTATCAACGTGTCGAAGCCGTCAAGGCCAAAGCCTTGCTGCTGACAGAGCGCTACAAAGCCCTGCAGCAAAGCAAAGCCCAGGCCGACCGAACCATTGAAGAGCTCTCTGCCACAATCAGCGGACTGGAGCGGCAGATAGCCGAAAAAGACCGCGAAATAGAGAGACTCAAAGTGGCATCGGTGCTTGTGCCCGACCATAACAACGTGGAGGAAACGCGGACATTCATTGCAGATTTAGTGCGCGAAATCGACAGATGCATCGCACGGTTAAGCATTTGATGAACCCCGATAGAATAATCAACATATCCATCCGCATAGCCGACCAGCCCCGAATACCGCTCCGCATACCGGCGCACCAGGAGGAGACTGTGCGCAGAGCCGAGGAAAACATCAACGCTCTGTGGCAGGCATGGAAGGCCAAGGAGGAGTTTAGCGACAAGTCGCCGGCCGAGATTCTGGCAATGGTGACATTCAGGTTTGCCCAACTCTATTACAGCAACTTGGAGGCGTCGCAAAACATCGACAAGGTCCTCGCCGGGCTCGAGAGCTCATTTGACGACCTTCTGCTCGAGGACGTAAGGCCCTGAGGCCTCCGTCGCGCGAGACACCTATATAATATAAAGCAGCCCCACAGTTTCACCAAAGGCTCACACCGGCATCCGGTTTCAAGCACGATCAACCGCCCAACAGCGCGACCCGTCGGCCCCACAAAGGGGGAGGACAGGGACAGCCCGACGGCAGTTGAAACGTGTCTTTTTTTATTTATACATCAACTCCATTTCACCCCTACATCATCCCCTACCCTATCATTCACCACAATGCAAGCAATCATAATAATAGCCACCGCCCTTGTGGGCATTGCCATCGGAGCGCTCGTGCTGCTCATGTGGCAGAAATCAACGGCCCGCTCCACAGCGCGCACCATCGTAGACGATGCTCGCCGCGAGGCTGAGATAATCAAGAAAGACCGCCTGCTCGAAGCTGAAAAAGAAGAGCTCCGCATAAAGGCCGAAGCCGAGAAAACCGCCTCACAGCGCCTGCAGAAGGTGCAGAGCGAGGAGCAGAAGATAAAACAGCGCCAAAACCAGCTGAACCAGCAGCAGAACGAAAACAACCGCAACCGCAACGAAAACGAGCAGCAGCGCCGCGAGCTGGAGGCCCAGAGCGCAGTGCTCGAGCAGCGCTCCGAAGAGCTCGACCGCCTCACACGCTCGGCCCGCGAAACCCTCGAGCACATCTCGGGACTCTCGAGCGAAGAGGCCAAGGAGAAACTCGTGGAAAGCCTGAAGGACGAGGCCAAGAGCGCAGCATCGGCATATATACACGACATCATGGACGACGCCAAGATGACCGCCAACAAAGAGGCCAAGCGTATCGTGATACAGTCCATACAGCGCCTGGCCACCGAGACAGCCATAGAGAACTCCGTGACAGTGTTCCACATCGACTCCGACGAGATAAAGGGTCGCATCATAGGCCGCGAAGGACGCAACATCCGTGCTCTTGAGGCAGCCACTGGCATAGAGATCATCGTCGACGACACCCCCGAGGCCATCGTGCTCTCGGGCTTCGACCCCGTGCGCCGCGAGATAGCCCGTCTGGCCCTGCACCAGCTCGTGGCCGACGGCCGCATCCACCCCGCCCGCATCGAGGAGGTGGTGACCAAGGTGCGCAAGCAGATCGAGGAGGAAATCATCGAGACAGGCAAGCGCACAGCCATCGACCTGGGCATCCACGGACTCCACCCCGACCTGATCCGCATGGTGGGCAAGATGAAATACCGCTCCAGCTACGGCCAGAATCTGCTGCAGCACTCACGCGAGACTGCCAACCTCTGTGCCATCATGGCCGCGGAGCTCGGCCTCAACCCCAAGAAGGCACGCCGCGCAGGCCTGCTCCACGACATAGGCAAGGTGCCCGACGAAGAGCCCGAACTGCCCCACGCACTGCTGGGCATGAAGCTGGCCGAAAAATATAAGGAGAAGCCCGAGATTTGCAATGCCATCGGTGCGCACCACGACGAGATAGAGCAGACATCGCTGCTGGCTCCCATCGTGCAGGTGTGCGACGCCATATCGGGTGCACGCCCCGGCGCACGCCGCGAGATAGTAGAAGCCTACATCAAGCGCCTCAACGACCTTGAGCAGCTGGCTCTGTCATATCCAGGAGTGGTAAAGACATATGCCATCCAGGCCGGCCGCGAGCTGCGTGTGATAGTCGGTGCCGACAAGATCGACGATGTGGAGACCGAAAAGCTCTCCGAGGAGATAGCACGCCGCATACAGGACGAAATGACATATCCCGGACAGGTGAAGATCACCGTGATCCGCGAGACCCGTTCAGTAAGCTACGCCAAGTAAAACGCCGGCCATGGAAGACAGAAACAAGCGCTGTCCGCGCGGCAAACTTCATTGCTGCAACTGGCTCGACGACATTCCTGCTGTGCCCGGCACCACGTTTGACATCGTGGAGGTGCAGTTCAAGAACACCCGCAAGGGGTTTTACCGCAATTCGCTCGGGCTCGACCTCGAGCCGGGCGATATGGTGGCCGTCGAGGCTACCCCGGGTCACGACATAGGGTGTGTGACTCTGAAAGGTCCCCTCGTGGCCATACAGATGAAACGCGCCGGATTCAAGAGCGACACCGAGATAAAGCGTGTGTTCCGCAAGGCCAAGCCTGCCGATCTCGAGAAGTATGAGGAGGCTCGCGCACGCGAGAACGACACCATGATTCGTGCCCGCCGCATAGCCGAGAGCCTCAACCTCAACATGAAGATAGGCGACGTGGAGTTTCAGGGCGACGGCAACAAGGCGATATTCTACTACATAGCCGACGAGCGTGTGGACTTCCGCCAGCTCATCAAGGTGCTGGCCGAGACATTCAAGGTGCGCATAGAGATGAAGCAGATAGGTGCACGCCAGGAGGCCGGACGCATAGGTGGCATAGGCCCCTGCGGACGTCCGCTCTGCTGCGCCAGCTGGATGACCTCGTTTGTCAGCGTGGGCACCTCGGCCGCACGCTATCAGGACATATCGCTCAACCCTCAGAAGCTGGCCGGACAGTGTGCCAAGCTGAAGTGTTGCCTCAACTTTGAGGTGGACACCTATGTAGAGAGCTCGAAGTTCCTCCCCGACCGCTCTGTGCGCCTCGAGACAGCCGACTCCACATATTATCACTTCAAGACCGACATCTTCAAGAAGGAGATCACCTACTCCACCGACAAGTCGATAGCCGCCAACCTGGTCACCATCGACGCCAAGCGCGCCTTCGAGGTGATAGAGATGAACCGCCGCGGCGAGAAGCCCGTGAAGCTGATGCGCGATGAGGATGAGAAGGCCCGCGAGAAACCCAAGCCCCTCGATCTGGCCTCACAGGACGACCTGACACGCTTTGACCGCACCAAAAAGAAGAAAAAGAAAAAGAAGCCCGCTGCCGCCCCGACCGAAGATAAGGCTCAGGCTCCCGAACAGGCTGAAAAGCAGGAGAAGACCGATAAACCCGAAAAGGCCGATAAGCCCAGGGAGCAGAAACCGCGCCCCAAGCAAAAGCCCAAGCTGAAGCCGCGCGAGCCTAAGCCCGACAATGCTCCCAAGCCCGAGGCTCCCAGGCCCAACCGTATCCCCAAAGCCTTCCGCAATCAGGAGGGTGGAGAGCCGTCACAGCAATGAGATTGAATCCATGAGACGTCTACCCGCAGTCATCATAACAACCCTTGTTGTGCTTCTGGCATCGTCGTGTGGCAAGGGAGAGCGCGACTACAGCCGTTGGGCCGAACTCCCCCCATCGGGGTGGGCCTATGGCGACACGCTCATGCTTGTACCGGCCGACACCACGCTGGCCGACAACGACTCCATCGTCACTCGCCGGCTCTCGCTCGGGGTGGTACACACCTCAACCTACCCCTACTCCAATCTCTGGCTCGAGGTGACCTATCACGGCGACGGACATCTGTATCGCGACACCGTCAACATGCTGCTTGCCGACGTCTATGGCCGCTGGCTGGGGGCAGGATTCGGAGCATCCTATCAGCGTGAGATCACCCTCACTCCCCATGCCGACATAGACCTGACGCGCCCGGTGGCCGTGAGGCATATAATGCGCCTCGACACCCTCCCGGCCATAGAGAGGGTGGGCATCGAGGTAGACTGAACCACCGCCCTAAAGACTGGTGAGCTCGCCAGTGGTTGAGTCCATGATATATCCGGCTACACGGATATCGTGGGGCATGAGGGGATGGTTCTTAACGAGGTCGACCGTCTCGGCCACAGCTTCGGCCGTGTCAGTGAATCCGTGGAGCCAGCTGTCAAGATCGATGCCACAGTGGCGCATGAGGCGGATATGCTCCTCGTCGACCCCGCGCTTCTTCATAAGGTGCAGCATCTCGGAGGCGTCCATGCCCTGCACACCGCATCCGGTGTGGCCTATGATCATCACCTCGTTCACACCCAGCTCGTAGACGGCCACCAGCAACGAGCGCATGGTGGAGTCGAAGGGATTGGTGATGGTGCCACCGGCATTTTTTATCATCTTCACATCACCGTTCTTTATGCCCAGGGCTGCCGGGAGCAGCTCCACAAGGCGTGTGTCCATACAAGTCACTATGGCTATGCGTTTGTCGGGATACTTTGATGTCTCGTAACGGCGGTATTCGCCTTTGGCCACAAACTCGCGGTTGTGACGCAGGATTTCTTCTATCATGGCATGAGAATTGGTTGACGAAGCGAAATTATAAAAAATAACACAAACCGCAAAATCACCTTTTCAGGCAAAACTATTGTGGAATTTTGCAATTGACGGGGAGGTTTTGTAAATTTGCGTGTTAAAATCCACCCGGAACAGATGAAGATATTCACGACAGACAGTTTAAGAGCCATAGACCGCGCCACCATCGAGGACGAGGGCATAAGCTCAATAGAGCTCATACAGCGTGCGGCCGAAGGTATGGCCGGAGAAATTCTGAGCCTTTTCAGCCCCACAAAGCCCGCCATTGTGTTTGCCGGTCCGGGCAACAATGGTGCCGACGCTCTGCTGGTGGCCAAGCTGCTCATCGAAGCCGGGTTCAAGGTGCATGTGCTGCTGTTCAACTTCAAGGGCAACTCTCTGTCACACGACTGCACCCTGGCTTACCGCGAGCTGCTGAACACGAATATTCCCTTTAAGCTCACCGAGATACGCGACACGGCCGAAATTCCGCTGATGACCCCTGAGCATCTCATCATCGACGGTCTGTTTGGCACCGGCCTGCGCGACCCTCTGCAGGGTGGATTCACCTCGCTGGTGGGCGACATCTCGCAGTCGGGCGGCACAATCGTGTCCATCGACGTCCCCTCGGGCATGTTTGGCGACTGGAACGTCAGGGTCATGGCCCGCGACGTGGTTCACGCCACCATCACCCTGGCTGTGCAG
Organism: Muribaculaceae bacterium; assembly: GCA_023664185.1. Lineage (GTDB taxonomy): Bacteria > Bacteroidota > Bacteroidia > Bacteroidales > Muribaculaceae > Duncaniella. The sequence goes on from JAMPGA010000001.1 coordinate 398,194, forward strand.
TTCCCCCGTTTGGCCTTCTTCCTCTCCGACAATGCCCGCCTTGTGGGGCAGTGGAAGCTGATAGACATAGGTTTGAGCGAAAAGGCCATAGCCGAGACACCTACAAAATATTTCTATGTGGAGCGCGACGACGTCAGAACGGTGCTTCGCCAGCGTCAGCCCTTCTCCTCTAAGGCCGACTACGGCCAAGCTCTGCTCATAGCCGGCAGCTATGGCATGATGGGCGCTGCCGTCATGGCCGCGCGCGGAGCATTGCGCAGCGGTGTAGGCAAGCTCACAGTCCACTCGGCCCGGTGTGGCTTCAATGTGCTGCAGTCGCAGGTGCCCGAAGCGCTGTTCTCGCCCGACAAAGACGAGATAGTAATCTCCGACATGACCCCGCGCTTCACCTTCAACGCCATCGGCGTAGGGCCGGGCATAGGCCTGAACGATGCCACACGTGGCACCTTTGAGACTCTGGTGAAGAGCCAGAAACGCCCCATGGTGATCGACGCCGACGGCCTCAACATAATAGCGCGCAACACCCAGCTGCTCGACCATCTCACCCCCGGCACCATCCTCACCCCGCATGCCGGCGAGTTTGACCGCATATTCGGCGCCCAGGCATCGGCCGAGGCAAGGCTGCTCAGAGCCATCGAGATGTCGAGAAAATACAAAGTAATAATAGTGCTCAAGGGTCACTACACCTCCACAGTGCGCCCCGACGGAAAAGTATTCTTCAACTCCACAGGCACCCCCGCCATGGCCACAGGCGGAAGCGGCGATGTGCTCACCGGCATCATCACCTCGCTCCTGGCCCAGGGCTACAAGCCCGAGGCTGCCTCGGTGGCCGGAGTATATATCCACGGTCTGGCAGGCGAGATAGCCGCCGCAACCCAGGGGGACTACGGTGTGACCGGCCTTGATATTGCCGAAGCCACAGGCCTTGCCATAAAATCGATAATGAAATGAAATCCATCCTCTCATCGCTCATCCTCTCGGCACTGATGCTGGCCTCTGTGCCTGCAGCCGCCCAGACCACCACGAAGCTCACAGCCTCTAAGGCCAACGAGTATGGTCTGATCTACACCCTTCCTCTCACCGGCCTCGAGGTGACAATAGCCGCCGAAAAGACCGTCAGCACCCCGGGAGAGTTCTGCCAGTATGCCCGCAAGTATCTCAACGCCGATCCCATACTCACCCCTTCGGTGAGCTGGAAGATAACCGACGCCGTGATAGTGCCGACCGCCGAGGCCGACACCGGCGAGCAGTATCTGGTGACACTCAAGGGAGGCAACGGCACATATATTATGGTGTCTGACCAAGGGTTCCCCCTCTCCATCAACGACGACAGCTATGACGCCGCCGTGTCCCAGCCTCAGCAGCCCAAGGCTGTGAAGGCAGTACCCACCATACTCGAGACCCCCGAGGCACGCCAGGCTGTGACTCCCGAGATGATACAGAGCCGCTCGTCGGCCAAACGCGCCGAGCTGGCTGCAGCCAAGATATATGAACTACGCACCTATCGCAACGAGATAATATCTGGCCAGGCCGATGCAATGCCCGCCGACGGCGATGCCATGAAGACCGCCCTGGCTCGCATAGACCGCCAGGAGGAAGCCCTCACGGCAATGTTTCTGGGCACTGTGCAGACATCGGTGGAGGTGAAAACCTACAGCGTGGAGATACCCCTCGAGCCGGCCGAAGCCGGCCGAAGCGTTGTGGCCCGCCTCTCGGCTCTGCAGGGTCTGGTGAGCCCCGAAGACCTTTCTGGCGCACCCATCTACCTCACCCTTACCCCCACCTCTACAGGCACGTTGCCCGTCAACGAAAAGGGTGAGCCCAAGACCTTCCCCAAGGGTGGAGTGGCCTACCGTGTGCCCGGCACTGCCTCGGCAGAGCTGACCTACGACGGGCGCACCCTGGCCACCGCCTCGTTTGACGTGGCTCAGTATGGGGTAGTCTTCGGAGTCGACCCGGCTCTGTTCACCTCACGCAAAGCCCCCTCCTACCTGCATTTCCAGCCCCTCACGGGTGCCATACGCGAGCTGGGCACAATAACCGAGTGATATGAACCAGCGCCTCGACAAGGACCTTGTGGCCGACACATCGATATGCAACCTACTGCTGCGCATAAGCCCAGCCAGGCTCGATGTGGCCGTCTACAGTGTGGTCAACGACAACTCGTTTATCTACCGCTCCTTCCCGCTTGAATCGGCCACACAGTCGGGAATGTCGATGCTCGAAGAGGCCATCTACGACAATCCGCTGCTACTGGGCACATTCCGCCGATCCTACTGCACCATACAGCCCGACCACGTCATGGCGGCCCCCACGGCTATGCTCCAAGGGGGCATGACTCCCGAACGGCTGCTCAGAGCCCAGTGGCCCGACGGCAACTATGAGAGTATGACATCGGAGGCCGAGCCCACCGACGCCACCTTTGCCTACTGTATGGATCCGGCTCTGGGTGGCTTCCTGCGGCGCACTTTCTCGCCCGACATGCGCACTGACTGCCATCTGGCCGTGCTGACACGCTACTTTGCCATGCGTCCCGGCCGCAGCAACTCAGTGCGCACCATAGCCAACTTGCGCGAAGGCTCCATGGATCTGCTGGCGCTGCGCGGACAGCAGCTGCTCATGGCCAACACATTCCGGTTTGACAAGAAGATGGATGCCCTCTACTACATCCTGGCCTCACGCGAAAGCCTAGGGCTCGATCCGAAGGTCGACGAAATGCTGCTCACAGGCAATCAACCTCTACGCGAGGAGCTCTCGCCCCTGCTGCGCCGCTATCTGGCACGAGTGATGCCGGTGATATTCCCGCCCCAGATGTTCAAAGCTGGCATGGACACCCTGAGCGCTCCGTTTGACATGATCGTTACACCATTATGCGAATAATAAGAGGCAAATACGGACGTCGCCGATTCGACGTCCCCAACAATATCACGGCACGTCCCACCACCGACTTTGCCCGCGAAAACATATTCAACGTCATCGAAAACCTCACCGACATAGAGGGAGCCCGATGCCTTGACCTCTTTGCCGGCACCGGCGCCGTATCGTTTGAATTCCTGTCAAGAGGGGCTGCCTCGGTCACTGCGGTAGAGAAGGCTCAGACCCAGGCACGGTTTATCGAGAAGGTGGCCCGCGAGTTGGGCGAGACACACCTGCGCCTGCTCCGCACCGACGCACTGCGCTACATCCGTGAGGGAGCCTCCGAGCCCTACGACATTATTTTTGCCGACCCGCCCTACGATCTGCCCGGCTTCGGCGAAATCCCCGGCGCCATCCTCGCATCTGGCTTGATCAAAGAAGGCACACTATTCGTGATGGAACACTCGCGCGCCTTCGACTTCTCAACCCTCCCCCACTTCATCCAGCACCGCACCTACGGCTCGGTAAACTTCTCCCTGTTTATGATTGAATAATATTTTTCCAGAGTTGAGGAAAACCAAATTAACATGGTCGTTGTTTTAATTGATGAAACAATCAACTAAAACAACGACTATTATTATGGAGAATAAAAATCAAGTCATAGCCAACGAGGCTGCTAAGATCTCAAAGCAGGCAGCTCGTGTCAGCGCTTCGGCTGCCGAGGTTGCAGCCAAGGCCTCAGTGAAAGCTGAGAAGCAGGAAATAACCGATGGCGTAGAGGTGGCTCGAAACATAGCATCGCAGAAAGCCACCGAGGCTAAGGAAACCATTTCTGAGAAAGCCGCCGACCTTAAAGACAGCCTCTCTGACAAGGCCGCCGACCTCAAGGATACTATCGCCGACAAGGCCGCCGATCTTAAGGAAAAGGCAACTCCTTATGTCGATAAGGTTAAGGCAGGTGCGGCAAGCGCTCTTGAGTCGATAGCCAACACGGCTCACAATCTTTCCGACAAACTGAAATAGCGGTCTGCGAGCCGTCAATCTAAAAAAACACAGCCGTTCCCGGGACCCCTTAAACAAGGGTCGTACGGGGGCGGTTGATTTTTTTGTGGGGGGAGATCCTATTGCCGATAAAAGAAAGTATTTTACTATCAAGCAGAGCACTAAACCTTTGCGAGGTTCTGATCGTATCCCACTACCTTGTGTTAATTGCTTTTCTTAGAACGAGAACTGGCACATGGCGCCTATGCGGCGCGCGGCACGGTGGCGGCCTGAGAAGTTGGCGCGCAGACCCCAGTCAAACTCAGCTCCCACCTGCATGCGCGGAGTGAGGTTCCAGAACACGTTTATGTCCGAGAATATGCCATAGCGATACTCGTCGGGCTCCACGCCCTGCGAGGGGAGATAGCGTGTCTGCGAGGCCGAGGCGCTGACAAAGAGGTTGGGCATGATATTGTATTGCAGACCCAGACACCACCCGTAGGATGCCGGAGCGTAAAGACGGCCTTCGACGTCGCGGTCGGCCACAAGATCGTAGTTGCCCACTTGGAGGTCGCCGCCCAGGCCTGCCACACCATGGCCATAGTTGGCAGTGACATAGGTGGTAATCTGCGGGTGCGGATGAGCCACTGAGCTGAGCTGCAAGCCCCAGCCGGTGCGGTTATGGTTGGTCTGGCTGACAAGGTCGCGGTAAGAAAGGGTGCGCACTATGCCCGACACTCTGACGTGCTGCCCGCGTGCCCATTCATATTGGGCGAAAGCTGCCCAGTCGGGCATCCAGTTGGCCACCTTTTTTACCTGCTCTGTATCGGGCCCCATGGCCGGCGACGTGGGAGTTTCGGCCGACACGGCAAAATACCATCTGTCTTTCACCACGGGCATATAGCGCAACAGCACCGAGGTGGGCGACACCTTGTTGTTGGGGCCCTGGGCATCGACCGTTGGGGGCAGTGCTGCCGGATCGGAGAAGGTCGAGGCAGCATATCCCACTGTGAAATCGTTTATGATGGCATAAGCTTTCTTCAGATGGAAATCCCGTCCCTGATAGCCGTTGAAATTGGCCTCGATGTAGAGCTGATAATCGCCGAGCGACTTATTGCGCCCCAGCACTCTGAAAAACAGAGTCGAGCCGGCAGGCGTGGTGTCGAAATGACGGCGCATGGTGGGATCGGGGGTCATGGGGATGAGTATCGGGGCAAACCCTGAGGCCGGAATGGCACCGCCCCAATCGTAATATCCGCGCATGCGTATGCACCCGCCTATGCCCATGGCCAGCTGGGCATCCTTGCTCATAAACAGGAAGTAAGGCGCACCGGGATCCTGGAAATGGCGGAATTGGTCGTAGTAGAATACAGAAATTTTCTGCCTGATGGAGTCAACCTGGCGCTGCACCTCGATAGGAGCCGGACGGCCGTCGATAAACACTATTCTGTTTGACGTCGCCAGAGTGTCGTTAAACTGGTCGGTCATAGGCACTGCAGCCGCCGCCGACAACGCAGTAACAGCAGAAAAAATCAATAAGGTCAGCCTTGACATATTTGTAGCATTAATGTGAGTTGGTGTGATGAATTTTATTCAGCTACAACACCGGTGTGAGGCTGATAGTTCAAATAAAAGTGAAAATTATGGCTAAAACGGCCAATTTTTTAAACTTTTTTAGTAACTTTGCACTCAAATCAACCATCCGACTCATTCACATTTCACAAAATTTCACCAAATCATGAAAAAAGTATTAGTCTTGCTATGCACTGTCTTGGCCATGTTTGCCACCACAGCAAGCGCACAGCGCCCCAACATAGCCCGTCATCTCGGCGTGGACGTAGGCGTGGGTCTCACCGGTATCAGCGTTGAAGCATCTACCCCCATCACTCAGTTTGTACAGGCTCGTCTGGGTGTGAGCATCATGCCCGGCATCAACTTCCACGTGGACTCAGAGGTGGAATACACCACTCCCCTTGGCAATACCGAAGCCACTGACATCGAACTCGACGGCTCGCTCAAGCGTGTGCAGGGTTCACTTATATTCAACGTTTATCCCTTCGGCAACCGTTTGCCCCTCTTCCTGGCTGTCGGTGGCTACATAGGTGGCAAGGACGTTGTAGGCATCAAGGGCTATGCACCCGAGACTGCAGGTATGGACGCTTTTGTTGAGGTCGGTGACTATCAGCTGCCTCTCGATGCAACCGGCCACGCCAAAGGCGCTCTGCGTGTGAGCAACTTCCGCCCTTACATCGGCATCGGCACAGGCCGTCCCTGCCCTCTGGGTCGCGTGAACTTCATGTGGGAATTAGGCGTGCAGTTCCAGAAGAAACCCTATCTGTATGACGACATCAACAAGCAGAAAATCGACTTTGCTTCAGTGATGGGCGAGGACGACACTTTCCAGAAAATCATGGACAAGCTCACGGTTTACCCCGTACTCAAGTTCACCCTCTCTGGCCGTCTGTTCTAACAAATCACCCCTCCACGATATCTAATCCCAACCCGACCACCGTACCGTCGGGTTGGGATTGATTTTTTTGATAGGGTTTGTCAAATATTTTTGCTATATTTGTAATCCTTTCTGAACCATGAAACGACTCCTCATCTACCTTGCCATACTTACGCTCTTCCTCCCGGCGGCCTCCCGCGGGGAGATACCTTATTGTGAAGCAACGCTCTACGACGAGGAAGACGGGCTCTCGCAAAAATCTGTGAAGCAGATTGTGGCCGACAAAAACGGTGTGGTATGGATAGCCACCTGGAATGGTCTGAACCGTTTCGACGGCTACGACTTCACGGTGATACGCCCCTCGCAGGGTGAGCAGGCACGCCGCTATTCGTCGAGATTCCGCGACATACGCACCGCCTCCGACGGGCGCCTGTGGTGCAGGATAGACGACCGACTGGTGCGCGTAGACCCCTCAACAAACCGCTTTGAAGATATACACACGCTACTCGAGGAGCGGTTTGGAAGATCTCTATCGCTCAAATACATACGCCAAAGCACCGGGGCCGACACGCTTGTGATGATATGCGACGGCTGCTATGTCACTGTGCCCGACGCTATGGCGGTGGATGGTGCCGAGCTCCAAACCCAAGCACCCGACATCAAATTTCTCTCGATATCAAACCGCAAGCTGGGCGACTTCGGCCCATATCGCTATGAGGATCAGGCTCTGGGGCGCTCCGACAGCCTGGGGCATGTGTGGATAGTAACAAAAAAAGGCGTAGTGGCCTTTGCCCCCGACCGCGAGTCGGAACCCGTGGAGGTAAAGGATCTGCAGATACCCGACGGGACACTCAACTACAGTTTTACAGATAGCGAAGGTGGGCATTGGTTCAGGAGCTCACAGGGAGCCCACTATCTCTCGCTCGGCACCCTACCCTATCAGACACTGGAGGGGAGCCAGGGTGAGCGCGTGCTGGCAGCTGTCATTGCCTCCGACGGCCGCATATGGGTGGCCGAGCCTTCGCACAAGGCCGTGGCCATATACCAGCCTGACCTAAAGGGTGAGCCCATGTATCTCAACTCATCGGGCCGTCTCACAAAGCATTTCGCCACATGCGGCGTGGCAGTCTATTCGATGGCTGTAACCAATGGCGGCACACTATGGTTAGGCTCAAAACCCGACGGGCTCTACCGACTCACTCCCACGGGGGTAGACAGCTACCGAATGGAGCAGGTATGCCCCGGCAACATTTACGACATCACCCCCGACCCGAGCGGCCGCCTGTGGATAGCCACGTTGGGAGATGGAGTAAAGCGTATCGATAATCCCGACGCTGAGACCGTCACTGTAGAGCCGCTGCCCGGATATCCTGCCGATGCAAGGAGTGCGAGGCGGGTGGTGGTGCAGGGCGATTCGCTCATCATAGCCGCCACAACCGGTGGACTGCTGGCCGTATCGCAGACCGACAATTCTAAGATGCAACTCCACGTCACCGAGGCTGACCGGCTCAACTCGCTGGGGTGCATAGCCGTGACCGACATAGCCCGTATGCCCGACGGGAAATACTACATAGCCACCGAGAGCGACGGCATCAACACCACATCAAGCCCCCTGCTGGACCAGGGTGTCTTCACAAGCCTCAACGACCGTGGCAGCAACAATCTTGACGTGGCGCTGGCTCTGTGTCCGTTTGGAAGCAGCCTCCTCACCGTGGGTCCCGGTCATATCTATGCCCTCAACGCCGACAGCACAGCCCTCATCTACGGCGACGCCTATTGGCACACCTCAATGCACTTTGCCGGGATGCGCCCCCTGCCTCTGCCCGACGGGCGTCTCCTCATCGGCACGCAGGAAGGCGCCATCGTCACCTCGCTCCACACACCCTCCACACACCGCCGGCTCCAACCGGCACCGCTGTTTACCTCGGCCACCATCCAGGGACGGGGCGACACTCTGCTCACTGCCTCAACCTCCGAGCTGACACTGCGGCCGAATGAACGCACACTGACACTCAACTTCGCATGTCCCGTCTACTCCCACCCCTCCGACATACGCTACAGCGTGCGCATCAACGGCGGCGAGTGGAGCAAGCCCGGCACATCGCGCTCACTCACCCTCTACGATCTCAACCCGGGCGACTATGTGATAGAGGTGAGAAACACCGACCATATGGGGCGCCTGAACCCCTCGTCGGCATCGCTAACCCTGCATGTCACGCCCAAATTTCATGAGACTATCCTGGCCAAAATACTCCTGTGGCTGCTTATAATACTTGTGTCGTGGGGGTGCGTGAGGATCTGGCTCTATATCAAGGCCATAAAACGAAAACAGCAGGAGACGCTCGAGGCTTATCTGAGCCTCATAAACCGCACCTCGCCGCCCGATGGGGCTGCCGATGAGCAGGCCTCGACCCCTCCGGCAACCCCTGAAATAAGCGATGCCGACGATACCTTCATGCGCAGCGTGATGGAGTATGTGAGCTCGCGCCTCGACGACCCTGAAGCCGGGGTAGACGATATGGCCGCCGCTGTCGGTGTGAGCCGCAGCAGCCTGGCGCGCAAGATGAAATCGCTCATGGGTGTTTCGGCCGCCGAGTTCGTACGCCGCACACGCATGTCGCACGCGGCCCGACTTCTCACCACCACCACGCTCCCCGTCAAGGAGGTGGCATGGCAGTGCGGCTTCACCGACCTCAACTACTTCGGCAAATGCTTCAAATCCGCCCACGGCTCCACACCAACGGCTTACAGGGAAGAGAGGAGAGGAGAGAATTGAGCGTGGAGAATTGTCTCTGCATTGGCACAATGCGGTTAAACCGAGGCATGTGGTGAATGAATTCACACAAGCTCAACCTCAGAGAGGTGAAAATAATTTCCCCACGCCGAGGCGTGGGGAAATCATTTTCACCTCTTCGAGGTTCTGCCCACCCCTGGGTTTTAACCAATTACCCATACTGGGGCGCGAAAATTGAGCTTACTGTCTTATTTCTTGAAGAAACGGTTGTAGAGACCCTGGAAGCCCTGGCCGTGGCGAGCCTCATCCTTGGCCATTTCATGAACGGTGTCGTGGATGGCATCGAGGTTGAGCTCTTTGGCACGACGTGCTATGCGCATCTTGTCTTCGTTGGCACCGGCCTCTGCAGCCATACGCTTCTCAAGGTTTGTCTTGGTGTCCCATACGCACTCGCCCAGGAGTTCGGCAAACTTTGCAGCATGCTCGGCCTCCTCGAACGCGTAGCGCTTGAAGGCCTCGGCGATTTCGGGATAGCCCTCACGGTCGGCCTGGCGCGACATGGCCAGATACATGCCCACCTCGCCACACTCTCCGTTGAAGTGGGCTGTGAGATCGGCTATCATCTCGGCATCGCAGCCTTTGGCTACACCTACTTCATGCTCGGTGACAAAGGTGAGAGCCTCTGTTTCATCGAGTTCCTTGAACTTTGAAGCGGGAGCACCGCAGATGGGACACTTCTCGGGTGCTGCGTCACCTTCGTGAACATAGCCACACACTGTGCAGATAAATTTCTTCTTCATAGCGAATTGATGGTGTTAGTGTTATTGTTGATGTGATGAATGTGGCACAAAGTTACACAATAATTCAATCACACCGAATCGGTATTAACACTTTTTTCATCAGAAGGAGTAGCTCACGCCTATCGATGGGGCGAAGGCATGGAGCTTGTAGTCGGCACTGAATGTTCCTGTGGGCGAGAATCCCATCTGGGTGCCCAGTGGTCCGAGCTCCTGCAGCATTTTGGCACCCAGAAGGTCGGAGTACTCACACGATGTGTTTTTGGCGCCACAGCCGTGGATATACATGAATGCCAGGTCGATGGACAGGCTCTTGATGGGACGGAACGAGAAACCTACAGTAGGCTCTACCTTGGTCATACCCGGGGTTTCGGGGTTGTAATACTGCTTGTTGACAGGGGTGGTGTCGATCATCAGACCCAGGCGGGCATCAAAACGGTCGGTGATGTTATACTGCGCACCCACTGAGTAGGTCCATGAGTTCTTGTAGTTCTTCTCGATGTGCTGATTGTAAGCCTGGAGCTGCTCGGCCAGAAACTCGATGTCGAGGTTCTTGTAGGCATGCCATCCGGTGAGGCGTGCATCGGCCGCGAGGGTGAGTTTCTCTATGGGCTTGTAGGCCACACCGAAGCCCAGCACCCAACATGCCGGCATCTGAGCCTTGAAGTTGGCCTTGTTGAGCAGGTCGAGGGTTTCTCCCAGCACACCCTGAGCCACTGCGTTGGCATAGTTGACACTGGCGGTACCGGCCTTGACCTTCATCATCATCTGCGAGCGCCACGATGCACCCACGCGCCATTTGTCGTTGATGCGGTATTGGGCACCCAGATTCACTCCGAAGGCCATGCGGGTGGTTCCCTTGAGATTGACGGACGCAGGGGTGGTTTCGCCAAATGCAGGCACTCCGTCGGGCAGAGCGCCAGCCATCTGGAGAGCACCGACAGCCTTGTCCATGGTTTGGGCAGTCACCAGACCCTTGTTGAGGTCTACAGTACCCCACGACACCATGAGGCCGGCGCCGATGGAGAGGTTTTCAATGGGTTTCCAAGCCACGGTGGGCTGAATGGTGAATACCTTAAGGTTCACCTCCTGGCTCAGCACAGCCCCGGGCCAGTTTTCGGTCCAGTTTATCGAGCTGCCATAGGGGGTGTATATTGAAATTCCGGCCTTGAGGTTGGGATAGATCGAAAACGCAGCGTTGACGTTGAAGGGGGTCGACATGTCGCAGTCGGTCTGATACTTCTTGTCGCCTACAGTGGCGTTGCAGGTGGGCTGAATGCCTGTTACGGCAGCCGAGATATCGAGGGTTTTGTCCATGAATCCCATGCCTGCAGGATTGAAAAACATGCTCTCGCCACCCAGAGGGAGCGCGATGCCGGTGTGGCCCATGCCAAGTTGCTTGGCCGAGAGGGTGTTTACTTGATATCCCTCGGCTGACGCTGTCACAGCGCCCAGGGCAACGGCAAGCGCCGCAATAATCTGTTTTCTCATAAATGATTGATTGTGGTTTTTACGGTGCAAAGGTAGGGGTATATGGCCGTATCACAAAGCGATTTAAGGATTTATAACACAATTTTAGGCCATTTTCCCACATCTTTTGATCTATTTCACCGATATTTGGAATCCTCACCGAAAAAGACTACATTTGTGCAACTAAACACCAACCAAATCAAAATATCATGTATAGCGACCCCAAAGATTGCCTTTACTGCACCAACAATCAGACCCTCCACGATCTGATGATCGAAATCGCCCCGCTGAGCGTGTCGCGCGTGTTCCTCTTCAAGGAGCAGACCTATCACGGACGCTGCCTGGTGGCCTACAACGGACACGTCAACGACCTCTTTGAGCTCTCCGACGAGGAGCGCAACAAATTCATGGAAGATGTCACCCGTGTGACCCGCGCCATGGACAAAGTGTTCAAGCCCGAGAAGATCAACTATGGGGCCTACAGCGACAAGCTCTCTCACCTCCACTTCCACCTGGCACCCAAATATGTGGATGGCCCCGACTACGGCGGCACCTTCCGCATGAACCCCGGCGAAGTTTATCTCACCGACGCCGAATACGACAAGATGGTCTCCGACATGCGCGAAGCCCTCAAAGCCTAAGGCCAGTAAAACAAGATTAACATTGTAATAGTAAGCCTCTGCAAGGCTATTTTACCGATATTGGTAGCCAAATGCGAATTTGCTCGCTCCCCCCTGGCAGAGCAATCGAAAAAGGCCCGTAGTCATCGCGACTGCGGGCCTTTCATTATTCTAATTTACCTATCATTTTACGATTTTGCGGACCGATACCGAGCCGTCGGCATTGACCACTCTGACAATGTTGATGCCACTGCGAAGGGCGGAGAGGGCACGGCCGTTGAGGTCGTAGATTCCCACGATTGTTTCTTCGCCTGTGGTGAGGATATTATCGATGCCGGTCTCATAGTCGAGGGTCTGACCCTTTTCTGAGAGGCCACCATACTCGTTGACGGCCTGCACGAAGTATTTGGGATACTCGCTTTCGGCCACGGTGCCTGTCATGACGGGCTCTTTGGTAAACTCTACCACCTTGCCGTCCTTGGTGATGACGTAGCAGATGGCATAGGGTACGGCCTCCCAGCTGATGGTGCCGTCGGTCTTCCACTTGGGACAGGGTGTGGCACACTCTTCAGTCTTTATGACGGGCTCCCAGGCGTCTGAGCCGGAAAGCACGTTGCGCACGGTATACTGAGCTGCCTCCTCGTCGGTGAGATGATTTTTGGCTGTGCCATAAACCTTCTCGCCGTTGGCGTCGGTGTAGTAGTAGGTGTCGCGGCGCTGTGAGAGGTCAACGGGGTTGCCGTTGGCATCCATGGTGTTCCAGTCGGCCCAGATGGCGGGCAGACCACCCATGGTCTCATACCAGCCGGCTGCGGGGATGGTGACCTCGGCGCGGGTGTTGAGGAACACTGTCTTGGGGAAGTTGTGCCAGGGGCGACCCAGCCAAACTGATGTCTCGGAGGGCACGCCGGGAGCTGAGATGGTACAGTTGTTGAAGACATAACCCCAGAGCACATCTTTGGTGTGAGAGGGAGCCACGATGTAGCCACCGCTCTTGCGGGTGATCCAGAGGGTGGTGTTCTCGATATAGAGGTTACCGCTGTTGTAGATAAAGTCGACGGCACCCTCGATAAACGAGTTGCGCACGTAGGCACGATAGTTGGATGTGGAGGGTGTGATCCAGGTGTCCTGATAGGAGAGCATAGCCACATTGTTGAACACGGTGCGGTCGCCCATGGTGTTGAGGGCGAGAGCCTGCGGGCCATCCTGCTTCTCGTGGCCATACTTGTTCTCGAGGGTGATGTTCTCAAACAGACAGTCGTTCGAGCGAACCACTACGGTGGCACCAGCCTCTGTACCGGTCGATGTGGGGCCACCGCTCAGACCATCCTTCAGGATAATAGCCTTGTCGCGATCCTGACCGATGAAGTGGAGCATGGGCTTGTTCTTGGGTATATCGATATGCTCGAAATACTCGCCGTTTTTCACGAAGATGAGCCAGGGGGTGACACGGTTTTCGGGAGCGACCTCAATGGCTGCCGAGACGGTGGTGTAGTCGCCCGAGCCATCGGCTGCCACAACAGCGTCGTAGAGACGTGCCTCAGGCTGTTTGCGCTCCATGGTGGTGAAGGACGAGCTGAATGCAGGCGATGCGTTGCCGAAGCGGTCGGTGAGAGCGCCGGCGGGGAGGGTGAAGGTATACTTAGTGTTGTAAGCAAGACCCTGGTAGGGGAATACTACCGACTTGCCAGACACTGTCATCGAGAGAGTCTCGCCGTTGAGTGTGGCCGAGCCTGTACCGGCTTTGACTTTCTCATCGAAGGTGACGATGATCGAGCCTGTGGCCGAAGCGCCGTTGGAGTTGTCGGCAGGGATAACGCTGACAATCTTGGGAGCCTCGCTGTCGTCGGCGGCGTTATAGTCGGCATACACATAGATGTCGCCTATGCAAAGTCCGTCATAGTCGCTTGAGTTGCCCACCTTGGGCGAAGAGGTGTCGGGCATATAGCGCACCCAGATGCGCTCCTTGCCGGCAGCCTCGGCGGGGAGGTCAAACTTGTTGTCGACCCATCCGGGCTCGAGGGTGTAGGTGCCGATGGTCTGGAAGTTTGTTCCGTCGGCCGACCACTGTGCGTTGATCTTCGAGAATGAGTTGTAGCTGACACACAGACCGGCCGTGATAGAGATATTGGTGTAGCCCACAGTGCCAAACGACACTTCGAAGTAATAGCCATCGGTGAGGTTTTTCCAGATACGGGCACCCCAGCGACCATTCTCAGCGCCGTTGCTCACACCGCGTGTGAGCCATGAGTTGGTGTTGCCGGCGGCATTGCGCAGCGAAAGGAGACCGGCGTTGTCACTCTCGGCCTTGAAGTCGGCCGCACGCTGCGAGTTGGGCTGGTCGTAGTATAGATCCCAGCCCACGATATAGTCGGCTGAGGCAAAGTTGGCTGTCAGATTCTTCTCGCCGTCCATGCGTACCATGCGCTCGGCCGAGGTGGTGTTGTCTTCCCAGTTTGTGAAGGTGACAATGGGATTGCTGAGGGCTGTGAGCACAACGTCGGAGCCCTCCTCATAGTAGTGAACACCGTTCACCACGTGGCCTTCAGGATTGAACTGCACCTGGTTGCGGTTGGCGCCACCCTCGAGAGCCACGTTGAGGGCATAGACCTCGGTCTTGGTGTAGTTGGCAGTCAGGGCGGTGTTGGCCATGATTTCGAAGATGTAGGGGTTTTTGGCAGAAACCTCCTTGCCATTGGTATCGGTCCAGTTAACGAAGTGGTAGCCGAAGTTCTCGGTAGCCTTTACAGTCAGAGTGGTGCCTTCGTCAAACTCGGCGCCACCAGGTGTGCAGCTCACTGAACCTGCACCCTCCAAGCCCACCTTCACAGAGAAGGTATAGACCGGCACTGGGATGATCTCGCCGGCCACATCCACTGTGAGCACTACGTTCTGGAATGCATACTGCTTGGCAGCTGCCAGATCCTTGATATAGATTTTGGCGACAAGGGTGCCGTTTGTAGCGGGTATCTCGGTCAGATTGATGTCATATTTGGTGTAGTAGGGAGCCTCTTTTACCAGCGCGGGGGTCTGACCCTCGAGCACAAGGGTCTCAGTGCCGCTTGAGGTGACACCCACATCAAACTTACCTCCGTTTGTGCCCACGCGGCTTGCCTGGAATGAGAGCGACTTGGGAGTCACCGTGAGGCCGTTTTTGGGCTTGAGGGTGAAGATGAGGGCATTCTCGTCGTTGTTCTCACCATTGCCGCCGTTGATAGGCTCAAACTGAGTGGCCGAGATGCCGCCGTCGGTGCGGACATTGTTCATCTTAAGGTTCGAACCATACTCAAACGAAGACACCGAGAAAGCCTCGGGATTGTCGAGAGTGGCGCCGGTGGGGTTGTCGATGCCCTTGTCGAGAGGCCATGTGGCCTTGGTGGCAGTCAGATTGACGGGACCACCGGCCTCAACTACTTCTGTAGCCGAGATTTTGAGATGCTCCAGGTTCCAGTTGGTGACACCCTCGGTGGGGAGCAGGCGGAGTATCACTTTATTCTTGTCGTTGGCCGAAATGCTGATCGATGATTTATCGTAGGTGAACCATGTCGACGAAGTGTTGAGATACCCGGCGTCGGCCCATGTGGTGCCACCGTCGACCGAGAGAACTGCCTCCATCTTGGTGAGTGTGTTGTTGCCGGGGGCTACCGCACATTCTATCTCTATGCCTTTGTAGCCCTTGGTGGAGAAGACTACCTCGAAATAAGTCTTGTGGTTTGCCGGGTTGCTGTAGTCGGCAGCGGGGTTTGCAGTTTTGTTGGTAATGCGGAACACACGAGTCTCCCAGCCATTGCAAATGTTCCAGGAGCCATTCTCGCTGTAGCCCGAGACATAAAAGTCGCCGGTGGCCGAGGCATTGCGGGTGTCGGGCATCACATAAGGTGTCTGCGCTGCGTTGCTGAAATTGCCGCTGAACTCTGTGGATCCGTTGGCCTGAGTGGGTGTGAAAAGGAGGCCCCCGCCGTCGCGGTTGCTCTTCTCATATTCTTTCTGGAAGTCCCATTCCACCAGTGGAATGGCTTCCTGACCCATGGCGGTCACCGCTGTGAGCATGGCGCCGGCCATAAGGCCAAATAGTTTGTTGTTCATGATAGGGTAATATATATGTAGTTACGGTTTAATTCAATACAATATTTTTTCGTGTTTCACAGAGCCGTCGGCATATGTGGTAGAGACGATGCAGAGTCCGCTTTCAGGCCGTGCTATGGTCTGGCCCATCACGTTGTGATACACCGTTGACACAGCCTCAGAAGGGGCGGCCACCGAGGTAATTGCTGTATTGCCCGAGGCATAACCGTGAATCTTGATGTCTGAGAGGCAGATGGTCTTGCCGCTGGCGGTGCCGTTATACCAGGGATAGAATCTGAGGCGCAGGCTCTTGCCGGGCTCAATCTTCAGCACCGGTACTTCCTTGACATACTGCATATTATTGGCGGGAAGCTTCTTATACTCGTAGATCTGAGTGGGCGATGCAAAATTGTCGTCGGTGGAGTAGTAGACCTTCACACACATGCCGCTGCCACCGCAGCCACACAGAAAAAAGCTGATTTCGTCGATGTTGATCTCGGCATCTGCCATGGCCTTGAGGCCAAACTCTATGTAGCGGGTCGACACCTCGTCGATCTCGCCGTCGGGCCACACATTACCTTCAATTACGTTGCGCTGGGTCTTGCGGCTGGCGTCATATCCTGTCCATTCGGGCCATTCGGTATTGGCGTTGGGGCTGGAGTATTTCTGCATGGTCATTTCGTGCCAGCTCTCAGGGATGATTTCGCCCGGGCCATCGAGCACACAGCTGTCATCCTTCTCAAGACGCCAGTAGGCGTTAATCTCCACACCGCCTGTCAGCTCGATGCCGGTGGCGCTGACTATGACATCCTTAGTCATTCCGCCGGGGGTGGCTATGGAGATTGTGGCGGTCTGCTCGCCGGCAGCCACAAGATTCATTCGCACCAGGAATTTGCCCACCAGGGTGGAGCCGCTGTAGTCGACAGAGCCGTTTGAGATCCAGGTGACGCCGCCGTCAGTCGAGATTTCGGCCGGCGAGGAGGCTGCTATGGTCACTGTGCCGGAGGCAGGCTCGAGTCCGAAAGCCGACACCAGAAACTCCTTCTGCAGTGTCTGCCCCACGTAGCCCTGACCCATATTTCCGTCGGCGGGGGTTACGCTGAGATCGGCGGGGATGTTGACATACTCAGCCAGCAGATTGTTGTCCTTGAGCAGCTGGGCGAATGTGCGGGCTATGAGAGTGGCGCCCACGGTGCTGAGGTGGGTCGATCCGTCAGGGGTGTCGCTCAGAATGTCGTGGCAGTCTCTGTCGCCATAGCTGATATAGAGGTCTGCAGTGGCTGTGGTGAGGTCGATGAAGGGCACGTTCATCTCCTGAGCCACTTGCTGCATGGCATAGACATAGTCCATGGAGTCGTCGGTGGCGGGCACGCTCTGTTTCTCCTTGATGCCCGAAGAGGTGAGCACCGAGAAGCTGTCACCAAGGTCGTGGCGACCGTTGCGGCGGATATCATTGCCCGAGAAATACATGCGGCTGATGGCACCCACCAGGATGGGTGTACACTGCAGCTCGCGGGTCTCGTTGACATAATTGCGCAGATACTGCTTGAAGGTGGTGTTGGGAGTGGTGCCGCGATAGTCAGTGGCCTGAGCTGCGGCAGCGTCGCCGATCGAGGTGTAGTAGTCTTTCACCTCATCGCCGTCCATGCCGCCGTTCTTCTCGTCGTTGTGAGCAAACTGGATCACCACATAATCGCCGGGCTGCATCTGTTTCTTCACCGAAGTCCAGTAGGCAGCCTCCTTGTAGAAGCTCTTCGACGAAGCTCCGGCCTTTCCGCGATTGTTCACCTCGATACCCTCGAGAAACTGCTGCAGATACTGGCCCCAACCGCGGGTCACTGTAGCCTTCTCGTCGTAGGTCTGCATGGTCGAGTCGCCGATGGTGTGTACTTTTTTTGCTCCCGATGCGCCGAGGGCTATAGCCGCAGCCGCGAGCAACGCTGTGATTTTTTTCATGGTCAAAAAAAATATTTAGAGATTGTTTAACAACAAATGTGAATAAAAAAGAGCACTCAATCAAATAA
>JAMPGA010000001.1:416289-431678 GCA_023664185.1 Muribaculaceae bacterium
GTGAGAATCTCCAATTCAGTACCCGGACCCGGGCTCGAACCGGGATGGATTGCTCCAACGGTGTTTGAGACCGTCGCGTCTACCGATTCCGCCATCCGGGCAATTTGTGGTCAGAAAAGGATGATAGATTTCCTTATCTGGCCACAAAGGTAGTGCTTTTTATTAATTCCGCCAAATTATAGGCTTTATTATTTGAGGTTTTCTCCGTCGGGGTCTGTGTACCAGCGGGAATACATCAGATAATTGCGGGCTATCTTTGTATTAAGTTCGCGGGATGTGGTGGGGTCGACCATTTTTATGAATTTGGCCGGGGCACCTCCCCAAAGCTCGTTTGGACCGATCTTGGTGCGAGAGAGCACCACAGCACCTGCCGCCACCACAGCACCTTCGCCCACCTCGGCATCGTCCATAACCACGGCACCCATGCCTATGAGAGCCAGCGAGTGGATTTTGGCACCGTGGATTGTGACGTTGTGGCCTATAGAGACGTCGTCGGCTATTTCGATTGTCGACTTCTGATAGAGTGTGTGGAGCACTGATCCGTCCTGAATGTTGACACGGTTGCCGATGCGGATTGAGTTGACATCGCCTCGCAAAACGGCATTGAACCATATGGAGCATTCTTCGCCCACCTTTACGTCGCCTAATATGGTGGCATTGGGGGCTACGAATGTACCTTTTCCGATTTCAGGTGTGAAACCTCTCACCGGTATTATCAGGGGTGAGGGGCAGTCTTTGATTGTTTCCATTCTGTGATGTGGTTTCACTGTTTCAAAGGAGCTGTTGCATCGGCAAGCCATGTCCGCTCAGATTCGGTGAGCTGGGGTGCAAGAGTTTCATAGACACGCTTGTGGTAATCGTCGACCCACTTGATTTCGTCGTCAGACATTATTTCTGTTTCAAACAGTGTGCGGTCGAACGGACACATGGTTATGGTCTCGAATGCAAAGAAACGTCCGAACTCGGTTTCCTCGTATGGGATGGTGAGTATGAGGTTTTCACAACGTATGCCATATCGGCCGGCCAGGTAAATGCCCGGCTCGTTGGATGTGAGCATGCCGGGAAGCAATGGTGACATGGTATCGTTGAGACGAATGCTCTGAGGACCTTCATGTACCGAGAGGAAGTGACCCACGCCGTGGCCAGTGCCGTGCAGATAACTCTTGCCTTCCTTCCAAAGCGGCATGCGAGCCATGGCATCAAGCTGGTGTCCATGTGTGCCTTCAGGGAAGATGGCGGTGGCAATGGCAATGTGTCCCTTCATCACGAGTGTAAAGTCGTGGCGCATCTCAGCTGTGGGAGTGCCGATGGCTATAGTGCGGGTAATGTCTGTTGTGCCATCTATGTAGTTGGCGCCGGAGTCGAGCAGCAGGAGGTTGCCCTTCGAGATAGTGGCGTTGCTCTTTTTGTTGGGTGAATAGTGTACTATCGCGCCGTTGGGACCGAATCCGCTTATGGTGTCGAAGCTGAGATCGAAGAATAGGGGCATCTCGCGGCGGTTCTTTTCCAGGATATCCGCAGCCGCAATTTCAGTCAGAGGCTGGCTATTGTCGGTGATACGCTTGATCTCCATGATGGATTTCACCATGGCTACACCGTCGCGAATATGTGCTGAGCGCTCGCCCTGAATCTGTATTTCGTTTTTGATGGCTTTGAGTTTCTGCACAGGCGAGTCGGCCTTAACGAAGTGGCTTTCCACAGCGCCGACGATACCGACAGGTGTGCGGTTTCCGCTCAAGAGCACTTTTTCAGTTTCGGGAATTGTGTTGAGAAATGCAACCACGTCGCCATAAGGCGCGGTTTTCACTCCAGCCTTTTCCAGATGCACCTCCACCTCTGGGGTAAGTTTATTGCTATCTATAAAGAGTATAGAGCCCTCAGAACCTAGATAAAGGAAAGATGTGGCCACAGGGAGGTTATGGGGCACATCGTCGGATCGGAGATTGAGCATCCATGCTATTTCGTCGAGTCCTGCCACAAAGTAGCTGTCAGCCCCGAGCTGCCTGACGGCTTCGAGTGTGCGGTTCATGCGCGATACAGCTGATTCGCCGGTATATTTTTCGTCATGGACAAATGCCTTTCCCGAGGGGAGAGCCGGGCGATCGTTCCAGATTTTGTTGATGGGGTCAAAATCGATGACGAGCTTAAGACCGGAGACTGTGAGGCGAGAGCGCAAAGTGGCAGCATCGTCGATGGAGATGAGCATGCCATTTATGCCTACAGTATCTCCTGCATTAAGCTCAAGCCTGAGCCATGCGGGAATATCGGGAGTCTCGGGGAGGCCATCCTTCATCAGTATTATGCCTGTGCCTTCGAGCTGTTCGGCAGCCTGGAGAAAATAGCGGGAGTCGGTCCAGAGGAGAGCCTTGTCGGCGGTGATGACCATAGTCGCTGCTGAGCCTGTGAAGCCACTCATGTATCGGACTATCTGCCAGTGTGAGGTGATATATTCGCTCAGATGGTCGTCGGTGCGTGGGAGGATAGCTGCAGTGATGCCGCTCTCCTTCATGGCCGAACGGTAGGAGTCGATGCGTTGTTTGATAGTTGAGTTGTCCATATTTAAACGGGTCGTTAAGAAGGTGCAAATATACAGAAACTTTCCGTTATTTCAAAAATACCGGTCCAATCGCTGCCTATTCACCGAGCTGAGCTTTCATTTCTGATAGGATTCTTGAGGCTTTGCGGTTGATAATTATACCTAAAACTATTCCGACAATACCGCCGGCAATGCATCCATAGAGCATCACGTCACCAAAATCCTCATGGATAAGAACAGCGAAATAGAGCAACAACGGGATGGCCATGCAGAGTCCCACGGCGCGTTTCACAATCCGCTGACGCTCTATGCAGCACACTGCGTTGATAGCCTCCATCACACTCATACGGCTAAGATTTATTTTCCTGACGGATATGGCTTGGTGCGCCATCATTACACCCATGATGGCGAAATATATAATGCTTAGGTAGACAAGCAGGGGCGAAATGCTGGCAAAGGGTATAAAGGTGAGAATGCCAAGGCAGCACACTGCTATGAGACGCATATTCAGAGCAAAATACCGATTGCAAAGAGTGGGGATGCTGTTGCGTGCCGCTCTATGCTCCATTTCGCAGCAATATGAGGTGGATGGCACAATGTTGAGAGACTGCCAGTTTGACTTTATATCATCGATATTCATATACTGTTGCTTTTGTCGATAAGTTTTTGTTTTATGCGTCTGAGGCGTGTGGCTACATTGTTACGTGAGAGGCCCGAAAGCTCGGCTATCTCATCATAGCTTTTCTCATCGAGCCACATCAGTATCAGCGCTTTGTCGATCCTGGAAAGGTCGGCTATAAGTCTGTACATCTCTTTGAGTTGCTCTATGCGCTGGGAGTCGCCATCGTCGCCTTGCAGATGCACCACACTTTCAAGTGGCATTTTACCTTCAGTGTGGCGCGAGTTGCGGCGAAAATATGTGACACATGTATTGAGGGCAATACGGTAAAGCCAGGTGGATAATGCCGATTCTCCGCGATATGAGTCAAGCCCCACCCAAATATTGGCTACCACTTCCTGATAGAGATCGTTGAAGTGGTCGCCGTCGGTGGCATACATATAGCATATTTTATAGAGCAGTGGACGGTGGCGGGACAACATATCCAGAAATCTCTGCTCCTTGTCAGACGACTTTTGCATGAGTGTCGTTTGAATTGCTGTGAGATGATGGGCTTTATTCATGATATTAGACGTGTAAAAGCACAAAAAGTTGCATCCGGGATGAAACTTTTTTGTTGCCGTCGCGTCTAATATGTAAAAATCCACATTATCACATTCAATATGGATATACTGCAAGTAGAAAACGTAAGCAAGTCTTATTCGACTCACAAGGCGCTCGACGATGTGAGCCTGTCAGTGCCCGAAAGCCAGGTCTACGGACTGCTGGGACCCAACGGTGCAGGCAAGACAACCCTGATCCGCATAATCAACCACATCACAGCCCCGGACACGGGCAAGGTTATCTTTGACGGACATCAACTGACCCACGCCGATGTGGCCCAGATAGGTTATCTCCCCGAAGAAAGAGGTCTTTACAAGAAGATGAAGGTAGGGGAGCAGGCCATGTTTTTTGCACGTCTGAAGGGGTTGAGCCGCTATGATGCCCAACACACTTTGCGACAGTGGTTTGAGAAGTTTGACATTCTTTCGTGGTGGGACAAGAAGGTTGAGGAACTCTCTAAAGGTATGGCTCAGAAAGTACAGTTTATTGTCACGGTGCTTCATCGCCCCAAGCTTCTTATATTTGACGAACCTTTTTCTGGCTTTGATCCCATAAACGCCAATCTGCTGAAAGACGAAATAATGAAGCTGAAGGAAGAGGGATCAACCGTGATTTTCTCGACCCACAATATGTCGTCGGTCGAGGAAATCTGCGACAATATCACCCTTATAAACAAGAGTCGCAATATTCTGAGCGGCAATGTCGATGAGTTGCGTCGTCGTTTCTTTGCCAACAGATATGACCTGACCTTCGACGGCGATCCTCATGCTCTGATGGAAAGCCTCGAGCCGGTGGCGGGGGAATTTGCAATGCTCGAGCCCGACACCCGCGGCAGAAATCGTCTGTCCATACATATAAATGACGGCTCAACCCTGCGTGATGCTGTAAACATCGCCAACAACAATGTACAGCTGTCGGCTTTTCAGGAAAGCATCGCCTCGATGAACGATATCTTCATCCGTGCGGTAAAGGAAGATGAGATGAAATAATCAGTCAATCCAAACAAGTATGTCTAAAATAGGAATAATCATCGAACGCGAGTATCTGGAGCGCGTGCGTAAGAAAAGCTTCATCCTCACCACCATCCTCATGCCTCTGTTTATGCTCGGCATGACGTTGTTGCCGGTGCTGATCATGGAGTATGGCGGTACGTCGGGATCGACTGTACTGGTGGTTGACAACAGTGGAATCGTGGGTCCTAAACTGACCGACACTGACGATGTGAAATTTATTCTGGCTTCCCAGGATGTCACCCAAGACTCGGCCATGCGTGCCGAGGGGCACGATATACTGCTTGTGATTCCGTCGGGGATTGTCGAGGCCAAGCGCACGAATCTCAAGGTATTCAGCGACGGCCCCACATCGATGGTCACTGAAACTACCATGGCCAATCAGATCAACAAAATTATTGAGAATGAAAGACTGAGCCATTACGATATAGACAATCTCGACAAAATTCTCCAGGAGGTGAAGAGCGATGTGAGCATCAACACCATACGCCTGGACAAAGATAGTGAAGAGGCTCTGTCGTCGGGTCTGAGCTACGGTATAGGCATTGGTATGTCGTTTGTGCTGTATATGTTCCTGATAATATACGGACAGATGGTGATGACTTCGATCATAGAAGAGAAAAGCAATCGTGTGCTGGAGGTAGTGGTTACCTCCGTCAAGCCTATGCAGCTGATGCTGGGCAAGATAATCGGTGTGGCTCTTGTGGCTGTGACTCAGATGGTGCTTTGGGGCATCCTTCTGTCGGCCATTTCGGGCATACTGCTCCCGTCGCTGATGCCTGCGGAGACTATGGCCGACGTGGCCGCCATACAGTCAGGCAATATGAATGCCGTTAATAATCCCGACTCTATCGAGATAACCCAGGCATTGGCATCGCTCACACAGGTGAACGAAATAGTATCGCTGGTGGCATTAATGACATTGTTCCTGGTGCTTGGCTTCCTGGTTTATTCCTCGATCTTCGCCGCTATAGGGTCGGCGGTCGACAACATTCAGGATGCTTCGCAGCTCTCGTCGTTTGCCGTTTTCCCCATATTGTTCGGCATGATGTTCGGCATGGTTGCAGCCATGGATCCATCGGGCACAGTGGCATTCTGGGCATCTGTGTTCCCGCTCACATCGCCCATGGTGATGGTAGCACGAATTCCCTTCGGTATACCGGGCTGGGAAATAGTACTTTCGATAGTTCTCCTTATAGTGAGCTTCCTGTTTTTCGTATGGATGGCCGGGAAGATCTACAGAGTGGGCATATTCATGTATGGCAAAAAGCCGTCGGTGAAAGAGATTATCAAATGGACACGTTACAAATGATGTCCATAGCTTCACTGAGCTGATTGCTCGGGTCAAGCAATTTTACTTCAGGGTCTTTGGAAAGCCAAAGACTCTGTTTTTTTGCATATACGCGTGTGTTTTTAGCTATTCTTGCTATAGCGGTGTCGCGGTTCATGAGCCCGTCAAAATGTGCAAACATTTCTTTATAGCCCACGGTGTTAAGTGAGTTTAGATGCCTTAGATGATACACACTGCGGGCTTCCTGCTCGAGCCCGGCTACTATCATGGCGTCAACTCGGCGGTTTATACGTTGAAACAGCTGTTCGCGGCTGTAGCCTATGGCAAGTTTGACAGTCATAAACGGCCGCTCCTTGGCTTTGCCGGTTTTCAAGGTCGAGGCCGGCACTCCGGCTTCAAGCGAAATCTCAACGGCATGTATCAGGCGCCGGTGGTTGCAGAGATCGCAGGTTTGCAATGTGGCCGGATCGAGCTGCTCCAACATCTCCTTTATTGCTTCGAGTCCTTGGTTTTCGTAAATGGAAAGCACATGCTGTCTCACGCTGTCGGAGATAGTGGGCAGCGGATCAATTCCTTTGGTGACGGCGTCGATATACATCATTGAGCCGCCACACATCACGGCATAATCGTGATGGAGCCATAGCTGACGAAGCGTCTCAAGAGCCTGCTCTTCATAAAGTGCGGCGCTATAATATTGGTCAAGGTCAAGGATGCCGACAAAATGGTGTTTCACACGTGCAAGCTGTTCGGGCGTAGGGGCAGCAGTGCCTATAGGCAGTCCACGAAAAATCTGCCGGGAGTCGGCACTGAGAATCTCAGTGCCGAGCCTCCCGGCAATTTCTATGGCCAGATCGGTCTTACCGCTTCCGGTAGGGCCGGTGACGATGACAAGTGTTTTCATCCTGTCAGCCCAAAGCTGTGATGCGTGCTATCTGGACAATGACATCGGTGGCTTTTTCCATCGAGGGGATAGGCACAAACTCGTAGCGACCGTGGAAGTTGAGGCCTCCGGCAAAGATGTTGGGGCAGGGGAGACCCATAAATGAGAGCTGGGCTCCGTCTGTGCCTCCGCGTATTGGGCTCACCTTGGGCTCTACACCGGCCTCTTTCATGGCTGCGATGGCGATGTCGATGATCTTCATGACAGGCTCAATCTTCTCGCGCATGTTGTAGTATTGATCCTTGATTTCGATGGATGCGCAGCCGGGAAACTCATTGTTGATCTTGCGGGTGAGATGCTCAAGCTCCTTTTTGCGACGCTCGAAACGATCGCGGTCATGGTCGCGCACGATATAGGTGAGCACAGTCTTCTCGACAGTTCCTTCTATCGAAACGAGGTGATAGAAACCTTCATATCCCTCGGTGTGTTCGGGAGTCTCCCAGCGGGGCAGCATTATGGCAAACTGATTGGCCACGCGGATAGAGTTGAGCATCTTGTGCTTGGCATATCCGGGGTGTACATTCCTGCCCTTGAAGGTTACTTTTGCGACAGCAGCGTTGAAGTTTTCGTATTCCAGCTCGCCTATTTCGCCACCGTCCATGGTGTAGGCCCAGTCTGCGCCGAAGCGTTTCACGTCAAACTTATGAGCTCCCTGACCGATCTCTTCGTCGGGATTGAAGGCTATGCGGATATCGCCGTGCTTAATCTCGGGATGTTTCTGAAGATAGTCTACGGCTGTTATGATCTCGGCAATGCCAGCCTTGTCGTCGGCGCCAAGGAGTGTGTTGCCATCGGTTACTATGAGATCCTGACCTTTATAGTCGAGGAGCTCGGGGAATTCGGCCGGTGAGAGAACTATGCCTTCGGCGGCATTGAGGATAATGTCCGATCCGTCATAGTTCTGCACTATGCGAGGCGAAACATGGCGTCCGCTCATGTCGGGCGATGTGTCGAGATGGGCTATGAAGCCGATGGTGGGAACCTTGCGGTCAACGTTTGAAGGAAGAGTTGCCATGAGGTAGCCGTTGTCGTCAAGCGAGATGTCGGCCAGACCCATTTCGGTGAGCTCCTTCTCAAGTTCACGCGCAAAGGTCATTTGCCCCGGTGTGGAGGGGGTGAGATTGGTGAGTTCGTCACTCTGAGTGTCAAACTTCACATAGTGCAGAAATCGATCTACTACGTTCATTTCCGGTATTAGTTATATTTTTTTGCAAAATTACAAAAAAATCAAAGATAAAGAAAAGAAAGTGTGATAATGTCTGCAGATAGTAAAAAACGAAAGACAAACGTTGAACGCTTGTCTTTCGTCTACTGTAGCGAATCCGGGATTCGAACCCGGGTTTCCGCCGTGAGAGGGCGGCGTGCTAGGCCTCTACACTAAATCGCCAGCATCTTTTATCGCTTAGGAGGTGTCTCCCTCGCTTTTGCACTGCAAAGTTACGACGTTTATTTGGACTGAGCAAATGAATTTAAAATTTTAACACAATTTTAACACTTATCGCAACATTAATCCGGTATTTTAAGAAGCACCGATCTTAGTTTCTTACGAGATAATACACTGATACCATTGGTGTTATATGTGATTATGCCTTGATCACGCAAATTATCGAGTGCAGCTATAAAAGAAGTGCGCTGCACTCCGAATATGGCATAAAGATCGCGGTGACGTCCCTGTAAAAGAATGTCTGTGGCGTCCATTTGGGTCAGAGCTATGATCCAGAATGCTATTCGCTCCTCCAGAGAGCCGGTGGTGAGGGCGATGACTCCGTCGATGGCTTTCTGTGCGTTTGTCGAGAGGAGGTTAAGGTAATTGAACAGTA
Organism: Muribaculaceae bacterium; assembly: GCA_023664185.1. GTDB lineage: Bacteria > Bacteroidota > Bacteroidia > Bacteroidales > Muribaculaceae > Duncaniella. Next base: position 425,109 of record JAMPGA010000001.1, read on the forward strand.
TCACCTCGTCTTCGCGCAGCAAGGTTATAAAGTCGGCTTTGGCTATTTGCATTAGCGAGACTGTATCTATGGATGTGCATTCGGCCGGATAAAGTGTGTCCCTTCCAAAAAGAAAATCTGGAGAAATGACAGCCGGGGCAGAGAGAGTCTGGAGAATTCTGAATCGATCGGTATGATTCGTGATGGATAGTCTGACTTGTCCCTGCAGAATAAATTTCAGGCCCTGGCATGGTTCACCGGTGCGAATCAAGGTCTCACCGGGCAGGTATTTCAGAAAGGCTAATGGGGTTTTACCCACGATTTCAGATATGCGATTATGGCTCACGCCTTTAAACAACGGGAGTATCATCAGATTTTCATACATGCTATCAGCTGCCATGCCTGTGAGAATGAATGAGGAAGGTTATCTCATTTATGTTTTTAACGTTTAGACGGCTGTTTTTGTTCGGCTGATTCCACAGCTCAATTGTTTTTCCTAACTTTGCAAAAAAATAAGCTATGGCCGACAATTATCTTGAACGACGGATGGACGATTACCGCTCCGGACGTCTGAGTTCCAGGAAGAGCATCGGACGGATCGGGAGTCTGACCGCAAATTCGCTGATACTCCGCTATCCGAAAATGAATGTGCTTGTTTACGGTGATGCGAAGTTAAAGACTCTTGAGCCGTTACTTGAGGCACTGAGAGGTGTGGGGATATCAGTGGCATTCTGTTCTCCCAACGACAAAGAGAGTGTCGATCTTGCCCGTCGCACCGGAAGCCGACTCTATCCTTCAAACTTCTCTCCGGAAGATATAATGTCTGATTTGAAACACCATTGGGGTAGGGTAGATGTGGTGCTCACTTTTGCCGACGTGAATTACTTTCAAGGTGAAAAGGTGTTGAGACTGGACTATCCCGAGGGAGTTGACCTGAATACTATTTCAAGAGCCGTGGTCTTTATGCTTCACCCCGAAAACGAGTGGATGCTTTCTCAGCAATCTTCATTTATACATCAAGTCCCCTGAAATCAGATTCCAGGGGACTCGCAGTGTCTTTGATGAAGGGATGCATAAGGACATCCTAACGATTAATCTTCCTTGATTTGGTTCTTGGTTCGCGTTTTTTGCTTTGAGGCGGAAGATGCTATGTCTTTTTCTTCTTTGAGGTCTATCTCATTGTGGTTGGCATCGATGACTCTATACTGCAGATAGGCCATTGATTCGTCGGGCAAGATCTTGAAACAGAATCCGAGTTCCCACTGCCAGCGGCGATAGAGAGATATGAGCCCTTTGTTGAGATAGGCTGCTACATAGGGATGGACATACATGGTAAATCCCTTGACGCCTAATGAATTGATGAGGTAGTCAAGCTTTTCGCGCAGAGTATCAGTGAAAAGCAGAGAGGGCTGCACTTCGCCTCGACCATGACATGAGGGGCACTCTTCGGAGGTGATAATGTCGAGAGCCGGACGCACGCGCTGACGGGTGATCTGCATCAACCCGAATTTGCTCAGCGGCAGGATATTGTGTCGCGCGCGGTCGTTGGCCATCACTTCTCTCATATGTTCGAACAGCTTCTGGCGGTGTTCGGCCTTGTTCATATCGATAAAGTCGATTACGATAATACCACCCATATCTCTAAGACGGAGCTGTCGGGCTATTTCATCGGCGGCTCGAAGGTTCACTTCCAAAGCGTTGCTCTCCTGATCGGGGGCAGCCTTTGAACGATTACCAGAGTTGACATCTATGACATGCAGAGCCTCTGTGTGTTCGATGATTATATATGCTCCTGACTTGAATGAGACGGTCTTTCCGAACGACGACTTTATCTGACGGGTGATGTTGAAATGGTCAAATATCGGTATATCGCCGTCATATTTCCTGACAATATCTTTGCTTTCGGGAGCTATCAGAGACACATACTTCGATATCTGTTCGTAGGTTTCGGTATCATTTACATATATGCTCTCGAAGTTTGGACTGAATACGTCGCGCAGCATTCCCACTATTCTGCTCTCTTCTTCAAATATCAGGGCAGGAGCAGTGGCCTTCATGGCCTTTGCCACAGTATCCTCCCAGCATTTGAGGAGGGTTTTGAGCTCGTGATGCAGCTCGCGGACTGTTTTACCAACGGCCGATGTGCGGATTATGACACCAAAGTTCTTTGGCTTAATGCTGTCAATGAGTTGTCGGAGACGGAGTTTTTCCTCGGTAGATGAGATTTTTTGCGATACCGAAATCTTGTCGCCGAATGGTATGAGCACCATGTAGCGGCCTGTAAAGGTAATCTCGGTGGTGAGTCGTGGGCCTTTTGAGGAGATGGGCTCCTTCACTATCTGCACCAGCAGCTGCTGGCCGGGCTGTAGAACATCGGTAATAGAGCCGTGTTTGTCAATGTCGGGGAGACGTTTGAGCTTTGAGACAGTAACATCTGTCTTCTGCTCGTCGAGCACCTGCTTGAGGAAAGCGGAGTAGGTGGAGAACTGCGAACCAAGATCCAGATAGTGAAGAAAAGCGTCCTTTTCGTAGCCTACATTGACGAAGGCGGCGTTTAGTCCCGGCATCAGCTTTTTGACCTTTGCCAGGTATATGTCGCCGACGGCATAGGCTATGTTTCGCGCTTCTTTCTGCAGAGAAACCAGGCGCGAATCCTCCAGGAGAGCTATGGAGACCTCCGTGGGCTGTACGTCGACTATTAGTTCACTTTTCATATCTGAATGTAGATTGTTCGAATGACGCGCAAAGAACAAACATCGGGCTGATCAGCGGTCTCCGCCTCGAGTGAGTGAGGTGAGTGAGGTGGAAACCGGCCCGGAGTTTGTTCTTCGTAAGTGCGTCGGCTGACTTTTGAGAGTCACACAGGACCGTCAGAAATCAATTTTCGAAGCCGGTCGGAATCGGCTTACTTCTTCTTGTGACGGTTCTTGCGGAGGCGTTTTTTACGCTTGTGTGTAGCCATCTTGTGGCCTTTGCGCTTTTTTCCGTTTGGCATAGTTGTTGATTTGAATTGTTTATGATGGGTTTAATATCTGAATTTCTTTTGTGCGATGAGGTCTTGCAGAAGAGCCTTAGAGTTATTCGGAAGCTCTGTCAGAGCTCTTCACTTCGTCCATAAACACCTTGGCAGGCTTGAAGGCCGGAATGCGATGCTCGGGGATGATGATGGTGGTGTTTTGGGATATATTGCGTGCTGTCTTCTCTGAACGTACCTTGGTGATGAAACTGCCAAATCCACGCAGATAGACATTCTTGCCTTCTGAAAGAGATCCCTTGACAATTTCCATGAACTTCTCCACGGTATCGAGCACATTGGCTTTATCAACACCGGTCGACTTGGAAATCTCGTTTACAATGTCGGCTTTTGTCATTTTTAGTTTATGTTTTAATATGTCTTTTTTGAGGTCGGAAATCAATGACTTCCGTTTTCGAGGTGCAAATATCGTAATTTTTTTTCAATTATCAATAAGTTTTTTCATAAAAGTTTGCGTAATTTTCACTTTTTCACCGCTTTAGAGCTATTTCGAGCTCAATATAGGGGTTATAAGCTCGTGCAGATTGTAAATTCGGGCGCTTTTTTGATTAGATTCCATCTCATTGTCATCATCCGACGACGCCGACAGCAGTATGCTGCGCCAGCCGGCTGCCGAGGCTCCGGCTATGTCGGTTGAGGGATTGTCGCCTATCATCAAATGATGGTCGGCCACAGGGTCGGTGGCTCGTTGCATGGCATGGCGATACAACCTGACGTCAGGCTTGTTCACACCGATATCATCGCTCAGCACCACGTAGTCTATCATTTTGTCGAGCCCAGTCATCCGCAGTTTCTTGTGCTGCACCTCGGTGAAACCATTGGACAGGATCCCCGTATTGAAGCCGGCAGCGCGGAGGGCTTCCAGCAGCTCCATAGCCCCATCTACGAGCTTCTTTTGCTGAGCCAAAAGGTCGAGATACAGTGGGTCGAGCCGACGGGAAAAATCCTCAAGGTCCCGCTGTGAGCCGCTCCATGTCTGGCGCAGAGGATGGACAAAACGATCCATCCTTAAAAATTCCTGAGAGATCTCTGCCTTGGAGTATCTATCCCACAGCGAATGATTGTGGATCTCGTAAGCTTCTATCCAGGCCGAAGGAGTAGGGTAGAATCGTTCGAGACGCTCCAGGTCATATAGCAGCCGCAAGGCCGTGCGGGAGTTGGTGTGGAAATCTATGAGCGTATCGTCAAGATCAAGCCATACGCAGTTTACACCTATAAATATAGAGTCAATAATCTCAGAGCTCATTTATTCTCCACCATTTATATGATTTTGGCTTCTCGGTATTCTCGCTGCCTTCAAATGCTTTAAGACGCTTCACAGCCTGCATGGTGACCGGTAGAATTAATATTTCATAAAAGGTCTTTAGAAGCGTTTGGGTCACTATCAGGGTCGCAATATCGCTCCAAGGAAGAACCCACCCAAAGGCAAGGGGGAAGAAGATCACAGAATCAACCCCTTCGCCCCAGAGCGACGATACTATGGCCCTTAAGGAAAACCCCTTGCCTGGCTCAGCTGAAAATTTCATGCGCGACATTACATAGGCATTCACCATCGAGCCGCAGAGGAAAGCAGTGAAGCTGGCTGCAAAAATGCGTGGGACAGCCCCGAAAATCATCTCCATAGCCTCCTGGCCGCTCCACGACGGAGCTCCCGGAAGCCATATACCCAGCTGGAGCAACAGTGAAACCAGCAGATTCATGCCGAAGCCAAGCCAGATCACCAGTCGGGCTTTCTGAAAGCCATACACTTCGACTATGCAGTCGTTGAGAATATAGGATAGCGGAAACACTATCACACCGGCTGTTATGGTGAGAGGTCCCAGATTGACAGTCTTGATTTCCATAAGATTGCTGACAATCAGACATACGCAAAACGTCACGGCCAACAACAGAAATGTGATAGAGATACGTACTTCTTTCATTATAGCAGAGGTATGTAAATTTTCTTAATCGTCACTAAATACAAAGTACAAAGTTACGAATTTTTGGCGGATTTTTGTTAACTTTGCACCAGGAATACCAATATTACATTTATGCAGGAAAAAATCATCATTCTCGATTTCGGGTCGCAGACCACACAGCTCATAGGGCGGCGTGTGCGCGAGCTGGGCGAGTATTGCGAAATTGTTCCCTACAACAAGTTTCCCTACGAGGACACGTCAGTAATCGGAGTCATCCTTTCTGGATCACCTTTCTCTGTCTACGACGAGAAGGCTTTCCGCACAGAGCTGTCACGGCTACGCGGACATCTTCCTGTGCTTGGCATCTGCTATGGAGCTCAGTTTATAGCCTATACATCTGGGGGCTCGGTGGAGCCTGCTCCATCACGCGAGTATGGACGTGCGCATCTCACTACAATCGATTCGGCAGATCCGCTGATGTCGGGCATAGAAACGGGAGCTCAGGTGTGGATGAGCCATGGCGACACCATCACCTCCATCCCCGATAGTTTCAAGGTCATAGCATCGACTGACAAGGTTAAAGTAGCTGCATACCGTGTGGAGAATGAGTTGACCTGGGGCGTACAGTTCCATCCTGAGGTTTACCACTCGGAGTGTGGCATGCAGATACTGCGCAACTTCGTGCAGGGAATCTGTGGCGGCAAGCTGGACTGGAGCGCCGATTCGTTCATAGAGTCGACCGTCAAATCCCTGCGCGAGCAGCTTGGCGACGACAAGGTGGTGCTCGGATTGAGCGGTGGAGTCGACTCCTCGGTGGCAGCCGTGCTTCTTAATCGTGCCATCGGCAAAAATCTCACATGTATTTTTGTTGACCACGGCATGCTGCGCAAAAACGAGTTTCGCGATGTGCTCCACGACTATGAGTGTCTCGGGCTCAATGTGATCGGCGTAGACGCTTCTGACAAATTCTTTAGCGAGCTCGAAGGCGTGACCGATCCCGAGCGCAAACGCAAAATTATAGGCAAAGGTTTCATCGATGTATTCGACGAGGAAGCGCATAAGATCAAAGATGTGAAATGGCTTGCCCAGGGCACCATTTATCCCGACTGCATAGAGAGCCTCTCCATCACAGGAACCACAATCAAGAGTCATCACAACGTGGGTGGACTGCCAGAAAAGATGAATCTCAAGCTGTGCGAACCCCTGCGTCTCCTGTTCAAGGATGAAGTGCGTGCCGTGGGTCGCCAGCTCGGAATGCCCGAACACCTCATCAAGCGTCATCCCTTCCCCGGACCGGGTCTGGCAGTGCGCATACTCGGCGATATCACACCTGAGAAAGTGTCAATCCTGCAGGAAGCCGACCATATATTCATTCAGGGGCTCAGAGACAATGGGCTTTACGACAAGGTTTGGCAGGCCGGTGCCATACTTCTGCCTGTGCAGAGCGTGGGCGTGATGGGCGACGAGCGCACCTATGAGAGAGCCGTGGCTCTTCGTGCCGTCACATCAATGGATGCCATGACAGCCGATTGGGCTCATCTCCCTTACGAATTTCTGGCCAAGGTGAGCAACGATATCATCAACAAAGTGCGTGGTGTGAACCGCGTATGCTATGACATCTCCTCAAAACCACCGGCAACAATCGAGTGGGAATAA
>JAMPGA010000001.1:431778-455834 GCA_023664185.1 Muribaculaceae bacterium
TAATTTGATAATTTTTTGTTAATCTTTTCTCCCCCCCGAGTGTGAATGTCGGGAGAGATAGAGCGGAGTGTCGAGATATGGGGGGGACAGAACCTTGCAGAGGTGAAAATAATTATAGCCCAATGCCAATGCATGGGGCTATAATTATTTTCACCTCTTCGAGGTTGAGCCGCCCCAGAAGGCGAGGAAATTATCTCACCTCGGTGGGGTGCCACTTACAGGGGCGTTTCGACCCTGAGGTAGTGGAGAACTTACTTCCTAATAGTCTTGGTCACGAGGGTTTTGCCTGAGGCGAGAGTGTCGACTTTGAGGACTATGCCCTGATATGACTCGGTGACGGGGAGACCAAGCAGGTTGTAATACTGTGTGCTGACCACCTCGGCAGCGTCGGCGCTGATCTGGCCGATGCCCGAAGTATAGTCTACCAACACTTCGGGACCGAAGCCGCCGCGGCTGTTGGCCTTGCGCACCTTGAGGCCTGTGCCGTTGGGCAGTGTGCCTGCGTAGATCTGACCATTCACCAGATAGGTGTTGGCGCTTACGTCCTCACCGTCGGCATAGGTGGCCTGGGCGGCAATCTGTTCGGGGCGCCAGTCGGGGAACACTTTGTCTATGGCATATCCGGCAGCCTCCTCGTCGGTGAGGATGGTCTCATACTTCTTGTTGCCCGACGAGTGGGTGAACTCAAGGACGTTGGAAGCGGGCGAGATGCGTGTGCCTGCGGTGTTAAGCGAGTTGTATTCCACAAACTTGTCGGCTGCGCAGTTCATGCCGCCGGTGGTGAAGCGTGTAGAGGCGAGCTTGGAGGGCTGGTTGATGGTGGTGTTGAGCCATGCCAGACCGGAGTAGGTGCCCCATGAGCGGCCAAAGTTGAATTGTGAGCAGAGGGTCTCGATGGTGCAGTTGTTCATGACGTAGCCAAACTTCTTGGCGCCGTTGGGAGCTGCGATGGTGGTGTTTTTGACAGACTCGTTCACAAATTTCACGCGGTTGTAATATACGTCGCCGCCTCCACATACGTAGTCGACCACACCGTGTATCTCGCCGTCTTCAAAGTAGAAGTAGGCCGAGGAGTTGTTGCTGTAGTAGGTGTCCTGATACGACTCGAGACTTACGTTCTTGCAGATGGTATTTTTGCCCTTGTCCTGGAGTGTAACGGCACGGCCGGCAGCGGCCTTGCCGTCGAATGGCATGGCGTTGCGCAGGGTGAGATCCTGCATGTAGAGGTTCTCGGAGCGGTTGAGCAGGGTAGCTGTGACGCTGATGCCCTCGGCATCGAGGGGAGGATAGTTGAGGATGACGGTACCGCTCATCGACTCGCCGATGATTGAGATGTTCTTGCCTGTGATGGTTGTGAGTGTGGTTGTGCCGAGATCGTAGGTGCCGTTGTGGAGGAAAATCTTAGCACCGTCAACCGAAGAGGCGGCCTTCAGAGCCAGCAGGAAGCTTGAGACGTCGCCGGCGGGAATGTCATAGTAGCCTGAGGCTGCGTCGTATTCTACGAAGTTGACCACGTTGGCCACGGTGACGTTGTGGACATATGCGCCGTTGGGGAAGGTGATGGTGAGCCATCCGGCCTCGCCGTCGTAGGTGAAGGTCTGCTCATTGCCATCTTTCTCGGCCTTGACGGGGAACTCGGCCACTACCTGACCGGTCTCGTTCTTGACGGTGGCTGTCGACTCGGCTGAATACTGGCAGCAACCAACAGATACATAGCATTTTCCGGCAACGTTAACCTTGATGGTGCCGTTTGAGTTGACGACCCAGCCGTGGTTGTTGTAGTAGTTGCCCTCAATCTCGATGGCTTCGTGATCCTCTACATAGAAGTATACCTTTGTGAGGTCGTAGGAGAAGTGCGAAGTGGGTGTGGGCACCTCGATGGCAGTGGCGCGGGCATAGAGCTCGGTGTTGGTCTGCAGGGATGTGCCTTCGGCTACCTTGACGGCGGTTGATTTTGTGGAGTTGAACCATCCGCGGAATGCCTGACCCGAGGGGACTGTGACATCGGCAGCTGTATATTTAAAGGTGAGGGGTGAGCCTCCGGCCACAGTCTCCTTGCCCAGGAGCTTGCCGTCGGTGTTGTAATACGATACTGTGACGTCGGGGATGAGGTCGCAGGCCTCGACTGCCAGCGAGGGGCAGTAGGAGGGGGTGATTATGGTGAGCACAGCCTCGTCGTCGCTGTTGTAGGTCCAGGTGGTGACGCCGTCGCAGTTGTCGCTGCAGGGGAGCGAGGCGAGCACCTCGTCGCCCTTCTTGATTGTGGCGCCCTGGCCGTTATACTGGCAGTTGCCTATGGCGATCTTCACGGCACCATCTACGGGCACAGTTACTGTCGACTGGTTGTAGCCGTGCTGGCTGTCGTGCCATGTGCCGCTCACTGTCACACCCTCGGGCAGCTTGCCGTCGGCAGGGAGGACCACGGTGTAGGGGTCGGTGGTGAAGTCGATCTTGAGGTCGGTGAAGTGGCGCTCCTTCTGTATGAAAGGGTTAACGGTGATGCCATACAGACGGAAACCTTTGCCGCAGCTCATCTCGAGCACCACGTCGCCATTTTCCTTAACGCGTGTGGAGAGTTTTGAATCGTCGCACTGTGAGGAGACGCTGGTGGGTGTGGTGAGGGTCTGGGTGATGTTGTCCGATGATACGGTGGCCTCGCCACCTGCACCCGAGAAGTCAACGATGATCTCGTCATTGCGTCCGCAGTCGGGGATTCTCACTGTCATCTTGCCGCTCTGGAAACAGTAGTTGGCTGTGACACCGTAGACAGCGCCTGCGGCTACTGTGAAATAGACACCGTCAAGGCCTGTGAGGGCAGCTCCGGTGTTGGAGGGGAGTTCTTGATTTTCAAGCGCCTTGGCCAGAGAGTAGCGTCCCTTGCTTCCCGCAGACCAGTATTCGCAGTTCTTTACTTCTTCCACATGGTTGGAGCCTTTGGTGAAATCCCAGTTTCTCACGGTGGTGACATGCTCGCCGGCAATGGCACAGACACATGCCAACAGGGAGAACATCACTGAGAAAGTGCTCCTAAGATAATGTTTTCTCATGGTTAATTGGTTTTTTGGTATAGATTATGGAGGAGAATTGAGAGTTGAGAATTGAGAATCAGGAATTTAAATTCTCAATTCTCCATTCTCAATTTTATTCGATTGTCCATGTTGAGCCTGCCATGACCATGTCGCGGAGGCTGGAGAAGTTTTTGCGGCCTCTCACTTCCGAGATCTGCTGTTCGATGGCCTCGTTGTAGACGGGGGCGTCGACGTCGCGTATCACACCCAGGGCCAATGGGAGGGTCTCGCCGTCCATCATGGCCAGCTGCTGGTGCAGGAAGTTGGAGGGAGTGTGGGCGTCGTGGACGAGCACATCGTCCATGGTGTAGCCGTCCTCACCAACGGTGACGGTCTTGAGCAGGAAGCCGTCGCGCACCAGGCCTTTCTCCTTGTTCTTGCCAAAGAGCATTTTCTCGCCGTGGTGCAGCAGTATGGTGCGGTCGGCGCGGACTTCACGGTCGGTGATGGGGTTGTGGATGCCGTTGTTGAAGATTACGCAGTTCTGCAGCACCTCGGTGACGGTGGTGCCGTGGTGGCGTCCGGCGGCTGTGAGCACCTCCTCGGTCACTTTGAGTTCAACGTCGATGGAGCGTGCAAAGAAGTTGCCACGTGCGCCAAACACGAGCTCGGCGGGAATAAAGGGGTCTTCGGTGGTGCCGTAGGGTGAGGATTTCGACACAAAGCCGCGGGCCGAGGTGGGTGAGTACTGACCCTTGGTGAGACCGTATATCTTGTTGTTAAACAGGATAATGTTGATGTCTACATTGCGGCGCACAGCGTGGATGAAGTGGTTGCCGCCGATGGCCAGACCGTCGCCGTCGCCCGAAATCTGCCATACGGTCATGTCGGGGCGTGCCACCTTGAAGCCTGTTGCTATTGCAGCTGCTCGGCCGTGGATGGTGTGGAAGCCGTAGGTGTTCATATAATAGGGCAGGCGCGAGCTGCAGCCTATACCCGAGATTACGGCCGTCATGTGGGGAGCCACTCCGAGGGTGGCCATGGCCTTGTGGAGCGACGAGAGTATGGCGTGGTCGCCGCAGCCCGGACACCAGCGCACGGGATTGGCGTTCTTGAAGTCGGATGCTTGGAATGTATTATTATTATCCATCTTATTTTTCCTCCATGATTTCGTTGACACGGGTCTTGACCTCGCTTACCAGGAAGGGCTGGCCCTGAATCTTGTTGATGCGGCGTATGTCGAGGTCGGGATACTTGCACTGGATCCAGTCGGCAAACATGCCGGTGTTGAGCTCGGCCACAATGATGCGCTTGTAGCGGCGAAGCACCTCGGCGGTGTTGGCCGGGAGCGGGTTGATGTAGTTGAAGTGGGCAAATGCCACAGGGGTTCCCTCGGCGGTGAGCTCGGCGGCTGCTGTGCGCAGATGGCCGTAAGTGCCACCCCAGCCCACCAGGAGAGTGTCGGCGCCTTCGGCCTCAATGACCTGCAGGGCGGGAATATCGGTGGCTATGCGGGCCACTTTCTCGCGGCGAGCCATCACCATGCGCTCGTGGTTGATGGGGTCGGTGGAGATCACGCCTGTCTCATAGTCTTTTTCCAGACCGCCCAGGCGGTGGGCAGCACCGGGAGTGCCGGGGATGGCCCAGCGGCGCACCAGAGTGTCGGTGTCACGCTCGTAAGGCTTGTATCCCTCGCCACCTTCATATATGGGGGCTTTAATCTCGGGGAGCTCGTCGGCCTCGGGGATGCGCCAAGCGCTGGAGCCGTTGCCGATGAAGGCGTCGCTCAGCAGAATCACGGGGGTCATGTGCTCGAGGGCTATGCGCGAGGCTTCGAAGGCCATGTTGAAGCAATCGGTGGGAGTGGATGCTGCCACCACCACCACGGGGCTCTCGCCGTTGCGGCCATAGAGAGCCTGCATGAGGTCGGTCTGCTCGGTTTTTGTGGGCAGGCCTGTCGAGGGGCCTCCGCGCTGCACATCGACAACCACGAGGGGCAGCTCGGCTATCACGGCCAGGCCTATGCCTTCGCTCTTGAGGGCGAGGCCGGGACCCGAGGTTGATGTCACGGCCAGCGATCCGGCAAACGAGGCGCCGATGGCCGAGCAGACGCCGGCTATCTCGTCTTCCATCTGCAGGGCCTTTACGCCCAGGTCTTTGCGCTTGGCCAGCTCCTGGAGGATGTCGGTGGCGGGGGTGATGGGGTAGCTGCCCAGGAAGAGCGGGCGCCCCGACCGCTCGGAGGCGGCTATTAAGCCCCATGCAGTGGCGGTGTTGCCGTTTATGTCGGTGTATACGCCCGGCTCAGCGTGGCCCGACTCGATGCGGACTGTCGAGACTGTGGCGTGAATATTGTGGCCGTAGTTATATCCGGCCTCTATCACCTTGGTGTTTGCGGCCAGGACGGCGGGCTTTTTGCCAAACTTTCCGGCGAGCATCCTGACGGCGGCCTCGATGGGACGGTCAAAGAGCCAGCACACCAGGCCGAGGGCGAAGATGTTGCGACACTTGAGAATGCTCTTGTTGTCCATGCCGGAGTCGGCCAGAGCGGCCTTGGTGAGCGATGTCACCGGCACCTCTACTATCTGAGCCTGGATATCAAGCTCCTTGAAGGGGTCGAGGGTCTGGAAGAGGGCCTTTTTGAGATCAGCCTCCTTAAACGAATCGATGTCGACGATGATGACGCCGCCTTTCTTGACAAACTTATAGTTCTGCTTGAGGGCTGCCGGATTCATGGCCACGAGCACGTCGCACTCGTCGCCGGGGGTGTGTACGTCGGCACCCACGCTGACCTGGAAGCCCGACACACCGCTGAGCGAGCCCTGCGGGGCGCGCACCTCGGCGGGATAGTCGGGGAAGGTTGACACTTTGTCGCCCAGCCCGGCGGAAACATTGGTGAAAATGTTGCCCGCAAGCTGCATGCCGTCGCCTGAGTCGCCCGAGAAGCGGACCACGACCTTGTCGACGGTTTTCACATTGGTCTGTTCAATCATATTGATACAGTTTTCTGGTTTTCACGGCCCGAGGGGAATAGGGAAGGGACCGGAGTGTTATTTATGGGTTAAATTTAAGTGGCATATTGGTGTGTGAGAGGGTAGAGACTTTCCACCCGAGCACACGTCCCGCAAGGGGAGTCCATCCGCAAAGGCTCACCACATCCGAATCGGCCACCTTGTGGCCGGGGAGCGGGAGCTTTTCGGCCATGACGATGTCGGCATAATAGCCAGGGCGCAGGAATCCGCGACGGTCTATGCCGAAGATGCGCGCCGGGGCATGACACATCAGCTCCACCAGCTGTGCGGGGCTCACACTCTCCTCGGCCTCGGGGTCGGTGGAGATGAGGTCGAGCATGGCGGGGAGTGAGAACTGCACCATGGGCATGCCTGAGGCGGCGGTGAGGGCGTTTCCCTCCTTCTGTGCCGGGAGATGCGGGGCATGGTCGGTGGCGATGGTGTCGATCACGCCGCCCGGACGCAGCTCGCGCAGCAGGGCTATGCGGTCGGAGGCATCCTTGATGGCAGGATTGCATTTTACTCTGGCTCCCAGGGTGAGGAAGTCAGTGCGGTCGAACATCAGATATTGCGGACAGGTCTCGGCCGTTACTTTTACGCCACGGGCTTTGGCCTGGGCTATGAGCCGTAGCTCTTCGGCTGTGGAGATGTGGCAGATGTGTATCCTGCGGCCCCATTTTTCGGCCAGCGCCAGGGCATGGCGTGTGGCCTCGATGCAGGCGCTGCGGGGGCGCACATCTGTGTGCATCTCCACGGGTATCCCTTCGGGATATTCGGCCTGAAGGGCAGCGCGAGCTGCGGCTATGATGTTTTCGTCCTCGGCGTGGATGGCTATTATGGCCGGCGCCTGGGCGAAGATGCGGTCGAGGGTGGTGTCGTCGTTCACAAGCATGCCGCCTGTCGATGAGCCCAGAAATAGTTTTATGCCAGCCACGCGGGTATAGTCGGCGTGGATGAGTTCGTCAAGATTGTCGTCGATGGCGCCGATGAAAAAGCCGTAGTTTACAGCCGAGTCGGTGGCCGCACGGTTCATCTTGTCGGCCAGCGCCTGGCGGCTCACTGTGGGTGGCTTGGTGTTTGGCATCTCGATAAACGATGTCACACCCCCCAGGAGGGCTGCGCGGCTCTCCGAGGCTATGGTGGCCTTTTCGGTCATGCCCGGTTCGCGGAAATGGACATGGGTATCGATCACGCCGGGCATCAGCAGGGCGCCATGGCAGTCCATGGCCTCCACATCGGGGACATTGAGCAGCTCGGCAGGAGCATCACCCTGGCCCACGGTGTCGATGAAGGCTCCGTCGGTGATGATGTAGCCCCGACGCTCTGCACCTTCGTTTACGATGACGGCGTTGTGATAGAGGCGTTTCATCGAGCTGAGTAGTCGGGATATTTGGTGAAGATGCTGCTCCATTTCAGGCGCATCACTCCAAAGAAGCCTTCGCTGAAGATGCCTGAGCTCATCTTTGATGTGCCCAGCACGCGGTTCACAAAGATTATGGGTACTTCCACAATCTTGAATCCATATTTGTGAGCCAGAAACTTCATCTCTATCTGGAAGGCATAACCCTTGAAGCGGATTTTGTCGAGGGGCAGAGCCTCGAGCACCCGGCGACGGTAGCAGACGAATCCGGCCGTGGCGTCGTTGACGGGCATGCCGGTGACGATGCGCACGTAGCGCGATGCGTAGTATGACATGAGCACACGCCCCATGGGCCAGTTTACCACGTTGACACCGGTGAGATATCTCGAGCCGATGGCCACGTCGGCACCTTCCACACAGGCGGCGCGCAGGCGCAGCAGGTCGTTGGGGTTGTGAGAGAAGTCGGCATCCATCTCGCAGATGTAGTCATATCCGTGGGCTATGGCCCATTTGAAGCCTTCGATATAGGCGGTGCCCAATCCGAGCTTGCCGCGCCGCTCTATGATGTTGATGCGGTCGGGATGTTTGGCAATGAGCGATTTGACTAGCCCGGCGGTGCCGTCGGGCGAGTTGTCGTCGATGATGAGAATGTCGAATTTCTGCTCCAGTCCGAGCACGGCCATTATGATGGCTTCGGCATTTTCGATTTCGTTGTATGTAGGGATTATCACCAGGCTGTCAGCACGGCCTGTATCTGCGAGTGTCTCCATCAAATCTATCAGGATATTAAACGGCTAAAATGCAACTGCAAAGGTACACATTTATACCGTATCGCCGAAAATAAATGATGGTAAAAATAGGTTAACGGGAGCCCCCACGGGCGTCATCGTGGCTGATGGTTGAGTTTTTTTGCTGCGGAGTAGGCCAGATACTCGCTGCGATACGACTCGGCGGCTATTTCGCGGCCCGGATTCCCCTCCAGTATCCCCCCTTCGGTTATGAAAGTCTTCCACCAGGCTTTGAGGCCGTGGAGCAGTGGGGCGAGTGGCGAAATGCTTTCGGGCGATGCCGCCAGCACGCGGGCCTTGATGGTGGCGTGGGATCGTGTCACGGCCTGATACTGCTCGCGTGTGTCGCAACGATAGTGGAGTATGTCGCCATCTACGGGCTCGGGGCGCACGGAGTCGCGGAAAATCACTTTCTCGCCCACGTCGTGGAGATTCCAGTTGGCATACCGCTTGTCGAAGAGGCGAATGTGGTAGTCGGGATACCAACCGCAGTGTTTCACCGGGTATCCGCAGTAGAAGTTGAGGCGCGAGATGGTGTAGACTCTGTGTTTGAAGCCTTCGTTTTTGAGCCTTAAGATGGATTCGCGCAGGGCTGGTGAGAGCACCTCGTCGGCATCGATGGAGAGGATGAAGCGATGAGTGGCCAGCGATGTGGCATACTGTCGCTGGGTGCCGAAGCCGTCAAACCTGCGCTGTGTGACGTGACAGCCATACTCGCGGCATATGTCGACGGTGCGGTCGGTGGAGTAGGAGTCGACCACAATAATCTCGTCGGCCACGCCGCGGAGCGACTCGAGGCAAGCCCCGATGCGGTGCTCCTCGTTGAGGGCTATGATTGTCGCTGTCAGCTGATCCATGGTGGTTGGTGTAAGAATTTTAACGCGACAAATTTAATCTTTTTTTGGGGTAATTAAAACGATTAGATATCAAAATGTCATGCTCTTTGGGGCGATTAACCTATTTTAACCAAAAATAAAAGTGTATATTTTACGATTATCCTTAACTTTGCAACACAGTTCTGACGTCAGCGGCATTTAGCTACTATCATTTAAATTGAATTGTAAAGTCAACAAAAGTTAGGTTAAAGCATGAGGGCAGTTGTGATAACTCCCCTCATTTTTCGTATTTTTAGGTGACTTTTTATCACCGAAAACAATACAGGCGACTCCGGGTTTATCGGAGTCGCCTGTGATTATTGGTTAGTGTCTGAGATTAGATGCCGAGATCTTTCTTGAGGGCATCGATCTTGGTGGCTGCAGCTTCCTGGCAGGCGTCGTAGTCTTCGATCTTGGACATGGGGATGTGTACCTCCATGTAGAATTTAATCTTGGGCTCTGTGCCTGAGGGGCGTACAGAGATCTTGGAGTTGTCGGCTGTGAAGTACTGGAGCACGTTTGAGGTGGTGGGGAAGTCGAGCTTCTCAACAGTTCCGTCGGCCTTGGTGCAGTCGAGGGTGGCATAGTCTTTCACCTCTACTACGGGGCTGCCTGCGAGGGTCTTGGGGGGATTCTCGCGGAAGCACTTCATCATGGCCTGGATCTCTTCGGCGCCGGTCTTGCCGGGACGCACTACGCTGACACCCACTTCGTGGCTGTAGCCGTACTGGCGGTAGATGTCGGCGAGCATGGCCTGGAAGTCCATGCCTTTGTCCTTGGCCCAAGCGCAGGCCTCGGCCATGAGCGAGATGGCTGACACGGCGTCCTTATCGCGCACGAATGTCTCGGCCAGGAAGCCGTAGCTCTCCTCGCCGCCGCCCAGATAGCGGAGCACATCCTCGTTGTCGCGCATCACGGCAGCAATCCATTTGAAGCCGGTGTAGCAGTCGAACATCTTCACCTTGTTGGCATCGCAGATGCTCTTGATGGTCTCGGTGGTGACGATTGTCTTTACGGCAAATTCGTTGCCTTTGAGCATGCCCAGCTCGCGGTTGCGGGTGATGATGTAGTTGAGCAGGATCATCACGATCTGGTTTCCGTTGAGCAGCACGTATTCACCCTTGTTGTCGCGGATGACACAGCCGATACGGTCGGCGTCGGGGTCGGATGCCATGACGATGTCGGCACCTACTTCCTTGGCCTTGGCGATGGCCATAGCCATTGCTGAGGGAACCTCGGGGTTGGGCGACTCTACGGTGGGGAATTCGCCTGACGGTACGTCCTGTTCGGGCACGTGGATTATGTTTTCAAATCCGAAGTTTTTCAGCGAGCGGGGGATGAGTTCCACACCTGTGCCGTGGATGGGGGTGTAGACAATCTTGAGATCTTTGTATTTCTTGATTACGTCGGGGCTGAGCGATAGGCCTTTGATCTTGTCGAGGTAAACCTTGTCGACCTCCTCGCCGATGATCTGGATCTTCGACTTGTCGCCTGAGAATTTGATCTCCTTTACATCTTTGATGCGGTTGACGTGGTCGATGATGTTGACGTCGTGGGGTGCGATGATCTGAGCGCCGTCTTCCCAGTAGGCCTTATATCCGTTGTAGATTTTGGGGTTGTGGGATGCGGTGATGTTCACGCCGCTCTGGCAGCCGAAGTAGCGGATGGCAAACGAGAGCTCGGGTGTGGGACGGAAACTGTCGAAGAGATACACCTTGATGCCGTTGGCAGAGAAGATGTCGGCCACGATTTCGGCAAATTTGCGTGAGTTGTTGCGGACGTCGTGTCCTACGGCAACCTTGATTTCGGGCAGATCCTTGAAGGCCTCCTTGAGGTAGTTGGCCAGGCCCTGAGTGGCGGCGCCCACGGTGTAGATGTTCATACGGTTGGTGCCGGCACCCATGATGCCGCGCAGGCCACCTGTACCAAATTCCAGGTCGCGGTAGAATGATTCGATAAGTTCGGTCTTGTCGTCGGCCTCGAGCATTCTCTTGACCTCCGCGCGGGTTTCGGCGTCATAGCTGTCGCTGAGCCATTTCTCGGCGCGTGCGGTGACTTCCTTCAACAACTGATCGTTTTCCATAAGATGGTATTTTGAAATTAGAATTGATTGCATTCAGTGGTCTGTAGACTCACATAGGCAAAGTTAATGCCTTTTGAACTAAAAACAAAATAATCAGGCTTAAAATAAATACTTTCTTTATAAATAAGGTTAATGTGATGTCGGCGTTATCGCACCATTTTGGGGTGGCGGGGGTGGTAATTTTGCAGTGTCAACCAAAAACAACCGCAAATTATGGAAGAAGAAACCGTTCCCGCCCCTGTCCAGGAGCAGGCTGCCGCCTCTGAGACCATCCCTGAGCCCGTGGCCGAGACTACCCCCGAGCTGGGATTCATGGAGCTGCTGCGCGAGCCAGAGTCCTGTGAAAACCACGATGCCGATGCCACCGAGCGCGTGCTGGCGCGCCGCCGTCCCAGCGCTTGGGATTTTTGAATCAGTAGATACACACAATCTTAACCACTTTTTTTTAAACTTATGTCAACAACAACTACTACCCACGCCACCCACGTCAATGCCGAACCCCTCACCACTGCCATCACCGAGGCCGCACAGCCCGGTTTGCTGCGCAGCCACGTCGACGAGCGCATAAGCCGCATACGCCCTTCGTCGACTCCCCTCGACCAGATTTCGCGTATGGTGGGCGCCCGCAAGGCCGGATCGATGAAGGTGGAATACTACAGCGTAGACACCAAGCCCGGCGAGGTGCAGTGCTCTAAGGCTATTGCGGCTCAGACTCTGGGCTATGGCGAGACTTTTTCAATCAACGTGAAGGAGTCCGGCATTATAGCCCCCTCGGAGACTCTGCTCATACCCGGCACTACCGTAAAGGCCGGCGACAAGGAATCGGCGCTGGTGTGCTATGTGAGCGAAGTGAGCAAGAATGAGATCACCGTCTACCCCATACTCACCGAGGGCACGGCAAGCGCGCAGGTCGGGGCTATACCCGTGGATGCCAGCCTGGTGAGAATGGGCCGAGCTGCCGGGGAGCTCGATGTGCAGACCGACCAGTATGCCGTGATACCCACCAAGAATTATAACTTTTGCCAGATTTTCAAGGCCCAGGTGGAGGAGTCGCTGCTGCAGCGCCTGTCCGACAAAGAGGTGGGCTGGAGTTTCTCCGACCAGGAGGAGAGTGCCATCGTCGACATGCGTCTGGGCATGGAGAAGTCTTTCCTCTTCGGCGAGCGTTCGCGCCTGTCGCTCATGTCGGGAACAGATGTGCTCCTCACCGGTGGCATCTGGAACCAGGCCGGCAAGGAGCACGTATACAATAAGGGGGCTCTCGACGAGGACACCCTGAACGATATCCTCCGCAAGGCTTTCACACTGGGAGCCGGGTCGGACCGCAAGGTGCTCCTGGCGGGCTCGGGGCTCATCAGCGCTCTCAGTCGCCTCGACAAGGTGAGGGTGGTCTCTGACACCGCCAAAAAGGTGGTGTGGGGAATCGATTTTGACAGTATCACCTCGAAGTTTGGCACTGTCTATGTGAAGCTCTCAGAGATTTTCGATCTCTGCGGCATGCCTGACAACGGCATAATTATCGATCCGGAGTATATCACCAAGTATTCGCATATCCCCTTCACTGCCGAGCGCATCAGCTTCCGCAAGCAGGGCGTGCGCAACACCGAGGGTGTGGTGCTCACCGAGGCATCCTGCCTGGTGCTTCGCTATCCCGATTCACACATGCGAGTGGTGTGCAAGGGTTAGCCCTAAGTCACTTTGCCACTTTGAGGGTGACGGGAGCTATGGCGCGTCCGGAGATGCGTATCAGATAGATGCCCGCCTCAAGGTTGAGGGGAGTGCGCGCTTTGGCCAGGCGCATGCTCTTGAGCAGAGAGCCTGAGGTGGTGTAAACCTCGAGCTGTGCGCCCATGGCTTCAGCTCCGGCCACCAGACAGTCTCCTTCAAGGCTTATGGCCGGGCGTGTCACCATCATATCCAGCGAGCTTGAACCACTGAAGTCGGTAGATTCCTGTTCGCCCATCAGCGAGTTTAGATAGACCTCGAGGGCTGTGCGTCCCTCGGGGTTTGTCTTGTTCTGGTCGGGGGTGGAGGGGTCGAGGCCTATGACGCTCTTCTCCCACTGGTCGGGGATGCCGTCGCCATCGGTGTCGACAGGTACTGTATAAGATGTGGAGTATGCAAAGAAGCCTTCGGCGTTGGTCTCGGAGTCGAGTATACCACCCTGAAGAGTGTGGCTTGAGTATGTGGCGCGTCAGGCTTTGGCATCGTCGGCTATGCGCTGCTCCACCTTGTCGCGGTTCACGGTGCCGGCGTGAGCCACCACATAGTCAAATGCCTCGTCGGCAGTGTTCATGTTCTCTTCCACCGACCATCCAAACGAGCAATGGTCAAAAATGAAGTTCGAACAGTTTTCAGCCCCGAGGGCATTCTCGGTGAGCACGTTTCCGGCCATATCGAGGCGTCCGATGCGGAAACGCATGTTGCGCACAATGAAGTTTTGGGAGCCGCCGAGGTTCACCTTATTGCGTGTCACCACCACACCGTCGCCCGGGGCGGTCTGTCCGGCCAGAGTCCAGTCGGAGCAATTGATGCGCAGCTCGGAGCGGAGTGCTATGTCGCCGCTCACCTCAAAGATTATGGTGATGGGCTCCCCTTTGTGTGGCCTGATCGGCGGTGACGGGAGTGCCATATATTTTTAGTTTGTGCACACGCGGAGCCTGGCGCTCGGACATGGGGTCGATCCCCTGGGTGAAGACGGCATTCTGCACCGGATCGGCCAGGTTCTCTCCGTCCCATACACGCCAGCGCAGCGACACGTCGGAGGCGTTGATGACGTTTTTATATGACAACCGGGCATGACTCGGTGTGCAGAGATGTCCGAGATGCCCGGTTGGGTGTATCGTAGGAGTGGTTATTCAATCGGTCATTCGGCCGAGCTCATGGCATTGGCGCGCTCGAGATATTTGTCAAACTCGATGCCCTGCTCCGAGCCGAAGCGGGGGTAGTCCTTCTTGAGAGTCTCATAGATGGCAGCCTCGGCCTTGTAGTCTTTCATCTCGTGGAGCACGGTGGCCTCCTTGAGCATGAAGAAGGGGGTGTAGTGGGGGTTGTTGTCGGAGATTGACACAGCCTTCTTGAAGCAGTCAATGGCCTCGTTGTATTTCTTGAGGTTTACATAGCAGTCTCCCTCGAGGCTCTTGGCGCCGGCAGCGATGATGGCATCGGAGGCAGAGTAGCCTTTGAGAGCTTCGATGGCCTCTTCATATTTCTTGTCCTTGTAGAGAAGGATGGCGGCGTTGAGGCTTGCCAGCTCGCCAGCCTTGTAGCCGTGGTCGCGGGCCACCTGCTGGTATTTCTGCAGGGCTATGGAGTCGTTGCCCATCAGGAGCTCTATGTCGGCCTGTCCGAGAGCCTCGTTGGCAGCGTTGATGCCCGGCTGGCGGATAGCATATATCCAAATGAGGATGAGAGCCACTACAAGCGCTACGCCTACACAGCTGTAGACTATGACTTTTGAGTTCTTCTCCATCTTGGTGGAGAGGTCGGTGAGTGTGTCGTTCACCTCGTCGATGGAGGTGCGGGTTTCTTCTGTCTGTTTGTTATTTGCCATTGTGTTTGTGATTTCTGTAGGGGAAGGGTATCTTTACCAATGTGCAAAATTAGTATTTATTTGGCTAACAATGAAATTTTCCGGGCTTTTTTTGTTCAATGTCGGATAAAGTTGATAACTTTGCGCCCGATTTTCAATAAAAATCATGTAATTATGTCTACCTATACACCACAGGACCCCCGCAAAGTAACTACCCGCCGTCTGGCCGAGATGAAGGCCAAGGGGGAGAAAATTGCTATGCTCACCGCCTACGACTACTCCATGGCCCGTCTTGTCGACGAGGCCGGCATGGATGTGATTCTCGTGGGCGACTCCGCGGCCAACGTCATGGCCGGCTACCCCACCACTCTGCCCATCACTCTGGACGAGATGATATATTATGCCTCGAGCGTGGTGCGCGGCGCCTCGCGTGCACTGGTTGTCTGCGACATGCCTTTCGGCTCTTATCAGGGCAACCCCGATGTGGCTCTTGCCTCGGCTATCCGTATCATGAAGGAGAGCCAGGCCGAGGCCGTGAAGCTGGAGGGCGGAGTAGAGATTATCGACTCTGTGCGCAAGATAATATCGGCCGGAATTCCGGTGATGGGCCATCTGGGACTCACACCGCAGTCCATCAATCAGTTTGGATCATACAATGTGCGCGCCAAGGGTGAGGCCGAGGCTGAGAAGCTGATATCAGATGCTCTTCTGCTGCAGGAGGCCGGATGTTTTGCCATGGTGTTCGAGAAGATTCCGGCAGCTCTGGCTTCAAAGGTCACCTCGATGCTCAATGTCCCCACCATAGGTATCGGTGCAGGCGCCGGGTGTGACGGCCAGGTGCTGGTGATGCAGGATATGCTCGGCATCAACAAGGGTTTCTCGCCCAAGTTCCTGCGCCGCTATGCCGATCTGGGCACTGTGATAGAGGATGCCCTGGGCAACTATATCAACGATGTGAAGAGCTCAGACTTCCCCAACGCTGATGAGGCCTATTGAGCTTAGGAGGCTGATATTTTAGTCCCTTCGATAGATATTTTCCCTTCGTCGGCGAGCCGGCGCAGGGTTTCTATGACGGGCTCACGGGGCCCGGAGAGATGCGACAGCAGTGTGTGCAGGTCGGTCCCTCCGGGCCTCGCTGCATGATAGAGTATCGCCTGAGCCATGTCGGCCGAGGGGGCAGGGGCGAGCTGTCGCCTGTAGCGGCACACGTCGCAGCAGCCACATGGCGCCTGTGGTGTCTCGCCGAAATAGCGCAGCAGGGTGGTGGCCCTACACTCGGTGGAGTCGAATGCAAAGGCCTTTACCGCCTCGATGCGGCGCTCCATGCGCGAGCGCTGGTCTTCGTAGACGGTGCGGGGCATGATGAGGTGGCGAGGCTCCTCGCGCGAGGTGGGATAATAAATATAAGGTGTGGTTTTCTGGGGAATGTAGTGTATGGCGTGTAGGCGCGAGAGATAGAGTAGCCCTTCGTAGACGGCCTGGCTCGACATGTTGAGCTGGCGCCCCAGAGTGACCTCGCTGATGGGCACATAGTCGGCAAACAGCCCTGTGTATTGCCGCAGCACACACTGAAACAGATCTTCGGTGACGGGGTCGAGGTCGAGCGAATAGAGCTCCTCTTTTTTCATCACCACCATGAGGCGCGAGCGCGAGGTGGTCTCGGCTATATATTCCAGATAGCCGGCACGTGTGAGCAGCCTCAGGGCGTTCTCGGTGACCACCGGAGGCAGATTGAAGGTGTGGCAGAACTTGGCCAGGTCGAATTCATAGATGCATCCGTATCCGTCACCAACGGCTACATCGAGAAAGTTGCCGGTGAGCTCGTAGACATGGGCTATGAAATCCTTGTCGGGAAAAGTCTCGCTGATGCGCCTGGTGAGCACTCCACGGTCAGCCTTGCTCACAATGGCCACGGCATACGAATGGCGACCATCTCGTCCGCCGCGCCCGGCTTCCTGATAGTATTCCTCGAGCGAGGAGGGGAGGTCGAAATGCACCACCACTCTCACATCGGGTTTGTCTATGCCCATGCCGAAGGCGTTTGTGGCCACCATGACGCGCACCTGGTCGGCCTTCCAGAGATTCTGCCTCAGCTCTTTCTCCTCGGGCTGCAGGCCGGCATGGTAGGCCGCGGCGCTTATCCCTTCGCGCTGCAGCAGCTCGGCCAGCTCGCGGGTGCGCCGGCGTGAACGCACATATACTATAGAGCATCCCGAGGTACCTTTGAGTACACGCAGCAGCATTTGCTCTTTGAAGTCGGCATGGCGCACTATGTAGCTGAGGTTGTCGCGGGCAAAGCTGCGCTGATAAACCCGCGGCTCTCTGAAGTGGAGTGAACGCATTATGTCGTCGCGCACTTCGGGTGTGGCCGAGGCTGTGAGGGCCAGCACCGGAACATCGGGGCCAATGAGCTGGCGCAGACGGGCTATACGGAGGTAGGAGGGGCGGAAGTCGTAGCCCCATTGTGAGATGCAGTGGGCTTCGTCGACCACCAGGAGGCTCACTGTGAGTGTGCGCAGCTCGGCCAGAAACTGCTCGTTCTGCAGACGCTCGGGCGAGAGATATGCTATATTGGCCTCCCCCAGCCGGCAGCGGGTCATGGCCAGCTCCTTCTCGCGGCGCGAAAGCCCGGAGTGGAAGAGCACGGCACGCACACCGCGTTGCCCCAGATTGTCCACCTGGTCTTTCATCAGCGATATCAGCGGCGTCACCACCAGGGTTATGCCGGGGAGCATTAGTGCGGGCACCTGAAAGGTTATGCTCTTTCCGCCTCCCGTAGGGAGCAGCCCAAGAGTGTCGTGACCCTGAAGCACGGAGGATATTATCTCCTCTTGCATGGGTCTGAAGGCATCGTAGCCCCAGTATTTTTTCAGCGTGCTTTGCAAGGATCTCGAGTGACGATTAAAAAATAACTTGGTGAGATTTTCGTATATGTAATTTGTGAAGATTTACTTTTGAACAAGCACGAGTTTAGCGGGCTAAATGACTATTTGGAAAAAGTGAAGATTCATAAATAACATAGAAAAGTTTACCAAGTTATTTTTTAATCGTCACTTAATTCCTTTAATCAGGAGTTGCACCGATCGCGCCCCTTTGCGGCGGCTCTCCTCGATGGTGTAGCAGATGTCAAACGGACGCCCCGAGCGGATATGTTCGAAGTGCTCAACCGCGTTGAAGGCTATGCCGCTGTAGACTTTACCGGAGGTTTCGTCGACGATATCGAGCTTTATGTGCTCGCCCGACTTGCCCACGAGTTTGCTGGTGCCGAAGTCGCGCACGTTGCGTGTGCAGAACAGTGGTTTGGAGTTGCCGGGCCCGAAGGGGTTGAATTTGTGGAGCAGCTGCAGAAACTCGGGTGTGATCTCCGAGAAGTTCAGATAGGCGTCGATGCGCATCGTCGGGGTGAGCTGGTCGGGGCGGATGTGTGTGGCCACATACTCTTCAAACCGCCGGGTGAACTCGGGGATATTTTCTTCCTTGAGGCTCAGACCCACAGCATAGGTGTGGCCTCCGAAGTTTTCGAGCAGGTCGCGCGAGGCGCCCACGGCGGCATACACGTCGAACCCCTGCACCGAGCGCGACGAGCCTGTGGCCACGCCGTTGGCATGGGTGAGCACCACGGTGGGCTTGTAGTGGAGCTCGGTGAGGCGTGAGGCTACGATGCCTATTATCCCCTTGTGCCAGTCCTTGTTGTAGATCACAATGGACTTGCGTCCCTCCAGGTCGGTGGATGCGTCGAGCAGTGTGGTGGCTTCTTCGGTTATCTGGCGGTCCAGCTCCTTGCGCTCCTGGTTGTGGTGGTCAATCTCGCGAGCGCGATCCATGGCGTCGTTCATGTCGCGCGTCACCAGAATGTCTACCGCCTCCATGCCGCTCTGCATGCGCCCGGCTGCGTTGATGCGCGGCCCAATCTTGAAGATGAGGTCGCTCACGCTTATTTCTTTGCCGGCCAGGCCACACACTTTGATTATGGCCCGTAGCCCCATGTTGGGGTTTGAGTTTATGCGCTTCAGGCCGAAGTGGGTCAGCACACGGTTTTCGTCGACCATCGGTACGATGTCGGCGGCGATGGACACGGCCACCAGGTCGAGCATCCCTTCGAGGTCGGCCGTGGAGAGGCCGTTGGATAGTGCAAATCCCTGCATGAGCTTGTAGCCCACTCCACACCCCGATAGATGAGGGCACGGGTAGGTAGATCCCTTCAGCTTGGGGTTGAGTATGGCAGCTGCGGGAGGCAATTCGTCGTCGGCCACATGGTGGTCGCAGATTATGAAGTCTATTCCCTTTTCACGTGCATATGCCACCTCGTCTGTGGCTTTTATGCCGCAGTCGAGTATGATGAAGAGGCTTATGCCATGCTCGGCGGCCATGTCTATGGTGGCTCGCGAGATGCCATATCCGTCTTCGGCGCGCGTCGGTATATAGTAGTCGATGTTGGAGTAATAGTTTCTCAGGTACTTGTAGACGAGGGCGACGGCTGTGGTTCCGTCGACGTCATAGTCACCGTAGACCATTATCTTCTCCTTCGCTCCCATGGCTCGGTTGAGCCTGGCGACGGCGCGGTCCATATCGGGCATCAGAAACGGGTCGTGGAGGTCGCGCAGCGAGGGGTGGAAGAAGCGTTCGGCATCCCGGACGTTCTCTATCCCGCGGGCTGCGAGCAACTCGCTAACCGGTGGTACGCCGGCATAGCGCTCGGCCAGCCGGGACTCCGCTTCTTGCTGTGAGGATGTGAGGGGACAGTAATTCCATTTACTTGTCATTTATGTTGTTTTTTCTTTTTTGCAAAGAAAGAAGGCAGAGGAGAGAGAAACGCCGGAGAGGGTAGGGGTGTGCTGCTGTCTGCGACCCTTGACTGAGGTAGAGAGCTGTGGGTCGGACACTATTTACACTGTAACCGCAAAGTTAGCGAATTTTAGCGGTTTTAGGGGGTTAATGTTTGTTAAATGGAATTGTTTTTATGGCTATTTGTCAAGATGCACATCCATCTGCGGAAATGGGAACGAAATTCCCGCTCTCGCGGGTAGTTCGTCGTAGAAACGTTCGTTGTAGCCGAAGAATATATCCCAGAAGTCAGCGCTCTTCACCCAGGCGCGTATGCTCAGAGTCACGGCCGAGTCGTCGAGCGAGGCTACATAGACGGCCGGGGCTGCGGGCTCGGTGAGGATGCGGGGGTCGGCGGCAAACATCTCCAGGATGGCTTTGCGCGCGCTCTCGGGCGAGTCGCCGTAGGAGATGCCTATCTTCCACTCCACACGTCGGTGGGTCTGGGTGGTGGAGTTGTTGATGGCGCTGGTGGAGAGACCTCCGTTAGGTATGATGATGGTTTTGTTGTCGGGGGTGGTGATGACGGTGTTGAATATCTCTATCTTCTTGACGGTTCCGGCAAATCCCTGTGCCTCGATGGTGTCGCCCACGCGGAAGGGCTTGAGAAGAAGTATGAGCACTCCGCCGGCAAAGTTCTGTAGTGTGCCACTCAGCGCCATGCCTATGGCCACGCCGGCCGAGGCAAACAGGGCCAGAAATGAGCTGGTCTCGATGCCGAGGATCCCGATGACGGTGACAAGCAGTATGAAATAGAGCACGATCCTCACCAGCGAGAGTATGAAGGTGGTGAGCGAGGGGTCGACCTTGCGTTTCAGCATTATGCGCTCCACAAAGTTGTAGAGCTTGGTGATGATGAACTTGCCGATGTAGAATACCAGTATGGCCACGGCCAGGGATATGGCAAAGTGGATGAGCTTGCTCACCAGGGTGGTGGCAAACTCATCAAATGTCATATTCTTGAGCAGGGCGAGTTCGGCGGCCGGGGCTGCCACGCTGTCGGTTGATTCGGGTGTGAACATGGGGGCGGGTTATTCGTAGATGGCCTTATACCACTGCAGGTCGTTGTAGCCGCGATAGCTCTTGTCGGCGTCGGTGAGCGGTGCCGACGATCCCAGGCCGCAGAAGGTGTCGATATAGATTTCGTTGACGCTGCGAGGTGTAGATGCACACCAGAGCACTACGTCGTCGAGGGCTTCGTGCCACGAAGCCGGGGCGCCCAGCAGGGCGTAGTAGCTCTTCATGTCGTAGCTGTAGCATTTGCTCCAGTTGGTGTAGCGCTGCAGAGGGGCGAGGTCGGCGGCGTTGAGGGTGCGGAGCTGCTGAGCTGAGCGCGACTCGGCGGCAAGGCGGTCGAGAGCCGAGGTGTCGTAGACAGCCAGCTGGCACCAGGGCCATGCGCTGCTGGTGGAATACCATCCGAAGGTTGCCTTGGCGGCGCCCACCACGTCGGGGATGGTCTTGAAGAAGTAGGGGATGGTCAGGTCGTATGGCATGCCGGGATTGGGCAGCTCGGTGGGAGCGGCCGCTATCACAGGGGTGAGCTGGCGGAATTCATAGATGCTCTCCACGTTGCCCATTTCGCAGCAGTCAAAATATATGAAGCTGAAATAGTTGCCCTCCAGAGCCTTGCGCAGCGAGGGGAGGCTGATGTGATATCCGCGGTCATCGCCAAAGGCGCGATAGCGGTCGGTGTTGCCGTTGGCTTCCGAGCCGAGCCATCCGTTGGCATGGCTCCACATTATCAGTCCGTAGTCGTCGGCGGGAGCATAGGTCTTGACATCGGTCATCACCTCGGCTATGCGCTCGGGGTCTACGGAATATATGGTGGTGTCGTCGGGATACGTCTTCAGCACCTCGGCTTTTTCGGGTTTTATCTCGAGGAGGCGCGGTGGAATATTGTTGTTTACGGAGCTGCCCGGTATGCTGGCGTCGGTCTGTATACAGTTCCAGTAAACCAGCAGGCGTCCGCCATTGAAGCCGTCGGCGTCGGCGGCAGCGATCATTTCCTTGAGGTCGTCGACATCATAGCCGCGGTTGCCCAGCGAGTTGTCGGCCACCATATACACCAGCACGGTGCGGCTCACCGGAGTCGGAGGCTCGGGCTGGTCGGGGTCATTGTTGTCGCTGCACGCTGTCAGTCCAAACAGCATCAGCAGCAGTAGAGTCAGATATTTTGTGGAGAGATTTTTCATAGTTTTCATAGGAAAATAACGTTGATGGAAGGCGTTTTATTGTGGAGAAAATTCTGTGTGGTGGGTAATTAGATATTTAACCTAAATTAACATAATCATTTGCTGTTTCGAAATTGTTTTAAAAATTGTAGTGATTAAATTTGCAATTGTAGATACATCCCCCACTTCACTCAATTCATCATCATGGACATATTCATAACTAATATAGGCGAGAGTGTCAAGGCCCGTGGAGGCGAAACCCTTAAGGATCTGTTGAGGAAAATAGACGGAAGACTGCCGTTTGTTCCCGTGTGCGCGCGTGTTAACAATAAGGATGAGGATCTTTCTTACCCGATATTTGCGCCCAAACAGGTGGAGTTTTTGCCTGTCACTCGAGCCGAGGGGCTGCGCTGTTATGTGCGTTCGCTGTGTATGGTGCTCTACCGGGCGGTGACGCACCTGTGGCCTGCAGCGCGCCTGAGGCTTCGCAATGCCGTTTCGCGCGGGTATTATTGCACGGTGGCTGGAGTCGATCTTCCGGCCGATGCCGCTGCGCAAATTAAGCAGGAGATGAAGCGCATCATAGCTGCCGATATACCCATAGTGCGTAGCGAGCGTCCCACCGAGGAGGCTGCCCAGCTGTTTTCAGCCCAGGGACTCGACGAGAAAGTGCGCCTGCTCGAGGGGCTGGGCGAGCTTTACACCGTGGTTTATACGCTCGATGGCCTTTCAGACACCTGCATTGGTCCCATGGCTATATCGACAGGGATGCTGGGTGTTTTCGATTTCGTCGACTATGAGGATGGCTTCCTGCTTCTGCCTCCTTCGGCCGAGGATGCCACTCAGCCGGCCACTCTGTTGCCGCAGCCTAAGTTGTTCAAGGCGTTTCGCGATTATCAGCTTTTCAATCATATTGTGGGCATATCTGGCGTGGCCGATGTGCGGGCCATGGTGGCGCGCAAGGAGAGTGCTATGATGGTCAACGTGGCCGAGGCTCTGTCTTCAAAATATATTAGGGGCATAGCCGACAGTGTCACCGAGCGTTTTCGCCAGGGTGGCGCTAAGGTGGTGTTGATTGCCGGACCATCGTCGTCGGGCAAGACCACTTTTACCAAGCGCCTGGCCATCGAACTGCTCACCAATCTTATAAAGCCTGTGATGATATCGCTCGACGATTATTTTGTGGATCGCCATCACACGCCGGTCGATGCCGACGGCGAGCTCGACTATGAGTCGCTCTATGCCCTTGATCTTGATCTGTTCAATGCCCACCTGGTGGCTCTGACCCATGGAGAGGAGATAGAGCTGCCCACATATAATTTTGAAAAGGGGGAGCGCGAGTATAGGGGGCGCCGCATACACCTGGAGCCTGATGCCATCCTGCTTATCGAGGGTATACATGGCTTAAACCCGGAGCTGACTTCGCGTCTGGAGGAGAAGATGAAATATCGCATCTATGTCTCGGCGCTTACCACTATTTCCGTCGACGAGCACAACTGGGTGTCGACCACCGACACCCGTCTGCTGCGGCGCATCATTCGTGACTATAAATATCGTGGCACCTCGCCGTTGTCCACCATCAAACGTTGGCCCAGCGTGAGACGAGGAGAGGAGAAGTGGATTTTCCCATATCAGGAGAATGCCGACTCCATGTTTAATTCGTCACTGCTATTCGAGCTCAGTGTCATACGCGACGAAGCTGAGCGTGTGCTCAGGAGTGTGCCCAGGTCATATCCTGAATATGCTACGGCTCACAGGTTGCGACAGCTGCTGGGGTTGTTCCCTCCGGTGTCTTCACACCTTATTCCGCCCACCTCTCTGTTGAGGGAATTTCTTGGCGGATCTTCGTTCCATTACTAATCTGCTATATATCAGCTTATAGAGCGAAAACGGCGTGAAAACGCCGAGTTTTCAAGTGTTAAAATAGTGTTAAATAGCGGTAGAAATTTTGCTGGTTCGGGCAAAGTCTCTACCTTTGCACTCGCTTTTCGGGAGCAGCCCTCCAAGAGAGGATGAGGCTAAAGAAAATAACAAGTGAGATTGCGATAAGGTTCGCGGCTCGAATGTTAAATTTCTGTTAAATTCTTCAAAAGATTTGCTGGTTCGGAATTATCGCCGTAACTTTGCCGAGCAATTCTGAGGGCCACCTCGAAGCGCAGAGAACATTGAAATCATTGCAACGATAAGTAAGTACAAGAGACGAGTGTCACTGACGGCTGCAAAGCTGGAGGTGAACATGAAAAGATCTCTGTCAATTACCATACTAAAAACCGGCGTTTACAAACTGAAAACGATACAATCAAGTCGACCGGGCATCAAACGGAAACGGTTGGTCTTCTCTTTCCATGAAGGCAACTAAATAAATATTGAGTTGTCTTATTTCGATTTGAAGAAAAGAAAA
>JAMPGA010000001.1:455934-503145 GCA_023664185.1 Muribaculaceae bacterium
AGGGCGGCCGTCACACTCCCTTCCACAACCACTATCGTCCCCAGTTCTACATCCGTACACTGGATGTGACCGGTGAGATCACTCTCCCCGAGGGCGTTGAGATGGTTATGCCTGGCGACCACGTAGAGATCATCGTTGACCTCATCAACCCCGTAGCATGCGACGCAGGTCTGCGCTTCGCTATCCGCGAGGGTGGCCGTACAGTAGGTTCGGGTCAGATCACCGAGATCCTCGAATAATACCGCTCTTAAACAGCCATCCAAGGCAATCGGGCCTGCGGGCCTGAAAGCCATATAACCTCCAAGAGAATCTGCGGCGCGGCTGCCGCATATATGTCACCCAACCGCAGATTCTCTCTTTTCCTCTACGGGACTAGCTCAGTTGGTAGAGCACCGGTCTCCAAAACCGGGTGTCGGGAGTTCGAGTCTCTCGTCCCGTGCTTATAACAGACGCAAATGAGTAAACTTAAACTACTTACGGATATTGAGGAGTCTTATACCGAACTTCGATATAAGACTTCTTGGCCATCAAGGGCACAGCTGGTCAAGAGCGCGGTGATCGTGCTGATCGCTTCCATTATCATAGCAGCGATCATCTTCGTGATGGACCAGGTGGTCGACAACATCATGCACTTTATCTACTCACTGGGCAGATAAGAGCTCTCAACTGCACACCGCAAATTAAACTAACCGCTTCACTAATCACCGCTACACTCAGAGAAGGCAATGGCTGAAGAAACAAAACAACCTGAATTGAAGAAGCAATGGTATGTGCTCCGCGCCATATCGGGCAAAGAGGCAAAGGTCAAGGAACTCCTTGAAGGTGCCATGCGCAACACAGATTTGGGTAACTATGTATTCCAGGTGCTCATTCCCACTGAGAAGGTGATGACCGTGAAGAACGGCAAGAAGGTTATCAAAGAGAGAAATCTCTATGGTGGCTACGTCTTTGTGGAGTGTATCCTGACAGGCGAGGTTCACTACGAACTGCGCAACACCACCAATGTGATTGACTTCCTGAAGGGTCGCGGCAAAGAAGCCAAACCCGAGCCCGTCAGCGAGGGCGACGTGCGCCGAATGCTCGGCGCAGCCGACGCTCTGATCGACGCCACAATGGAAGGCAACGACTACATGGTGGGCGAAAACGTCAAGGTCACCTTCGGCCCCTTCACGGGATTCTCCGGAGTCATCGAGGAGGTGGACAAGATGAAAAAGAAGTTGAAAGTGATGGTCAAGATCTTCGGGCGCAAAACACCGCTCGAGCTCGAGAACTCGCAAGTAGAGCGTGAATAACCATCGCGCGGCCCATGAAGCCCGGGTGATTCTCCTGAAAAGGAGAGTGGTCCGGGAATGATTGTGCCACGGGAGATGCTCCGGGGAGAGGTGCAGGGAAGCAGCGGTCTGGTTACGCATTCCACTGCAGACAGCACGACATCGTGAGAGCATCGTTTTAACCGAATCATTAACAAAAAGAATTTAGATTTATCATGGCTAAAGAAATTGCTGGACAGATCAAATTGCAAATCAAGGGAGGCGCAGCTAACCCCTCCCCTCCAGTTGGTCCTGCCCTCGGTTCGAAGGGTATCAACATCATGGAGTTTTGCAAGCAATTCAATGCCCGCACTCAGGACAAGGCCGGCAAAGTTCTCCCGGTTGTAATTACTTACTACACCGACAAGAGCTTTGACTTCGTCGTTAAGACTCCCCCGGTAGCCATCCAGCTCCTTGAGGCTACAAAGCTGAAGAGTGGATCGGCCCAGCCTAACCGTAACAAGGTGGCCGAGGTGACCTGGGATCAGGTAAAGGCAATTGCCGAGGACAAAATGCCCGATTTGAACTGTTTCAACGTAGCGTCGGCTATGCGTATGGTGGCCGGCACAGCCAGAAGTATGGGTATCACAGTGAAGGGAGCCTTCCCCGAAAACATTTAATCTTCCAAAGACATGACTAAACTGACCAAAAATCAAAAGATTGCCCAGGAGAAGGTTGAAGCAGGGAAAGCCTACACACTGGCCGAGGCCGTGGACCTCGTAAAGGAGATAACCTTCACCAAATTCGATGCATCGCTCGATGTAGACGTTCGCCTCGGTGTTGACCCCCGTAAGGCCAACCAGATGGTGCGTGGCGTCGTGACTCTTCCCAACGGTACAGGCAAGCAGGTGCGTGTCCTGGTGCTCTGCTCAGCAGACGCCGAGGCTGCCGCCAAGGCTGCCGGCGCCGACTATGTAGGTCTCGACGAATACATTGACAAGATCAAGGGTGGATGGACCGACGTAGACGTCATCATCACCCAGCCCGCCATCATGGGTAAGATCGGTGCCCTGGGCCGTATCCTCGGTCCCCGCGGCCTGATGCCTAACCCCAAGAGCGGCACAGTGACTGTCGATGTGGCCAAGGCCGTAGAGGAGGTGAAGAAAGGTAAGATCGACTTCAAGGTTGACAAGAACGGAATCGTTCACTCTTCGGTAGGCAAAGTGTCGTTTGACGCCAAGGCCGCCCGCGAGAATGTCAAGGAGTTCATCAACACCCTTATCAAACTCAAACCCGCCACTGCCAAGGGTACCTATATCAAGAGCATTTATCTTTCGAGCACCATGAGTCCCGGCATCAAGGTGGATCCCAAATCCGTGGATGAATAATCACCAAAAGCTGACAGAACAAAATGAAAAAGGAAGATAAAATCATTGCTATCGAGAATATCGCCAAGGTGATCGGTGAGTATGGCTGCTTCTACCTCGTAGAAACCGCCGGCCTCAATGCCGAGAAGACTACAGCCCTGCGTCGTGCCTGCAACAAGGCCGATATCAAGCTCATGGTGGTTAAAAACACCCTGCTTCACAAGGCACTTGAGTCGCTCGACGCCGACTACAGCGAAATCTACTGCGCCCTGCACGGCTCAACATCTCTCATGCTCAGCAACACAGGCAATGCACCTGCCAAGCTGCTCAAGGAGATCCTCAAGGCCGAGAAAGACGCCAAGCTCCCCGCCCTCAAGGCTGCATATGTAGAGGAGACAGTATATGTCGGAGCCGACCAGCTCGATGCACTCTGCGCTATCAAGAGCAAGAACGAGCTCATCGCCGACGTTGTGGCTCTGCTCCAGTCGCCCGCCAAGAATTTGGTTTCCGCACTCACCTCGGGTGGCACAAAGCTCCACGGCATCCTCGAAACCCTCTCGAAGAAGGAGGAGGCTTAATAGCCCATTTCACCTTCGGGAAACAACACAATCAAAATAATCAACACAACAACAATCACATCCAACACCAATACAATCATGGCAGATCTCAATGCTTTTGCAGAACAACTCGTGAACCTCACCGTTAAGGAAGTTAACGAACTCGCCCAGATCCTCAAAGAGACCTACGGCATCGAGCCCGCAGCTGCAGCTGTTGCTGTAGCAGCCGGTCCCGCCGCTGGCGCACCCGCCGAGGAGGAGAAGACCTCATTCGACGTAGTCCTCAAGTCAGCCGGCGCTTCTAAGCTCGCCGTTGTGAAGCTCGTTAAGGAGCTCACAGGTCTTGGCCTCAAGGAGGCTAAGGAGATGGTTGACGGCGCTCCCAGCGTCCTCAAAGAGGGCGTAGCCAAAGCCGACGCCGAGGGCCTGAAGAAGCAGCTCGAAGAGGCCGGTGCCGAGGTTGAGCTCAAATAAGAGTCTCACTCCACAGCACAGGAGTTAACTCACTCGAGTCTGGGCGCGCGTGTCGCGCCTGCAAAAACAGCTCGAAAATAAAACCACTAATGGGTTAAGACCCCCTTCGGGGAGTCTTAACCTGTTTGTGTTAAAAGGAGGATAGGAATATTAAAAAAATATAAAGATTTATATTTATTTGTAAATCTCTAACTCAATTAAATGTCAGACACCACAGCAATCAAGCCGCGCAAGAACTTTGCGTCGGTAAAAAATCCGCTTCCCTACCCGGATTTTCTGGAGATTCAGCTCAGGTCGTTCCAGGATTTCCTGCAGCTCGACACTCCGCCGGAGAAGCGTAAGAACGAGGGTCTCTACAAAGTGTTTGCCGAGAACTTTCCCATCGCGGACACTCGCAACAACTTTGTCCTCGAGTTTCTGGACTACTATATCGACCCGCCACGCTACACCATCGACGAATGTCTGGAGCGCGGTCTGACCTACTGCGTGCCTCTCAAGGCCAAACTCAAGCTCTATTGCACCGACCCTGACCACGAGGACTTTGCCACCGTGATCCAGGACGTATATCTCGGCCCCATCCCCTACATGACGGACAAGGGAACCTTCGTCATCAACGGTGCCGAGCGTGTAGTGGTGTCGCAGCTTCACAGGTCGCCCGGCGTGTTCTTCGGTCAGAGCACCCACGCCAACGGCACCAAACTCTACAGCGCACGCATCATCCCCTTCCGCGGCAGCTGGATAGAGTTTGCCACCGACATCAACAACGTGATGCACGCCTACATCGACCGTAAGAAGAAACTCCCCGTCACAACCCTTCTGCGTGCCATCGGCATCGAGACCGACAAAGACATCATCGAGATCTTCGGTCTGGCCGAGGAGATCAAGGTCAACAAGGCCAACCTCAAGAAAGCTCAGGGCCGCAAACTGGCTGCACGTGTGCTCAAATCGTGGGCCGAGGATTTCGTCGACGAAGATACCGGTGAGATCAACACCATGGTGCGCAACGATGTGATACTCGAGCGCGAGACCGTGATCGACGAGGACAACATGAACGACATACTCGAATCAGGCGTACAGACAATCCTTGTGCACAAGGAAAATGTCAACACCCAGGAGTATTCAATCATATTCAACACACTGCAAAAAGACCCCACCAACTCCGAGCGTGAGGCCGTGCAGTATATCTACAGGCAGCTGCGCAATGCCGAGCCGCCGGACGACACCTCGGCCCGCGAGGTGATCACAAACCTCTTCTTCTCCGAGAAGCGCTACGACCTGGGCGAAGTAGGCCGCTACCGCATCAACAAAAAGCTCGGTCTGACCATCCCCTCGGAGATCAAGGTGCTCACCAAGGAAGACATCATCGCCATCATCCGCTACCTCATCGAGCTCATCAACTCGAAAGCCGATGTTGACGATATCGACCACCTCAGCAACCGCCGTGTGCGCACAGTGGGCGAGCAGCTCTACAACCAGTTCAATGTGGGCCTCTCGCGCATGAGCCGCACCATCCGCGAACGCATGAACGTGCGCGACAACGAGGTGTTCACCCCCATTGATCTCATCAACGCCAAGACCATTTCGAGCGTCATCAACTCGTTTTTCGGCACCAACGCACTCTCACAGTTCATGGACCAGACCAACCCTCTGGCCGAGATCACCCACAAGCGCCGTATGTCGGCCCTGGGCCCCGGCGGTCTGTCGAGAGAGCGTGCCGGCTTCGAGGTGCGCGACGTTCACTACACCCACTACGGCCGTCTCTGCCCCATCGAGACCCCTGAAGGCCCCAACATCGGTCTTATCTCGTCGCTCTGTGTCTATGCCAAGATCAACGACCTCGGCTTTATCGAGACACCCTATCGCGAAGTGAAGGACGGTGTGGCAAACCTCAACAACAACGAGGTTGTCTACCTGACCGCCGAGGTCGAGGAGGGCAAGATCATAGCTCAGGGCAACACCGCCGTCAATGAAGAAGGCCACTTTGTAGAAGAGCGCATCAAGGCACGCCTCAACGCCGACTTCCCCATCGTGTCGCCCGAGCAGATCGAGCTGATGGACGTATCGCCCACACAGATAGCCTCGATAGCCGCATCGCTCATCCCCTTCCTTGAGCACGACGACGCCAACCGCGCCCTCATGGGATCTAACATGATGCGCCAGGCCGTGCCCTTGCTCCGTTCGGAGAGCCCCATTGTCGGCACAGGCATCGAAGGCCAGCTCATCCGCGACTCACGCACACAGATCATGGCCGAGGGCGAAGGCATCATCGAGTTTGTCGACGCCACAGTGATCCGCATCCGCTACGACCGCACCGAAGAGGAGGAATTCGTATCCTTCGAAGACAGCGTCAAGGAATACCACTTGCCCAAGTTCCGCAAGACCAATCAGAGCACCACTATCGACCTGCGCCCCATCTGCAACAAGGGACAGCGTGTCAAGAAGGGCGACATCCTCACCGAGGGCTACTCCACCGAAAACGGTGAACTCGCTCTGGGACGCAACCTCAAAGTGGCATTCATGCCCTGGAAGGGTTACAACTATGAGGACGCCATCGTGCTCAACGAGCGCATGGTGCGC
Organism: Muribaculaceae bacterium; assembly: GCA_023664185.1. Taxonomy (GTDB): domain Bacteria; phylum Bacteroidota; class Bacteroidia; order Bacteroidales; family Muribaculaceae; genus Duncaniella. Next base: position 462,160 of record JAMPGA010000001.1, read on the forward strand.
GAGGATATCCTCACATCCGTGCACGTCGACGAATACACCCTCGAGGTGCGCGAGACCAAGCGCGGCATGGAGGAGCTCACATCCGACATCCCCAACGTCAGCGAGGAAGCCACCAAAGACCTCGACGAGCGCGGCATAATCCGTGTGGGTGCCCACATCGTGCCAGGCGACATCATGATCGGCAAGATCACCCCCAAGGGCGAAAGCGATCCCACCCCCGAGGAGAAGCTGCTCCGCGCCATCTTCGGCGACAAGGCCGGCGATGTCAAGGATGCCTCACTCAAGGCTACTCCCTCGCTCAAGGGCGTAATCATCGGCACACATCTGTTCCAGAAAGCCGAAAAGAAGAAAAACAAAAAGAGCGCCAACGCCGTGCTCCCCATGCTCGACGAAGAGTATGAAGAAAAGCTCGACAGCCTCAAGGATCTCCTTGTGAGCAAGCTCATGACTCTCACCGACGGCAAAACCTCGGCCGGAGTGTTCGACTTCCTCGGGACAGCCATCATACCCAAGGGCAGCCATTTCACAGCCGGCACCCTCAAGGGCATCGAGTATGACACCATCAACCTCTCAGGCTGGACCAACGACGACCATACCAACGACCTGGTCCGCGCCACCATCGTCAACTTCCTGCGCAAGAGCAAGGAGATCGACGCTGAGCTGCGCCGCAAGAAATTTGACATCTCCATAGGCGACGAGCTCCCCTCGGGCATCATGAAGCTGGCCAAAGTATATGTGGCCAAGAAGCGCAAGATCTCCGTGGGCGACAAGATGGCCGGCCGTCACGGCAACAAGGGTATCGTCTCGCGCATCGTGCGCCAGGAGGATATGCCCTTCCTGGCCGACGGTACCCCCGTCGACATCGTGCTCAACCCTCTGGGTGTGCCTTCGCGTATGAACCTCGGACAGATCTTCGAGACCGTACTTGGCTGGGCCGGCAGAGAGCTGGGTGAGAAATTTGCCACCCCCATCTTCGACGGAGCCACCCTCGAAGACCTCAACGAGTGGACCGACAAGGCAGGCCTGCCCCGCTACGGCAAGACATATCTCTATGACGGCGGCACAGGCGAACGCTTCGACCAGCCTGCCACCGTGGGTGTGATCTACATGCTTAAGCTCGGCCACATGGTAGAGGATAAGATGCACGCACGCTCCATCGGCCCATACTCGCTCATCACCCAGCAGCCTCTCGGCGGTAAAGCCCAGTTTGGCGGCCAGCGTTTTGGCGAGATGGAGGTTTGGGCGCTCGAGGCATTCGGCGCATCACACATCCTGCAGGAGATCATCACCGTCAAGTCTGACGACGTCACCGGACGTTCCAAGACCTACGAGGCCATCGTCAAGGGCGAGGCAATGCCCCCGGCCGGCATACCCGAGTCGCTCAACGTGCTTCTCCACGAGCTGCGCGGCCTGGGCCTGAGCATCAACCTCGAGCCCTGATGCCGGTCTGCCCCCAACACGCATACCTCACCCCCACACATTCAATCTCTCTTTCAAGTATCTAAAAATCACACCATACCATATAATGGCTTTTAGAAAAGACAATAAACAAAAGACCTCGTTCTCAAAGATCTCTATCGGACTCGCATCGCCCGAGGAGATCCTCGAGAAGTCGAGCGGCGAAGTGCTCAAGCCGGAGACCATCAACTACCGCACCTACAAACCGGAGCGCGACGGTCTCTTCTGCGAGCGTATCTTCGGCCCGGTAAAGGACTATGAGTGTCACTGCGGCAAATACAAGCGCATTCGCTACAAAGGTATCGTCTGCGACCGCTGCGGTGTGGAAGTGACCGAGAAAAAAGTGCGCCGCGAGAGAATGGGCCATATCAAGCTCGTGGTTCCCGTGGCTCACATATGGTATTTCCGTTCGCTCCCCAACAAGATCGGCTACCTGCTGGGTCTCCCCTCCAAGAAGCTCGATGCCGTGGTCTACTACGAGCGTTATGTCGTAGTGCGTCCTGGTGCCGCTGCAGAGCTTGGCGACAAGACTGTGCAGAAACTCGACCTGCTCGACGAGAACGAATACTTCGAAATCCTCGACCAGCTCCCCCCCGAGAATCAGAGTCTCCCCGACGACGACCCCAACAAGTTTGTGGCCAAGATGGGTGCCGACGCTCTCTACGACCTGCTCAAGGATCTCGACCTCGACGACCTCAGCTACTCCCTGCGCGCACAGGCCAACGAAGAAGGCTCGCAGCAGCGCAAGACCGAGGCCCTGAAGCGCCTCCAGGTGGTCGAGTCGTTCCGCGCATCCAAGGACCGCAACCGCCCCGAGTGGATGATACTCCAGGCCGTGCCTGTCATCCCCCCCGAGCTGCGTCCTCTGGTGCCCCTCGACGGTGGCCGCTTTGCCACCTCCGACCTCAACGACCTCTACCGTCGTGTCATCATCCGCAACAACCGCCTCAAGAGACTCATTGAAATCAAGGCTCCCGATGTGATTCTCCGCAACGAGAAGCGCATGCTCCAGGAGGCCGTCGACTCACTGCTCGACAACTCGCGCAAGTCGTCGGCCGTCAAGACCGAAGCCAACCGCCCCCTCAAGTCGCTCTCCGACTCGCTCAAAGGCAAGCAGGGACGCTTCCGTCAGAACCTCCTGGGTAAACGTGTCGACTACTCAGCCCGTTCGGTAATCGTGGTAGGCCCCGAGCTCAAGATGCACGAGTGCGGTATACCCAAATACATGGCTGCCGAGCTCTACAAGCCCTTCGTGATCCGCAAGCTCATAGAGCGTGGCATAGTCAAGACCGTAAAATCGGCCAAGAAGATCGTCGACCGCAAGGAAGCCGTCGTATGGGAGATCCTCGAATACGTCATGAAGGGTCATCCCGTGCTGCTCAACCGTGCCCCGACACTTCACCGTCTCGGCATCCAGGCATTCCAGCCCAAGATGATCGAGGGCAAAGCCATCCAGCTCCACCCGCTGGCATGTACCGCCTTCAACGCCGACTTCGACGGCGACCAGATGGCCGTCCATCTTCCCCTCGGCAACGAAGCCGTGCTCGAGGCTCAGCTCCTCATGCTCGGCTCACACAACATCCTCAACCCTGCCAACGGCGCCCCCATCACCGTGCCCTCGCAGGACATGGTGCTCGGTCTCTACTACATCACCAAGCTCCGCAAGGGCGACAAGGGTGAGGGCCTCAAGTTCTACGGCCCCGAAGAGGCCGAGATAGCCTACAACGAAGGCCGCGTCACACTCCACGCTCCCGTATCGATCGTTGTCGACGACATCGACGAGCAGGGTAACCCCGTGAAGCGCCTCGTTGAAAACACCTCAGTGGGTCGTGTGCTCGTCAACCAGTACGTGCCCAACGAGATCGGCTACGTCAACGAGATTCTCTCCAAGAAGTCGCTGCGCACCATCATCTCGAAGGTCATCAAATATTGCGGCATACCCCGCTCCGCACAGTTCCTCGACGACATCAAGAACCTGGGCTACTACATGGCCTTCAAGGGTGGTCTGTCGTTCAACCTTGGCGACGTCCTTATCCCCGCCGAGAAGGAAGAATATGTGCGCGAAGGCTACGAGCAGGTGCAGGATGTGCTCAACAACTACTCGATGGGCTTCATCACCAACACCGAGCGCTACAACCAGATCATCGATATCTGGACACACGTCAACTCCCGCCTGGCCGATACCCTGATGAAGCAGATCTCGGCCGACAAGCAGGGCTTTAACCCTGTCTACATGATGCTCGATTCCGGCGCCCGTGGTTCGAAGGACCAGATCCGTCAGCTCTCAGGTATGCGTGGTCTGATGGCCAAGCCCCAGAAGAGCGGTGCCGAAGGTGGCCAGATCATCGAGAACCCTATTCTTGCCAACTTCAAGGAAGGCTTGAGCGTGCTCGAGTACTTCATCTCAACCCACGGTGCCCGCAAGGGTCTTGCCGATACCGCCCTTAAGACCGCCGATGCCGGTTATCTTACCCGCCGTCTGGTCGACGTGGCCCACGACGTCATCATCAACGAGACCGACTGCGGCACACTGCGCGGACTCGTGTGCACCGAGATCAAGAACAACGACGAGGTTGTGGCATCGCTGGGCGAGCGCATCCTGGGCCGCGTGTCGGTTCACGACGTGGTAGACCCCAGCACCGGCGAGCTCATCGTGGCTGCCGGCGAGGAGATCAACGACGCCGCCGCCGACCGCATCAACGAGTCGCCCATCGAAAGCGTCGAGATCCGCTCCGTGCTCACCTGCGAAAGTCGCAAGGGAGTCTGCGCCAAGTGTTACGGCCGCAACCTGGCCACACACCGCATGGTGCAGATGGGCGAGGCCGTCGGCGTCATCGCCGCACAGTCCATCGGCGAGCCCGGTACACAGCTCACCCTCCGTACATTCCACGTCGGTGGTGTGGCCTCCAACATCGCCGCTGTCAACTCGCTCACCTCGCGCTACGACGGCATCCTTGAGATCGAGGAGCTCCGCACCGTCAAGACCGACGAGGTCGACGCCAAGGGTCGCAACGTCGAGGTGGTCATCGGCCGTCTCGCCGAGATGCGCATCGTCGATCCCAAGACCCACATGATGCTCACATCAGCCAACATCCCCTATGGCGCCAAGCTCTACTTCGACAACGACGCCCAGGTCAAGAAGGGCGACGTGATATGCGAGTGGGACCCCTTCAACGCCGTTATCGTCAGCGAAGTGGGTGGTCAGGTCAGATACGATAACCTCGTTGAAAACGTCACCTACCGCGTCGACGCCGACGAGCAGACCGGTATCCGCGAGAAGATCATCATCGAGAGCAAGGAGCGTGGCAAAGTGCCCGAGGCCCACATCATCGGCCCCGACGGCAAGACCCTCAAGACCTACGCCCTCCCCGTGGAGGCTCACCTCATGGTCGAGGACGGTGCCACCGTCAAACCCGGCGAAATCTTCGTCAAGATCCCCCGTGCCACCGGCGGCGCCGGCGACATCACCGGTGGTCTGCCCCGTGTCACCGAGCTCTTCGAGGCCCGCAACCCCTCGAACCCCGCCATCGTCTCGGAAATCGACGGCGAGGTCAACTTCGGCAAGGTCAAGCGCGGCAACCGCGAGATATCTGTCACCTCCAAGCTGGGTGAGACCAAGAAATATCTCGTGCCCCTGTCCAAGCAGATCCTCGTGCAGGAGAACGACTATGTCCGTGCAGGCACACCCCTCTCGGACGGCGCCATCACTCCGGCCGACATCCTCAACATCATGGGCCCCACAGCCGTTCAGGAGTATATCGTGAACGAGGTGCAGGACGTCTACCGCATGCAGGGTGTGAAGATCAACGACAAGCACTTCGAGGTAATCGTGCGCCAGATGATGAGAAAGGTAAACATTCTCGATCCCGGCGACACCAACTTCCTGGAGCAGCAAGTTGTGGACAAGCGCGACTTCATGGAAGAAAACGACCGCATCTGGGGTAAGAAAGTGGTTATCGACGCCGGCGACAGCGAGAATGTCAAGAAAGGCCAGATCATCACAGCCCGCAAGCTCCGCGACGAAAACTCGCAGCTGAAGCGCAAGGACATGAAGCTCGTAGTGGTGCGCGACGCTCAGCCCGCCACCTCCGAGCAGATACTCCAGGGCATCACCCGCGCCGCTCTGCAGACATCGTCGTTCATGTCAGCCGCATCCTTCCAGGAGACCACCAAGGTGCTCAACGAAGCCGCCATCAATGGCAAGGTTGACTACCTCCAGGGCATGAAGGAGAATGTGATCTGCGGTCACCTCATCCCCGCCGGTACAGGCCTCCGCGCCTACGATCGTCTGGTGGTGAGCGGAAAGGACGACTATGAGGCCTTCGCCTCGTCTGACGACGACGATCTCACCTCAGCTCCCGAAGTCGAGGAAGTGGCCCACACCGAACTCTGATCTCTGAATCTACACCCCCACAGGGGGATATAACAAAAATACGGCTCCCATACGGAGCCGTATTTTTTTGATAATTAGTCAATTCTCGGAAATGGATAGCATAGGCGTTATAATGCAGCTCCAAGCATCAGCATGTGGTGGACTTTCCTAAAATAAAGCACCGCCCCGAGGTTCCATGTGGAGCCCCGGGGCGACGTAGTTTTTTGGAATTAGAATGATGAGCTCGTGGTAATGGGGTTAGAGCTCGTGATAGTTTTCAGTGTCGTTTACGCGATACATGGTGGAGGTTGACTCACAATACCATTCGATCGCTTTCTTTACCATGTCTGTTACTTTCATAATCGTAGTTGTTTAGTGATTACTTTAGTGAATGTTCGTTGTTATAACGTTTTTAGACACCGCAAAGTTAGATAAAAACCCGGAAATATGCTTAAAAAAGATGTTTTTTAACATATTTCCGGGCTTTACCCTCATTCTACACCCTTCTGAAGGGGGGCCGAAATGATTATTTAATCAAAGTTTTCTTGCCGTTTACTATATAGACCCCGGCGGGGAGAGTGTGGAGGTCGTCAGCCACTTTAATACCCTGCAGGTTATAGACGGTGGTGCTCTCGGCGTTCTTCTCTATGGCTATGATCGATGATCCCTGATCAGGGTCAGAGCCGTCGAAGGTGAAGTTGCCTGCCACACCCTTGCGCACAGTCACAGTGCGGTCCATGCCGTAGGGAATCATGCACTCTTGCCATACATCTGTTCCGGCCTGGCGTGCCACGGGCGAAGCCTCATATGAGCCGGCAGGCAGATCGTCGGGATATACGGGCTGGATGCCGCTGATGCCCTGAATGGAATAGCCGTCAGCACCGGGCACTGTGGTGGTGCCCTCAATGTCAAGAGCATAATATATGTGGCCATCGCCATCGTCGAGCTTCATGGCAAAGTCTACCGTAAAGTCCTCGCCCGAGAAATTGAAGCAACCCTGCATCTCGCCATTGTTCATAAACCCAAACATCTCATACTCGTCAGCCCACACAAGGCCGCCGTAGCAATAGAAGGGAAGGAACCACACCGTATTGTCGGTGGCCGGCTTGATGCCCACTACAATAGACTGGCCGGTGTTGAAGCCCGAACCATTGCCCGAGCCACCTATGCCCTGATTGTAGGGGTCGAGAGCCGAGAGCAGGAAATTACCGTCAGATACGCCACCCCAGCCCCAGTTGATATGGTAATACCCTTTGCCGGCATAGCCGTCGCACACAAAGGCATGGCCCCCTTGCTGCGACTGTCCGCAGTATAGCACAGGGCGTCCGTCCGCGAGCTCGGAATAGACTATATTGTCCCAATCCTCGGTTGAAAACCAGTCGCGCTGCAGATAGGCTGTACCCGGGTCGAAGTCCATATTGTTGGCCAGGAAGCCCGATATATAAATATCGCTTGCTCCCGAGGCCGACGATGAATAATCCATGTTGACACCCACGCCGCAGGCATACATCAGAGTAGCCACAGCCTGCTTCTCGGCCTCGGTGGCCAAGTAGTCGTAGGAGTCGAGCATATTCTCCCACTCAAACTTAGTGTTGCCATAGTTGAAGGCAAGCAGACGGCCATTCCACAGATATGAATGGCGACCGTCGCCATGGATGACGGGCCACTTGTGGTAATTGATTATCTGGGCTATGGCCGTGGCCAGACACCCCGTCACGCTGCGTCCCCCGGCGTCAGACGGACACAGAAGATTGTAGGGGTGGCTCTGATTCCACTTCGAAGTCACCATAAAGTCGATTGGCTCATGATCCTCCTCATCCTCCTTGTCGGAGTCCTCCTTGTTGTCCGATTTCTGAGGCGCTTGAGTATGTTGTGCTATTTGTGAGGCATATCCTTTGAGCCAATCCTGCATGGCAGGGGGGATATTGTCGGGGTCGAAATCCGAACCATAGCCCAGCACTGCCGGGGCGCAATCGTCGGCCGGAGCCACGATAAACGAGCCGTCCGCACCTCTGAATATATACAATCCTTCAGGCTCGGCCGCAAGGCTCAGCGAGCGTGCATCCAGCCCCGTGGTGCGCATCGGCCCATTCTGGTTTGAAAGCCTTTTCAGAGCCTCCTCCGGGCTTACGTGAGCAGCCTCCAAGCCCAGGGCAGCAAGCATGGAAGCAGCAATAATGATGAATCTGTTATGCATAATCTTATAAAATTCTCAGAAAAATGCAAAGTTACTTATTTTTTTGTTAAAGATGGCATAAAATCCATATGAATATTCTCGAAGAAGTTCCTACAGAGGCATCTCATTTGCCCTCTTTCAGACAGATATTTGGTGGTTACGCAGAAAATTAGTAACTTTGCACCGCTTTTTAGCTCCCTTACGTGTGATGGGAAATTGAGAAGCAAAACTCTTGATTTTTAGTAACACAAAAACAAACCCCAAAGAAATGAAGACATTTCAGCTCTCAGCCGAGCCCCGCACAGGTCTTGGCAAGAAGGCAGCCAAAGAGCTGCGCGACCAGAATCTGATCCCCGTGGTTCTCAACGGCGGCAAGATCATCGAACTCCCCTATGCCGAGGCTCTCAAGCCCGGTGAGAAGATTGTGGAGATTGGCAATGGCAAAGGCCTCATCACCACAGACCTCACTGTAAAGCAGGACGATGTGCGCAAGCTCGTATACACCCCCGACATCTATGCCATCGAGCTCACTGTAAACGGTGAGAAGCGCATGGCAGTGCTCAAGGATCTCCAGTTCCACCCCGTAAAGGACACCATCCTCCACATGGATCTGCTCGAGGTGACCAAAGAGAAGCCCGTGGTAATGGAAGTGCCCGTGCAGCTCGAAGGCCACGCCGAAGGTGTGAAGGCCGGTGGTAAGCTCACCCTCTCCATGAAGAAGATCAAGGTGAAAGCTCCTTACACCGACATCCCCGAGAAGGTGATGATCAACGTCGACACCCTCGGCCTTGGCAAGACTCTCCAGATCGGCGACCTCCACTTCGAGGGTCTCGAGCTGATGAACGCCAAGAACGCCGTGGTCTGCGCCGTTCAGCTCACACGTGCCGCCCGTGGCGCCGCTGCCACCGCCGGCAAGTAAGGTGTGGATAACCCTGCACTGAAATATATTTAGTTGAACCGGTCAAGGCTGGTTCAACTATTTTTTATTAGACACACTCTAAAACCTTATAGCATGAAATATCTGATAGTAGGTTTGGGCAACATCGGCGCCGAATATGAAGGCACCCGCCATAATGCGGGGTTCATTGTGGCCGATGCCCTTGTGGAGAGCGTAGGCGGATCATTCACTACCGAGCGCTATGGCGACGTGGCCCGCATCCGTGTGAAAAACGCCCAGCTCACCGTGCTCAAACCCTCCACCTATATGAACCTGTCGGGCAACGCCGTGAGATACTGGAAGGATAAAGAAGGCGTGGAGCTGGAGCAGATACTCGTCATAGTCGACGACTGCGCCCTGCCGTTTGGCGCCATCCGCATAAAGCCCTCCGGCAGCGACGCCGGCCACAACGGACTCAAGAACATAGCCCAGATGCTGGGCACTCAAGCCTATCCGCGCCTGCGCTTCGGCATAGGCAACGATTTTCCGCGCGGCACACAGATAGACTATGTGCTGGGCCATTTCACACCCGAAGAGTGTCAGGCCATGGGCGAGCGTGTCGATCTGGCTGTCGAGGCTGTGAAGACCTTCTGTCTGGCCGGACTGCAGACGGCAATGTGTCAGTTCAACAACAAATAACCCCTCTCACTCTCACGATGGCAGAAGTAAGAGTAGACAAATGGCTATGGGCCATGCGAGTGTTCAAGACACGCACCGTGGCCACAGAGGCATGCAAGAAAGGGCGCGTCATGATGGGCGGAGTGGCTGTGAAGCCCTCGCGCACACTCAAGGAAGGCGACGTGGTGGAGGTGAGAAAGCCTCCCGTGACCTATTCGTTTCGCGTCAAAGCCCTGGCACAGAACAGACTTGGCGCCAAACTCGTGCCCGAATACATGGAGAATATCACCCCCCAGAGCCAGCTCGACCTGCTCGATATAGTGAAGATATCGGGCTTTATCGACAGGCGCAAGGGGCTCGGACGTCCCACCAAACGCGAGGGGCGCGAGCTCTCGCGCTTCACCCAGAGCATGGGCGACGAAGAGGGGTGGGATTTCGACTTTCTCGACGACGCTGACGACATCGACGATTGACCGACGTTGTGGAAGTGGAATTTTTTCAGTAATTTTGCACGCTAACTCTCCGTATCACAATATACACCTATCAAAATGGGATTTTTCGACATGTTTTCACGCAAAAAAAGCGTGGAAGAAAAGAAAGAGACTCTCGACCAGGGGCTTGAGAAGACCAAACGCGGCTTTCTCGACCGCATTTCACATGCCATAGCCGGCAAATCGAAAGTTGACGATGATGTGCTCGACGAGCTTGAAGAGATCTTTGTGACCTCGGATGTCGGCGTGGACACCACTCTGCGCATTATCGACCGCCTGGAGAAACGTGTGGCACGCGACAAATATGTCAACTCAGCCGAGCTCAACAATCTGCTGTGCGAGGAGATATCCGAGATGCTGGCCGAGAACGACAACAACGTCTCGACCGACGACGACTTCACCCTCCCCGCCGGCGCCACCAAGCCCCATGTGATAATGGTAGTGGGTGTGAACGGAGTGGGCAAGACCACCACCATCGGCAAGCTGGCCGCACAGTTCAAGCGTGCGGGCAACAAGGTGATGCTCGGCGCCGCCGACACCTTCCGCGCTGCCGCCATAGAGCAGCTCGAAGAGTGGGGCCGTCGTGCCGAAGTGCCTGTGATAAAGCAGAAACTTGGCGCTGACCCCGCATCTGTGGCCTACGACACCCTGCAGAGTGCACTGGCCAACGATGTAGACGTAGTGCTCATCGACACCGCCGGACGTCTGCACAACAAGAAAGGCCTGATGGACGAACTCTCAAAGGTGAAAAACGTGATGCAGAAGCTCGTGCCCGACGCTCCCCACGAGGTGCTACTGGTGCTCGACGGCTCCACCGGTCAGAACGCCTTTGAGCAGGCCCGCCAGTTTGTGGCCGCAACGCAGGTCAACGAACTCGCCATAACCAAGCTCGACGGCACAGCCAAGGGTGGAGTGGTGATAGGCATAAGCGACCAGTTCAAGATACCGGTGAGATACATAGGCCTGGGCGAGAAGATAGACGACCTCCAGGTGTTCGACAAAAAGGAATTCGTAAAATCGCTGTTCGGACAGAACCTCTGATTCCTGAATGAAGATCGATATGGGTAGGGTAGCGGTGATATCGTTGGGTTGCTCAAAGAATCTGGTTGATTCGGAGCGACTTATGAAGATGATGGAAGGCGCCGGACTTGAGGTGGCCTTCGAGCCCGATGGAGAGTTTTTTGATACCGACCAGCCGGTGTATGTAGTGGTAAACACCTGCGGCTTCATTGGCGATGCCAAGGAGGAAAGCATCAGCGAGATACTCTCGTGGTGCAGAGCCAGGCGCGAGGGAGCCATCGAGGGGCTATACGTGATGGGGTGTCTCCCCGTCAGATATATGGACGAGCTTAAGGCCGAGATTCCCGAGGTAGACGCCTGGCGCGGCAAGACCGACTGGCCTGAGCTGGTCAAGCTCATAGCCGGCCGCCATCCCGGACAGACTCCCTACGACCGTGTGCTCACCACCCCCCGCCATCATGCCTATATCAAGATAGCCGAGGGGTGCGACCGCATGTGTGCCTTCTGCGCCATCCCCCTTATCACCGGCCGCTACCGCTCGCGCACCATCGAGGACATCGTTGACGAAGCACGTCGCCTGGCCGCACGCGGAGTCAAGGAGCTCAACGTCATAGCCCAGGATCTTACATCCTATGGCAAAGATATATATGGCCGTGTGGAGATAGCCCGACTGGTCGACGCCCTGGCCGATGTGGAGGGGATAGAGTGGATCAGACTCCACTATGCTTATCCCAACGAGTTTCCCATGGACCTGCTTGACGTGATGGCACGGCGCGACAACGTGTGCAAATATCTCGACATAGCCCTGCAGCATGCCTCCGATAAAGTGCTCTCGGCCATGCGCCGCCACATCACCCTGGCCGAGACCGAGACCCTGCTCGCCGAGATAAGGCGCCGTGTGCCCGGCATACACCTGCGCACCACACTCATGACCGGCTTCCCCGGCGAGGGGGAGGCCGAGTTTGAAGAGCTGATGGACTTTGTGAAGCGTCAGCGATTTGAGCGCATGGGTGCCTTTGCCTACTGCGCCGAGGATGGCACATATGCCGAGCGTAACTACGACGACTCAGTGCCCGACGAGGTGAAACACCGCCGCCAGGACACCCTGATGGCTCTTCAAGAGGAGATTTCAGCCGAAATACAGGCCGAAAAGGTGGGTCGTGTGATGAAGGTGGTGATAGACCGCGAGGAGCCCGAGTATTATGTGGGGCGCACCGAGTTCGACTCCCCCGAGGTGGATCCCGAAGTGCTGGTGAAAAAAGACCGCACCCTGCAGCGCGGTGAATTTTATAATGTCAGAATCACAGAGGCCATGCCCTACGAGCTGATCGGAGAGGTGGTCAATTGATAGTTATGACACCGGAAGAACTAAACGAAATAAAGGAAGCCGCAGCCCTGAGTCTGCGCTACAATATACCCTTTGCAGTCTATTCGCTCCCCGGCGAGGCTGCCCTTCACTTCATGGCCTGTGAGAGCATGATGGTTGCCGATGGGGTCGATATTGACGCCGGCGAGTGTTTTTTCATAAGTCGATTTGGAGCCGATGAGCCTTGTATGGCCGGAGTGAAGCCACAATTTTCAGCCAGGGATATCATTTCTCTCGGACGGTTTGATGACACCTTTGGAGAGGAATCCAAGGAGCTCCCTTATAGGATGTCGACCGTCAAGGCCAGCTGGATCCGCGCCCTGAAGCAGGTGCAGAAGCGCCTCAAAAAAATTGGTGGCAAGGTAGTGCTCTCCACACACACCACCGTCTACAGCACATGTCCCATCGTAGAGGTGGCTATCGACTATATTACCCGCAATATCCTTAATTTCGGTTATTTCTGCTACACACCACAGACCGGATTATGGTATGGTTCGACTCCCGAGCTCCTGCTCGAAAATAAGGTGGGAAGCAATGAGTTTCGCACCATGGCGCTGGCCGGCACACGCTGGTCGGAATCAGGGCCCTGGGACAGTAAGAACCTGGCCGAACATGCCCTGGTGCGCGAGTTCATAGCCTGTCATCTCAGGAGTCTGTATGACACCGTTGAGGTAGGGGAGACCGAAACCATCTATACCAACGGTGTGCAGCATCTCATGACCCCCATCGCCGCCACCGGCTCCTGTGAGTTTACCAAAACCCTCCTGGAGCTAAACCCCACCCCCGCCGTGGCCGGAATACCCCGCGAGATAGCCATGGCCGAGATTGATGTGTTTGAGAGCCATCAGCGGCGCTGCTATGCCGGAGTGGTCGGTGTGAACAACGGTACGGTCAAGGCTGCCTATGTAAATCTGCGATGCGCCTTTGCCGCGCCGGCCGTCGAGACCGCAACCAACCGCCCCGTGTGGGTGCACAACGTCTATGCCGGCGGAGGCATCATGCCCGACTCCGACCCCGAAACCGAGTGGAACGAACTCGAGCGCAAATGCCATGTGCTCATCTCTGTAATTCAGGAGCACGAACCGGCTGACGCAGCTCCGGTCGACCTGCTCGACGTGACATTCTCATCCACCCCACAACCCACCCTCATGCCTAAAGAGTGATGAAAAAAGGAAGTCCATTGATTATAATCCTCTCCGCACTTGCCATACTGATCATAGTGTCGTTGTTGCCGCTCTCTAAGTGGACCGGAGGAAAGGTGAAGGATTTCTCGCTTATCAGCGATGTATTGAGCGAAGTCGGCATAATGGAATATTTCGACTCATCGAAGGAGCAGATAGACCCGGCTCTGATCGAGGCGATGAACGAAGTGCCCCCCTCGCCGCTCGATCTGCCCGACTCGGTGCTCTCTCAGCCCATCGACACCATAATCCAGACACCCCGCCCCTCACGCCAGGGAGAAATGGTGGTGCTTGAGGACTACACCACACACTCCACCGGCCTGTTGAGGCTCAAAGAAGCTCTTGCGTCGGGCGAAACAGCCCGCATAGCCGTGGTGGGCGACAGCTGGATTGAGGGGGATATCTTCACCCAGGACCTGCGCCACCTGCTCCAGGATACCTATGGTGGCAGCGGAGTGGGATATGTGTCGATGCACTCAGAGTTTCCCGGCTTCCGACGCTCGGTGAAACAGGGTGGCAAGGGGTGGAAAACCTTTATGGCCAACAAGCGCGCCGACCGCGACTGGCTGGGCCTCTCCGAGCAGTATGCACGCCCCGAGACCGGAGTCACAGCCACAGCCACTTACGAGGGTACAGCCCTCTTCGGCACACAGACTCTGGGGTGGCAGCGCTCAAGATTTCTGTATGTAGCTCCTGCGGGTGGCACAGTGTCTGTTAAAATAGATGAAGGCGAGTGGTTGGAACGCAATATTGCACCGTCTGATACCGTTGGATGTATAGAGGTGGTCGCTCCTACAGGCCGCTTCGAAGTGAAGACGTCGTCTGCCGGGGTTACCGGGCTGGGCGTATGGCTTGACCAGGCAGGCGGTGTTAGCCTCGACTGCATGTCGTCGCGCGGATTTTCCGGCATCACCCTCACCAAAATCAGCCCCAAGCTCTGCCGCCAGGCATCCGAGTGGATCGACTATAGTCTGATAGTCCTCGAGTTTGGCATCAATGCCATGAGTGCCACACAGAAGGATTATTCCGTCTACTCCTCGCGCATGGTCGATGTGATAAATCACATCCGCCAGTGCTATCCGCGCGCCGACATCCTCGTGATGGGTGTGGGCGACCGTGGTGTGAAGCAGGGAGCCAACGTGGTGTCCATGTCGACAGCCCCGGCCATGATAACGGCCCAGCGCGATGCGGCCCGCAGAGCCCACTGCCTGTTCTGGGACACCAGAGAGGCCATGGGTGGCGACGGCGCCATCTCTGACTGGAGTGCCGCCGGACACATCAACAAAGACTATATACACATGACCCACAAAGGGGGCGCACGTCTGGCACGCGAACTTTTCAACGCTCTACAACACAGTCTGAACCAATGAGTATCATACGCCACATATCATCCCTGATCATGCCTATGCTGCTGCCGCTGGCAGTGGCCGCACAGCAACCCCAGCAACCTCAGCTGTCTGAGGAACCCACCGAAGACGACGTAGAAATCTCTGACGTGGAGGGTGACGAGCGCACCACGCTCACAGGGGTGGTGGAGATACCCGGCGCCGCCGAAGATATCGATATCCCCGTGCCTGCCTTCATCAAGCAGCAGGCCAACCACATCATATTCAACGGAGCCGACTGGAGCTCGCTGCGCAAGGCTTTTGAAAACTCCTCCCGCAAGCCCGTGTCGGTGGTGATGATAGGCGACAGTCACATCCAGGCCGACATCTCGAGCGGCACCACACGCGAACTGCTACAGTATGACTTCGGAAACGCCGGCCGCGGCTTGGTGGCACCCCTCAAGATGAGCGGTACAAACCAGCCCCTCGACTATACCTTCCAGAGCCGTAACTCATGGATACCCAACAAGCTCATGAGCCAGTCGTGGCGCCAGACGGTAGGCTTCACAGGCCTCTCGGTGCGCCCATCGTCGCAGACCTCCGAGCTCACCATCGGCACCGTCTCCTCCGACGACTACAACCCCTTCATATCGCTCACCATATTCCACTCCGGGCGCATGACGGTGAAGAGTGTCACCGGCGAGGCCGGACAGAACCTGCAGTTCAGAGCCATCCCCTCTCACGACTATACACAGATACTACTGCCGATGCCGCAGACGAGTGTCACGGTCAGCTTCTCCTCGGCCGGCGACCTCACAGTATTTGGCGCATCCCTCTCGGGCGACCGTCCCGGAGTGTTCTACCATGCCATAGGCAACAACGGCGCAGCCTATGAGACCTACAACCGCATTGGCAATGTCGGTGCCGGCATTGCCCCCCTGAAGCCCTCGCTGGTGATAATCTCGCTGGGCACAAACGAAGCTTTCGGGCGCCTCGACGTCCAGGCTTTCACCCGGGCCATAGACAGGCTTGTGAAAAACATCAAGACTGCCAATCCTGACGCCCAGATACTTCTCACCACCCCTATGGAGTGCCAGAAGTCGGTCTACACCACCAAGAAGGTAAAGGTGGCCGGCAAGCGCCGCAAAGGGCGCAAGGCATCGCGCCGCACCGTCACACGAAAGACCCGCTCCTATGCCGTAAACCGCAATATAGCCCCTCTGCGTCAGGCCATTCTCGACTATGGCAGCCGCAACGGTGTGGCCGTCTACGACTGGTATGAAGTGGCCGGCGGACAGGGCGCAAGCACCAAGTGGGTGGACAAAGGGCTTTTTGCCAACGACCGTGTGCACCACTCACGCGCCGGCTACAGCCTGGAGGGCCGACTCATCTACGAAGCTCTTCTCGACGGTCTGAGAGAGGCTCGTTGACAATTCAATTTCTGATACAATAGGTAAAAACAAATTTCTCTTGGAATCTACAATTTCGTTGTGGCTTGAAAGTCTCAACATTGACCTTGACAAGGTGGTCGATGTGCTCAGCTACGACCCTTCGCGGCCGCTGCTGTTCAATACGGGTCTGTTCCTGCTCCTGTTTGCCGCCTTTGCGGTGGTCTACAGAGCGTTGCGCCCCCTGCGCACAGCCCGTATGATTTTCACCATACTCTTCTCGCTCTATTTCTATTATATGTCGTCGGGGCTGTGCTGCCTCATCCTTGCCGGGGTGGCCGTGAGCGACTGGGCTCTGGGTCGATGGATGGGCTCAGTGAGCCGCGACTCGATCAGGCGTCTTATCGTGGCCATAAACATCACGGTCAACGTGGGCATGCTGGTATACTTCAAGTATTTCAACCTTCTTGCCGACACGCTGAGCCGCTTCCTCACCGAGCACATCGATCCGCTCGAAATCATCCTGCCCGCCGGAATATCGTTTTTCACCTTCCGCTCCATAAGCTATATCGTCGATCTCTACCGCGGCACACTCCAGCCCTGCCGCAGCCTGCTCGACTATATGTTTTTCCTCACTTTCTTCCCTCCGCTTCTGGCCGGACCCGTGGTGAGGGCTAAGGATATGCTCCCCCAGATAGCCTCCGACCCTGTGGCTACACCGCAGATGGTGGGCGAGGGTGTGTGGCTGATAATGCTCGGCATAATAAAAAAGATGGTGATAGCCGACTATATTGCCGGCAACTTCGTGGATCGTGTCTTCGACAATCCCGCGCTCTACAGCGGTTTTGAAAACATGATGGCCACCTTCGGCTTCACTATACAGCTCTACTGCGACTTTTCAGGCTACTCCGACATGGCCATAGGCATAGCTCTGCTCCTGGGATTCAAGTTTAAGGAAAACTTCAACGCCCCCTTCAAAGCTCAGAATCCCACCGAGTTCTGGCATCGCTGGCACATATCGCTCTCCACCTGGCTCAGAGACTATGTTTATATCCTCATGGGCGGCAACCGCTGCTCGCGCCCCAGGGCCTACTTTAACCAGTTTGCCACTATGGTAATAGGTGGTTTCTGGCACGGCGCATCGTGGATGTATGTGATATGGGGCGCAGTGCATGGCGCGCTGCTGGTGATCCACAAGATGATCCGAGGCATTCTGCCCGCCACCGGGAGCGCCGTGGTGGCACAGGGCACCGGCGATGCCGAGGTGTCGCTCTGGGCTCCTGAGCCCCAGCGAGTGCCTCTCTGGCTCAAGGCTATTAATATGGTGGTGACGTTCCTGCTTGTGGCTGCTGCCTTCATGCTGTTCAGAGCCCGCTCCATGGAGGATGTCGGCATGATGTGGCACCAGATTCTCACCGACTTCCATCTCTCTGTGGCTCCGCAGTTTGTGAGCGGCTATCTCATGATAGTCCTGGCTATGGTGGCCGGCTATATGGTGCATGTCACCCCCTCCAGGTTCACATCGCCCGTCAAGCAGAGCTTCATTTCGGCTCCGCTCCTCATCCAGACTCTGGCCCTTGCCGCCGTGCTGCTCATAGCCATCCAGGTGCGCTCGTCCGACATTGTGCCCTTCATCTACCTACAGTACTGATAAGATTTTTTTAGAAAAAATGGTGAAAATATTTGAATAATAAAAAAAATGTTTTTACATTTGCCATCGGAATCCCTTGTGAAGAGGGGCGATGTCCGGTGCAGCTGATCGGCACGCTTCTGTGAAGGAGGGGTGCCGAATCCGTTTTCTTTCAAGATGCCTATCAGAGGGTGGACTGGAAGGGGACAATGCGAACATCATCATCATCCAAGAAAGACATAGGGTAGAGACCTCCCCCCCGTTCCAAGCAGCAGAAAAAAGCAGCAACCGCAGCAAACCTCACGACACGACGACTTTGATATCTTTCCACAACCGTTAAGAAACAGATAGTTTACGGAGGGTCTTTCCAAAACTCACTGACAGCGGCATCTTCTTACCGTGCCGCCCCGCGCACACCTTTCGGCCTTATCATACAGGCGCAGCGGAGTTCTCCACCTTTACATTTGTCCGACAATCACGACGCTTCCACCACCACAGAGACGGCGGAGGGTGATTGATGCACACGCATGCATACACATTATATTAAAGTAGAGAAAAATTATAAAATTCATATTTACAACAACTTTCTAAAACAACTCTTGCATGAAGGACATTTGTTTTCAAATGAGCAGGAAAGTCTGGCTGGCAGCTCTGCTGACGCTATGCTTCTCTTTCCCGACTTTAGCGCAAAAAATCACGGTGTCGGGCACAGTGCTCGACCCTGAGGGGGAACCCCTCATTGGCGCAAGCGTCTTGGTCAAGGGCGAACCAATGGGTACCGCCACCGATATCGACGGCCAGTACACACTGCAGGCTCCCTCCGACGCCACTCTGGTTTTCTCCTATGTGGGGTATGAGACCCAGGAGATTGCTGTGAATGGCCAGACCACCATCAACGTCAACATGGTTGAAAATTCGCTCATGCTCGGCGAGGTTGTGGCCATCGGTTACGGTACAGTCAAGAAGAGCGATGCCACTGGTGCGGTTGCCACCGTGAAACCCAACGAAATTGAGGCAGGCCTTGCCACCTCCGCACAGGACCTCCTGGTGGGTGCAAGCCCCGGCGTGGTCGTTACTACTGACGGTTCGCCCCAAGGCGGTGCTTCGATCGTGATCCGCGGCGGTGCCTCCATCTCGGCTACAAACGACCCCCTCATTGTGATCGACGGTGTCCCCATGAGCACAAAGAGTGTGTATGGCGCATCCAACCCCCTCGCGCTCGTATCGCCTGAAAACGTCGAGTCGATGACCATCCTCAAGGATGCCTCAGCCACAGCTATCTACGGTAGCCGCGCTTCGAACGGTGTCATCATCATCACCACCAAGAAGGGTCAGAGCGGACGTCCGCAGGTCACCTTCACCGCAAATGCATATATCAATACCCCCCGCAAGCTCCTCGATGTTATGGACGGCGACCAGTTCCGCAAGTTCATCATCGACCGCTATGGCGAGGACTCAGCCCAGGCCGGTCAGCTCGGCATCTACAACACCGACTGGCAGCGTGAAGCCACACGCACCACATTCTCATCCGACTACTCGCTGAGTGTAGGTGGCACCGCTGGTGTGCTTCCCTACCGTGTGGGCATCACATATACCAACAACAACGGTGTGCTCAAGAAAACTGCCATGGACCGCGTCACCGGTTCTATCAGCCTCACACCCAAGTTCTTCAACAACACCCTCTCGGTCAACACCAATATCAAGGGCTCATACGTGACCAACGACTATGCCGACAACACTCTCGGCACCTGCGCCACCATGAACCCCACTATCCCCGTGCGCGACTATGAGAACGGCTCACCCCTGTTCAGCTACTGGACATCCTACAACGCAGCCGGCGAGGTGCTCGGTTCCGACACGTCATCTGGTAGGGATCTCAATACCTCTACTGCTCCCGTAAACCCCATCGCCCAGCAGCTGGCTCAGACCTCGAAAGGCAAATCATACCAGTCGATCGGCAATCTCCAGCTCAACTATAAGCTCCCCTTCCTCCCCGAGCTGAGTGCCGATCTCAACCTGGCCTACGACTATCAGCACGGTACATGGCAGGGCGGCTACGATCCTCTCACACCTCGCGCATGGTCCAATAGCTGGCAATATTTAGGCACTAACGATCAGGGTGAGCCCGAGGTGAAGAATGTAACGAATGGCGGTACAATGTTCACCAAGCAGAGCCAGACCCGTGTAAACCTCCTGCTCGACTTCGTGCTCAACTACAACAAATATTTCGACGCCATCAAGACTCAGGTCGACGTGACCGGCGGTTATTCATGGCAGAAGTTTAAAAACAAAGGCCGCTCATACTCCTTTGTAAACAACTACGGTTACTTGCCGGGAACAACCGAACCCGACCCGCAATATGCTCAGTATCTGAACACACAGGCCAATCCTACCGACCGCTTCCGCACACCCCACCAGCTGGTGTCGTTCTTCGGACGTGTAAACTTCGTGTTCCTCGACAAGTATCTTCTCACCGGCACCGTGCGCCGCGACGGCACATCGCGCTTCTCCAAGGACAACCGCTGGGGCACATTCCCCGCTGTGGCTGTGGGCTGGAAGATTCTTGAAGAAGACTTCATGGAAGGCGCTCGCGGATACATGAACGAACTCAAAATCCGTGGTGGCTACGGTGTCACCGGTCAGCAGGACCTCAACGACGACTACTTCCCCTATCTCCCCGTCTACTCGCAGTGGACAGGCTCAAGCTCCATCTACCCGGCTCTTCTGCCCGGCGGTCAGCCCATCTATCCCGTGTCGCCCGAGGGCTACAACGCAGCCATCAAGTGGGAGGAGACTCACACCTGGAACGGTGGTATCGACTTCGGCTTCATGAACAACCGCATCGCCGGTAGCTTTGAGGTCTACAAGCGCGAGACCAAAGACCTTCTGTTCAACACCACCTATCCCGCAGGTTCGAACATCACCAACAAGGGCAACATGAACATCGGTAACCTCGAGAACATCGGTATCGAGTTCAACATCATCACTCGTCCCATCGTCACCTCCAACCTCACCTGGACATCATCGTTCAACATCGGCTGGAACAAAAACAAGATCACCAAGCTGGCCGAGGGCGCTGATACCAACTTTGGCGGCGTAGGCACCGACCTTACAGCCCAGAAGCATGCCATGGGCCATGCAGCAAGCTCGTTCTACGTGTATGAGCAGGTCTATGGTGCCGACGGCAAGCCCATCGACGGCTGCTTCGTGGACCGCAACGGCGACGGACAGATCAACGAGGCCGACAAGTATTTCTATCACAGCCCCACACCCAAGGTGACACTCACCTGGAACAACTCCGTGAACTGGAAGAACTGGGACTTCGGCATCGTGCTCCGCTCCAACATGGGCAACTGGCTCTACAACGCCAACATGAGCGGCACCACCGACATGGCCTCAAACAACGCCCTTCCCCTCAGCAACATGATGAGAGGCGTATATCTCTTCGAGGATCAGGATACCAACACCAAACTTTCTGACTACTGGGTACAGAACGCATCGTTCCTGCGCTGCGACAACATCACCGTGGGCTACACCTGGCGCAACCTGCTCAAGGACAGCCTCCGCCTCCGTCTCTATGGCGCCGTGCAGAACCCCTTCGTAATCACCAAGTATAAAGGCATCGACCCCGAGGTTTCGGGCGGTATCGACGGCGGTGTTTATCCCCGTCCCGTCACCTTCTCGGTGGGCTTAGTGGCCTCGTTCTGACAACATACACGATAATCAATTCGAATCAACAAGAATACACGATATGAATTTCCGCAAATATATCATACCGGTCGGTGTGGCTCTGAGCCTTTGCGCTACATCGTGTGTCGACGATCTGAACGTCGATCCCGAGAACCCCACCACCAAGACCGAACTCACCTCCAAGGAAGACTATCTCGGTCTCGTGGCCCGTGCTTACGGCGGCCTCGTCTTCGGAGGCGGTGTGCAGGTCAACGACGAAGGCCGTGCCATCTACACCCGTCTTGTCTGGAACCTTCAGGAGCTCAACTCCGATGAAGTGGTCATGGGCGACAACTGGAAGGACGCAGGTATACCCGAGGTCAAGAAGGCTATTGCCGGCCCTGACTGCCGCATGCTCTATGAGGCATACTCACGTTTCAACTATCAGATAGCTCTGTGCAACGCCGTGCTCAAGGTCATCGACCATGCTACGGAATATGGCGTCACCGACGAGGAGATAGCACAGTTCAAGAGTGAGATGCGCACACTGCGTGCCCTCTCTTACTATCACATCATCGACATCTTCGGCAAGGGTCCCTGGATCACCGAAAACCACGTCATCGGCGATATACCCCCCACCTACACCCGCGAGCAGCTCTTCGAGGCTGTGACCGCCGACCTCTCCGATGCCATCAACGGTCTGCTCCCCGCACGCCAGCAGATCTACGGACGCATCTCCAAAGAGGCAGGTCAGATGCTCCTGGCCAAGCTCTACCTCAATGCCGAGGTGTATACCGGCAAGGGCATGTGGCAGGAAGCAGCCAATCTGTGCCAGCAGATACAGCAGTCCATACCCTGGGATGCTTCGCTTGACTACCGTTATCTCTTCTGCGCCACCAACGACAAGTATGTGGGCAATGGCGAGATCATCTGGGCTGTGCCTCAGGATGCCAACACCATGCAGACCTACGGTGGCACCACCTATCTCTCTGTAGGTGCCTATAATGCCAAGGTCGACTGTCTGCCTTACGGCTGCGCCGGCGACCAGTGGGCAGGTCCCCGTGTCAACCCCACACTGTCGCGCACACTCACCTCGAGCGACAAGCGTCGTCTCTTCTACACCGGCAAGCTCCACGAGGATATCCTCCCCGCCGACATGCAGGACTGGACCGAGGACGGTGGCGGATACATGTGTGTGAAGTACGTCTACACCCCCGAGAACGACTACACCAACGCCAGCGGCAAATATACCGCCGTCAGCGCCTACAACAACGCCGACTATCCTCTGTTCCGTCTGGCCGACGTCTATCTGATGCTGGCCGAGTGTGAGAAACACGGTGCTTCGGGCTGCAACGGTGTGGATCGCTTCAACGACGTGCGCCTCCGCGCAGGTGGTGCTCCCGTGGGCAGCTACTCTCTCGACGATGTGCTCAAAGAGCGCATGTGCGAGCTCTACTGGGAAGGCCATCGCCGCTCAGACCTCATCCGCTTCGGCAAGTATACCGGATCGAACTACATGTGGTCGTGGAAGGGTGGCTCCTATGCAGGCGCCGCTATCGCCGACTACCGCTCGGTCTATGCCATCCCCGTGGCCTTCGAGGAGACTCTCGGACAGAACCCCGGTTATCCCACCGGCCTCTCCTTCACAGTCGAGGAATAATTCATTAGTCGAAACACAGAAAAACTATTCAGAAGATGAACAAACTTCATATATTCGGCATGATGGCGCTCGCCGTGGCCGGCCTGACCTCCTGCGAGCCCGACGACTCGCCTAAGATTCAGGAGCCCACCGAGTTTGTGCTGAACACTCCGCCGTTCTCCAATGAGCTCTATCAGCTCACCAGCGGCAACACCGTAGAATTTACATGCTCTCAACCCAACTATGGCCTGACACTGGCTCCGGCCTACTCGCTCGAAGTGTCGATCCACAAGGACTTCGGCGCATCGCTCGAGCCCATCGACCCCGACGATGAGGAAGCCGCTCCCTACAGTGTCGTCATCGTCCCCGACAACCCCTACAGCGCCAAGATCGAGGTGAAGGACCAGGCTCTCTCGGATGCCATCCTCGCCATGCGCGGCATCACCTCTGAGGATCAGTACACTGCCTCTACGCAGCCCCTCTATGTACGTGCCATTGCATCGATCAACAACCAGGCTATTACCACAATCAAATCGAATATCGTCACTCTGGCTCAGGTGAAGGACTATATGTCGCTCGAGGCCTCTTACCCCGTGCTCTATGTGCCCGGCAACGCCAACGGCTGGAGCCAGACCAACTCAATGCAGCTACTGGGCTATGAGCAGGATGCCGAGACCAAGAAGTGGATCAAGTTCCGCGGCCTTACATTCCTGAATGGCGACTTCAAGTTCTCTGAGAAGGAAGGCTGGACAGACGGCTTTGACTACGGCAGCACTGCCGAGGCCGGCAAGCTCGACAACAGCCCCAGCGCAGGCAACCTGCCTCTGCCCGACGGCGAAGGCCTCTACTGGGTGGAAGTTGACATCAAGAATCTCACCTACTCAGCCACCAAGGTAGAGAACTTCGGTCTGGCCGGCGACTTCAACGGCTGGAATGCCGAGGATCCCGTTCAGTTCACCGAGCACACTGCCGACTGCAAGAAGTGGACATTCACAGGCGAACTCGCCGACGGCGGCTACAAGTTCATTGTCAACGGCCCGCTCAACAAGGCCGAGAAGAACAATGCTTGGCTCGTCAACTATGGCGGTCCTGCCGAGGAAGTGACCTTCGACGGTGCCAACCTCCCCTCTACAGCAGGCACACACACCGTGACACTCGACCTTTCGGCCATACCCTACACTGTGACCTACGAGTAAACCCATAAACCCTGGAGTGGGGGGAGGTCTCTCCCCCTTCCCCCACCCGCAACAAACAGACAGTAAACAAAATGAAATATCTGAAATTGATAGGAATTGCGGCGCTCTCACTGGGCTTCTGGGCCTGTGACGACATCGAGGACTCCAACTCCCTGCCGCAGACCAATCCGCAACTTCCGGGTGTTGACGCCAACAATGTCAAGGTTGTGTCGGGCACAGGTATGAGCGGTGTGATAAATCTGCAGACCGTCAACGATGCCGACGGCTCGGTAAACGTGGCAAAGGTGGAGACCCCCACCGACTGGCCAGAAGGCTTCGAGCCCAGCATCCCCTTCATGGAATATTCTGCCACAGAGGACTTTGCCAAACCCGTGCAGGTGAAGGCCACCATGGGTGCCGAAGGTGAGGCTCTTGTCAACCCCGACGACTGGGATGCTGCCTTCAAGGAGCTCTATGGCAAGCGCCCGGCAGAGAAGAAGGGCTATGTGCGCTTCCCCGTCTATGCCGTCAACGGCTCGCAGTCTGTCCGCATGGGCGGCGAGAAGGTGTGGTATAACACCATTCCTGTCGACGTGATTCCTCTCGATACCTACGGACACGTCATCGAGGAAAACTACTATGTAGTGGGCTCTTTCTGCAACTGGGACGTGACCCAGGGCATCAAGATGAGCCACTCGGAATATGACCCCTACGACGACCCCAACTTCAGTGTCACTCTCGATGTCACCGGCGCTGGCTATGAGTTTGTCATCGTTCCAGAGTCAACCGTAGCTTCAGGCAACGTCCAGACCATGGCCTGGGGCGGTGAATATCCCGGCGCTGCTGTCGACCTCAAGGGCAACAACCTGCTCATCGCCACCCAGGGTACCGAGGTGAACTATATGCTCATCGACGAAGCCAACCCCTACCAGCTCAAGCTCGACATGGGCACACTGGTGTTCACCACAAGCGTGGCCTACAAGCAGCTCTACACCCCCGGCGATTCCAACGGCTGGAACCAGGCTGCCTCGCAGACCCTCACCACCACCGACTATAAGAACTATAGCGGCTTTGTGCATCTCAAAGGCGGCTTCAAGATCACCACTGCTCCCAATTGGGACGGTGTGAACTTCGGAGACGGCGGCGAGGGCAAGCTCAGCATGGATGGCAGTGCCGGAAACATCAACGCACCCAAGGACGCCCTTTACTGGGTCACTGTAAATCTTGAGACTCTCTCATACTCGCTCACCGAAATCACAACCCTCGGAGTGATCGGTGATGCCACACCTACAGAGTGGGGCGGCCAGACCAATTTCGAGCCTTCGGCCGACTTCCTCACCTGGACAGCCACTGTCAATATGAAGAACGGTGAATACAAGTTCAGAATGAACGACAACTGGGACATCAACCTTGGCGGCGACCTGAACGACCTCACAGTAGGCGGAGCCAACATCCCCAGCCCCGGCGAAGGTGAATACGTCATCACCCTCAACCTCGCAGCCCGACCCTACTTCTGCACCGTAGTTAAGAAATAATCATCACCCTCTGATAGCTCCGCCCGGCTCACCCCTGCACCTCGCAGCAGAGCCGGGCGGTTTTTTTATTATCATAATGAGTATTCTCAATTTTATTTTGTATGTTTGTGAAAAAATAAGATCTATGTCTTGTGACAATCTTCTATACCGCAGTCCTCTAACATATGGCCTCATAGCTGCAGGCATATTCTTAATTGTGATAGTGGGCATTTTATCGACGTCAACGGATCTTACCGAGCTGATATCCCAATGGCAGTTTAAGGTGTTCCTGTGTCTGTGGATTGCAATGATCGGAGTGGCTGTATACGGCCTGCGTCATCAGTATCTCTTAACGATAGAAATGGCCAGAAAACAATATCCCGGAACAAGCAGAGCAAAGAGCTACAGGCTGGGTCAACTGTTCTACCGCCAAAAATATTTCAAAGGTTTTGCTCTAACACTTGCTCTTTTCCCTTTGGCATGGATCGTATTTAACTTTTCTCTCCCCACTTCGGCTATGGGGGTAGCAATCTGCATTGCTTGTATCGCTGCTGCTATAATCCTATATCTGTCCATACCCTATAGGCATAGATGAAATGCTCACTATGCGGTAAAAATCAATAATATTCAGTAATTTCCACACATGCGTTGTAATTTCAGAAGAAAAAACAACGCATGTTGTTTCTTTTTTTTGTAATTTTGCATACCATGAAAATACTCTAAACGTCAAAACAATGGCAAAAGTAACTAAAGAGATGGCGCTGGATTATCATCGTTATCCGCGCCCCGGCAAAATAGAAGTAATCCCCACTAAGCCCTATGCCTCGCAGGCCGACCTTGCTCTGGCCTATTCGCCCGGCGTGGCTTATCCCTGTCTGGAGATCCAGGACGACCCCACAAAGGCATATGACTACACCGATCGCGGCAACCTCGTGGCCGTGATTTCAAACGGAACCGCCGTGCTCGGCCTGGGCAATATCGGTGCTCTCGCAGGCAAGCCGGTGATGGAGGGCAAGGCTCTGCTCTTCAAGATTTTTGCTGGTCTCGACTGCTACGACATAGAAGTGGACGAGAAGGATCCTGAGAAGTTTATCCAGATAGTCAAGGCTCTCGGCCCCACATTTGGCGGCATCAACCTTGAGGATATCAAGGCTCCCGAGTGCTTTGAAATAGAGACCCGTCTGAAGGCCGAGATGGACATCCCCGTGATGCACGACGACCAGCACGGCACAGCCATCATCTCGTCGGCCGGTTTGCTCAACGCCCTCGAAATCCAGGGCAAGAAGATTGAGGACATCCGCCTCGTGGTAAACGGCGCCGGCGCTGCCGCTGTGAGCTGCACCAAGCTCTATATGGCTCTCGGTGTCAAGAAGGAAAATGTGGTTATGGTCGACTCCAAGGGTGTTATCACAGACCGCCGCAAGGACCTCAACCCGCAGAAGCAGTTCTTTGCCACCTCGCGCCCCATCACCACCCTGGCTGAGGCCATGGTTGACGCCGACGTCTTCCTGGGACTGTCGGTGAAGGATGTGGTGACACCCGAGATGATCAAGTCCATGGCTCCCCGACCCATCGTGTTTGCTCTGGCCAACCCCGACCCCGAAATCAATTACGATCTGGCCACTTCGACCCGTCCCGACCTCATCATGGCCACAGGCCGCTCCGACTTCCCCAACCAGATCAACAATGTGCTGGGCTTCCCCTATATATTCCGTGGAGCCCTCGACTGCGGAGCCTCGGAGATAAACGAGACCATGAAGATATATGCCGTCAAGGCCATTGCCGAGATAGCACGCAAGCCGGTGCCCCCAGTGGTCAATGCCGCCTATGGCAAGTCGAACCTCAAGTTTGGACGCGAATACATTGTGCCCACCCCCTTCGATCCGCGTCTGCTCACCGCTGTGGCTCCCGCCGTGGCTCGTGGCGCTATGGACAGCGGCGTGGCTCGCCGACCCATTGAAGACTGGGAGGCATACGACGAGAAACTGCTGCGCCTCAAAGGCAACGACCGCAAGTTTACCCGCCGCATCCACGAAGCTGCCCGCTCAAACCCCAAGCGCGTGGTATTTGCCGACGCCAACACCGACAATATGCTCCGTGCCGCCGCCATCGCATCGTCTGACGGCCTCTGCATACCCATCCTGCTGGGCAACGAGGAGATGATAGGCAAGCGCGCTGCACGCCTGGGCATCGACATCTCGGGCATCGAGATAGTAAACCTGCGCCACGACCGTGAAGCTCCCCGCCGCGAAAAATATGCCCGCCTGCTGGCCGAGAAACGCCAGCGCCAGGGCGAAAACTTCGAGAGCGCTCTCGAGAAGATGTTCGACCGCCCCTACTTCGGCATGATGATGGTGGAGAACGGAGACGCCGACGCTTATATCGCCGGCATACGTTCGGCCAACAACAAGGCTGCCGATATAGCCCGCGAAGTGGTGGGTCTGCGCGACGGATACAACCATTTCGCCACTCTCCACGTGCTTGAAACTACTAAGGGCACATACTTCCTGGCCGACACCATGA
Source organism: Muribaculaceae bacterium (assembly GCA_023664185.1). Taxonomy (GTDB): domain Bacteria; phylum Bacteroidota; class Bacteroidia; order Bacteroidales; family Muribaculaceae; genus Duncaniella. Next base: position 490,642 of record JAMPGA010000001.1, read on the forward strand.
TCAACGGCACCACCGACGAGGAGACCCTCTACGACATCACACGCCTCACAGCCGACGCCGTGAAGTTCTATGCCCATGAGCCCGTCATGGCACTGGTGTCATACTCAAACTTCGGCTCAAACAACGAGGCCGAGTGCTCGAAGGTGCACAGCGTGGTCGACCGCATGCACGCCCTCTCTCCCGAGCTGGCCATCGACGGCGAGATGCAGATCAACTATGCCTTCAACACCCCCGTGCGCGACAAGGTGTTCCCCTTCAACCGCCTCAAGGGTCGCGATGTCAACACCCTGGTGTTCCCCAACCTCTCGGCAGCCAACGCCGCCTACCGCATCATGCTGGAGATGGGCGTGGGCGAGAGCATCGGCCCGATCCAGATGGGTCTGAAGAAGCCGATCCACTTCATCAACGTGGATGCCGACGTGCGCGACATCATCAACCTCATCTCGGTAGCTGTGCTCGACGCCGCCGTCCACGACAACTAAAGTTGATTGAACATCAACGACATTAGAATCTACCTTTTTCCCCGCCGTGCCCCAGGGCTGCGGCGGGGATTTTTTGATTTTTTTAACCCCGGGGCAACACGCTGTCGCGTTTTTTTCATTAACTTTGTGATTCTAACAGTCAAAAACCGGACATCATCACTCAGACCACAATGTTAAAGCGACTAATATTCTGTCTTTTAATGCTCACGGCTCTCGCAGCCGGAGCGCAGACTGACGCCTCACAGACTGACAGATACTTCCAGTATCCCATCGTGCCCGACTCGATACGCACCTTCTCAGGTCGATGCGACTATCTGGCCGAACACTTTTTTGATTTCTGCGACCTGGGCAAGGCCTTCTCCAACCGTGCGCGCATGGGCGAGGAGTTCAAGACCTATCTCACCATCATTGCCAATGCCACCCCCAAGACAGCCATTAAGAATGCCGCCGACCTGATGAAAAAGCTGGAAAAGCAGCCCAAGGATCAGGTGTATCTGGCCAACATTGCCGAGGGAATGCTCTATGGCGACACTGCCCGCGCCTGGATCGACGATCTTTATCTCCCCTTTGCTGAGGCCGTGGCCTCAAACCGGCGCGTGGACAAGGCCGAGAAGGCACGATTTGCTCAGCAGGCCACTATTCTGAAAAACAATATGGTGGGCACACAGGCGCCCGAAATAGAGTTCACTCTCCCCGACGGCTCTACATCGCGCCTCACTCCCGACTCCACCCAGGTGACGGTGCTATTTTTCAACGATCCAGACTGCTCGGGCTGCTCCATGGCGCGTGTGCGCCTTAGTGCCGACATTTCTACAAACGAGCTCATCAAGGAGGGCAAGCTCCGCGTGGTGGCCATTTCGCTGGTGGAGCCCGACGAAAAGTGGCGCCAATATGCAGCCGAGATGCCCGCCGAGTGGACGGTGGGAGCTGCTCCCGACGCCGATCTGACTTTCGACCTGCGCAACGGCACCCCCGACTTCTATGTGCTGGGGCTAGGCAACAAGATACGCTTCAAACATCTGGACACCGACCAGCTGCTCGACGTGACACGCCAACTTAAGAAACGATAGCCCCCCTCTCACACACACTCTCATCATGCTCGATTCACCCATAGTAAACTGCTTTCTGCGCCTCACAGGCTATACCTACACCAATCTCGGACGCCTCTTCATGCGTCTGTTCGTAGGAATCATGATGCTCCAGTTCGGCATCCGCCACATGGTGCACTACGAAGAGCTATGTCTCACATTTCCCACGGTCTTCTCGCTGTCGCCCACCACATCGCTCATACTCATGATAGTGATCGAGACGGTGTGCTCGCTGCTCATCATGGTGGGATTTCTTACACGCCTCTCCACCCTGCCGCTCATCGGAGCCATGTGTGCAGCAGAATACTACATACTCCACGACATGGTGCCCAATCTCCCGGTCTACGGTCTGGACTCCACCGACCCCGGCTATCTCCCCATAATGTTTATAGGCATCTATCTGTGGATGCTCATAGCCGGTCCGGGCAAGATATCGCTTGACTATTTCATATCGCTCTTCATCATCAACGCCCGTGACAAGGATGAGGAGGAGGAACTCGAGGAGGTCTGATAACCCGCAGGTATGAGAATAGCAGTACTGATATCAGGAGGCGTCGACAGCGCTGTGGCAGTGCACCGCCTTGTTGAGCAGGGCCACGACCTGCATCTCTTCTACATACGCATAGGTCTCGACGATGGCCGTGGCGACTGTGCCGCCGAGGAGGATATTGAGATGTGTCAGGTGATAGCCCGGCGCTACGGTTTGCCCTTCGAAGTGGTCAACCTCCACGAGGAGTATTGGGACAATGTAATGGAATATGCCCTCAACACTGTGCGCCAGGGCCTCACTCCCAACCCCGACGTGATGTGTAACAAGATGATCAAGTTCGGCTTCTTCGAGGAGCGTTGGGGGCATGCCTTCGACCGCACTGCCACCGGCCACTATGCCGGCACACGCGTGATAGACGGCCTGACATGGCTCACCACAGCCCCCGATCTTGTGAAGGATCAGACCGACTTCCTGTGCCGCATATCCTACAGCCAGCTTTCCCATCTTATGTTTCCCATCGGCGATATACCCAAGGCTCGTGTGCGCGAGATAGCCGTTGAGCAGAACCTCCCCAACGCCTTCCGACGCGACAGTCAGGGCATATGCTTTCTGGGCAAGATAAACTACAACGACTTCATACGCCGCCATCTGGGCGAGAAGCCCGGCCCTATCGTGGAGATAGAGACTGGCCGCAAGCTGGGCGAGCACCGCGGTGTGTGGTTTCACACCATAGGGCAGCGCAAAGGCCTGGGACTCAGTGGTGGCCCATGGTTTGTGGTGAAAAAGAATGTCCACGACGGCGTTATCTACGTGTCGCGCGGATATGACACCGAGAAGCAGTATGGCCGCACCCTCCACCTCGACGAGATGCACTGGCTGACGCGCAACCCCTGGCCCGAGCAGTGTGACGGAGTGGAGATACAGTTTAAGAACCGCCACACTCCCCAGTATATAGCCGGGCGCCTCAGTCGCCTCAACGATAGCGAGTATATCATTGAAAGCCAGGAACCTGTACAGGGCATAGCTCCCGGACAGTTTGCCGTGATCTACACTCCCGACAAAGATATTTGCCTCGGCAGCGGAATTATCACCGGCCGAAACGTTATATAATCATGGAAGACAACCGCATACCCCTCCGAGTCCTCGGCATCTCATACAGCCAGGTGCAGACAGGCGTCTTCGCGCTGATACTGGCACAGACCGACGGCCCCTATCGCATACCCGTGATGATAGGCGCAGCCGAGGCGCAGGCCATAGCCATGAAGATTGAAAGCGTGGTGCCTCCGCGCCCCCTTACCCACGATCTCTTTCCGGGGATATTCAAGGCTTTCGGCATTAAGCTCACAGAGGTCACCATCTACAGGTTTGAGGATGGCATTTTCTACTCAGAGCTCACTCTCACCGACGGCGACCGCACTATCAGCATAGACTCGCGCACATCCGACGCCGTGGCCCTGGCCATGCGCACCGGCGCCCCTATATACACCACTCCCGAGGTTTTGGCCGAGACCGGATTCGAGATGGAAGAGGTTGAAGTGTCCGATTCATCAGCCTCCGCAGCTCCCGACACCGGACGCACAGAGGCTCCGGTGGAAAACTACACCATAGCCGAGCTAGAGCGCACCCTGGCCGATCTGATAGAAAGCGAGGACTACGAGGAGGCGGCCCGCATATCGGCTATCCTTAAAAAGAAGAGAGACGAACAACAAGACAAATAAACACACCTATTTCTCATCGTAATACCATGGCAAAAATCAAGCCCATACAAGTGCGGCTCTCCGCCTTGAACTTCCTTGAATTCGGCGTCTGGGGCGCCTATCTAATCTCGTTAGGCAACTTCCTGGGCTCTGTGGGCCTGGCCAGGCAGATAGGATGGTTTTATGCCGTCCAGGGCATAGTTTCGCTCATAATGCCTGCTCTCGTGGGTATCGTGGCCGACCGCTGGATACAGGCGCAGCGCATGCTGAGTCTGTGTCATGTGCTGGCCGGAGCCTTTATGGGCGCAGCCGGAATATACGCTCTCACAGCCTCGCAGATTGAGTTTGCACCCCTCTTCACGCTCTATACCGTCTCGGTGGCTTTCTTCATGCCCACTATCGGTCTGAGCAACTCAGTGGCCTTCAATGCCCTGACCCGAGAGGGGCTCGACACCATCACCCACTTCCCGCCCATCCGAGTGTTTGGCACCATAGGTTTCATATGCGCCATGCTGTTTGTAAACTTCACACAGTTTCAAACCAACGCCCTGCAGCTCATCACATCGGCTGTTCTGAGTTTCTGCCTGGCCGCCTATGCGCTGACCATGCCCAAGTGTCCGGTCAACAAGTCGGCATCGGGCTCATTGGCCGACTCGCTGGGACTCTCGGCCTTCAAGCTCTTTAAGGTCAAGAAAATGGCCATCTTTTTCATATTCAGTATGCTCCTTGGCGTCTCACTCCAGATCACCAATTCGTATGGCAATATCTTTATCACCTCGTTTGGCGATATAGCCCGCTATGCCGACACCTGGGGCGCACGCAACGCCAATGCTCTCATCTCGCTCTCCCAGATGAGCGAGACCCTCTGCATACTGCTCATACCCGTCTGCCTGAAGCGATTCGGCATAAAGGGCGTGATGCTCATGGCCATGTTTGCGTGGGTGCTCCGATTTGGATTCTTTGGCCTCGGCGACACCGGCTCGGGTCTGTGGCTGCTGGTGCTCTCATGCATTGTCTACGGTATAGCCTTCGATTTCTTCAATGTGTCGGGCGGCCTCTACGTGGATCAGCAGACCTCCCCCTCCATTCGCTCGTCAGCCCAGGGGCTGTTTATGGTGATGACTAATGGTATCGGAGCCACTGTGGGTACTCTCTCGGCCCAGGCCATCGTGAACCATCTGGTGTTCTCGCAGACCACTCCCGAGGCTCAACATACCGGCTGGACACATGCATGGTTTATCTTTGCCGCCTATGCACTGGTGGTAGCCGTGTTCTTCATGATAATATTCAAGGACAATAAGACCCCCGCACCCTCCACTGTGAGCGCTGAGGTCAAGGAGACCGACTCGGCTCCCGAAGGCGCGGTGGGCGAGATGGAGAAATGATACAGTTCTTTTCACCCGACATAGCCGAAACTCTCACTCTGCCCGAGAGCGACTCGCGCCACGCGGTGCGTGTGCTGCGCATGGCCGAGGGAGACGAGCTGCAGGTAGTCGACGGCCGAGGCAACGTCTACACATGCCGCCTGGCCGACGCACACTCCAAGCATGCCGCCGTCGAGATAGTAGCCGTCGAGCATAAGCCTCTGCCCTGGCCGCAGCGTCTGGCTGTGGCTGTGGCTCCAACCAAGCATCTCGACCGCATGGAATGGATGGTGGAGAAGATGACCGAAATCGGCGTAAACGATATTATCCCTTTGCTGTGTCGACGCAGCGAGCGGCGCGAGCTCAAGACCGAGCGTCTCGAGAAGATAGCCATCTCGGCCATGAAGCAGTCGCTCAAGGCCGTCTGCCCCACGGTGTGGCCTCTCACACCGTTCCCCGACATAATCAATGTGATGCCCGAAGCGCAGCGTTTCGTGGCCTACTGCGACCCTACGATACCCCGCGTGGATTTTGCCAACGCCTGCGCACCCCGGCGTGACACACTGATACTGATAGGCCCCGAAGGGGATTTCGATCCCATAGAGATACAGTCGGCTCTCCAGGCCGGATTCCTCCCGGTGACCCTCGGCGACAACCGCCTGCGCACCGAAACCGCCGCCCTTTACTCCCTCACCGTCCCCCACATAATCGACTCCTTGAAATTTAGTATGGAGAGCTGAGAATTGAGAGTTGGGGTGCCCCTGTAGGGGGCGCGGCTCATATGGCTATTCTCAATTCTCAGCCCCAACTCTCAATTACAAGGAATTACTCCGCGGGACGTTTGTATCCGTCTTTGATGCAGCGTTTTGTCATGGCATCGATGCGGGCTTGGGTGTCGGGGTGCGAGGAGAACATCTTGGAGATATAGCTCTGCTGGGCTTTGCCCCCTTCCATGCTCTGCAGCTTCTCGAAGGCCATCACCATTCCCCAGGGGTTTTTGCCGTTGGCCACCAGGAAGTCGTAGCCGCAATCGTCGGCCTCTTTCTCCTGTTTCTGCGAGTATTTGGCGTTGATGAGGCTCTCGCCCAGCTCGCCCAGCTGCGACTCGGTCAGCGCGGCAGCCTTGCCTCCGGTCGATGCTATGGCATCCTTCAGGGCTCCGGTCATGAGCTGGTTTTTGAAAGCGTTTTTGGAGTGATGCTTCATCACATGGCCTATCTCGTGACCTATCACACCGAGCAGCTCGTCGTCGTTCATTATATCCATCAGCGACGAGAACACACGCACACTACCGTCGGGGCAGGCAAAGGCGTTGATGTCGACCACATGATAAACCTTGAAATTCAGCGGTATACCGTCGGCGTCGGTTATGCCGTCGGTGAGTCGGCGCAGGCGCTTGGTATATTCATTGTCCTCGGGTAGCACGGGATTGTTTGCGTCCATCCAGTCTACCGACTCCTTCACATAGGCCGCCATCTGTGCATCGGTCAGAGTGAGTGCTTCTACTCCTTTCTGGGCTGCGCTGATAGCTTTTTTGAGATTGAACTGTGCTGATACAGGCATGGCTAAGGCCACACACAGTGCGGCCAAGATGATTCTGATTGTCTTCATTTTTTTGTATTTTTGCACTGCAAAGTTACTTGATTTGACAATTATGACCAAGTCTATATCTGCCAAAATATTGATTTTTGTTGTCGCAATCGTCACCCTGGGGTGCTACGGCTGGGCCATAGGGCTGCATTCACTGACGTTTGTGGCGTGGTGGGGGCCGTTGTCGGTTGCCCTCTTGCTTTCATTGGCCACGAGCCTATTGCTGCGCAATGTGTGGCGACCAGTCACGTCGACCGGATCGGTGTGGATCAACACCATTGTTCATACCGTAGTGGCTACAGGTGTGCTCCTTGCAGCTTTCTATGCCATCAATTATTATGGCGCATCGGCTGAGAGTTCACGCACAATCAAAGCCGAGATCGAGAGGAAATATCAGGAAGAGCGCCATCGCTCAAGGCGTGTGGGCAGGCGATATGTGGCCAGTGGCGACGCGTATCAGGTTTATTATGCCGATTTCCGTCTTCCCGACGGCCGGCTCCACAAGCAGCGCCTCACGCCTGCACGCTACATAAAACTGCGCCGAGGCTCCCACATCACCCTCCATCTGCGCCGAGGTCTCCTGGGCCTGGATGTGATTAAGAATTGAAAAAGGGAGAATTGAGAAGAGAGAGTTGAGGTGCCCCTGTAGGGGCGCGGCATAATAGCCCGGGGGCTCACCCTCGGGTGTAAGTGTTTTAGATAGTAAAGCGGCCCCGTAGGGTGTCGTCGACGCTCAGCCTCGAAGAGGCGAAAATAATTATAGCCCCGCACCCAGAGTGTGGGGTTGGGCTATGCGACCACTTCGAGGCTATATCTAATTGATAATCAAAGCCCCACGCCAAAGCGTGGGGCTTTGATTATAACCGCCTGTTCGAGGCGTGGCTGGGACATTTTTCCATTCTCAATTCCTCAATCTTCCTTGCGGAGCACTTTGAGGGCAGCCTCGTAGTCGGGCTCGTTGGTGATTTCGCTTACGAGGTCGCGGAAGATGACGCGTCGGTTCTCATCGAGGATGATGACGGCGCGGGTGAGGAGTCCGGCCAGCGGACCGTCGACGAGCTGGAGGCCGTATTTCTGTCCGAACAGAGGCGAGCGGAAGGCCGAGCCAAAGAGCACATTTTTGATGCCTTCTACGGTGCAGAATCTACCCATGGCAAAGGGAAGGTCCATGGACACACATATCACGGATACGTCGTCGAGGCGTGCGGCCTCCTCGTTGAAGCGGCGCACCGAGCGTGCACACACCTCAGTGTCGAGACTGGGAAAGACATTGAGAACCACGCGCTTGCCCGCAAAGTCGGAGCAAATTATCTGCGACAGGTCGGGGCTGGCCAGGTGGAAGCAAGGGGCGGTTTCACCGATGCCGGGAACGGTGCCGCAAGTGTGGCATGCTGTGCCTTTGAAAAATACGGTTTCCATATCGATAGTTTAGAGTGTTAGAAAATCGGGATATTATAGAAGCTCAAGCGATTGTAAAACAATTTCCGAAAGGTTTTTGTTGTAGCCCAGCACCACGTTTCTCACCATTCCGCTGCGGTCGGCCACGAGCACTACTGGCAGGTCTGTAGCGCCGCAGTCGCGTGCCAGCGAGCGGGCGTTGAGCAGCATTGTCTCCCCCTCGCGAATGTTCCCTGCAGCCTGTTCGGCCAGGTCGGCATTAGTGGTGGTGAAGGCCATGATGAGATCCGCAGGGCTCGAGGCTCCGGCTGCCGACTGCCTCAGGGCTGCGATGAGCTCGGAGTTGAACGACTGTGACGTCGGGTCTATTATGGCTATCAAGGTGGGTTGGCGGAAGGGGTCGCCACGATGGTGTATGTGGCGCTCTCCGGTGATGGTGGGCAGTGCAAAAGCGGGTAGGGGAGTGTCGCGCAGATTTTCTATGCGGAAGTTGCTCACACGGTATTTCTCAAACACCTCGGGATAGTGCTCCACGAGCATCTCTTCGCTCAGCTGCGCGCATTGCGGGCTGGGATTTGTGGTATAGTCCACAATGATGGTCTGCTCCGATATGGCGCCGGGGCTGCTCTCGGTCACAACTCTTACGGGGAGCGATGTTTCAGGGTCAAGCAGATAGCGACGCTCCATCACCACATTGTCCATCACGATCATCACGCAGTATATCTCGTCGAGGCTGCGGCCGCCATACTTCACGTCGTGGTTCAGAGTCAGGGTATACGCGCTGTCGGGGATCATCTCCAGCAGCTCATATCCCAGATACTGAGGCAGGAGGTTGACAAACTGAGCCGAGCGCTGCACGCCCCCTCCGGCCGCCTTCTTCTGAAATGGCATTGCATCCCAATCCAGATGATATTCCTGCAGGCGCTGATCGCGGAAGCGGTAGAGATTGCCGTCATAGTAAGCCGTAAACCCCTCGACTGTGCCCGAAGGTGTGGGCAGACTCCAATCCACCATATAAGAGGCTGGCGAGAGAGTATCGGCCGGTGTAGCCATCGAGTTGAGTCCAAGAGTATAGGTCACGTCGGTATCGGTCTGCGGAAGGGTTACACTCAGAGAGGCTTCGGCGTCATAACACCCCGTCTGCAGCAGCCTACGGGCAATATCAGCTATCCCTTGAGCCCGAAGGCTCAAGGGAATTATCGCTGTTAACACCATTAACAATCTTACAATCCCTTTCATAGATAACAATAGTTCGACGTTTGGTTGTATAACGTGTTGCACCCCTCGATAGTTCGCTCGGGACGCAAAAAAAAGTGTCTGCCCCGACGTTGGGGCAGACACTGGGATATGTGGAGTAACGTGATTTTGCGTTTATCCGATCTTGATGCCTGAGAAGCCCATGAAGGCCATGGCCAGGAGGCCGGCGCAGATGAGGGCGATGGGCACACCTTTCATTGCCTTGGGCACAGAGGCGAGCTGGAGCTGCTCGCGGATGCCGGCAAAGATGGAGATGGCCATGGTGAAGCCCACGGCGATGGCGAAGGCGTAGACCACAGATTCGCCCAGGTTGAAGCCCTTACGGGTCACCTCGATGGCCACACCGAGCACGGCGCAGTTGGTGGTGATGAGGGGCAGGAACACACCCAGGGCACTGTAGAGCGCGGGGGCTATCTTCTTGAGGATGATTTCGAGCATCTGCACCAGGGCAGCGATGACCAGGATGAAGACGATGGTCTGCATGAAGCCCAGCCCGAAGGGATCGAGCACGAGTTCCTGAAGCAGCCAGGCCACTGTGGTGGCCAGAACCATGACGAAGGTTACGGCTGCGCCCATGCCTACGGCAGACGACAGCTTGCGCGATACTCCGATGAAGGGGCAAATGCCCAGGAACTGGGCGAAGACGATGTTGTTGACAAATATCGCCGTGATGATGATGGAGATATATTCGAGCATGGCTTATTTGGTTCTGAGTTTGGTGAAGAGTGCGATGAGAAGACCGAGGGTTATGAAGGCTCCGGGCGCCAGCACGAATACCAGCGAGCCGAACGACTCGGGATAGATTGTGGCACCGAAGATGGCACCTGTGCCGAGAAATTCGCGGCAAGCACCCAGGATGGTGAGGGCCAGTGTGAAGCCCAGGCCGATGCCGATACCGTCGAGCAGCGAGTCAAACACGCCGTGGCGCGAGGCGAAGGCTTCGGCGCGGCCCAGCAGGATACAGTTCACAACGATAAGTGGGATGAACAGACCCAGGGTGGCATAGAGTGCGGGGACATAGGCCTGCATCACCAGCTGGAGTATCGACACGAAGGTGGCGATCACCACGATGTAGGCGGGGATGCGCACCTTGGCGGGCACGAGATTCTTGATCATTGAGATCACGACGTTCGAGCAGATGAGCACACCCATAGTGGCCAGGCCCATCGACATGCCGTTGATGGCGCTGCTTGTGGTGCCGAGCGTGGGACACATGCCCAGCAGCAGCACGAAGGTGGGGTTTTCGGCGATGATGCCGTTGTATAGGATTCTGAGTTTTGAATTCATGGCTGTGTGGAGATGTTACATGTGGGTGTGATGGTTAGTTCTCCTCGGCTTTGAGTGCTGTAAAGGCGGCAGCGGCGCGGTTGAGGGCATCGAGGAATGCACGCGATGTGATGGTGGCTGCGGTAATGGCGTCAACCTGGCCGCCGTCTTTGCTGACGGTGAGGGAGCCTTCGGTGGCGTTCATGCCGATGACGTTGCCCTTACCACCTTCGTTAAACCAATCGCCCATCTTGGCTCCGAGGCCTGGGGTCTCGGCATGTTCCATCACGGCATAGCCGGTGATGACGCCGTTCTGGTCAAAACCGTAGATGAGTTTGATGTCGCCCGAGAAGCCTTTGGATGAGTAGCTCTCCACGGCTGCGCCCACGAGCTGGCCATCCTTGCGTGCGGGGAACACCTTGAGGGCTTTATCCTCGCCTGCGGGGGTGATCTCCACGGCCTCGGCCACAGGATCGTTGTCAAACTCGGGTGTCACGGCCTTTACGGCCTCGATCTGTTTGTTGAGGTTGGCCTGGGCAATGGGCTGCTCTGTGATGGTGAAGATCCACGACAGGAGGCCGGCGGCCACTATAGTGATGATGCCCAGCGAGAGCACCATGTTGAGAAGCGACGACTTCATGCTGCAGCCCTCCTTTCTCCAAACTTGCGGGGTTTCATATATCTGTTGATGAGCGGTGTGACACCATTCATTATGAGGATGGCAAACGACATGCCCTCGGGATAGGCTCCCCAAAGCCGAATGATCAGGGTGATGATGCCGATCATCACGCCGTATACTATCTGACCCTTGTGTGACATGGGCGATGTGACATAGTCAGTGGCCATGAAGATGGCGCCGAGCAGAAGGCCGCCCGAGAGGATCTCCACACCCACGGGTGCACCCACCAGCAGCGAGAAGATGGCCACGGTGCCGACGATGCTTACGGGGATGTGACATGTGATAACCTTCATGCAGAGCATATAGATAAATCCGATCACCAGGGCTATGGCGCCGACTTCGCCGAGCGAGCCGCCCACATTGCCGATGGCGGAGTCGAGCAGGCATACGTCAGAGGGCTCGATGAGGTGCTGCTTGAGCAGTCCGAGCACTGTTGCGCCGGTCTGGGCGTCGGTGTAGCCGGTGGTGCCGGGCACAGGCCATGTGGTCATGGCCACGGGAAACGACAGAAGCAGGAATACACGTCCCACCAGAGCGGGGTTGAATATGTTGCATCCCAGACCGCCGAAGGCCATCTTGCCTATGCCGATGGCCACTACGCAGCCTATCAGGATGGTCCACACTGGGAGGTTGGACGGAAGGTTGAGTGCCAGAAGCAAGCCGGTGAGCACGGCCGAGAGATTGCCCAGATTGGGGGTCTGGCCAAGCATGAACCGGGTGATGAGATACTCCACTGCCACACATCCTATAATAGAGGTGGCGATGACGATTGCGGCACCTATGCCGAAGTAATAGAGCGCCACCAGGACTGCCGGAATCAAGGCAATGATGACATGCAGCATCAACCTTTGCACTGTGGTGGGCGTCTGCGCATGGGGCGACGGTGAAATGGTTATTAGATTATTCATTTACGTGTAGGGGTATGAACCGTGATGAATGAATGGTATAGATTTGGGTGCAAATTTACGAAAAATATTTTACACAAGGTTAAAAAATGTGTGTGAATTTCTCTCGTCTTCTGTCGCTTTTCCTTGAATTATAGACCTCAATGAGCCATAGAGATGATTTTACGGTCGTTTGACCCAATTTTACCACTATATTATATGTAAAGGAGGTAAATTTGCAGCATCTATCTAACAGTAAGAGGTTGTTTAAAAATAATTGTTAATAGAAGTCAGTTTACGAAGTGTTAT
>JAMPGA010000001.1:503245-557755 GCA_023664185.1 Muribaculaceae bacterium
CCGACCTCGACCGTCTGGCCCGCATCGTCAACAACGAGCAGTTCCCCGTGCAGTTTATCTTCTCGGGCAAGGCACACCCCGCCGACGGCGCCGGTCAGGGCCTGATCAAGCGCATCATGGAGATTTCCAGAATGCCTCAGTTCCAGGGCAAGATCATCTTCCTCGAGGACTACAACATGATCGTGGCCAAGCGCCTCGTCACCGGCGTGGACATCTGGCTCAACACCCCCACACGTCCCCTCGAGGCTTCGGGCACATCGGGCGAGAAGGCCGAGATGAACGGCGTGCTCAACTTCTCGGTGCTCGACGGATGGTGGTATGAAGGCTACCGTCTCGACGAGCAGGCCGGCTGGGCACTCACCGACAAGCGCACATACACCGACCAGGGTCAGCAGGATCAGCTCGACGCTGCCACCATCTACTCGATGCTCGAAAACGAGATTATACCCCTCTACTTCGCCAAGAACTCCAAGGGCTACTCGCCCGAGTGGGTGCAGTATATCAAGCGCTCCATCGGCCATATCGCTCCGCAGTATACCATGCAGCGCATGATCGAGGACTACATCTCGCGCTTCTACGAGCCCGAGGCTAAGCGCAACGCCATGCTCACCGCCGACGACTTCAAAGTGGCACGCGAGATTGCCGCTTGGAAACAGAAAGTGGCTGCCGCATGGGACGGCATCAAGGTTGTTGACATCAACACCCGCGAGGATATCCACCAGAACAACACCACAGGCCAGCCCTTCACCACCATCATCAAGCTCGACACCAACGGCCTGGCCGACGATCTGGGTGTGGAACTCGTGATCGATAAGATTCAGGACAACGAGCCCAAGCTCTGGTCGAAGATGCAGTTCAAGGAAGTGGCTCGCGACGGCAACATCGTGACCTACGAGGTCAAGGATCGCCTGCGCGATCCCGGTGTGTTCCGCTACGGCTACCGCGTATATCCCAAGAACGCCCTCCTGCCCCACCGTCAGGACTTCGCATACGTGCGCTGGATCTAATCCGGTCAGAACACCTCAACATCTCAAATACACCTCTGTGTCAAGTGGCACAGAGGTGTATTTGCATCTTTGCCTAAAGATTGTTAAATCCTTCCTGATGTGGAAGATATTGACTAACTTTGCACTGACAAAAAAGGGAAAATTTCTGAAACATCACTGTTTGGAGTCTCGTAGCCTCAGCCTCGGGATTCTCTTTTTTAATCTGTATTCACCCAACCCATAAACACAAAAATACTCTGCTATCATGGCTATAACTTATATGACCAAAGAAGGTTATAAGAAAAAAATGGAAGAAATCGCCTATCTCGAATCTGTGGAGCGTCCACGCATCTCGGCAGCCATAGCCGAGGCCCGCGATAAAGGCGATCTTTCCGAGAACTCAGAATATGATGCCGCCAAGGAAGCCCAGGGCATGCTTGAGATGAAGATTGCCAAGCTCAAAGACCTCGTGGCTCAGAGCCGTATCATAGACGAAAGCAATCTCAACACCGAGGAGGTGCAGATACTCAACCGTGTGAAAATCAAAAACACGGCCAACGGCATGGTGATGGAATATACCATTGTGGCCGACTCTGAAGCCGACCTCAAGGCCAAGAAGATAGGCTCGTCGACCCCAATAGCCCAGGGCCTTCTGGGACACAAGCTCCACGAGGTTGTGGAGATCCGCGTGCCCGCCGGCCTCATGAAGTTTGAGATTGTCGAGATAAACTTCTGATTCACCCCTCACTCACACCCCACACACACAAATATCATGGCAACAATTTTCAGCAAGATAGCCGCTGGCGAAATACCCTCCTACAAAGTGGCCGAGGACGAGGCTCACTACGCGTTTCTCGACATCAACCCCGTGGCTCCGGGCCATGTGCTCGTCATACCCCGCAAGGAGGAGAGCTATCTGTTCAACCTCCCCGAGGATGAATATCTCCAGCTGCTCTCATTTGCCCGCCGTGTGGCCAAGGCTATCGAAAAGGCCATACCCTGCGAGAGGGTTGGTGTGGCCGTGGTGGGTCTTGAAGTGCCTCACACCCACATCCATCTTCTCCCCATCAACTCTGAAGCCGACATGGACTTCAGCAAGAAAAAGTCGCTCCCGGCCGAACAGATGCAGGCCATTGCCGACGCCATAGCCGCAAACTTCGAGTGACAATGACAGCAGGACACCCCTCGGCCCTCAGATGCTGGATTGAAGCAATGCGCCTGCGCACGCTTCCGGTGTCGGTGGCCGGCGTTGTCTTTGCCGCCGGTCTGAGCGTATGCACAGCCAGAGTGTCTGTGTGTGCGCTCATGCTGTGTCTGGCCTTCGCTGTACTCGCTCAGATATCGTCAAACTTCGCCAACGAATATTACGACTACCGCGACGGCCTGGACAAGGCTGGCCGTGTGGGACCCAGACGCGGTGTCACCGAGGGCGATCTCACTCCCCGAGCCATGAAGATGGCCACATTTCTCACCTTAGGTGTGGCCTGCGCCATAGGCTGTATCACCGTCTGGCTCTATGGGCGTCCATGGATGTATGCAGCCGGCGTAGCCATTGCCATCGGTGCTATGGCCTACAGCACCGGCCCCTGGCCCCTGAGCCGTCACGGCCTGGGCGAGCTGGCTGTGATATGTTTCTTTGGCATCGTGCCCGTGTCGCTCACATATATTCTGGCCACTGGCGTGTGGGAATGGAGAGTGATGATTTATGCCCTTGCTATCGGGCTTATGGGTGCGAATGTATTGATAGTCAATAATTACCGCGACCGCGACGACGACAAGGCCGTGGGTAAGAACACCCTCGCAGTGATGCTGGGTCGCAAAGTCACCGCCTTTATCTATGTGGCCAACGGCTTTATAGCAGCCCTCCTCACCATGCCGGCCTGGATGGAAAGATCGGCGTGGGGATGGACGGTCCCAGCCCTTTACCTCATACTGCATTTTGCTGTTTCCCACCGCCTGACTTTGCGCACCGGCACGGCGCTCAACCCCCTGCTTGGCATCACTGCAATGCTGATGCTTGTATACTCTATTGCGTTTTTAATATTCTCAGTTTCAGTACTATGAAGCAGATACTCACCTCCTTTATCATCCTCCTTTCTCTCTCCTTCGCCTTCTCCCCCATGGCCGAGGCCCAAAGCGCCCGCGATATACTGGGGGGGATGCTAGGCGGAGGCAACTCTGCGGCCAGTGACTCCACATCGGCCGGAAACAGAGGCGGCGGTCTGGGCGATCTCATCGGAGGTGAGGCCAATGCTCTGGGACTCGGTTCGGCAGAACTGACAATGGAAAATCTGACCGGAACCTGGAACTATGCCGATCCAGCTGTGAGCTTTAAGAGCGACAATCTGCTGCTGAAGGCCGGAGGAGCCGCCGCCGCCGCGGCTGTGGAGCAGAAGCTGCTTCCCTACTACAAGGCTGCCGGACTGACAGGCCTGGTATTTACCGTCAACTCCGACTCTACCTTCACTATGGCTGTGAAGCGCATCAGCCTGGGCGGCAACCTGGTGGTCTCTGAGAAGGGAGACTGCATGACACTGGAATTCAAGGCTCTCGGCAAGGTCAAAGTAGCCTCAATGACGGCTTATACCAAACTCAGCAGCAAAGACAAAATGGAAATGACCTTTGATGTGAGCAAGCTCATTTCCATATTGGAAAAACTCAGCTCATTCTCAAACAACAGCAACCTCAAGGCCATAACAACCCTGCTGGAGCAGTATGACGGCATCACGGCTGGCTTTGAGCTCAGAAAGGCTACTACAATTAAATAACAAGCTCTCCCACAGATGATCTCGGTTGTCATACCGGCCTACAATGCCTCGCAGTGGCTCGACGAATGCCTTGACAGCATAGCGGGGCAGGACTGTGGCGAGACCGAGATTATCGTGGTCGACGATGGGTCGACCGACTCCACTCCCCTCATTGCTGCCTCGCATCCGGGCGTGAGGGTGATCACCACTAAAAATCAGGGGCAAGCTTCGGCACGCAATGTGGGCATACGTGAAGCCAAGGGTGAATGGATTGCGTTTGTCGACGCCGACGACAAGCTGTTTCCCCACGCTCTGTCGGCCATGTTGGAGATAGCCGAAAACACTGGAGCGGATGTGGTGACAGCAGGGTTTACATCTTCAGAACATGTCACACCTCGCCGACATTCTCGCCAGTCATGCGCCGACGGGCGCACGGCCCTCATAAACACACTGTATCAAAACATCGACTGGCACTGCTCTGTGTGGGCCAAGCTGATGCGTACCAACCGAGTGCGCCAGACTATGTTTGTCGACGGGCTCTATTACGAAGATCTTGAGTTTATCTCACGCCTCTACATGCTGAATGGCATAAAAGTCTGCTCTACAGATCAAATCGTCTATCACTACCGCACAAACCCCGACAGCTTCATACACCGATTCACCTCCTCGCGCCTCGATGTCCTCACCGTGACCGAGGGTATAGAGCAGCGTGCCGCCGGCGACGAGCCCCTGCTGCGTGCCGCCCGCTCAAGAAGGCTCAGTGCATGCTTCAACATGTATCTCCTGACGTGCCGTTTGCCCAAGTATAGTACGGTAAACCGCAAGTGTCTCAGCGAGATAAGACGTCTTCGCAAAGAATCTCTCACCAATCCACGCGTGCGCCTGAAAA
The DNA here is from genome assembly GCA_023664185.1 of Muribaculaceae bacterium. GTDB lineage: Bacteria > Bacteroidota > Bacteroidia > Bacteroidales > Muribaculaceae > Duncaniella. The sequence continues at coordinate 507,868 of JAMPGA010000001.1, forward strand.
ACAAAGCCGGAATACTGCTGAGCTACCTCCTCAACCCGCTGCTATGACCATTACAACGAGTCAAACCTCGGAGAGGTGATGGGGCTATAACTATTTTCACCTCTTCGAGGTTTTGTTTATGTGAATCAATCCTTTACCCCACACCGAGGTGCTATTGGACACACGTCGAAGTGGAGAAGCTCGCCGCTGCTAAGACGCTGCCGGGATGACGAGCACATGCATAGTAGAGTCGGATGCCATCACTTCATACCACTGGCTGCGTGCCGATTGCTGAAGCAGCTTTATATATATCAGACTGAGATTCAAGCCATTGATATTCACAGAGGCATGGCTGCACACTGAGTCGGGCCCCGGTTGGAGACGGCTGACGCTGATGGAGTCTGCTCCGTCAAGGTCGACTATCTCCACACCCTCCTCAGTGGAGGTGAAGAGCACTCCGCCACGGTCGTAGCGCAGTGTCAGAGCGCCACCACAGTAGCGCCACACATCGTCGGAGAGCTCTTTGTCGCGATCTATTCCCGGCGAAACTCCGGGTCGCTCCCCATCATCTTCTGTCGGAGGAGGCGCAGGCCTTTGCTGGCGTGGCGTCTCCGAGCTGCATGAGCCCAGATATAAGGCTGATAGGCTCAATATAATGGCAACAATCCACTTCATGGCTAAGGTTCTATCTTTATCATAACTCTGCCCTTGCGCCCGGCCTTCACAAACATCAGGTCATGGGCGCCCACCCCAAGCTGACGTGTGGACACTCGCTCGGCTGTCCCCACACTGCGGCCGTCTACATACCACTCTGCCCCGGCGGGGATGTGAGGCGAAAACAGATATATCCACTCGTCGGCCAGCCTGTATATAGAATGTAGCGCCACTCTGTCTTCTCCGGCATCATAAGGCTCCCCCTGCTTGTCGCCCCAAAGATATTCGGCCAGTTCAGGGTGTGATACAAAAGGATTGCCCGAGCCTTGCAGGCGTTGTTTCATATCGTCAGTCTCCATCTCCCGGGCATCGGGCGGATACTGTCGGTGCCATTCCATCAGCAGCGATATGGCATAGTCGGTCAGTCCGGGATAGGCATTGCGCGTAAACATCATGTAGGCCACGGGTGCTCTGAACCCCGAAGGATAGCGCACACACATATGAAAATAGATTCTTGCCAAAGCCCCTTTCCAGGCCTCGGGAGGCACATAAAGCTCTGTGTCAATACCTTCGATATTCGTCACTCCGGCACTCCAGAGTGGGGTTGTATACTCCACGCTCTCAACCTGCCGCCCAGGTGGAAGGTCGCGGCGATGGGTGACTATGTCGGACGTGAGAGGAAGCCAGTTGACAAGATCGCGCGTCAGCGTGTCGGCATATTCGCCATGAGTCCACCACGAAGCCGGAACGGCCTCGCCGTGGGTATACCCGGGTGGTAGCACTCCTTGCTCCACCCGAATCTCCACGCCGGTGAAGGGGTGGGCCAGCGAAAGGGTCAATTCAGCATCAGGGCATAGCCTTGAGGGAGTAAACTCACGCCTGATGGCCTGGGAAAGACCGGCACCACTCTTGCCTGACAAGGCTAAAACAGAAGGCACCGTTTGCGCAGCTGCAGCTGCACAGACGATGCCTGTGATGATGGCTGATATGACGGCACGCCGCCTCATCGGCAGGGTGTCTTATACGTAGCCGCGAATGATGCCGCGGCCAGAGTTTCTGACAAAGAGTATAATCTCGTCCCTCTCCTTCGATGCAGGGAGTTCGGCCTCGATGCGGCTGATGGCATCGGTGTTGTTGAGTCCGGAGAGATAGAGATAGCGGTAGATTTCCTGGATGTCGCGGATGGTCTCGTTGGAATATCCGCGGCGGCGCAGACCTATGGAGTTGACTCCGGCATAGGCTATAGGCTCGCGGGCGGCCTTGACAAACGGGGGAATGTCCTTGTTGACCAGAGCGCCTCCCTGGAGCATGACGTGCGAACCGATGTGGCAGAACTGATGGATGAGGGCACCGCCGCCAAGCACGGCATAGTCGTCTACAACGACCTCGCCGGCCATCTGCACAGAGTTGCTCATGATCACATTGTCGCCCACCACACAGTCGTGAGCCACGTGGCAGTAAGCCATGATGAGGCAGTTGGAGCCCACGACGGTCTTACCCTTCGAGGCTGTGCCGCGGTGGATGGTGACACACTCGCGGATGTTGGTGTTGTCACCGATGATGGCCACAGTCTCCTCGCCGCGGAATTTCAGATCCTGGGGAGGACCCGAAATCACAGCCCCGGGATAAATGGTGACGTTCTTGCCGATTCTGGCGCCCTCCATGATGGTGACATTCGAACCTATTCTGGTTCCTTCGCCTATCTCTACATTGCGGTCGATGGTGACAAAGGGGTCTATCACGACACTCGGATGTATCTTTGCATCCGGGTGTACATATGCTAAGGGTTGTTTCATCATTGTTTGTTCTTGATTATCTGGGCCATAAATTCACACTCGGTGACGATCTTGTCGCCCACAAAGGCATATCCCTTCATCACGGCGCAGCCGCGACGCAGTTCTGTCATGAAGGAGACGTGGAAGATCAGTGTGTCGCCGGGCACCACCTTCTGGCGGAACTTCACATTGTCTATCTTCATGAAATAGGTGGAGTAGAGCTCGGGCTCGTCGACGGTGCTCAGCACCAGCAGACCGCCGGTCTGGGCCATGGCCTCGATCTGGAGCACTCCGGGGAGCACGGGCTCCTGGGGGAAGTGGCCCTGGAAGAAGGGCTCGTTGGCGGTGATGTTTTTCACACCTACTATATAGTTGTTGCCTTTCTCGATAATTTTGTCGACGAGCAGGAAGGGATAGCGGTGGGGAAGGAGCTCGCGGATGCGGTTGTTGTCCATGAGCGGCTCGCGATTGGGATTGTAGACGGGAGCCTGCACATCCTGGTGCTTGATTTCCTTGCGTATTTTTTTGGCCAGCTGGGTGTTGATGGAGTGGCCGGGGCGTGTGGCTATGACGCGACCCTTAAGCGGGCGCCCTATGAGGGCCAGATCGCCGATAAGGTCGAGCAGCTTGTGGCGGGCTGGCTCGTTCTCGGTGGTGAGGGGCTTGTTGTTGATGTAGCCAAACTCGCTCACCTCCTTGCGCTCCACTCCCATAAGGTCGGCCAGACGGTCGAGGTCGGCCTGGGCCATGGGGCTGTCATAGATGACGATGGCGTTGTCAAGGTCGCCACCCTTGATGAGATTGTTGGTCACCAGGGGCTCTATCTCTCTCACAAACACGAAAGTGCGGCTCGGAGCTATCTCGCTGGCATAGCTTTCGATATGCTCGAGCGATGCAAACTGGCTGTTGAGCACTTTGGAGTTGAAGTCGATCTTGACGTCGACGCTGAAGTCGTCGTCGGGCAGGACGATGATGCTTGAGCCGGTCTTCTCGTCGGTCACTTCGATGCGCTGGCGCACGTAGTAGTACTCCTTGTCGGCTTTCTGCTCCTGCAGGCCCACGGCTGCGATGGCCTCCACATAGGGCAGGGCGCTGCCGTCGAGTATAGGCATCTCGGGGGCGTTGACCTCGATGAGCACATTGTCGATGCCCGAGGCATAGAGAGCCGACATGGCGTGCTCGATGGTCGACACGCGGGCATCCCCCTTGGCTATCACAGTGCCGCGGCAGGTGTCTACAACGTTCTCGGCCAGAGCGTCGATCACGGGCTGATCCTCAAGGTCTACTCGTTTCAGTTTATATCCGTGTCCGGCGGGTGCGGGCAGAAAACGGGCTGTGATTTCAAGCCCTGTGTGCAGCCCTTTGCCCTTGAGGGTAAACTCGCCGTTAAGAGTGATCTGATTCATATGTATATTGGTTCAATTTGTTTTCTTCTCGAGTTTTTTCACCTGCTCAAACAGCTTGGGCAAGCGTTTGGTGTAGACCAGCGAGCGGGCATATTCGCCCATCTCTACGGCCGGAGCGCCCATAATGCGTGCGCCGGGCTCGGTGGAGCGTGTCACACCGCTCTGTGCGCCAATCTCGGTGTTGTCGGCTATGGTGATGTGTCCCACGAAGCCCACCTGGCCTCCCACTCTGCAGCGGGCGCCGATCTTGGTGGAGCCGGCCACTCCTGCCTGGGCGGCCATCACGGTGTCGCTTCCCACCTGGCAGTTGTGGGCTATCTGGATGAGATTGTCCAGCTTGGCACCCGAGCATATTCTGGTCGAGCCCATCATGGCGCGGTCTACGGTAGTGTTCGCGCCGATCTCTACATCGTCCTCCACAACCACATTGCCCGTCTGCGGGATTTTTGAGTAATGGCCGTCGGCACCGGGAGCAAATCCGAAGCCATCGGCGCCTATCACTACGCCTGAGTGCAGTATGCAGCGGGCGCCTATCTCACACCCGGCATACACCTTGACACCGGCATAGAGGATGGTGTCCTCACCGATCTTCGATCCGTCGCCCACATAGGTCTGCGGATATATCTTGGCTCCGCGCCCTATCTGTGCGCCCGCTCCTATATATGCAAAAGCCCCCACATAGGCATCCTTGGGTATCTCTACTCCGGGGGCTATGAATGAGGGTTGCTCTATGCCTTTCTTCTCCACAGCGGTCATCTTGGTAACCATGTCGAGCAGATAGGCTATGGTGGCATACGGATCGTCGACACGTATCATGGTGGCTTTCACCGGGTGCTCGGGCTCAAAATCGCGCCTCACCAGCACCACCGACGACTCGGTGGTATATATATAATGTGTGTATTTTGGATTGGCCAGAAACGATAGAGCGCCGGGGTGGCCCTCCTCAATCTTGGCAAAGGTCCCGACGGTGACATCCGGATTTCCGTCGACATCGCCGCCTATCATTGCAGCAAGCTGAGATGCAGTAAGTTCCATTCTTGCTTGTGTTGTCTGGTTGAAGGTTAATGTTTCCTTTACTGTTTGTTCGGGTACAATGACCCAATTTCACCGCAAATTTAACAATTATTTTCCATTCAGCCTAAAAAAAACGCCCTTTCCTTGTGGAAGGGCGCAATCTGTCAGCCTTTTGGAGGCTAATTTTGACGATAAAACGTCAAGTAGACCTATTTGTCTATATCGTTGTTTCGGGGATTGTTGTTGAGGTCTTTGATATCCTCTTTTACCAGTTTCTTATTGTTGTTGCAGTCGTCCCCCTTGTTGATGTCGGCGCCGCGATAGTCGGTACCCTGCGGTTTCTGAGTTTTCTTATCCATAGTCGTGAGTGTTTTTTTGTGTTTGTAATACTTCAACACTCATCGCCGTCGGTTTGTTCAACAGGCAGTAGATTGAGCTGTTCGATATAGTCGAGCAGCTCCTGGCGTCCGCGGCCATCCTCGCTCGAGGTGAGAAACACCGGGGGGAGCTCCTCCCAGGTGTCGAGCAGGCGGTCACAGTAGGCTTTGACGTTGCGCCGTCCGGCATCGTTGCCCAACTTGTCGAGTTTGGTGAAGACTATGGCAAATGGCACTCCGTTCTCGCCCAGCCAGTTGAAAAAGTCGATGTCTATCTTCATGGGGGCGTGGCGCGAGTCGATTAGCACAAACAGGTTGGTCATCTGCTCGCGGTTCAGTATGTAGCCCTTTATCATGCGGTCCAGGGCCTCGCGCTGCTCTTTGCCGCGCTGGGCATAGCCGTAGCCGGGCAGATCGACTATATACCAGCTGTCGTTGACCAGAAAGTGGTTAATCAACAAGGTCTTGCCGGGGGTCGACGAGGTCTTGGCCAGTTTGGAGTTGCCACTGAGCATATTGATGAGCGACGACTTTCCCACGTTGCTGCGCCCGATGAAGGCATACTCGTGACGGCTGTCGGCAGGACATTTCTTATAGTTGGGGCTCGAGAGAGCGAAACGTGCAGAATTGACAATCATATATCTTAGAGTGAATAATTTTAAGTTTTATTATTAAACACCCTCTAATCAAGCATTAGCGAAATCATGGGGCGCTCGGAGGGGAAGCGGAGCACCTGGCCCATGCGGGCCGATGAGAAGGCTATGTCGGCGAGCACTTCGATGGTCACATCGAAGTCCAGCCTGCGTGGGTCGATGCTGTCGTCGACCTCACACACTCCTCCGGCCATAAGATAGGAGTGGGAGTTGAGCTCGGGTAGTATGTGGTCAGTCACCCTTACGCGACACTCCAGTTTCGGATCGGCCGAGGCTACGGTGTCGAGCAGCAACCGTGCGTTGACTACCCTGGCCATGCCGCGCGGCATGAGGCGGCCGCCGTTTGAGTCGCCGGGACGCCCGTATACCAGAAACGGCACTCCGGGATGCAACTCCCTTAATCGCCTCAGGGCACCGGTGCGGGCATCTTCGGTCTCGCCCATGAGGTCGGTCACCAGCAGCAGATCGCCCCGTATCACTCCCCAGGCCATGGCCACAATCTCGTCGGAGCCTGCGGCGGTGAGAGCCACAAAGTCACCGCGGTCGGCAGCAATGTCGGCCAGAATGTTTTCAAACTGGCGCCGATCGTGCACCACATAGCACGGGCGCATATGCTGCAGGCGGTCGAAGGCCTCCCAGAGGTGGTCGGAAGCAGCGTCGATGGCCGGTTCATACTCACCCTTTACCGGGAAAGGGTGGAGGGCTGTATAGCGCTGCTCCTTGGCATAAAACACTGTGGAGAAGCCATATCGGCGATAGAATATAAACAGGGCCTCGCTTGCAGGAATCAGCGTGCAGAGCATATCGCCGCGAGCTGCCGACTCGCGCAGGGCGCCAGTCATCAGCTCCGACATATAGCCGCGGCCGCGATACTGCCTGCGGGTGGCAGCGCCGGCTATATAGCTCACGGGCACAGCGCGCCCGTGCATAGTCATCTCATAGCGTTGCAGCAGCAGCGAGCTCACGGGAGCCCCCTGGGGATCAGTGAGCAGCATGGCCTCGTCGTCGCGATACACGCGGTCGAAATACATCGCCACATACTCGCGCGAGTCCTTGAAACTCTCCTGCCATATCTTCATTATGTCATCTCTCTTGCCCATAATTTAAACAGTCTTTTGAAAGATTAACAATCACACATGGCTCAGAGTTCTCAAAAATGATGGCGCATGATTCGCGTGCTCAACCTCTTCGAGGCCGAAACAAACCCTCTCTCTCAACCCTGATGGGCGGGGCGGAGAAGGTCGTTGACGGTCTTAACGGGGTTGAAGGTCGAGATGGGCACCTCTACAAACACTGTGTTCCAGTCGCTCATGGCGCCGTTCCAGAGGCCGGGGAGCTCCATGGCGCGCAGCTCCTTGCCGTGGCTCGACTTCGACGAGATGAAGCCAGTGGCCGGATCTACATACTTGGGCAGATCGAACTTCTTGCCGTGGATATCTTTGATGTAGCACACCAGATCCACTGGATTGAAGTGTGTGGCCTCGGCCATCATGCGCTTGTAGTCGGGGTTGGAGAGATCCACCTGGTTGCTCTCCAGAATCTGGGGTGATGCTGAGCCGTCGGGGTTGAAGGCAATGAACGGACCACCGCCGGGCTCACCCTCGTTTCTCACCATGCCACACACTCTGAGAGGGCGGTTGAGTTTGGCCTTGAGATACTCTACTATCTCATCGTCGGCCATCGAGTCGAGGCGGCTGTCGTGGACATTGAGCACAGTGCGCAGATAGTCGACCATGCGCTTCAGATCGTCGGCTGTATACACCTTCTCATCCAGAGCTATGAGGTCTTCCTCAATCTGGTCGTGTACCTGCAGCAGCAGTCCGCCCAACACCTCTTTATATTTCACAGTGTCGGCTCTGCGCGAGTCGGGCACCACATTGTCAATATTCTTTATAAACACCACAGCGCTCTCCATGTCGTTGAGGTTCTGTATCAGCGCTCCGTGGCCACCCGGACGGAACAGCAGCTTGCCATCCTCCAGGAAGGGGGTATTGTCGGGGTTGACGGCAATGGTGTCGGTCGAGGGCTTCTGCTCGCTCATCGTCACGTTGAACTTCACGCCTGTTCTGGCCTCCGTAGCGGGGATCACCTCGGCCAGCTTGGCCTCAAAGAGCTTGCGATGGTTGGCCGAGACGGTGAAGTGTAGATTGACTATGCCCTTGGAATTGGCTGCAGTCTGCGCACCCTCGGTGAGATGCTCCTCGATGGGAGTGCGTGCGCCGCCGGGATAGGTGTGGAACTTCAGCAGGCCCTTGGGCAGACCGCCATAGTTCATACCCTCGGGCTTCACAATGGCGGCTATGATGTCGCGGTTGCGGCCCTCTACTATTAGGTCCTCAAGACTCTTGCCATAGAGCTTCTGGCAGGCCTCGAGCAGCTCGGGCAGGAAGGGGAGTTTGTCTACCGAGCCCAGCAGCTGATCCACCGGAGTGCCCTCCTTGAGCTCATCTGTGCCACCGTCAACATACTCAAACAGAGCCTTGAACATGCGCGAAGCAGCACCCGATGCAGGTACAAACTTGCACACCTCGCCGCCATGCTCCAGATACTCGTGCCAGCGCTCCAGCGCAGCCTTCTCATCCTCGGCATCGAGGCGGAAAATTCCAGCACCCACGCGGGCCGAATCCTCGATTTTAAGATACGGGAAACCGGTGACAAACCGGTTGAGCTGAGCCTCCACTTCGGCCTCGGTGATACCCTTCTGGGCTATCAGCTCCTTGTCTTCAGGTCTTAGCATTTTCAATTTAAGGATTTTCAAGTTGATTGTTTGCCCAAAATTACAAAACATCTCCCACCTCTCCAAATCATAGACACAAAAAAACACCCCTTCCTTGTCTTCACAGATAAGAAGGGGGCCGGTTGAAAAAAATTAATGGTAGCGAGACCGAGAATTGAACTCGGGACCTCCGGGTTATGAATCCGACGCTCTAACCAACTGAGCTATCTCGCCATGTTGTTTTTGCGCTGCAAAGTTACGCACAATTTTCCAAACCACCAAATAAAGTTATTAACATCTTTCAAAAAGTTATCAACATTTTATCAACACAGTTATCAACACAGTTATTAACATCGTCCCGGTGGGGTTTGATAAAATAGCCCAGAGGTGAGCCCCTGGGCTATTTTGCTGAGCCCCCTTACAGGGGCGTATTACGATCGGTAGAATATTATCAGAGGATAATTTTGCCGGTTTTGCTGCCGTGGCGGTAGATGTAGAGACCGTTGTTGACGGGAAGTTTGTCGAGGCTGTCAAATTCGCCCACCTTGGTGCCGTCTATGCGATAGAGCTCATATTTGGCCTCGGTGGCTGTGGTGGTGCCGATGACACCGTCGATGCCTGTCGATGCACCCACCTCAAGTTTGATGCAGTCGTAGAGGATGCCTGATCCGTCCTTGCAGTTGGAGGCTACGAGCTCGAGCTTGTTCTGTCCGGCTTTGAGGCGTGTGGCGGCGTCAAATTTTACGCTCTGCACTCTGTGGCGGCCTGCCAGTGTGGCGCTGCGGCGCAGCGAGCCGTCGTCGGTGAGGCTCCATGAGCCGAGCTGCACGCCGTTGAGCTTGACAGCCACACGGGGTGAGTTGGACACGCCGGCGATTGAGGCTGTGAACTTGCCTTCACCCTCATAGGTTTTGTCGAGGTCGAAGAGTACTGTCCAGGTGCCGTTTGTGGTCTGAGCGTTGTCCCAGTCGATGGAGGGCACTGAGGTACCTATAGTATAGGTGAGCGATGCGGGGTGGCCGCTGCGAGATTCATATGAGCGGGGCTCATCGCTGCGGTGGAAGCCGTCGGCCTTGCGATTGTTTTCGCCGATGTTCCAGAGCAATGTGGAGTATGTCTCGGGAGTCCAGTCGATGGTGCCGAGGTTTACAGCTTCGGAGTTTACATTTACCTCCTTGTATTCGAGCTCATCGGTGATGGTGCCCTTGGTGGCATAGGCATAGAGCGAGTAGTTGCCCTTGCGCACGTTCTTGATTTCAAAGTTGCCGTTGGCGTCGGTCTTTGACCAGAAGATATATTTGCCACCCTGTGTAAGCAGTTCCTGGCCTGGCTCGGCGAGCACCACTTTGATTTCGTCGCTGCCCTGCCCGGTGGTCACGTTGATCTTGCCAGACACTGTGGCGCGGTCGAGGGAGTAGCACTCGTTTTCAAACCAGCTGAAGGGCCATTGCGCCTTCAGCTCGGCGGCTTTGGCGGCGGCGTCGGCTATCATGGCGTTACGGTCGGCTCCGGTGTTGACGTAGATGAAGAAGGGGCCGAAGATCTGCTTGGTGTTGTCGGCATATTTTGTGGCCGAAGCACCGAGGTGCTCGCCCTGAAGCATCTGTATGGTGATGGGCGATTTGCTGGTGGCATGTACGGTAAGCTCCTGGCGCATGGGGCCGCCGTTGAGCCACTCGTAGCTCACGGGGATGTTCCACACACCCACCTTGCCGTTCATAAGGCCGTGGAAGTCGTCATCGTCGATAAACTGTGCCCAGTTGTATTTGGTGTAGATAGAGCCGTCGGTCATGCGGTAGGTGGCATCCTGCACGGTGTTTTCGGTTTTCTCGGCTATGGCCATCTCGGAGTTTGAGGGGATGGTGCCCTGCATTACTTCGTCGACATATCCGTCAAGGAAGTCTGAGGCCAGACGGGTGCAGACGCGTGTCTCCTTGATTTCGCCCACGCCGTTGCTGCCATAGTGGGCAGAGTTGCCGTTGACAATCACGTAGGTGTAGACACCGCTTTCGCCCTTGCGCAGAATGAATCCGTGCGAATAAGTGGGGAGCGCGCTGTTTGAGGCGGCAGTGTAGAGCACTTCGATGTAGTCGTCGGTCTGCTTCACTATCTCAGCTTTGCCGGCCGAGAGGGCGCGGTTTTTGTTGGCGGTATAGTCAAAATAGATACCGTTGTTTCCCAGAATGTTGGCATCGCCGTTTGAGGGATGTTTCATGGTCTTGGCTTTGCCACTCGAGTCGATGGTGAGGGTGATAATGCCGTTTGACATTGTGCACTCACGACTGCTCTTGAGGTCAACGCTCATCACGTTGTCTGCATTGGCTGTCAGTGTAGCTGCTGTCAAGAGGAGTAGAGCAGAACTTATTTTCATGCGTATTAAGGTTATAGTGTCACGTGTTTATAGTCATTTATCATTTGTGCAGGCCGTTTATGTAGTCGGCTGTGGCCATGCGGCGTTTGCTCTGGGGCTGCAGGGAGATTATCTCGAGCTGATGGTCGGCGCAGCTCACCAGCATGCGGTTGCCCTCGATGGCGACTGTGCCGGGATCGGCAGCCGAGGGGATATCGGTGAGCTTTGTCTGGAATATCTTTGTGGTGCCCTGGCCGAAGGCGTCGGTCCATGCTCCGGGATAGGGGGAGAGGCCTCTCACCTGGTTGTGTATCTCTACGGCCGGGCGGCTCCAGTCTATGCGGCAATCCTCCTTGAATATCTTTGGCGCGGAAGTGGGCTCGGTGCCTCCGGTGAGCTTGTCCTGGGCTATGGGGGCTATGGTGCCGTCTATGATGGCGGAAATGGTCTTGAGTGTGAGCCGTGCGCCTATCTCCATGAGTCGGTCATGGATGGTGCCGGCATTGTCGTCGTCGGTGATTTCGATGCGCTCCTGGTCTATGATATCGCCGGTGTCGATTTCGTGTTTCAGGAAGAAGGTGGTCACACCGGTCTCGGTGTCGCCGTTCATCACAGCACGGTTTATGGGGGCAGCTCCGCGATATCGGGGCAAGAGGGATCCATGCAGATTGAAGGTGCCGAGCTCAGGCATGGTCCACACCACCTCGGGAAGCATCCTGAAGGCTATCACCACAAATAGGTTAGCGTTGAGACTGCGGAGTGTCGACACGAATTCGGGATCCTTGAGGCTCACGGGCTGCATCAGGGTGAGGCCATGCTCAAGGGCATACTCCTTGACGGGCGACTGATACATCTTGTGACCGCGGCCTGCGGGCTTGTCGGGCATGGTGACCACGCCCACCACGTTGTAGCCGCCGTCGACTATGGCGCGAAGGCTCTCAACTGCAAATTCGGGGGTGCCGAAAAAAACTATGCGGAGATCGGATTTATTCATCAGTGAACTACTGTAAATTGGGTGGAAGGTGTGGATGAGTGCGTGCCCTGGGACGAGAGCATCACTGATGCTCGGTAGGTGCCGTCGGGAGCCGGAGTGCCGTCGGGGAGGGTGAGATTCCAGTGGTAGGGGAATGTGGCATTTCGGGCTGTGTGCACGGTATGTCCGGTGGAGTCGAGTATTAGCAGTGTGGCTGTCGGAGTGGCTGCAGCGGTGTGGGAGAGGCTGAAGTCTATACCGTCGCGGACGAGTGTGGCCGAGGCCTCAAGGGAGGCTGTGAAGGGAGTGTCGGTCACGATAAACTCCATATGTGTGTGCGAGGTGTTTGAGGCATTGTCGGTGGCGCTGACGCTGATGGTGTGTGTGCCGGCGGCAAGAGGCCCGAGAGGGAGGGTGAGGGTATAGGTGCCGTCGCCGTCGCTGCGCAGGGTGTTGACCGCTGATCCGAGCGAGTGGCCGTCAATTCGCACCACAGGCATAGCACCGATGTTAGAGCGGTTGATGCGCACACCACTGACGGTGTCCGATATGCTGACTTGAAGCACCGGGCGGGTGCCTGTCACTGCGGCTGCGGTGGTCTCGGGATTGTCGAGCATGATGCTGATTTCCGGAGCCTGGGTGTCGGTGCTCGCGGGGGTAGCCTCCTGGGGATCGGTGATGTTGAGCGCTTTGGTCGCACCGAAGGCTGTGCGTCGGTCGGTGCTGACGGCATTCATGGCAAGGCGGCACACCCCTGTGCGCTCTATGAGTGGCGGGGTGATGACGGCTGTCCACTTGCCGCTCTTCACTGCGGCCGAGGCCGAGAGGATTTCATCGTCGTCGACTGTCAGAACAACGTCGCCGTTGGTTGTGTCGCTGGGGTCGGGCGATTGTGTCCTTATCTCGTGGCTCGGGGCATAGAGGGTAAGCTCTACTGAGCCATTGAAGCTGGTGTCCGTGCGGCCGTTGCCGTCGGTTACGGTGCCGGAGATGGTTATAGGCGTGAGTGCCGGGGCGTCAATCTTCTCCTCGAGCGATGCAATCACTTGGCCCGAAGGAGCATGAACCGGTAAAGCCGGATCGCCCAGAAACTGAAACAGCATATTATTGAGCATCTGGTCAATGGCGGCCGATGCGTTGGAGCTTTGCTGGGAATTGTTGAGGGCTTTGGTGAAGACATCGCCGATGGTGGACGATGGGGCGGCGCCAAAGAGATATTCGGTGAAGAAGTTGTTGAGTACATGGTTGTTGGTCATATAGACGTTGCGCGCGGTGGCCAAAGCCACTATAGGGCCGTGCTCGGCCACGGCGAAGTTTGCCCCCATACTGGGGGTGGGGCGGTCAAACCATCCAGTGCGGCAGCCGGCCATGACGAATATGGGCGCTGAGCCGAACCGTGTGTCGAGAGCCTCGGTGAGCGTGTAGTCCATGTCGAGGATAGCCTCTGTGGCGTGTCCGCTGTAATTCACCAGTCTGGGCTGTCCTCCCAGACGCGCTTTGATGAATTTTAGCTGAAGCTCGGAGGTGCTGGAGCCTTCGACGCTTGGAAAGCGTGAGTGGCAACCGACGTGGACGGTGGCGCCGGGCATCAGACGCTCCACGATGGAGGCCTGCTTGAGTGCCGACTCGAGGTGGGCGTTTTCGTCGCCGAAGCCTGAAAATACAAATATCTCACCCGTGCGCCCGGCCTCGCGGGGGTCTGCAAGATAGCGTATGCACTTGTTTACAAATGCGTGAGCCTCATCGGGGTTCTTCACCGGAGCGCGCCCCACGTTGAGCGATACGCTCATGCCTATCTGAGCCAGACGTGTGCCGATGCGGTCGTCGAGAATGCCGAAATACTGGTCGCTGCAATGGTTGCGCGAGTCATATCTGTCCTCTTCGGGATATTCGGTGTGGAATGTGGTCACCACGTTTTCGGCCAGCTGCTCGCCGGGCTTTAGTGGGAGAGATTGTCCGGTTCCCATCAGTAGCAGGTGACGCAGCCCGCGACCCTGGAGCATCATGGCCAGGCGGCGCAGGGCATTGGGATGATAGGCTCCCGATGAAAATTCATTGAAAATCTCTGTCTGTCTGACCACAGCCACGTCCAGATCCTGGTATTGCTTGTGGGCCTGGGCCAGGCGCAGAGCCTCGTCATAGGCTATGTCTGAGGCCACGATGAGCATATCTACCCCTCGGAGTGAATGAAGGTTCTGGTTGGAAACCGTCCCTTCCAGCACTGGCTCGGGCACTCCGGAGCCTGATTTGCTGAATACAGCCAGCTTTACGTTGCCGCTGTGCGCGGGGCTGACTGCGGTGCGTCCGTCGGGGAGAGTGCCCTGCTCGAGAGCCACAGGCTGTGTCGGTGTGGTCACATCCCAGATCTCCAGGTCGGAGCTTGGGGATGTAAATGTTATCTGTGACGACTCCGACACCCCTGCAAAGTCCCAAAGGGCGGGAGCAGCATCGGAAGCGTTGGGGGTGTTGTACGATAGGGTGATATGGTCGAGCGCAAGCATCGAAAACCCGTTGGAGGGAGCCGAGACGGTGATGCTGACCGTCGGGTCGACCTGTGTGAGCGCGATGGTCTGAACCGGTGATGATTGATAAAGCAGATTGCCGCTCGAAGAGGGGAGCATCGGAGCGAGAAATGGGTCGGGCGTGAGAGCTCCGCTTATGCTCACCTCAGGGCTGGCTCCAGCGTCGGAGGTGGCGAGCCCTATATATTCATAGGTGAAGCGTGCATCAGTAGCCTCTCCGGCTATGCTCCAGCTTTCGGTGACCGAGCGTGGAAAATCGGCAAGGTTGGGCGAGAAAAACATTGCACCGGTGCCATAGGGATGGTAGTCGGTGTAGCGACGACGGTCTATCACGGTGTGGGTGCCGATGGGCTCGGCTGAGCCGGTAGCCGCAACCGGATTGCTCTCTATCTGCGGTGACGACACCGAGCGGGCATTGTCGGTGATGAAATAATATGAGCTGGCCGAATAGGAATTGCGGTGCTCCACAATATCGCCCCCTGAGGCTGCGGGCTGCACACGCGAAGCGCCCTCGCCATAAAAATATATGGCGTCAGAGCCGTAGCTCACGGGGATTGCGGGGAGATCGTCGGGGGCGGTGTCGAGGGAGTGTGTGCGCTCCACGCTGCCATATCCGGCTATGCTGACGGCCTCGGGATTGCTGAATCCCCAGGTGCGCAATGTAGAGTGGCTTATGCGATAAATACCTGACTGGTCTATGCGAATTTTGACCCATCGGCCATCAGAGAGGACCGACGATGAGGCGAAAGATACCTCTGCGGTGGCCCGCTCACAGAAAAAGAGAGCTGCTGTGAGCAGCGTGAGTAGTGTGACTTTCAGATTGGAATACATTGATTGTGCTCGAAGCGGGACTCGAACCCGCACGGTCGCAATGACCAAAGGATTTTAAGTCCTTCGTGTCTACCATTCCACCATTCGAGCAGCCTGTGGCGTCGTTAGACGTTGCAAAATTAGATGATTTTTTCTTTATTTGCAAATTTCGGGGAACAATTCAGGTGGTTAAATTGTTTTACAAATACGAGTTTCAAACTATATTTTGCAAAGAAAAACCATCAACCGTTATGAACATCCTCGATACTCACGATTTTCTTATGTGGGGTGCCGTTATCGCCCTGGTGCTCCTGGCAACGTTGACCGGGATGTGGCTTAACAGATTTTTCACCTACCGTGCCCACCGGCGCGCCCTGGCCGAACTGCGGCGGCGCGCCCTGATGGCCGAGCGTAGTAGCCGCGATGAGGCTGTTGCCTCGACGGCCGCAGCTCATGTCAGAGATCTCTGAGAATCTCCAGGCTTTTCAGCGAGCTGAGCGGGGCTGTGTGGATTGAAAAATATCTGAGCATCAGGTCGAGCGCCCGTCTGCGACCCGCTTGGGTGAGCTGAAAGCGCCCCATATTGTCAAATGTTATTCTTGATAAGCGTGCCACCCACTCCGACTCTTCCGGGGTGAGGGCATCGTTGTGTAGTGGATATGTAGGGCGCCACAGGCCGTCGCGCATGTCGAAGATGCGTCCCGGAGCGTAGGTGGATATGTCGGGCTCTATGCCCAGCACCTCGGCCAGACGATAGAGGAAACACAGGTGGAAGTTGGCCACCTCGGCGCCCGTGGCGCTGTCGAGCCTCAGCGTGGCTGCTGCCAGGAAGTCGAAGAGTATGGCATCGCCGTCACCCTGTCTCAAAATTATGTCCATGAGTTCGGCCACAAACATCGCCATCATCTGCTTCACGGGATTGGAATGTATTGAGGGCGTGACCCGGAGAGCCGATGGCTGCCGCATGGGGTAAATCTCCCTGCCCGGAGTGCGCACACTCTCGCATTCCAGCAATGACAGAGGCATGGTGAGAGCCCGGAGCCTGGCTGCACCACGCCCCGACCCGGCCGGAACCCCCAGAGCTATGCGCCCTGCCTCACGGCTGAAGGCGGTGAGGATGGAGCGCGTGTCGGAGTGGCGTGTGAGCTTAAGGCATATAAGAGATAGTTTCATATACACAAAATTAACCTTTTTTTGTATTAAAACTTGCCTGTTGCAACAAAAAATTGTGGAAAAATTTGGCTGGCAAGAAAAAACTGACTAACTTTGCGGACGATTTCGGGGAGATGTTACGCCCTGTAATGCCGGAATCGCTTAAAGCAAAGGCTGGCCCATTCGTCTATCGGCTAGGACGCAAGATTTTCATTCTTGAAAGAGGAGTTCGATTCTCCTATGGGCTACACAAGTAAATAAAAAGATAAAACAACAGAACACAAATGGCAAATCATAAGTCATCACTTAAGAGAATCCGTCAGACCCAGTCACGTCGTCTTCGCAACCGTTACTACGCCAAGACTGCCCGCAATGCCGTGCGCAATCTCCGCAAGATGACCGACAAGGCTCAGGCTGAGGCAGCTTTCAGAAAGATCGGTGCCATGCTCGACCGTCTGGCCTCGAAGAACGCGATCTCTAAGAACAAGGCCGCCAATCTCAAGAGCAAGCTGGCTCACCACATCGCAAAGCTGGCCGCCTGAGAAAACGCTTCCCTATAGCCGCTCACACAAGCAGCCACGCTGCCCATATGTGCCGGCTTGAGGCATGGCCCATTCGTCTATCGGCTAGGACGCAAGATTTTCATTCTTGAAAGAGGAGTTCGATTCTCCTATGGGCTACCCCCTTTTGTCACACCTTTGCATACAATTCCCTGTCCACAAGATTGTAGACAGGGGTTTGTTTTTTTATATACCGGTAAAACACCTCCTACTGGGTGCTACTGATTCCCCCTTCTCAATTCTATATCCATCTCCGGTGCTTGCGGTAGAAGTGGAGGAGGGCGCGCATGTGGGTGAGGGCTGAGCGGCTGAGCAGGCGGGAGGTGGTGGCGCGTTGCCAGTCGTGGACTATGGTGAGATCAGGGAAATATATCACCTTTAGTCCCTGTTTTCTTACTGCCATACAGAAGTCGGCATCCTCGGGACCATAGAATATGGCTTCGTCGAGGCCGCCCGACTGTAGATATGTGGTGCGGGCAAACATCTGGGCCGCGCCAATCACATAAAACGGTTCATGTGGCGTGGTGGGGATGGCCTCAACTATCGATGAGCGACGTTTGCCCACCACTACGTTGCGGAGTTTCGACAATATGCCGGGGTAGGGGCGGAAGCTCGACTGGGTCTGTCCGGCCGGACTCACAAGTCGCGGTGCCACCAGGCCGGCGCCCGGTGTGGTGGACAGTCGCCGGGACAGTTGCAGTATCACCTCCGGGGTAGCTATTGTATCGTTGTCAAGGATCATAAGGTGCTCTCCCGTGGCGGCTTTCAGTCCTGAATTTCGGCCTGCCGATACTCCGATGTTGGTGGGGTGGCTTATGATGCGAACCATCGGGAACTCTTGCGCCACGGTCTCGACTGTGGAGTCGGTCGAGCCGTTGTCTACAAGAATAATCTCCACATCGCCGTGCTGTGTGATGGGGGCGATGGAACGCAGGCAGCGCAGTGTGAGTTGCAGCTGCGAGCAGGTGAGTATGATAATGGATATTTTCACCCGAACAGTTTTATCTTCAGCGCCTTGAAGGCGTGCTTGAGTTCGGAGAACGAGCGGAAGCGCCCTATCTGTTTGGCCACAAAACGAGGCGACAGGAAGAAGCTGAGGTTGTTGCGATAGAGGAGCTGCTCCATCTCGCGCGACGAGAGAGAGGGGAGATTGACTATCGACTCGCGCTGCACATCGGTCGGAGTGTATTCGCCCCCCTCGATCCATCCGTTCTTCTTGCATATCTCATACCATTCAGTGCCGGGGAAGGGGGATACGATGTTGAACATCACCTGGTCGGCTCCCAGACGTTTGGATTCGCGGAGCGTCTCGGTGACGGTTTCGCGCGTTTCGAGCGGGCTGGAGCCTATGAGCACATTGAGCTTCACCGGCACGCCGTGCTCCTTGAGCAGCGCCACAGCGCGGTGTATGTCGGCTGCGGTCTCACCTTTTTTTATGTATTTAAGTATCTCGTCGTTAAACGACTCCACGCCCAGATCCACATATCGGCATCCGCTTTCACCCAGCATGCGGGCTATGGCCGGGGTGATGGCGTCGGCGCGCGCCTGGCATCCCCACACCATGCCATATTTCTTCATTATGGCGCATAGGGCGGCGGTGCGCTCTTCGTTCCAGATGAAGTTGTCGTCCATAAATCCAATAGCCTTGTATCCGTGTTCGGACAGCCAGGCTATCTCTGTTTCCACATTGGCCGGGGAGCGATATCCTATCAGGGGCTTGCGGCCATGCTCGGCGCGGTACTCTATCTCGCGGGCAAAGGTAAGCGACGAGGGCACACAGTAGATGCAGCGATAGGGACAGTTGCGCGAGGTGATGAGCGTGGTGTAAGGGCCACACTTCAGCTTGGGGTTGTGGTAGGTGGCATCGCCGAGCAGGTGGCGCGCGGCAAACGGGAGAGTATTAAGGTCGGCTATTAGCGGACGGGGCGGATTGTTGACGATGCGCCCTTCGGTGTTCATCCACGAGAGACCTTTGATGTCGGCCAGTGGCGAGCCGGTGTGAAAAGCGTCGATAAGTTCTTCCACAGTCAGCTCGGGCTCACCTCGCACCACATATACATTGCTGTCTACGAGGCAACGCTTCACGAAATGCGTGGGGCCGGGGCCCATGAGCACAATCTTCACGTCGGGCTTGTGGCGCCGTATCACCTTTATGGCCTCCAGATCGGTGGTGATGGAGAGGTTGACGGTCCAAATCAGATAGACGTCGCTGTCGTCGGAAGCGAAAAAAGCGTCAAACTGTTCGGGCGAGGTCTTGTGATAGACAAAGTCGCGATATCTCACCTGGTTTCTCTCATCGCTCTCGAGCACGGCGGCCACCGTGAGCTCATAGATATTGGGGGCGAGATATACCACACGGGTGCATCCGGCAGTGCGCTCGGCTGGCTGTTTGTGGTCGTAGCATGGAGGAACAAGAAATGTGAGTTTCATCATCGGCTTTTGCAGTCTGTTATATATAATAATAACGCACAACTCCCTGTGGAAATTGTGCGTTTAATGGTGCTTGTGGCAGGTTTTCAACGGTCGCGTTCCAGGAGCTGCGACGAGACGGTGTCGGCCGTGTGGATCAGAGGTAGCAGCGGTGTCTGAGCCACGGCCGTGCGGTAGCTTCGATCCTGCTCTATCTGTGTGTTGTCCACGGCCCATGGTCCCATGTGCCAGCGGATGGCCAGAATCTCGTCGTCCTCAAGGTCGAGACCGCTGCGCAGCAGCATCACCACCGATTTTTCGCCGTGGCCCATGGGTAGATTGGAGTAGTTTACCTCATACTCCTCAACCTCTTCCCAGATGCCTATCTCGTTTTTGCGTTTTCTCGACACGATGCGATAGATGTTTGCCTTGCAGGTGTCGTGGAGCAGCGAGGCTATTATTACGGAGTCCATCGGGAGTTTGGCCTCAAGATCGGGACGGGCCTTCAGTATCCCTTCACGCAGCATCACAGCTGCGTCGTAAACACCGAGCGAGTGTTCGAGCAGGCCGCCGGGAAAGTTGAAATGGTTTTTCACCGAAGCGGGTGCCTCGAAAAATCCCCACGACTCGAGGTCCTCGATGACGTAGTCGATATTTTCGCGGCCGGTGGAGCGCAACAGCTCGCAGAACCGGGCTTTCTTTTCTTCTGATACGGCCATGATTAACGACGGTAAGTTATGACACAATCCTTCAGCCCGTTGGCTATAAGGGAGTCGGCCATTTCGGGAGTGGCTTGGCCGACGGTGTAGGGGAGGGTGGCAATTTCGGTCACGGCCAGATCCGGTACGAGCGAGTCCATGATTTCGGCGGTGGATGGTGCTGTCTTCATTGTCTTATATTCAGCATACGTCCAGCGTGTGAAACGTGTGTCGGGGTTTATGCCGCGTGTGTCCAGCAACCATCCGTCCTTGAGCTTTTCGGGCATGACGGTGAGGTCGGTCGGAGCCGGAAACGACACGAGGCGGCCGCCGGTCACGGTGACGGGCACCAGCGAGTCGGAGGGAGCCGATGTGCGGTATATCACAGCCTTCGGCAGCATGGCCACACTGGGGGTGACGGGCATGATGGGCTCGGCTGGAATGGCTACGGCCTCAGGCTTGGCCGGCTCGGGGGCTGTGGTTGAGGTGGTTGCGCCCTTTTGTGCGGAGCAACCGGTGGCCGCACTCGCCACGAGGGCGAGTGCGGCCACAGTTGTCAGATTTGATTTCATTTAACGAGGATCTTTTCTACCTTATCGCCCTGGCGGCGGATCACGATCGATCCGGCGGCGGGGTTGCTGACGGGCTGACCCTGGAGGTTGAAGTATTCAACCGGGGCTTCCTCCTCGGCGGCTATTACGTCGTCAATGGCAGTGTTGGAGCCCGACAGAGTGAATTCCTTGGGACCCGAGAGACGCGAGTTGCCGTTGTAGAGCGATATGTCATACATCTGGCCGGGAGTGCCTTCGTAGAAGGGACCGGAGATGGTGAAGTTCTTTGAGTCGCCCTTGTTGAGGAATATGGGGCGCGAGTCGAGCTGAGCCAGCGGAGTGGTGGAGTTGCCTTTCTCGAATATGCGGGCCGAGATTGAGCCTGCAAAGTAGCCGAATGTTCCGGTGGCGGTGGCGTCGATCACGAGGTTGTCGATGTCGGTGCTTGTCATCGACCAGTTGGCAGAGGTCAGTGAGATGAGGCCGGCGCTTGAACCGGAGTAGGTGGTGACGGTGACGTTGAGCGAACCCAGAGTCTTGCCATTGCCGTCGACGAGCACGAGTTCATAGTCGCCGTTGGGAACATTGTTGAGCCACTGTCCCGAGTAGTCCACAACACCGCTGCCGGGAGTGATGAGAGCGTTGTAGAGCTCGCCGGTGGCTACTATTGTGCCGTTGCTGAGCAGACGGGGTGTGAGCTGATACCAGATATCCTTTTCACCGTCGTAGGTGTAGGGGAGAGCCAGGCCGAAGAGCTTGTTGGAGTACATGGGCGAGTTGAGTTCCAGTGTGCCCCACTTGAGGTTGCCCGCAAGGATGGGCTCGAATGTCATGGTCGAGCTTGTGCGGGTTATCTCAAACGAGCCGGTGTCGAGGGTGATGTGGTGGATGGGATAGTACTCGTTGTTGTAGAGTATGGTGAGCTCGCCGCGATAGTGGCCTTCAGCCAGACCGCTCATTATGAACGAAACGTTGCGGTATCCGTTTCCGGGCTTCCAGTTTGAGCTGGCAGCATTGTAAGAACGGATGTACTCGTTGGTATCCCAGTTGTAGATGCGCAGAGCCAGACGGCCTGAGAAGTCATATGGGGTGTAGCTCATGAAGGGGCCGGGGAAGGTGGTGTTTGTGCCGCTGAAAGTGGCCGACAGGGGCTGGGTGCACATCACGTAAGGAGCAGGGAGCTCAGAGCCTTCCTTGGGTTTGCGGATATTTAGGATGATGGTCTGGTCGGTGTTGAAGCCGTCAGAGTTGCCGCCGATACCCTGTGTGCCGGGCACCAGACGGGTGAGGCGATAATAGCCGTCGCTGATACCGTTCCATCCCCAGTTGAAGTGGAACAGACCGTTGTTGTAACCGTCGCAAACGAAAGCGTGACCGCCCGATTCGCCGCGGCCTGAGTAATAAATGGGGCCTACACTGAAGAGCTGGTCGTAGATCATTTCGGCCCACTCTTCCGATGAATAGGCGGTGCGCACGGCCATGCTTATGCTCTTGTCATATCCGAAATAGTCGCGGATGGCTGCCGGAACGGCTGAAGACTGTGCGCCGGATGCGTTGGTGCCGAAGTTCATGTCGACACCAACGGCGCAGCCGTAAAGCAGAGTGGCCACGGCATTGCGCTCCTCGGCTGTGCCTGCTCCGTTGCGGTAGGTATTGAGCATCTTGTCCCATTCGAATGTGGTGTTGGCATAGTCGAATGAGAGGCGCTCAGTGCCCCAGCGGTAAGAGTGTGTGCCGATGCCCTTTTCGGGATAGTTGTGGTATTTGAGCACCTGAGCCATGGCCACGGCCACGCAGCCTGCATAGGTGGCACGGCCGCCCGATCTGGGGCTGAGGTTGTTGTAGGGTGAGTCCTGATCCCACTTGGTGGTGCAGAGGGGCTCTATGGCGGGGTAGTTGGCGGCAGCAGGGGCCTCATAAGTGGTGGCACCCTGGCTGATGCCTGCCGAGATTTCGGCCTGATACTGGGAAAGCCACCAGCGGAAGTTGTCGGGGAGGTTGTTGAGATCGAGGTCGTTGTCGGAGTATCCCAGGAGGGGAGCTGCCACGTCGTCGGCCGATACCACAACGAAGCCGCGGCCTTCGCCGCGCGATATCACGTAGAGCGCGGGTTCGTCGGACTGAAGCTGATTGAGTGTGATGGAAGCCTCGACACGGGCGGGAGCTTTCATCTGGCTTACGGCAGCGGGAGCCTCTTCCGAAGCGAGTGCTCTTCTCAGAGCCTCGGCCGGCGAGAGCGATTTGGCCTGCACTGCGCCGGTAGCGGCGAGTGTGGCGGCTGCAAGTGTAATGATGGTTTTCTTCATTTCTCTGATATTGTGACTTTTATATTTGTTTTATTAAGAAATCGGCTTTATCGATATGGCATATCCGCCTCCGGCCAGGGCATGGAGCTTGAGGGTTGACTTGGAGGTGACTTTCTTGGTGGAGATGACATAGTGTGTCTGCCCGTCGACGGTGTTGGCATCGGGAGCCTCGGCATAGATGGTGGCTTCATATTTGCGTCCCGGGTCGAGGAAGTCGAGCTTTATGGTGCTTTCGCGGTCGGAGGTTCCGGCCACGGAGCCAACATACCATTCGTCGGAGTTCTTGTCCTTGCGTGCTATGGTGACATATTCCATAGGCTCGGCTTCGAGATATACGGAGCGCTCCCACTCTACAGGCACATCCTTGATGAATTGGAATGCGTCAAGATGCTTCTCGTAGTGCTCGGGCAGGTCGGCAGCCATCTGTAGTGGTGAGTACATGGTGACGTAGAGCGCCAGCTGTCCGGGGATGGTGGAGGCTATTTTTGAGTTGTTGTTGGGGGTGAATGTGGAGAGGTCAAACTCAAAGATGCCGGGGGTGTAGTCCATGGGTCCGCCCTGCAGACGAGTGAAGGGGAGGATGGATGTGTGGCTCTTGTCATTGCCGCCCATGGCCTGATATTCCGTGCCGCGGGCACTTTCGTTGCCTATCCAGTTGGGATATGTGCGTGCCAGGCCTGTGGGGCGCGAGGCCTCGTGGGCGTTGACCATAATCTTGTGGTCGGCAGCTTTCTGGATGGCGTAGAGGTAGTGATTGTTGAGCCACTGCGAGTAGTGATACTCGCCGCGGGGGATGATATTGCCCACATATCCGCTCTTCACGGAGTTGTAGCCATATTTGTTCATGAGGTTGTAGGCGTCCTCGAGATGGCGCTCGTAGTTGCGCACGGAGCTTGAGGTCTCATGGTGCATCATCAGCTTCACGCCTTTTGAGTGGGCGTAGTCGTTGAGCATCTCGATGTCAAAGTCGGGGTAGGGTGTGAGGAAGTCGAACACATAGTCCTTCGACTGTCCGAACCAGTCCTCCCAGCCTATGTTCCAACCCTCCACGAGCACCTGGTCGAAGCCGTGCTCGGCGGCGAAGTCGATGTAGCGTTTCACCTTCTCGTTGTTGGCGCTGTGAGTGCCGTTGGGGCGTGTCTTGGAGTAGTCGGTCTGGCCGAGTTTCACGGAGTAGACATCGTCGGTGTAGTTCCATGTTCCGGAGCCAGCTATCATTTCCCACCATACACCTATGTATTTCACGGGCTTGATCCATGAGGTATCCTCGATTTTGGAAGGCTCGTTGAGGTTGTAGGCTATGCGCGATGCCAGGATGTCACGGGCATCGTCGGTGATGATTACATAGCGCCAAGGAGTCTTCACCGGGGTCTGCATATATCCCTTGTGGCCACGGTTGTCGGGTGTGAGCCATGAGGTGAAGACGTTGGTGGAGTCGTTGAGGTTGAGGTGCATTGTGGCATAGTCGATTGTGCCGGCCTCGTGGATGTTCATGTATATGCCGTCGTCGGTCTTGAGCTGCAGGGAAGTCTGCACGCCTGTGGGCGAGAACGGTGTGGTCGAAGCGTTGTCGGGGTTGATCTTGGTGGGGAAGAGTTCGCGTATCTGGCTGAGGCGCGATTTGGTGTAGTTGTATTCCTGAGTGTCGTAGTCGCCCGGAATCCAGTAGGCCCAGTGGTCGCCGGTCATGGCAAACTCGCTCTTTTCCTCGCCTATGACGAAGTAGTTGAGGTTGGGCTGCGAGGGGAAGTCGTAGCGGAAGGCAATACCGTCGTCGAACACGCGGAACTCAATGTTCATGATGCGGTCAAACTCAGTCTGCTTCAGCTCTACGGTCATGCCGTTGTAGCGGTTGAGGATTTCTGCTTCCTCGCCCCACACGGGAGTCCAGGTCTCTGACAGGGAGTCGCGCATGGTTTTAACAATTTCAAAGCCATGGCGCAGCGACAGCGAGTTGGCGGCAGCCTTTTTGGCCTGCTGTTGAAAGGTGTTTCGGCCGGTGTCGCTGAGCAGATCAAACCCCAGATGAGAGGGAGCTATAACCTGTTTACCCTTGAAATCAACATAATAGGTGGGGGTGCCTGCATCGGTGAGTTCGAAAGTAAGGCGCAGGTCACCGTCGGGAGAGCTAAGGCTTTCGGCAGCCCATGCCATCCCGCTGATGGATAGAAAAGATGTAAGTATAATCGCCTTAAACATGCGTTTGTCAAGAATGGGGAGTGTTAACATGCAAAGATAAGCAAAAAAGTTCGGAATTCTTGTCAAAAAGCTACGAAAAAGATGCTATATAACACACGTTTGCAATTTTTTACAAATAAAAAGGCTCCGCCTGCACTTTGTGTGTGCTGGCGGAGCTGGATAAGTTGATGGGGGTGTGCTGATTAGTCGATCTCCTCGTCGGCTTCGTAGCCGCCCATCTCGCGGATGGCGTTCTTCAGCATAGTGTACTGCTGGAAGAGGTGGTTGACGGGCACTTCACCCTTGGTGTAGTCGTGCATGGGGCTCTTGAGGAAGAAGCTCAGGAAGCGCTGGATGCCGCTCTTGCCTGCGCGTGCAGCCAGGTCGCTGAGGAGCACGAGGTCGAGGCAGAGGGGAGCAGCGAGGATAGAGTCGCGGCAGAGGAAGTTGATCTTGATCTGCATGGGATAACCCATCCAGCCGAAGATGTCGATGTTGTCCCAGCCTTCCTTGTTGTCGTTGCGCGGGGGATAGTAGTTGATGCGCACTTTGTGGTAGTACTGAGTGTCTTCGTCGTTGCCGTGGCCATAGAGGTCGGGCTGCTTCTCGGGCACGAGGATAGACTCGAGTGTAGAGAGCTTAGAAACCTCTTTGGTGCGGAAGTTGGCGGGCTCGTCGAGCACGAGGCCGTCGCGGTTGCCCAGGATATTGGTTGAGAACCAGCCGCTCAGACCCAGGCAGCGTGTGCCGATGATGGGAGCGAAACCGCTCTTCACCAGAGTCTGGCCAGTCTTGAAATCCTTGCCGGCGATGGGCATGCCTGTCTTTTCGCTGAGTTCCCACATGGCGGGGATGTCGACGGTGGTGTTGGGGGCACCCATGATGAAGGGAGCGCCTTCCTGAAGTGCGGCATAAGCGTAGCACATTGAGGGGGCGATGTGCTCCTTGTCGTCGGCCTTCATGGCAGCCTCGAGAGCCTCGAGAGTGCCGTGGGTCTTCTCGTCAACGGGAACATAAACTTCGGTTGAAGCAGCCCAGAGTACTACCACGCGGTCTACACCGGTCTCTTTCTTGAAGTTGCGGATATCCTCGCGGAGCTGTTCGGCCATCTCCCAGCGGGTTTTGCCCACCATTACGTTGTCGCCAGTGAGGCGCTTGGCGTAGTTCTTGTCGAAGGCAGCCTTCATGGGCTTGATCTTCTCGAGCTCGTCCTTAACGGGGTTGATGTCTTTTTCCTTGAGAACCTCTGCGTTTACAGCGCTCTCATAAGCGTTTGCGGGATATACGTCCCAAGCACCGAACACGATGTCGTTGAGGTCGGCGATGGGTACGATTTCATTGTATTTGAGGTATTTCTTGTCTGCACCTTTGCCTACGCGGATCTTGTCGTACTGAGTCATTGATCCTACGGGCTTTGTGAGGCCCTTGCGAGCCATCAGGACGCCGGTCATGAATGTAGTTGTGACGGCGCCGAGACCTACTACGAGTACGCCAAGCTTGCCAGTGGCGGGTTTTACGGTAGTGTTACTCATGATTTTAGTGATACTGTAGTGTGTGAATGATTGTTGTCGTGATAGTTGGTGACGCCTCACACCACGAGCTTTGGGGGCTGCGGATGCGGACGCAATTAGGGCTCACACTTTTGGCGGAGCTTATTTTGCCGTCAAAAGTAATGCTAATTTTTGAAATGTAAAATTATTTTTATTTAAAAATTCACCTATATTTGTGAATTTATGTGTAAAACGGCATGTAATAGTTAACACAGGTTAATTTTTGCCGATATACGGACTCAATAATTAAATAGTGTTAACGTGGTAGTGCCGCTATTTTTCACTCTTCTGCCTGGGCTCGCTCTATGCGGATAAGATCCAGGCGCGTGGAGGAGCGCTGGAGTATGGTGAACTTGAGTCCGTCGATCTCGACGGTCTCGTCGGTCTGCGGCAGGGTGCCGGTGGAGTGCATGATATAGCCCGCCAGTGTCTGGTATTCATCTTCTTCGGGGATGTCGAGGCGGAAGTCGTCGCGCAGGGTGCGCACCTCTATACGGCCAGAAAACTCGTAGACACCGGGGCTCACCTCACTGGCTGTGAGGGCGTTCTTGTCGTGCTCGTCCTGGATGTCGCCGAAGATCTCTTCCACCAGGTCCTCGAGTGTCACCAGTCCGGCTGTACCGCCAAACTCGTCGACCACCAGAGCCATGGAGCGTTTTTCGGTGAGCAGACGGCGCATCATGGTGTTGGCCAGGAGGGTCTCGGGGGCATAGAGCACCTCTTTTATATGTTGTTTCCAGTCGGCCTCGGGGTCAAACAGCTCGGAGACGTGGACATAGCCTATCACATTGTCTATATCACCTCTGTAAACCAGTATCTTGCTGCGGCCTGTGGATGTGAACAGCTCGGAGAGCTGCTGGCGGGTGGCTTCATCGATATCGACGGCCACGAGCTCGTTGCGAGGAGCCATGCAGTCGCGCAGCTGTGTCGACGAGAAGTCGAGCGCGTTGTGGAAGATCTTTACTTCTTTCTCTACCTGCACCTCTTCGGGGTTCTCGAGGTCATCGATTTTATCTTCAAGATAGTCGTTGAGCTCGTTTATGTTGAGCACACCCAGGCGCGTGTCGGCGGCTTTTATGCCCGCTATCCTCATGAGAAATTTCGACAGCCATGATGTGAAGGCTGATACCGGCCAGAGTATCAGATAGAAAAGATAGACGGGAATAGCAAAAATCTTCAGCGATGTGTTGGGGTTGATGCGGAAGATGGATTTGGGTATGAACTCGCCGGTGAAGAGTATGATAAGGGTGGATATTATGGTCTGCAGCAGCAGTATCACGGCCTGATTGTCGGAGATATGTGTCTCTATCCAGGGCTCGATCAGGGCGGCTGCTCCCATGCCGTAGATGACGAGCATTATATTGTTGCCCACGAGGATGGTGGAGATGAAAAATTCCTGGTGGGAATAGTAGAGCGAGATGATGCGGTTTATGAGGCCGTCGCGCGAGGAGTCGAGGCCTATGCGCACGCGGTCGGCGGTGATGAAGGCTATCTCGACACCCGAGAAGAGGGCCGAGAAGAGCAGGGATATTACTGTGAGAAGAATCCAGAACACAGGGGAGATGATTATAGATTTATGTATTGGCTGTGGAGTCGGGCGTCTCCGGCTGGGTGGCCTCTGGTTCTTGCTGGCGGGTGGAGGTGCCACGCTTGAACTCTGAGGCCGGGAATATGCCCGACACGCGGCGTATGGTGTAGCGTGTGAGGCGCTCGTCGGAGTCAAACCCGTAGCCTTCGAGCACCCTATCGGAGCGCTCTATGTGGATGAAAGAGTCGGAGTAGAGCTTGTGTTGGCGCTGATCCCAGAATAGCTGTTCGGTGAGAAATTTCTCGCCTTGCATGTTTGAGATGCTCACGCTGCCGTCGAGACGCCACAGTTGCTTGTTTTTGAAATAGATGGCCGAGTCGGCATGCACCGTGGCGTCGCGCTGAAACAGGTCGTTGAACTTTTCCATGTCCAGCCCCTCGGGAAAATTCCAGTAGGGTTCCTTCTCGTCGTCATACACATACCAGATGGGGGTGTTGATCTTGTATCTCACCACGCCCGAGTCGGATATGAGTGTCTCCACATCGCGTGTGGTCATGGTCGGGGTCGACACAGGGATGTCTCCGGTCGTGGCCACTGGATTGTCCTGCTTACAGCCGGATATCACACAGGCTGCTGAGGCAATAAGGACGGCGGCAGCTGCCGGGAGAGTTCTCAGGCCTGACATCAGCGCAGTTTGTTGCGGAAGAACCACACCTGGTTGAAGTTGACACCCAGGGTGATGTTGAAATACTGCTCTTTGAGCATGGGCATGGGAGTGGCGCGGCGGTTGCGGTATTCAAAGCCCAGGTTGACCACGGTCTTGGTGGACACTGTCGGGAAGCCGAAGCCACAGGATATGGCGTAGTCTCTCACATGGTTTTCGCCCACCATTATGTAGTCGCGGTTGTAGTAAGCACCGGCGCGATAGGCGATGCGGCGCAGATAGCCGCCTCGCGGATTGGGGGTGTAGCTGATGCCGGCGCCCACTTTCCAGCGGTTGGCCAGACGTGTGGCCGAGAAGTTTTCGAGCTGGGTGTATTTAGCTTTGCCCCAGGGCTGATATGTAAAGTCGATCTCGCCGTGGAAGCGGTCTGCATGATCGTAGGCCAAGCCTATGCCATAGCTTGAGGCAAGTTCGAAGCGGTGGTGCAGGTCGATGACGCCGGGGGCGATGGTATCGGCACCCGCGCCCGACGACTGGAGATATTTGAGCACGTAGGTCTTGCCCAGCAGCGACTTGCCCGGCTCGTAGGTGACACCCAGCGTGACGGAGTTTAGGCGGTTGATGCGCTGGGTGTATTGGGCTCCGAAGCGGAAGTGATAGTCTCTTATCTCCATAACCTGCTCAAACACTGCGCTCTGCCCCATGTTTGACGATGCGAAGACGTCGTTGGTGATGTTGCCGAAGATATATGACACGTTGAAGCCGATAGAGAGACCTTTGACGGGCTGCCATCCGGTGCCCACATAGAGCTGGTTGATGCCGCCGTTGCCCTGGTGTGAGGCAGCTCCGTTTTCGATGCCCGAGCCAAACGAATAGCCCACAGAAGAGTAGGGCACCAGGCCGGCGCTGAAGCCCACGGTGCGGCTCAGGGGCGCCTGCAGGGTGATGTAGTCTATGCCTCCGCCCCAGTCGCGCTGGCTGCCCGAGTCGTCGTTGCGCCAGAAGAGCGTGGCGTCGGCACCGATGTCAAAGAGGAATGTGAGGGTGTCCATGGCTGCGTATGATGCAGGGTTCATGGCGTTGATCTGGCGCCCGGAGTGCATGGCATATCCGGTGGAGCCCATCTGGCGCTGAGCCGAAGTGGCATTGTCGCCCAGGATGCCGTAGCCATATTTGGAGTATGGGCTGGAGGTCATCTGAGCCGACGATGTGAAGGCCAGGGTCAGAAGTATGGATATCAGTGCCGACAGGCGCAGGGTGGTGTGATGTCTATGGTTCATTGTAGATGAGTATTCTGTTGAGGCCCTTTGAGACGAGGTGGTCGTCTACATAAACGGGAAACTGACACACAGAGGCCAGGTGGTGTCCGCATCCTCCCCCCAGCACTATCACGGTGTCTTCGGGCAGGCGCGAGCGGTAGAACTCGATGCTTGCCCTGACGGCATCGACGGCTCCGCGGGCTATGGCTCCGCGGGTGTCGCGCCCGAAGAGCTCGCTTCCCAGAGCCTTCATGGGCGAGGGGAAGGGCACCAGCGGGAGGCGTGCGGTAAACTCGTGGAGGGCACGCAGGTTCATGGTGATTCCGGGGGCTATGTTGCCGCCGCAATACACTCCTTCGGGGCTCACGAGGTCGTAGGTTACGGCTGTGCCGGCGTCGACCACGAGGATGGGATGGCCGCGATGATCTGCCCAAGCCCCGACAGCGGCCGCCACACGGTCGGCTCCCAGGGTCTGGGGTGTGTCATAGTCGATGCGCAGAGGTATTGGGGTCTCCGGACCCAGACGCAGGGTGTGCGGGCATATGTGGCGCAGATGGCACACCACGGCAAGGTCTTCGCGCGTCACAGAGCAGTAGATGGCGCCTGCGAGCGCGGCGTGTCCCTCAATAAAACGGCTTATGCCTTCGGGCTTGAGAGCCGGTTCCATGCGGAAGTCGAGCAGACGTGTATCATCCCAGAGTGCCATCTTGGCCTCCGAGTTGCCCTGGTCGATTGTGAGATATAGAGCCACTGTGCTGACTGTAAGTGTGAGTTTTGACCCACAAAAATAGTAATTAACTCTTAAAGTTCAGAAAAATTCAGAATTTTTCACGTTTGGAGCTTTTCTTTTCGGGCTCTTTCCGGGCTTTTTCGCGCGGAATCATCACGGAAGTGTAGAGTGTGAGCACACCTCCTGCCATGGTGAAGGCGAGCCAGTCGTTGCCGGTGTGGGGCATGATTATGAAGACCGCACCGGCCACAAAGACCAGAGCCGTCCATATCTCCATACGGGCCAGGCGCCTGAGGCGCAGAGGTGCGTCTTTGGCCACAGGGGTCATGATGCGGGCTGCCAGCACCAGAGCGGCACCGGCGGCATAGAGCCACCCAAACCAGCTGCCTCCCAGACGGAGCAATGGCAGGGCGGAGGCTGCCATGATGGCAAGAAGCCCTACGGAGGCAAGTATCTGCGATAGATTGAAGCGTGAAGTGGTAGTCATGAGTCGGGTTTTCATTCAAATACATATACATCCTCGTCGGGATGCTGCATGTGATATTGTTCGCGCACAATGCGCTCCATGGTCTCCTTGTCGGTGTCGAGCGAGCGGTTGAGCGAGCGGTAATATTCAAGAGTGTCGGTGGCGTCCTTGATGCGCACGTTCAGCTCGTCGATGCGCTGCTCCTGACCCACGGTGCGCAGCAGTGAGTTTTCGTTGAAAAACAACACCAGTGCGCCCACCACGATGGCGGCGAGCAGCGTGAGCGACAGATATCGGTGACACCAGTTGAAGAAGTCTTTCATATTCGGTGATGAGGGATGAGATTGAGAAATGCAAAATTACTTCTTTTTCCTCTGACTGACAAACTTGTTGCAGAATGATGATCCGAAAATTTGTCCTTTAGGATATTTTCGGCTATTTTTGCAGTTAATATGCGCGACATAATATTTCTCATCGGCTATATGGGGTGTGGCAAAACCACCCTTGGCGAGGCGCTGGCCCGGAGGACCGGGGTTCGCTTCGTGGATCTCGACGATTATATCGAGGTCCGCGCCGGAATGAGCATCCGCGAGATTTTCGCCACGAAGGGTGAACCGGAGTTCAGGCGCATGGAGCGCGAGGCTCTTGCCGAGCTCTCTACCCCCGTCGCCCACACCACGATAGTGGCCTGTGGAGGTGGCACCCCATGTACGCCCGGTAATATGGAGTTGATGAACTCCGTTGGGCTCACCGTGTTTCTGCAGACGTCGGTCGAGCGGCTGGTGAGCCGTCTGGCCGTTGCTCGTGACCATCGTCCTCTTATAGCCCAGCTCACTGACCAGGAACTGCGCCTGTTTGTGGAGCACCAGCTGGAGGCCCGTATGCCTTTTTATGCAAAAGCCGCCGAGGTTTTCGACTCCACGCTGCTCGAGGATGAGGCGCAGGTGGATCAGACGTCGAGCAGCTTTATCAGACAATTTCTTGAATATCAACCGTAAAGATACACCACATGCCGCTATCTACCCCCTTAGAACAGCCATGCGCCACCGAGACTTCGCGCCGGCGCCTCACCATCGGGTTGCCCAAATGTGACGATCCGGCTGAGCGACGCTTTCCACTCACCCCCGAGGGAGCCGCTCAGCTCATTGAGAGAGGGTTTGTGGTGAGAATGGAGGCCGATGCTGCGTCGGTGATACATTATGCTGATCTGTCATACCAGAAACTGGGTGTTGAGGTGACATGCCGCGCCGAGGCTCTGGGGTGTGACATAGTGCTGTATCCGGCCACGCTCTCAGAGGCTGATGCCCGGCGCATGCGGCGCGGGGCCATGCTGCTCACGCTGGTGGAGTCGGCCTGTCGCAATCCACGCACACTGGCCGAGTTGCTCAGACGTCATGTCATCACCCTGGCGCTCGATCTGGTGGAGGATTGTCGGGGCAATACACCCTTTGCCGATATTCTGGCCGAGATAGACGGCCGGGCATCGGTGGCCATAGCCTCGTCGCTGCTGGCCGATGCCGTGAGAGGCAAGGGGATACTCTTGGGCGGTGTAGCCGGCATAGTGCCCTGCGAAGTGCTTATAGTAGGCTCGGGTATAGCGGCCTGTGCGGCAGCCCGTTCGGCCATGGGGCTGGGCGCCACGGTGAGGATGTTCGATAATGATGTCTACTCACTGCGGCGTGCATGGCAGGAGCTGGGCTCATGGGTCATCACCTCGTCGCTCCATCCGCGCACCCTGGCCAGTGCGCTGCGTTCGGCCGACGTGGTTGTGGCGACTCCCACCGCCGAGCCGTTTGCTCTGAACGCCGACACTGTGGCCACTATGAAAAAAGGTGTGCTGACCTTCGATCTTACTCCGAGCTCCGACGGGTCGGCGTTCCCCTCCATGACTCCTGTGGATCTTGCCATGGCCTCGGCCATCGAGAGCTCGGCCCGGCTCAACAACCGTATCTGTTTCACCCACGCCGGTAGTGCTGTGGCACGTACGGCGGCCATGGCGCTGAGCAATACGCTGCTCACTTTCCTAAGCTCGCTTGCTTCCGACGATACTCACGGGTCTGCCTCCGGGCTTAAGCTCCCTCCGGGCATTCAGAAAGGTGCTCTGACATTTTTCGGCAAGGCCGTGCATCAGCGTGTGGCCGAGCTGCTGGGAGTAAGAATAGTGGATATAGCCATTTACCTGTCGTTGTCGTGATATGGGAAAGAAGTTTTATGTAGTCTGGGAAGGGAGAGCAACGGGCGTGTTTGACTCCTGGGAGGAGTGTAAAGAATATACCGAGAATTATCCCGGGGCGAAATTCAAGGCCTATCCATCGCAAGAGGCAGCCGTGGCAGCCTTCAGAGGCGATCCGGCCGAGCAGATGGGCTTGCTGAAGTCAATAGCCTCATATACACCTCCGGTGGAGTCGTATGATGCATTTCCAGAGATACTGCAGGACTCTCTGGCAGTCGATGCCGCCTGCTCGCACAATCCCGGCCCGGTGGAATATCGCGGCGTGTGGGTGCGCACGGGTCAGACCATCTTTCATGCTGGTCCTTTTGAGAACGGCACCAATAATATAGGTGAATTTCTGGCGCTGGTGCATGGGTTAGCTCTTCTTAAGGCGCAGGGCCTGCACAACACACCTATATATACCGACTCGCGCACGGCGCGCTCGTGGGTTAGAAACCGCCAGGTGAAGACCACTCTGGAACGCACACCACAAAACGAACCACTGTTTGATATGATGGAACGTGCGCTGGCATGGCTCGATCGCAATACCTATGCCAATCCCATACTCGTGTGGAACACCCCAGCCTGGGGTGAAATCCCCGCAGACTTCGGAAGGAAATAAAAAAAAAGTTTCCGACCCCGTGTGGGGTGGAAACCTTTTATGGTGTTTTGTTGGGTTGATTAGGCGTTTTTCACCTTCTCAACCACGGCCTTGAAGGCTGCGGGGTTGTTGAGGGCGAGGTCGGCGAGCACCTTGCGGTTGATCTCGATGCCGGCTTTGTGGATGAGGCCCATGAGTTTGCTGTAGCTGAGGTCCTCGAGGCGTGCTGCGGCGTTGATACGCTGGATCCAGAGGGCGCGGAAGTTGCCCTTCTTGTCCTTGCGGTCGCGGTAGGCGTAGGTGAGACCTTTCTCCCAGGTGTTCTTGGCTACGGTCCATACGTTGCGGCGGCAGCCGAAGTAACCACGGGTGAGTTTGAGGATTTTTTTGCGGCGAGCCCTTGAGGCTACATGGTTTACTGATCTTGGCATTTTTTTAATTGTTTGTGGGTGTCAGCGGCGTCCCTCGCCTCGGAGGGTGTGGAGGGTGATGCGCTTAGGGCTGAGCATCCGGTTGAGACGAATTGAAATCTGCTTAGAGAGTTACTTGCGGTGATGTGAAGGGTTTTGATCCTTTACTTGATGGCGAGGAGCTCCTTAACGGCGCCCTTGTCGGCACGGCTCACCAGACCGAAGTGTGTGAGGTTGCGTTTCTGCTTTTTGGTCTTCTTGGTCAGGATGTGACTCTTGTAGGCATGTTTTCTCTTGATTTGTCCTGATCCGGTAAGGGCGAACCTCTTTTTGGCACCGGAATTAGTCTTAATCTTAGGCATTTGTTTGATTGGGTTATGAAATTGATTTAATTCGTGGCCCGGCCGGGCGATCAGTTTGTGCGCCCGGCGCGGAGCTCTTGAGTGTTCGTTTGGGGAGGTGGGTTACTTCTTCTTGGGTGAGAGCATGATGGTCATGCGCTTACCCTCGAGGAGGGGCATCTGGTCAACCTTGCCATACTCTTCAAGGTCGTTGGCAAAACGCAGCAGGAGCACTTCGCCCTGCTCTTTGAAGAGGATGGAGCGTCCTTTGAAGAAGACGTAGGCTTTTACCTTTGCACCTTCCTGCAGGAAGCCTATGGCGTGCTTGAGCTTGAAGTTGTAGTCGTGGTCGTCGGTCTGGGGGCCGAAACGGATCTCCTTAACCACTACTTTCACCGACTTGGCCTTCTGTTCCTTCTGGCGTTTTTTTTGCTGGTAGAGGAACTTCTGGTAGTCAAGTATTTTGCACACCGGGGGCTCGGCGGTGGGAGAGATCTCGACCAGGTCGAGCTCCTGCTCCTGAGCCATTCTCAACGCCTCCTGTATGGAGTAAATGCCGGCTTCGACGTTGTCGCCCACCAGACGCACTTCGCGGGCACGTATGCGCTCGTTTGTGGCGTGGGGATCTTTGTCACGTGGATTTGCGACGATGGGTCGGCGGGGTCCGTTGGCGCCTGCGGGGCGCGGAGGACGGGGGTGGAAGGGTTTTTTCTCCATTCAGAGGGTGTTGGGTTGTTTTATCAGTGGTTGATCATTTCATTGACCTCTTTGGTCAATTCGGCTGCAAAGTTAGCAATTTTCATCGAACCTTTGTCACCTTCGCCCTGTTTTCTTACAGAAACTTCGCCATTTTCAGCCTCTTTTTCACCGACAATGAGCATGTAGGGTATTCTTTTGAGCTCGTTGTCGCGGATTTTGCGGCCTATTTTTTCGTTGCGGTCGTCGATGCTGACGCGTATGTCGGCGGCTTCGAGTTCGCGGGCTACGGTGTAGGCATATTCGTTGAATTTCTCGGATATCGGCAGTATCACCACCTGCTCGGGGGCGAGCCAGAGGGGGAAGCGTCCGGCGGTGTGCTCGAGCAGCACGGCCACAAATCGCTCCATCGAGCCGAAGGGGGCGCGGTGGATCATGACGGGACGGTGCTTCTGGTTGTCTGATCCGGTGTATTCCAGCTGGAAACGCTCGGGCAGGTTGTAGTCCACCTGGATTGTGCCCAGCTGCCAGCGACGACCCAGTGCGTCTTTCACCATGAAGTCGAGCTTGGGTCCGTAGAAGGCTGCCTCGCCCAGTTCGGTGCGGGCTTTGAGACCTTTCTCGGCACAGGCGTCGATGATAGCCTGCTCGGCCAGGTGCCAGTTTTGGTCAGAGCCGATATATTTTTCCTTATGCTCGGGGTCGCGCAGGGATATCTGTGCTTCGAAGTTCTGGAAGTCGAGAGCCTTGAAGATGTAGAAGATGATGTCCATCACCTTGAGGAACTCGTCTTTGATCTGGTCGGGGGCGCAGTAGATGTGGGCGTCGTCCTGCGTGAAACCGCGTACGCGTGTCAGTCCGTGGAGCTCGCCGCTCTGCTCGTAGCGATACACAGTGCCAAACTCGGCTAGGCGCAGGGGCAGGTCGCGGTATGAGCGAGGCAGAGCGCGGAATATCTCGCAGTGGTGGGGGCAGTTCATGGGCTTGAGCAGATATTCCTCGCCCTCCTCGGGGGTGTGGATGGGCTGGAATGAGTCCTTGCCATATTTGGCGTAGTGGCCCGAGGTGACATAGAGGTTCTTGTTGCCTATGTGGGGAGTGATGACCTGCTGGTAGCCATAGCGGCGCTGGATCTTGCGCAGGAACTGCTCCAGACGGTCGCGCAGGGCAGCGCCTTTGGGGAGCCAAAGGGGCAGGCCGGCGCCAACGTTCTGCGAGAAGGCAAAGAGCTCCATCTCGCGTCCCAGCTTGCGGTGGTCGCGCTTCTTGGCTTCTTCGATGAGGGCCAGATACTCGTCAAGCATCTTCTTTTTGGGGAATGTGATGCCATAGACTCTGACGAGCTGGTTGCGCTTCTCGTCGCCACGCCAGTAGGCACCGGCGAGCGATGTTATCTTTACGGCCTTGATGGGCGCGGTGTCGGGGATGTGCGGGCCGCGGCAGAGGTCGGTGAAGTTGCCCTGTGTATATGTGGTGATGTGGCCGTCCTCGAGTTCGGAGATGAGCTCGCATTTATATTCTTCGCCACGATCGCCGAAGAGCTTGAGGGCATCGGCTTTCGAGATGTCGGCGCGCACGATGGCCTGCTTTTCGCGAGCCAGATCGAGCATCTTCTTTTCGATCTTCTCAAAGTCGGCGGCTGTGATGGTGTGGCCGGCCGGGTCGATGTCGTAGTAAAAACCGTTTTCAATGGCCGGGCCGATGCCGAATTTTACGCCGGGATATAGCTCCTGGAGAGCCTCGGCGAGGAGGTGGGCCGATGAGTGCCAGAAGGCATGCTTACCTTCGGGGTCCTCCCACTTGTGGAGACGGATTGATGCGTCGGCGTTGATGGGGCGGCTGAGATCCCACTCCTGGCCGTCGACAGTGGCGGCAAGGACATCGCGTGCGAGCTGCGACGAGAGGCTCTCGGCTATCTGCAGAGGGGTGATACCGCTCTCAAATTCTTTTATCCCGCCGTCGGGAAATGTAATCTTGATGGTTGACATTGTTTATTTCGTTTATGCAGGGAGCCATACAAACGACCCCCTTGAGTTTCAAGGGGACAAAGGTACAAAAAATATCGTGAATATGCAAAAAATGCGATTCCTGTGTTGCATAGTCTGGAAATATTGTTTACATTTGTAGCATGATTCGAAAGCGAATTGCTACATACTTTTTAGTTTAGAATGGCAACTGGCTGATGGCCAGTCCGCTGAATTTCAAGTAATCGATAATGGCAGCCCGAGCTGTGTCCTTACATCGGGAGTATAGCCATGTGCGAACATTGAAATTCTTGAGCGGATCATCCGGAGGAGAGACTCCGGATTCTAAACGTTATCGATTGCCTCACCACAATGTCTGATCCGCAGTGGTTGCAGCAGTCGATTGTTTTTTTATTTCTAAACTTAAAGTATTATGAATCAGAAATCAGAGATCAGATCTTTCCTCTCCATGCGTGCCATCGCGTCAAAGGCACGCGTCGCAGCAGTGTCGGCCGCAATTGCAAGAAACAGCAAGAGAAAAAAAGAGGACGACTCACACTGCAAGAGCCGTAAGGCTCAGCGCCCCAAAAAGGCGGACACGCGCCCGGAGATAGACCGGGAGATAGACTCGATAGTCAGTGCTCTGACGTCGAGTGTGTCAGAAAGCAATGTGGTGGAAGTAGAAAGGACTGCTGAGGGCACAGCATGTAAGGCTCGGGTGAGCATCTACAAACGTGATGAGCGTGTCCAACAACGCATTGAGGAGGCCGCCTACCGAGAGGCTCTGTCGCGTGGAGTTGACCGGCGCAATCTCACCAAGCCCTTCAGGGCAAAGCCGACAGTGATGTATGCATTCTATCCGTTTGCTACAGACAGCACCCGCCTGGGCTCTGTGGCAGTGTATGGCAATGATGCCTCCGTATGCCAGAGTGCCATAGCAAAGCGCGGCCATCTGTTCGGCCATATAATAGCCTCGGCCACAGTCGAGGTGAGCATACGCCCATTCGTCGATGTCAAGTTCAAGCGATGAGGATATTGTAAGAGCCTGTCCCATAATATATGTTAACGCTGAGGCGGTCTCGCATCTCTCGGGTGATTTTGGCGATGGAGCTCGGTCACAATGCCACAGCATTGCTCCCTCACGCCACCTCTAAAATTCTTCCGAGATATGCGACCTCAGCGGTTAACATATATTATGGGACAGGCTTTAAAGGGCGCACGGTGCTTTGTGCATCGCGCGCCCTTGCTGGTTTTATATACCTATTTATAATATGTATTATATGCGGTCGAGGACGGTGCCGATCAGATCGCAGACGGCTGTCTTATAGTTGGGGTTGGCCTCGGTGTTCATGCGGTTGGCTATGATGGAGCACACTGTCATGGCGCGGTGACCCATTAGGCGTCCCAGGCCCTGGAGCGGGGCAGATTCCATTTCGTAGTTGGTGACCTTACGGCCGTTGTGGCGGAAGTGTTCGATGCGCTCGTTGAGGTCGGGGTTGGCCAGCGGGAGGCGCAGCTTGCGACCCTGCGGGCCGTAGAAGCCGACGGCTGAGATGGTGATACCACGCACCATGTCGTCGCGTCCGATGAGATCGACCAGTTCGGGATCAGCATCCACCACATATGGTTTGGCCCAAAGGGGATTCCAGCCCACGCTGTCGCAGAAATCGCGCTCAAAGCCGAGATCGGCCACTTCGTTGCGTCCGGCATAGTAGTTGAGCACACCGTCAAATCCAATTGACTTGGATGCTATGACGGGTGTGCCCAGACGCAGTTCGGGCTGAAGGGCTCCGGAGGTGCCTATGCGCACCAGTGTGAGGCGGCGTTTGTGGTCTTTCACCTCGCGGGTCTTGAAGTCGATGTTGGCCAGAGCGTCGAGCTCGTTGATCACGATGTCTATATTGTCGGGGCCTATGCCGTGAGAAAGACACATGATGGGCTTGCCCTGATATGTGCCTCCGATGGTGTGGAATTCGCGTGAGGAGACCTCAAAGTCAGTGGTGTCGAAGAAGGATGCCACCATATTTACTCGCCCGGGGTCGCCCACGAGGATTACGCGGTCGGTGAGCTGGTCGGGGCGCAGATGCAGATGGAATACTGAGCCGTCAGGGTTGATGATGAGCTCGGAGTCGGGAATAATCTCTTTCATATCTGGAAGCATTTAGGTTGTAACTGTCAGTTTGATCAAGCCAGCCGGTATCTTGAACCGGGGAGAGCCAGGATGAGTCCGCGCGACTCAAGGTCGATGAGGGTCGACATGAGCAGGTGTGCGCGAGTGTCGAGGGCTGTGATGAGGTCGGATAGGGTGGCCTCGCCCCTGTCGGCCAGCAGGGTGGTGATGGCTTCTTCCTGCGGTGAGAGCTGGGGAAAGAGTGTGGGCTGGGTGCCCTCAGGGGCTTTTACGGGCCAACGCATAAGGGCGATAAGGTCATCGGCACTGGTGATGAGGTGAGCTATATCGTCGGATATCAAGGCGTTACATCCACGAGAATAGCGGTCGGATATACGTCCGGGCAGGGCAAAAACATCGCGAGCGTAGGCCGAGGCCAACCGGGCTGTGACCAGAGCGCCCCCGTGGCTGTCTGACTCGGCCACCACGAGGCAGTCGGCCATGCCGGCCACTATGCGGTTGCGTGCCAGGAAATTGCCGCGGTGTATGGCGTCGACCGAGCGGTAGTCGGTCAGAAGCATACCGCCCGAATGTATCATGCGTGCGGCAGAGTCGCGATGGGCAGCAGGGTAGATAGTGTTAAGGCCGTGGGCCAGCACCCCGACAGTGGGCACTCCTTCCTTCAGGGCAGCCCGGTGGGCGGCTATATCTATGCCATAGGCCAGACCGCTCACCACTATGAGTGGATCGGTCAGGCGCGAGGCCAGGTCTTTGACCAGAGTCTCAACAAACGATATTCCGTAGGCAGTGGCGTGGCGTGTGCCCACTATGGATACTATCCTGGCAGCGTTCAGGTCGGTGTCGCCCAGGGTATAGAGCATGAGCGGGGCATCGGTGCACTCGAGCAGTCGCTGTGGATAGTGTGGATCGGTGTACCAGAGTGTGTGTATGGAATTTCGCTCCACAAAGGCGATCTCGGTGGCAGCCTCACGCAGAGCCTTCTGGCGCACCTGATCGGACAGCAGCCTCGACGAGCTCTCCAGCCGTGAGCGCAAAGTCTGCTCGGGCATCTCGAAAAACTCCCTCAAGCCTCCCAGGGTCGTGGTGATGCGGGTGGCTGTGTCGGGATTGATGCCGTGGATGGAGCTGAGGGCTATGCGGTGGATGAGGTCGCCGTGGTCTGTCATGGTGAATTGAGGTGGAGGAGTTGTTCAGGATTCTATTCCGAGCATAAGTGCAGCCTTGTCGCCACGGCTGAGGCGCCCGTTTTCAAGAATCACCACGGTGACCTGCGCATGCACCACGTGGGCGCCGGTAGAGGCGTTGTAGATATCCTGCACGAAGATAAAGCGCGCACCGTGGCGCTCCACGGTGAGGCGCGATTCCATCACATCGTCCATGGTGAGCGACGATAGATATTCAATCTCGATCTTTCTCACCACGGGGTCGAGCCACTGCTGCTGCATGGCTCTGAACGATGTGCCGCGGGCTTCGCAGAAGTCGTGGCGTGTTATCTCGAGATAGTGCAGATAGTTGGCGTTGTTGACTATGCCCTGCGAGTCGGTCTCATAGTCGCGCACCTTTATATGGGTTGAAAACATCGGCTCAGGCGTTGTAGAGATATCGTTTGATGGAGCGTTTGGGGGTCTTCTCAAACTCGTTGGCTATGAGCTGAATCTTGTCGATACGCTCGTAGGGGGCCACGAGCTTGTTTATCTCGAGTCTCACCTTCTCCATCTCGTCTGGGAGACGATCGTTGGAGAGGCCGTCGCGGTCCATGGCCTCGTAGTCGGGATAGACGAGAGCCATCAGCTGCTTGCCACGCTCCACCACAAGGCTTTCGGCCACATAGGGCATGTTGTTGAGCTTGGCCTCGATCTCCTCGGGGTAGATGTTCTGGCCGTTGGACGACAGGATCATGGTCTTGTAGCGTCCACGTATAAATATGGTGTTGTCGTGCGAGATGGTGCCCATATCGCCAGTGTGGAGCCATCCTTCGGCATCGATTACGGCCTCGGTAGCCTCGGGGTTTTTGTAATACCCCTTCATCACGTTCTCACCTCTCACGCATATCTCACCCGGTATTTTTGCCGGATCTTTCGAGTCGGCTATCTTGGCCTCCATTATGCCGGGCAGCACTCGACCCGACGAGCCGGTGATGAAGTGGCGCCAGGGGGTGTAGCTGATGAGGGGGCCACACTCGGTCATGCCATAGCCCACGGTGAAGGGGAATCCGGTTTTTTTAAGGAATCTTTCCACCTCGCCGTTGAGCGGAGCGCCTCCCACTATCACCTCCTCAAACTCGCCACCGAAGGCTTCTATGAGTTGCTGGCGTATCTTGCGGTATATCATCTTATTAACGCCGGGCACACGGAGCAGCTGTTTGATGTGACCCTTCTCGAGCACGGGGAGCAGCTTGTTGCGGTAGATTTTCTCGAGTATCAGCGGCACGCAGATCACCAGATTGGGCTTCACCTGGGCAAATGCTTTGAGCAGAATCTTGGGGGTGGGAAGCTTGCCAAGGAGTGTGATGTGTGTGCCCACAGCCAGAGGCGTGAGCATGTCGAATGCACAGCCATAGGCATGAGCCAGCGGCAGGAACGACAGGCATTTAGATCCGCGGTAGTGCAGGCGCGATTCCATGCCGAACACTACGTTGCCCTTTAGATTGCGCAGGGTGAGCATCACGCCTTTCGAGAATCCGGTGGTGCCCGATGTATAGTTTATCTCGGCCACGCTGTCCTCATCTACGTCGGGGTAGCTCACATCGGCTGTTGTGAAGCCGTGGGGATAGAGGCGGCGCATGCGGTCGGGGAGCTTGGCTATCATCTTCTCGGCTTTGCCGGAGTTGGCGGGGTGCTCGGCCAGCACGCAGCGCTTGTCAAGCGAGAACACCACCTTCACCTGCGGAATCTTGTCGAACTCCATATTGTCGAATATGGACTCCGACACAAAGAGCATCACACTCTCCGAATGGTTTATGATGTGCTGTGCGTCCTGTACGTTGAAATCCTGAAGCACGGGCACTATCACGGCTCCGTAGGTCAGGACAGAGATATATGCCTCCACCCATTGGATGGAGTTTTTGCCCATGAGCGCCACCTTGTCGCCGCGCTTCACACCGCACTCCTTTAATAATAGGTGTGTGGCGGCTATGCGGCGAGCCAGATCGGCATAGGTCATGGTGGTGCCGGTGCCAAAGTCGGTCAGTGCAGGCAGACTCCAGTTCTGCCTGAATGACGAGGCGTAGATTTGAAGCAACTTTTCTTGATTCATAAGCCCTCGTAAACGGTTTGTATGCTTTTACAACGCTGATTTCCAAAACTTTGTTCAGCGTTGAGGCTGGCGCAATCTGCGTGAGGACGGATTACACAACGACAAAGTAACTAAAAATCATTGAAATATCAAAATGGGACAGGATCTAAAAAACAGAGGCGCCCCTCCGCGACATTGCGGAGCGGCGCCTCAGGCAAGCTGAGATTGAAGGGATAGTTTACTTGTTGACGCGGAAGCGGTCAGTGCCTGTGGTGAGGAAGTCGACCACCTGGCGGGCGGCAGCCAGGCCGGCGTTGATGTTGGCCTCAGCGGTCTGTGCACCCATCTTTTTGGGTGTGAAGAATACGCGGTCGCCGAAGAGGGCTTTCATCTCCTCGGCACGTCCGGGAGCCACGTCGGCAGCATATTTGATGTCGGGGCGCTCGGTGAGAGCCACGATGAGGCTGTCTTCGTCGATCACCTCCTTGCGGGCGGTATTTATGAGTAGGCCACCCTTGGGCATGGCCACTATGAGGTCGCGCCCGATGGAGCCGCGGGTTTCGGCTGTGGCGGGTATGTGGATGCTGACAATGTCGCTCTGAGCATAGAGCTCTGTCAGATCGTGGACGGGTGTCACGCCGGCATCCTCCATGACAGAGTCGGGGCAGTAGGGGTCGATGGCCGAGACATTCATCTCGAAGCCGCGGGCTATGCGGGCCACATTGCGTCCTACCTGGCCGAAGGCCTGGATGCCCAGGCGTTTGCCTTTGAGCTCGGTGCCCGAAGTGCCGTTATACATGTTGCGCTCCATCATTATGGCCATGCCGAACACTAGCTCGGCCACAGCGTTGGAGTTCTGGCCGGGAGTATTCTGCACGCTCATTCCGGCGGCTGTTGCGGCCTCAAGGTCGATGTTGTCATATCCGGCACCGGCGCGCACGGCTATCTTCAGGTTTTTACCGGCGGCTATTACCTCGGCATCAACCTTGTCGGAGCGTACGATGATGGCGTCGACATCGGCCACGGCGTCGAGCAGCTGGGCCTTGTCGGTATATTTCTCAAGAAGCACGAGCTC
The DNA here is from genome assembly GCA_023664185.1 of Muribaculaceae bacterium. Lineage (GTDB taxonomy): Bacteria > Bacteroidota > Bacteroidia > Bacteroidales > Muribaculaceae > Duncaniella. The sequence goes on from JAMPGA010000001.1 coordinate 551,812, forward strand.
GGCTCCGGCCTCTTCTATCACCCGGCGCATACCGTCGACTGCGACGGCCGCAAAGGGTTTTTCGGTGGCAATGAGAATCTTCATATCAATGGGCCTTCTCAAATTCGGTCATGGTGTCGATGAGGGCCTTTACGCTCTCTACGGGCAGGGCGTTGTAGAGCGATGCACGGAAGCCGCCCACCGAGCGGTGACCCTTGATGCCCACAATGCCGCGCGAGGTGCAGAAGTCGACGAAGTCCTTCTCAAGCTCGGCATACTCGGGAGTCATCACGAAGGTTACGTTCATGATTGAGCGCGAGTCGGCCTCGGCTGTGCCGACAAACATCTTCGACGAGTCGATGGCCTCGTAGAGCATGGCTGCCTTCTCAAGGTCTATTTTCTCCATGGCTTTCACGCCGCCTATCTCTTTGTAGTAGCGCAGGGTCATCAGCGCTGAGTAGACGGGGAGCACGGGGGGAGTGTTGAACATCGAGCCTTTCTTGATATGGGTGCGGTAGTCGAGCATGGTGGGGATGGGACGATCCACATGGCCCAGGGCGCTCTCCTTGACGATGACGAGTGTCACACCGGCGGGAGCCAGGTTTTTCTGTGCGCCGGCATAGATGAGGTCGTATTTGGCCACGTCGATGGGGCGTGAGAAGATGTCTGACGACATGTCGGCCACCAGCGGACAGGGTGCGTCGGGGTCTACGCGCAGCTCGGTGCCGTAGATGGTGTTGTTGGTGGTGATATGGAAGTAATCAAGTCCCTCGGGAATGGTGTATCCCTTGGGGTAATATGTGTAGTTGGCTTCTTTTGAGGAGGCCAGCACGTCTACTTCGCCGAAGAGGCGGGCTTCCTTGATGGCGTTTGATGCCCATGTGCCTGTGTCGAGATATCCGGCGCGGGTTCGCAGAAGGTTCATCGGCCCCATGGCAAACTGGAGGCTGGCGCCTCCGCCCAGGAAGAGCACATGATATCCCTCGGGAACTTCGAGAAGCTCTTTCACCAGAGCCTGAGCCTCATCCATTACGGCTACAAACTCTTTGGAACGGTGAGAGACTTCGAGTATCGACAATCCGGTTCCGGCAAATTCCTTCACGGCATCGGCAGTCTTGCTGATGGTATATTCGCTCAAGATTGAGGGGCCGGCATAGAAATTATGTTTCTTCATACCTGAATAGTTGATGATTGATTCAATGTTGCAAATGTAGCGAAAATAATTTGAAATAACGGTAAGCCGGTGCGCAATTTTGCAAATCTTCGCAGCGGGTCAGCCATTGCGGTGCCAGCGTTGGTTCTGGAGCTCGGCAGATCGGAGTTCGGCGGGGTTGTCGGCCGGCTGCCACAGCTGGGGGTGACCCAGCGCATCGGGCATGAACTGCTGCACTACAAAGTGGCCCGGATAATCATGGGCATATTTGTAGTCGCGCCCATAACCCATATCTTTCATCAGCTCGGTGGGCGCGTTGCGCAGGTGGAGGGGCACAGGCAGGTCTCCAGTCTCTTTCACAAGCTCCATGGCTGCGGCTATCCCCTTGTAGGCTGAGTTGCTCTTGGGCGATGTGGCCAGGTAGACCACACACTCGGCCAAAGGTATGCGTCCTTCGGGCCAGCCGATCTTGTGGATGGCGTCGAAGGTGGCGTTGGCCAGTAGCAGGGCGTTGGGATTGGCAAGACCTATATCCTCGGCGGCCAGGATGATGAGGCGGCGTGCTATGAATTCGGGCTCCTCGCCTCCGGCCACCATGCGGGCCAGCCAGTAGAGGGCGGCATCGGGGTCGCTGCCCCGGATGCTTTTTATAAAGGCCGATATGATGTCGTAATGCATCTCGCCACCTTTGTCGTAGGCAGCAGGATTTTCCTGCAGGCGGTTGGTCACGGTGGCGTCGTCGATCACCATATTCTCACCCGGTGGCGTCGATTGCTCGAGCAGGTCGAGTATGTTGAGCAGCTTGCGGGCATCGCCGCCGGCAAAGCGGAAGAGGGCAGTGGTCTGGCGCACTTCGGGGGTATGTGATGCCAGCAAGGAGTCGGCCTTGATGGCACGGTCGAGCAGGGTGTGGAGTTCAGGCTCGCCCAAGGGCTTCAGGGTGTAAACCTGGGCGCGGGAGAGCAGTGGGCGGATCACCTCGAACGAAGGGTTCTCAGTGGTGGCTCCGATGAGGGTGATGATGCCGCTCTCCACGGCTCCGAGCAGGCTGTCTTGCTGAGCCTTGTTGAAGCGGTGGATTTCGTCGATGAAGAGTATGGGGCGCCCGGTAGCGGTGGCAAATATCCCCTGGGAGTCGCGCGAGCAGCGGTCTATCACCTCCCTGACTTCCTTTACACCCGAGGTCACGGCCGAAAGGGTGTGGAAGGGGGCGTTGACGGTGTTGGCTATGATGCGCGCCAGGGTGGTCTTGCCCACGCCGGGAGGACCCCATAGAATGAAGGAGGCCACACGTCCGCTTTCGATCATGCGGCGTATGATGCCTCCATGACCCACAAGGTGAGTCTGGCCTATATAGTCGTCGAGGGTCTGCGGCCTGAGACGCTCGGCAAGTGGTGGGGTGTTCATGAGTTTGCGTAATCTATATTGCAAAAGTAAAAAAAAAGAGTGTTAAAGGAGTTTAATTAGTGCGCGATTCTTTCGGCGTTAATCTTTTTTTATTAATTTTACCGCCGACGAATGACCTATCCCATCCGTCGGCGAACATTCAGGCGCTTTTGAGTGTTGTATATAACAAGAGAGGATGCACTCCTCGCTGAAGTCAACACTAAAGTTAACGTTTTAAACTATTTTTGCAATGAGTGCCCAGCGTAACTCCGGAACACCTAAGACCATGCGCAACATCTTTGGCATCATTATGATAGCCATCTATTTTGGCGTTGGTATATTGTTTTTTGTAGGATACTTCAATATCCTCTTTCCCACCTGGACCTGGGTCCGCTGGGTGGGCGGCGGTCTCTTTGTAGCCTATGGTGCCTGGAGAGCTTACCGCCAGTTTGCAGGCATAGATCCGGGCTATGGCAATGATGTGGACGATGACGACGATCCCACCTCTTTCAAACCTCACAAAAATTAAAGCTGCTCCGTTGATATGAAAGTCAGTTTCAATACCATACTACGCCTTCTCCCCGTGGCCGTTCTGGCTGCCGGGATAGTGTCGGGCTGCTCCGGCAAGAAGGCCGAGCCTCAGCGCCAGCCCATCGCCAAGGTGGCTTGCGACGAGTCGTTCGAGACCATCATGGAACAAGAGGTGGCTGTGTTTGAATATATCTATCCCAAAGAGGATGTGATAGCTCTCTATATGCCGGAAAGCGAGGTGATTGACTCGATTATGGCTATGGGCGAGATTAAAAACGGCGTTGCCACGCGTCCGCTCACCGAGCAGGAGACAGCCTATCTGCGCTCAAAAAAGAAGATTGTGCATCAGCAGAAGATAGCCGTTGATGCGCTGGCTCTGATCGTCAACCCCGAGAACCCTGTGGAGATTCTCTCGCGAAAGGATCTGGCCGAGATCCTCTCGGGCGACGTCTCTCGCTGGGATCAGGTAGAGCCCTGCAATCTGGGACAGATTCAGGTAGTGTTTGACCACCAGGGATCGTCGACAGTAAAATATATGCGCGATTCTGTGCTCAATGGTCGCCCCTTCGGCCCAAATGTGTCGGCCGTGAAGACAAACCCCGATGTGTTTAAGGCAGTAGCCGAAAACAAGAACGCCATCGGCATTATCGGTGTGAGCTGGGTGAGCTCCGACCTCTCCGGGCGCGAGAAATCGGTAGAAGAAATGGCTCGTGCAGCCGAGGCCAGCGACACCACCACCATGGATTTCAACAAGGATGTCAAGGTGCTGAAGGTGCGCGGCAACAACGAAGTGACCGCCTATAAGCCCTATCAGGCCTATATATTTGACGGCTCATATCCGCTCCACCGCTCAGTGTGGATGATCTGCACCGCCCCCGGCGGCACATCTCATAGATTTTTCAGCTTTGTCACCGGATTCCAGGGACAGAAGATAATCCAAATGACGGGCATCCTCCCCGCCACAGTGCGTCCGCGCATGGTCAATGTAGAATGACAATAAACCCAACCTTAGATACGTTTAAACAAATATAATCAAAAAAACATAAGTAAACCGATCGATGAACTTACGCATTCTTACCTCACTGTGTATAGGAGGTTTCTCGCTGATAGCTCTCGCACAGGGAGGCTATCAGGACGGCGTTGACTACTATAACGCCGATCGTTTCGACAAGGCTAACAATATCCTTGAAAAGACTCTGGCCGATCCCTCGACCAACAAAGCTGTGAGCTACTACTATCTGGGCGAGCTCAACATGCGCAACTGGGACGACGAACTCACAGGCGATGAGCACAAAGCCAATCCGAAGGCTGCCGCTTCCTACTTCAACAAAGGTGTAGAGGCAGATCCTGCCTACGGATTCAACTATGTGGGTCTGGGCGAACTGGCTCTGAAGTCGGGCAACAAGAAAGAGGCTGAGGATTATTTCAAGACAGCCATCAACGCCGACAAGAAAAATGGCGCCATCTATGCCGCTGTGGCTCGCGCCTATGCCAATGTCGACCCCGTGGCTTATGCCAAGGAAGTAGACAAGTATGTGGCCGAAGGTCTTAAGAAATCGTCAAACAAAGAGCCTAAGGTATATGTGCTGAAAGGCGACCTCGCCAAGGCCAATGACCTTGGTGCAGCTGCCGGATTCTACGAGCAGGCCATCATCTATCAGGAGGAGGCCGGTAGTGTGAACCCCGAGGCTTACGTGAAGTATTCAAACCTCTACAACAAGGTTAACCCCGACTTCGCTATCGCCAAGCTCGTGGAACTCAACGAGAAGCTCCCCACCTCGGCTCTGGCTCAGAGCGAGCTCGCCGAGAAATACTACGACGCCAACCAGTTTACCCGCGCGGCCGAGCAGTATGGCAAATATATCAAGAACCCCAACCACTTCCAGGGCGACGAGCAGCGCTACTCAGGCCTGCTTTACTTCGGCAAGAAGTATGACGAATCGCTCAAGGTGGCCAACGATGTGCTCGCTAAAGACCCCGACAACCTCTACATGCAGCGCATGGTAATGCTCAACAAAGCTGAGCTCGGCGACTATGCTGGCGCTGAGGAGGCTGCTCAGAAACTCTTCGCCCACAAGGGTGCCAAGTTTACAGCCACCGACTACACCACTCACGGCAAAGTGCTCGGCGAACTCAACCGTCCAGAGGAGGCCGTGAGCGCTTATCTGGCTGCCTACGAGCTCAACCCCGAGAAGAACAAGCAGATGCTTGCCGAAGTTTCGGATATGTACAACAAGCTCGAAAACGACTCCATGGCTGTGCTCTACATGCAGAAGTATGTAGACCTCGGCGATGCCACCCTCACCGACTACAACACCCTCTCAACCCGCTACAAAAACCTGGGCCTCACTCTCCCCGAGGGTTCGCCCGAGCGCGCTGAGGCTGCCAACAATGGTCTTAAGTATATCGACATGACCATCGATGGCGCAGCCAGCAAGGGTAACCTTTATCGCAACCGTGCCACACTCCTCATGGTGCGCGACGGTGCCGACATGACTCCCGAGCTCCTCGAGACATATCAGAAGATGATCGAGGCCTACGACGCCGAACCCGAGAATGCCGAGAAGTATGCTTCCGGCTACAAGGCTGCCTATCTGCGTCTGGGTGCATACTATTTGCAGCAGGGCGAGAATGCTCTTGCACGCGAGTATCTCGAGAAGCTCCTGGCTATAGATCCCGAAAACGAAACAGCCATCGAACTCCTCAAAAAACTCAAGTAATCTCCATTCTCCCATAATCTCAATCGCCAAGGCCGAAACTGACACCAGTCTCGGCCTTGTCTTTTTGTTTTATTGAACCCAGTTATAAACTGTAACCACATATGTAATATGGATAGGCGCCTCCAAATGTTAATTTATTGTTAAAACAGCGAAAAGATTTGGAGGGGAGGAGAAA
>JAMPGA010000001.1:557855-653839 GCA_023664185.1 Muribaculaceae bacterium
TTATTTGATTGAGTGCTCTTTTTTATTCACATTTGTTGTTAAACAATCTCTTAATTAAGGAATCACATCTTCGACACCCTGTTAACCGAATAGATTGTACCTGCGGTCAGTATAATGGCCACCAACCATATAACGAATCCGGGAAGATAGGTAAAGAACATGCTAAGCTCCACATAGCACATCAGAAACATGACACACAGCCTTACAAAGGCCAGCATTTTCGACACCTCGCCATAGGCTGTCCCAACAATAGGACAAGCGAAATCCAATCAAAGGTTTTCTTCATATTACTTCATTAAAGAATCATTATATTAATTCGCATATTTTCAACTAATTATGTCTATCGTAGCACGGGCCATTTGTAGTTTTTAAGGGCGGCGATGAGCTGGCGCTCGGTGCCTCCGAGATATTGGTTGCACAGGCGGTGGAAGCGCTCAGAATGGTTCATTTCTGTGAGATGAGCCAGCTCGTGGCAGTAGACGTAGCGCCGCAATTCATAGGGCAGGAACATGCAGGCACCCGAGATGGCTATATCTCCCTGAGGGCTGCAATGGCCCAGCACTTTGTGGCCTCGGGATATGCTGATTGAGTTTGGGTTAAGCCCCAGCCTGGTGGCCTCGGCACGGACTTCGGGGATGATGGTGGCGGGTGCGGCATGGCGAGCCACCTTCATGAGCACTCGTGATATCATGCCGTCGGCCTCCGGGCTGTTCATATCTATGTCCATCGACACACTGATCACATATGAGGAAGCATCCACCACATTGGCCGTAATGTGGCCGGCTTTCATCGACATCGATTGTTCGAAATGTATGGTGGGGCCACCATCCAGCTTCAAGGGTCGTCCTATCTCAAACAGTCCCGTTTTGCGGTGGGCTACAAGGAATGACCGGGCATCCTCGAGATACTTCAAAGCATTTTCGGCAGGGCACTGCAGAGGCACTATTATCGACACGCGTCCTTTGTCCCAGCGGGCGGTGAGGCGGCTGGTGCGCCGCCATGTTATGCGCACTTCGCCCAGCTGAGGGTCTATGATGGTTCTGTACATCAGCGTTTGGATATGCCCCAGAGCAGTTTGGAACTAAGTGTGTCAACAAACGTGTGGCCTGTGCGGTGAATCACATTGACCACAAAGGGTGCACGGCGCACCTTGATGCTCACACATGTGGGCAGAACCACCAGGCGTCCGTCGAGATTGACCCTGTAGGTGTCGGCACGGCTGTCTACGCTGGCTTCTATCACATGGCTGTCGCTCACCACCAGCGGGCGCATGGTCAGGGCGTGGGGCGCCACCGGGGCGAGCACCCAGCAGGGGGCGGTGGGCTGCACTATGGGCCCTCCCACCGACAGATTATAAGCCGTGGAGCCCGTGGGGGTAGATATGATGAGGCCATCTCCCTGATAGGATGCTATCTCGATATCGTCGAGCAGGGTGTGGACAGTGATCATCGATGCCGAGTCGTGGCGCAGTATGGCCACCTCGTTAAGGGCGTAGGAGGGGCCGTAGAGCGAGTGTTTCACCTTGCAGTCCTCGCGGGCTCTCACCTCGAGCAGCGAGCGGGGCTCGGTGAAGTAGGCGCCGCTGATGAGATTTTCAACGATTACGGGAGCCTCGTGGAGCGACTCTTCGGCCAGGAATCCCAGATGGCCGGTGTTGAAGCCTATGATGGGTGTCTCCTTCGGGCCCACCCATCCGGCGGTGCGCAGAAAGGTGCCGTCGCCGCCGATGCTTATGGCAAAGTCGGCGTCAAAGTCGCTGCCGTCAAAGACATCATCGACATCAAGAGGCGATCCCAGCTCGTGCGACATGGCATCGAAAAACGGTTGCTGGGCGGCCGTGAACACATCATGGTCGGCCATACACTTTATGAGGCTGACAATGCCCGGGATATCCTCGGGGCTCTGACGTCGTTTTCCAAAGATTGCTACTTTCATACAGATGTTTACAACTCCAGATAATGCAATAGTTCGGCCACACGCGAGGCCATGAGATCATCGTCGGCAGCGCTTTGGCCGCTCATGTCGATCACCTCATAGCCATATCGCTCAAGCGAGCGGGCCACGGCCGCCGGGGAGCGGTGGTTGACACGGAGCTCCACCACCACGCGGTTGTCGAGTCTGGCGCCGTCGGCAGTGACATTCAGATTGACGAGATGAGCGTTGCAGTCCTCGACGGCCCGTGACAGGCGCGAGGCGCTATAGTCGGACGGCAAGCACGACACCAGCAGCCTTGACGACTCCTCCATCAGGGGGAAGAGTCGCTGCATGTCGGGCTCGGGTGAGAGTCGCAGCAGAGATTCGTCAGTCGGTATGTTGTCTTTTAACGGCAATTTTTTTCAGTTTTTAGGATTTTCTGAGTAAATTTGCACTCTGTTTGCCCCCGGAGGGAAGAGTGAGGCTCAGGTTTTACAAAATTACAAATAATCTGTCACATTTCCATCGGTGGTACCGAGAAAAACATTAAGGATACATGACAAATCTCAGTGTAAACATCAACAAAATAGCCACACTCCGCAATGCGCGTGGCGAGAATGTACCTGATCTTCTGAGCGTGGCCGAGGACTGCGAACGTTTTGGTGCCCAGGGCATCACAGTGCATCCGCGCCCCGACGAGCGCCACGTGAAACGCGAGGACGTCTACCGTCTGCGCCCGCTGGTGAGGACCGAATTCAACATCGAGGGATATCCGTCGGCCGACTTCATGGAGCTGGTGCTTCAGGTGCGCCCCGAGCAGGTGACCCTCGTGCCCGATGCTCCCGATGCCCTGACCTCCGACGCCGGATGGGATGTGGAGGCCAACATGGAGTTTCTCACCGGCATAGTTGAGCGCCTGCGCGAGGCCGGCATCCGCTCATCGATCTTTGTGGGCACCGATCCTCAAAACATACGCCAGGCTGCCAAGACCGGCGCCGACCGCGTGGAGCTCTACACCAAGCCCTATGCCGATCTCTACCCCACCGATCCCGAAAAGGCTGTGGCTCCCTTCATAGAGGCCGCAGAGACCGCTCTGCGCTGCGGCCTGGGTGTTAATGCCGGCCACGACCTCAACCTCGAGAATCTGGAGTGGTTTCACCGCCACATACCCCGCCTCAGCGAGGTGTCGATAGGGCATGCACTGGTGTGCGACGCCCTCTATCTGGGCCTCGAGCAAACCATACGCCGCTACCGCGATTGTCTAAAATAAATTCCTCTCATCACTCACACAAATGATACAGACCGACACCATCACCACCGCCATCGTCGACGCCGTCGAAACCGCTGCCCCCTCGACCCATATGTCCGTATGGGATCTGGCACTGCAGGGTGGCTGGATCATGATTCCGCTGCTACTGCTTTCGCTGATAAGCATATATATATTCGTAGAGCGCTCCATAGTGATAGGTCGCGCCCGCCGCGACGACGACACCTTCATGAAGCGCATCAGCGACTATATCCACGAGGGGGAGATTGAAAGTGCCCGCCGCCTCTGCGCCAGCACCGACACCCCCTACTCGCGCCTCATCTCCAAAGGCATATCGCGCATAGGGCGCCCCATGCAGGATGTGCTCGTAACAATCGAAAACACCGGCAACATCGAAGTGGCCAAACTGGAGAAAGGACTTCCCTGGCTGGCCACCACCGCCGCCGGAGCCCCAATGATAGGCTTCCTGGGCACCGTGGTGGGCATGGTGCAGGCTTTCTACAATCTGGCTGCCGCAGGCACCGCCGCCAACATCTCAGTGCTGGCCGACGGCATCTATGCCGCCCTGGTCACCACAGTGGCCGGTCTGATTGTCGGCATCATAGCCCTGTTTGCCTACAACTATCTTGTGGCTCGCGTCAACAAGGTGATGAATATGCTCGAGGCCAAGACTATGGAGTTCATGGATCTGCTCAACGAGCCTGCCTAACCCACCTGAAGCCGAAGCCATGTCACTGAAACGCACCAACAACATGATGGCGGCATTCTCGATGGCGTCGATGACCGACGTTATCTTCCTGCTGCTCATCTTCTTCATGGTCACCTCCACGGTGGTGTTTCCCACCGCTCTTGAGGTGAATCTGCCCGAAAGCTCACGCCAGACGGCCCTGAAGCCCACCACACGCATCTATATCGATGCCGAAAACCGCATCTACCTCTCCTTCAGTGGTGAAGAGCCCGTGGAGATGGCGCTCGACGAAATGGGTGGAAAGCTGCAGGAGGCCTTTGCAGCAGACCCCTCGCGCGACGAGGGTTATATAGCCGTCTATGCCGACGAGGCCGTGACCTACGGGATGCTTGTCAACGTTCTCGATGCCGGTGCCCGCCAAAATCTGAAAATGGTGCTCGCCACTAAGCCCGCCCCGGCCTCGGCACGCATAAACGAATAATCAATGTCAGCACGCCGACAAAACATAGCAGCCCTAATTGTGACGCTCCTCTTCCACGGAGCGGTGCTGGTCGTGCTTATGGCTCTGTATCTGCGCTACACACCGGCCGACACCACTGAGCGCCAATGGCCTCCGGTCGACTCGGCCGAAGTGCTCTTTGGCGGTGAATACGTGATGACGGGAGATATCGCTGAGTCCGAGGCCGTCGCTGAGCCCGCACTCGGCGAGCCCGAAGAGGCTGCCTCTCCCGAGGAGGATATCCCCTCGCAGGCCGAGCCGACACCGCAGCCCCAGCCTAAGCCCACTCCGGCGCCACCGGCTCCCGTGGCCAAGACACCATCGCCCGCCAAGGCTGACAATCAGGACAAGGCCGCAGCAGAGAAATCCGCAGCAGAGAAGGCAGCGGCCGAGAAGGCCCGTCGCGAGCAAGAGACACGCAACTCCATAGCCTCGCGCGTCAACTTCGGCAAGACCGGAAGCGGCGGCTCAGGGAGCGGCAAAGCGGGTCAGGCCAACGGCAACTCGGACACCGGCAAAGCCTCAGGAACCCCGGGCTACAACCTGGGCGGACGCACCATAGCCTCCTGGGAGACACCCTCATCGGCTCCGAAAGGCACCATCACCGTCTCCGTCACCGTTGACCGCCAGGGCAAAGTCACAGCCGCCACATACCAGTCGGGCACAGGGGCGGCCGCCGCAAACATAGCTGCAAGAAAAAGTTGCGTGAATGCGGCTCTAAAATCGCGCTTCTCTGTCGACCTCAACGCCCCGGCCGCACAGAAAGGCACTATTACTTATCATTTCAAATAAATCTTCTGAATTATGGCAATGTGGTTTGAAACCAAAGTACGCTACGATAAGACCATGGAAAACGGCGCAGTGAAACGTGTCACCGAGTCGTTTATGGTCGATGCACTCTCCTTCACCGAGGCCGAGGCCCGTATCTCCGAAGAAGTGGCCCACTTCACCTCCGAGTTTTCTGTATCGGCCGTGAAGATCACAAAGATCGCTGAAATCTTCCAGCAGTACACCGGCGACAAATGGTATCTCGTAAAAGCTGCCTTCATCACCCTCGACGAAAAGACCGCCGTAGAGAAGAAGAGCATCTCGCAGTATCTTGTCTCGGCCGACTCATTCAAGGAAGCCTTCGAACACTTTATGGAGGGCATGAAAGGCACTCTGGCCGACTTTGAGATAAACACCATTCAGGAAACCGCCATCATGGACGTCTATGAGGCCAACCTGAGCGGAAAGAAAGAAGGCGAATAATCTGAACAATCTCTCCATGTCTATATCAGACAATCTCACAGGGCTGCGAGCCTCACTCCCCGCGGGAGTGGAGCTGGTGGCCGTGTCGAAATTCCATCCCCTCAAGGCTCTGCGCCAGGCCTACGACGCCGGGCAGCGCATATTCGGCGAAAGCCGGGCGCTGGAGATGACGGCCAAGGCCGCCGAGATGCCCGACGATGTGGAGTGGCACTTCATAGGCCATCTGCAGACCAACAAGGTGCGCCCTGTGGTGGCCACGGCCTCGCTGATACACAGCATCGACTCCCCACACCTGCTCGAGGCTGTGGAGAAGGAATGTGTCAGAACCGGGCGCCGTGTGAGAGTGCTGATGCAGCTCCATGTGGCTCTCGAGGAGACCAAATTCGGCTTTACGCCCGATGAGCTCATGGCTTATCTGACACCCGAGCTGGTGGGCTCGCTGAAAGGGGTCACCATAGCCGGAGTGATGGGCATGGCCTCGAATGTCGACGATGATGAGCGCATCCGTCGCGACTTCTCGGCCATACGATCCTCCTTCGACCGGCTCCAGAGAGAGGTATTTGCCTTCAGCCCCGAGTTTAGAATAGTGAGCATGGGCATGAGCCACGACTGGCCCATAGCCGTGGCCGAAGGAGCCAACATGGTGAGAATAGGTACCACTATATTCGGAGAAAGAGAATACTGATGATCCGCAAGATTGCCATAGCCACAGGCACTCGCGCCGACTGGGGTCTGCTCAGTCCGGTGGCTCGCGCTCTGGACGCCCGTCCTGACTGCGAGGTTGAGATTCTGGCCACCAACATGCACCTGCTGCCGCGCTACGGCAATACCTTCAACGAGATCCTGGCCGACGGCTTCAGCCGAGTGGAGCGAGTGGAGATGCCCCTCGACACCGACACCACTCTGGCCACGGTGACTGCCATGGCCGGGTGCATGCAGGGCATGGCCGCCGCCCTTGAGCGCCTGCGCCCCCACTGCCTGGTGATTCTGGGCGACCGCTTCGAGATGCTGGCCACAGCCACCGCAGCACTCATGTCGGGGGTGCCCATTGTCCACATTGCCGGAGGCGAGATATCGGAAGGTGCCGTCGACGACTCCATCCGCCATGCCATCACCAAGATGGCCACACTCCACCTCACAGCCACCGAGACCTATCGCCGCAGAGTGATAGCCATGGGCGAGGAGCCCGACAGAGTAATAAATACCGGCGCCATCGGCGTCTGGAACATGCTCCACTCACCCCGCCCCAGCCGCGGGGAGCTTGAGCACTCCATAAACTTCCTGCTTCCCGAGGGCTCTCTGCTGGTCACCTACCATCCCGCCACCCTCGACCCCGTGGATCCCGCCGTGCGCTGCCGCGAGCTGCTCAATGCCCTCGACCGCTTCCCCGACAGACACATCCTCATAACATATCCCAACAACGACGCGCGCGGACGCATCATCATAGACCTCATCGAGGAGTATGCCTTGACGCGCCCCAAACGCGTCAGAGTGATACCATCACTGGGGCGTCAGCGCTACATAGCGGCTCTTCAGTGTGTCAGCGCCGTCGTGGGCAACTCCTCGAGCGGCCTCGTAGAGGTTCCCTCCATGGGGATTCCCACCGTCGACATAGGCATGCGCCAGCGTGGACGTATGGCCGGCCCGTCGGTGATACACTGCGGCGACACGGCCGACGAGATAGCCGAGGCCATAGCCCGCGCTCTCACACCCGAGATGCGCGAAGTGGCCAAGACATCGCCCAACCCCTATGCCAAGCCCGACACTCTGCAGATCATGACCGAGGCCATCGCCACGTCGCCCCTACCCCTCGCCAAGCACTTCCACGATTCATGAAGCCTCTTGTAATAATCCCGGCGCGCGGAGGCAGCAAAGGTATTCCGCGCAAAAACATAAAGCCCCTGGGTGGACGTCCGCTGATATGCTATGCCATAGACGCAGCCCGCACCGTGGCTCCCGACAGCATGATAATCCTCTCGACCGACGATGAGGAGATAGCCCGGACCGCGCGTGAGCAGTCGGCTCTCGAGGTGCCCTATATGAGGCCTGCAGAGCTGGCTACCGATACTGCCGGCTCGCGCGAGATGATGCTCGACGCTATGGACTGGGCTGACCGCAACGGCCTGAAATATGACTGCGTGTTGCTGCTGCAGCCCACATCGCCCCTGCGCACCCCTGAGGATGTGAAGAATGTGCTCGATGCCTACACACCTGAGTGCGACATGGCTGTGAGCGTCTGTCCCGCCGCCTGCAATCCCTATTATGACTGCTTCGAGACCGATCCCGAGGGATACCTGCACGTATCGAAAGGTGACGGCCTGATAACACGCCGCCAGAACGCCCCGCAGGCCTGGCAGATGAACGGAGCCGTCTATGCCATAAACCCCGGCTCGCTGCACCGCAGCCCGCTGGGGGCATTTGAAAAACGTATACCCGTGGCAATGCCGCGTGAGCGCAGTGTAGACCTCGACACGCCGCTCGACTGGGTTATTGCCGAAACTCTCCTAAGCCATGGACAGCAAGAAGCTTGAACTCCACACTGTCAGCGCCGATGCCACGCTGCTTGACGCCCTGAGCCGACTCAATTCGCTCCCCTCGGGCTCTTCGATGACCCTGGTGGCTGTAGATACAGACCATCGCGTGTGCGGCACTCTTACCGACGGCGACCTGCGTCGCGCCATGCTGCGCGGCCTGCAGCTCACGGCCCCGGTGAGCCAGGCCATGCACCGCGAGTTCGGCCACATTGTGAGCCGCGAAGAGTGTGTGGAGAGCGTGCGCGACATGCGCCGTCGCGGCATACGCCTTATCCCCGTCACCGACAGCTCGCTGCGGCTTGTCGATATACTCGACACCCATCTCACCCACAATATACTCCCCCTCTCGGCCATACTCATGGCCGGAGGCAAGGGTGAACGCCTGCGCCCGCTGACCCTCACCACCCCCAAGCCCCTTCTGCCTGTGGGCGGACGCGCCATAATCGACTACAACATTATGGCTCTGCACAGTGTGGGGGTCTACGATATAAGCGTCACGGTCAACTATATGGCCGACAAGCTCGAAGCCCACTTTGCCGGGACGGGAGTGAAAACAGTAGGTGAGCCCTTCCCCATGGGCACCCTGGGCTCGGCAGCTCTCTGCGACATCCCGGCTGAGGGAGACACCATAGTGATGAACGCCGACCTGCTCACCACAATATCGCTCGAGGAGTTCTACCTGCACCACAAAAATCAAGGGGCCGACATCACCATCGCCGCCATCCCCTACAACGTATCGGTGCCGTATGCCATCCTCACCACCAACGGCTCGGAGGTGAAAGGACTCGAAGAGAAGCCCTCCTACTCCTACTATGCCAATGCCGGGATTTATATAATCTCCAACCGCCTGCTTCACACCCTTCCGGCCAACGAGCGCACCGATGCCACCGACTTTATCGATGTCGCCCTGTCCTCCGGGCGCAAGGTGAGCTTCTTCCCCATCTCCGGAACCTGGATAGACATAGGCTCGCCCACCGACTATAATCACGCCTGCGAGCTGATGGAACACTCGGGCCTCTTCAGACGTTGATAAAAGATACCTAAGGTCACACGAAACTCAAATATAATCATCATGGCAGAATCCAATTTCATAGACTACGTAAAAGTTTTGTGCCGCTCAGGCAAAGGTGGCGCAGGCTCGCGCCATTTTCACCGTGCCAAATATGTGCCGAAGGGTGGTCCCGACGGTGGCGACGGCGGACGTGGAGGCCACATCATACTGCGCGGCAACTCACATATGTGGACTCTGCTGCCGCTGCGCTACCGCCGCCATATCTTTGCCGGAAACGGCCAGAGCGGCAGCGGCGGACGCTCGTTTGGCAAGGACGGCGAGGATGTGATCGTCGACGTTCCGTGTGGAACTGTGGTGTTTGACGCCGACACCGGCGAGTTTCTCTGCGAAGTCACCGCCGACGGCGAGGAGGTGAAGCTGCTCAAGGGTGGCCGCGGAGGCCTGGGCAACTGGCATTTCAAAAGCGCCACAAACCGCACTCCGCGCTATGCCCAGCCCGGCGAACCAGCCATTGAGAAAAGCATCATCATGGAGCTCAAGCTGCTGGCCGACGTGGGTCTGGTGGGATTCCCCAACGCGGGCAAATCCACACTGCTTTCGGCCATCTCGGCGGCTCGTCCCAAGATAGCCGACTACCCCTTCACCACCATGGAGCCGCAACTCGGCATCGTGGAATATCGCGGTGGCCGCTCGTTTGTCATGGCCGATATCCCCGGCATCATCGAGGGCGCCAGCGAGGGAAAGGGTCTGGGACTGCGCTTCCTGCGCCACATCGAGCGAAATGCCGTGCTCCTGTTCATGGTACCCGCCGATGCCGACGACATCAGTGCACAGTATGAGATTCTGGCTGCCGAGCTCGAGAAGTTCAATCCGCAGCTGGCCGACAAGCCCCGTGTGCTGGCCATATCGAAGAGCGATATGCTCGACGACGAACTGCGCGACGAGATAATACCCACACTCCCCGAAGGTATTCCCTATGTGTTCATCTCGGCCGTCACAGGCCAGGGTATAACCGAGCTGAAAGATATGCTCTGGAGCGAGATCACCGACGAGCGCAACAGCATTGAAGTCAACCCCATAACACACCGCCCGCTCGACGGACATCACCGTGTGCGCGAGGAGGACGAGTTTATATTCCAGAACGTCCCCACCCCCGACGAGGACGAGGAGGAGGAATATGCCGACGACGAGTATGACTGGGACGAGGGCGACGATAGCCCCGAAGACCTCGACTGGGAGTATGGTGTGAACAATCCTGACGACTCCACCGCCCCCGGCGGCGACGACCCGGATGGCAGATCATAACGAGCTCGGCGCGTGGGGCGAGAGCGTGGCTCGCGAATATCTCATAGCCAAGGGCTATGCCATAGCCGCAGAAAATGTAAAGGCAGCGGGTGTGGAGATCGACCTGATAGCCACACACGCCGACCGTATCTGCTTTGTGGAGGTAAAGACGCGCCGCGACGACTTCATAGACCCTCTCGAAGCCATCGACCAGCGCAAACGAGCACGCCTGGTCAAGGTCGCCGACAGCTGGATGCGCCAGTATGAAAACCTGCCGCTCGACCCGCAATTCGACATTATAATCATAATAGGTGTCCCCGGCTCCTACACTCTCGAGCATATCCCCGATGCCTTCTACCCCGGCCTAACAAACTATAGGGGGTAACAATTACCAGACGGACTATCCGATAAAATCGCTGACGCGGGATATTACGGCGTCGACGTCAAACTGGCGGGCGGCCCGGTGTGTCTGTGCGCGCAGCTGGCTGAGCAGGTCGGGGCTGTCCATCACTGAGGCAAGCGCTGCAGCTATCTCCTCGGCACTGTGGCCGGTGAGGATGCCTCCACCGTGTGCGAGCATGTCGGTTACTCCGTTGACGGCGGTCGATACTACAGGTGTTCCCACCACCAAGGCCTCGGCCACCACCATGCCAAACCCCTCGGCTTCCGAGGTGAGGCAGAACAGATGGGAGCGCTTGATGCGGGCATAGGGATTACTGACAAAGCCCTTGAATTCAACCATATCCGTCAGTCCGGCCTGAGCCACCTGCTCCTTGAGCTGCTGTTCCAACGGCCCTAAGCCATATATTTCAATCCTGAAATCGTAGCCACGCCGTTTCAGCAACTCGGCGGCCCGTACAAGGCGATCCTGACGTTTCTGTTTCACCAGTCGCCCCATGTTTACTATGGTGAAAACATCGGGCCTTTCCTCCTCATCACTCCCGGCAGTCTGAGCCGTGATTGATGCGGAGTCTACGGGATTGAGCAGCACATGCAGCGATGCGTCGGTGGGAAACATACGGGAGAATATCTCGCGGTTGCCCTCCGAGACAAATGCTATGCGGTCCACCCGCGCATAAAAGCGAGCCTCGTCAGCCGGGGTGAACCACATATCATACCATCGGGCATCCTGCAGATTGTTGTGGACCCACGTCACATTTGTCTGGGCCAGATCCATGAGTTGGGAATGGAGCTTGGCCGTCGGACCTTCCATAAACGATACCGCAACGTCGAAGTGCTCACCCCCCAACAGCCTTCGGGCCCTGGCCTCGCGATAGCGGTTGCGCAGAGGTGCGAAATGATTTATGAGCCTCGTGGCCGGAGCGGCGTGATGGCCGAAGATACCCAACACCTTAATATCGGCAGGGAGCGACTCCATGAACACACCTTCGGCATAGATGAGCAGGAGGGTGATGTCATAGCGCTCCCTATCGAGCCTGCCGAGGATGGTGGAGAGCACGCGCTCGGCCCCGCCCCCCGACATGGATTCGTGTATTATAAGGAGTTTCTTTCTCATCGGCACACAGGATTTATAGTACCGACAAAGTTACGAAAAAGTCAGGATACTATCTTCATCACGCCCGACAATTCGGAGAGCAGGAAGTTGGCCGAGTCGTCGATATGGTCCTGAAGCACTGAAGCCTTCTGGCCACACAGATCCAGCAGACGCATATTGGAGATATCGGCCCTCATCACCAGATTCATGCTGCGGCCAAAGAGCTTGGAGAAAGCCAGAGCGTGATATGAGTTTGACCACACATCCTTAGTGCCCAGCATCAGCGCCAGGAATTCGATGGGGCCGCAGGGTGCTATGTGCCATCCGCAGCGCATGGTGCATCCCTCTATCTTCACTATGGGGCGGTGCATCTCGGCGGCATCGTCGTGGGCACGGTTGTGGAGCAGCGGCGAGCCCTCCACATCGTAGAGCAGCACATATTTCGAGGGGAGCCACGAGGGGAGCTGGGCTTTCGAAGCCAGATCGCGCCACGACTGCTCGGAGCGCAGGAACACAGGGTCGCACACATGCGAACCCTCTATGCCCATCTGCTGCAGATTTTTAAGCCCCGAGACCTCGCGCACGGTGACGCGGTCGAGCCTCGAGATGAGCTTTTTCAGTTTTGCCTCGCTCCCCTGGGGCAGAATGGCCGATGTGAAGCTTGGGGCATACGAGATGCGTCGGGCACTCTCGGGGCCGAAATGCAGATAGAAGGCCGGATCACACCCCATGTCGTAGCGCGGATTCCATATCTGGCAGCTGCCGGTGATGAGCAGCTGGGCATCCAGAGAGGCCTCACGGAGCTGGTCGAGAGAGTGGTAAGTGGTCGACGTCAGTGGCAGATAAGTGTGTATAAACTGATCTGATAGTACTTTGTGCTGCCTGAACAGCAGTCGCTGGGGCAGAGTGACCAACACATGGAGCTGGCGCAGCAGAGGATAGTCCCACCCGGCTTTCTTGACCGCATCAAAGCGGAATGGCCGTGTGATATAGTCAGGCTTGTAATCAATTACCTTGACGTCATGGCCGGCATCGCTTATAAAACTCGCCAGGGCATAGGCCTGGAGCGACGCGCCGAAGTTGTACACGTCATGACATGTGATGATTGCGACTTGACACATTTTTGCTGGGTTGGTTGTAAAATAATAGTAAATGTGGTTGCTCTGTGGAAAGCAAAATTTAGTCTATGTAATAACGTTGCAAGTGTCCGAAATGTTCAGCTGAACTCAGCACCCTAACGGATTTTTTTCGACAGGCTCCAGCAGCGCGGCCGGTATATAACCTGTGGCTACGGCGCAAAGCCCCTGGATAGAGACTATGAGGCGACGGTTATTGCGGATGCGGACTATGTGCCCCTCGGCGCCCTTGAACGGACCTGCAGTGACACGCACCCTGTCGCCGGCGTGATAGCGTGGACTGTCGGCTCCGAGATACTCCACACCTTCGTGGCCGGCCGAGGTGACAAACTTAAACAGCTCCATCTCGCCGTCGGGAATGGGAGCCGGTTCGGACCCAGCGGGAGTGTGGCGCGTGTAGACAAGAGCCCTTCCCTCCACCTGGTGCTGGAGGCCGGCGGCTCTGTCGGGAACCATACGCACAAACAGCAGCGACGCCACCATGGGACGCACCACTTTCTGCCTGTGTCCTCCCTGCTCCACTATCTCAGTCTTCAGGGGAAAATAGCTGTCGGCTACATAGGGCTCAAGTTCATCCCTTAGAGGTATCACCTTATTATAAAACACCTTGAGGGCATACCATCGGGGCGTTTCGGAAGATGTGTGTATTGAGTCAGATGACATATCGGAGAGGCAAAGATACAAAAAAAGCGGTAATATTACCGCTTTTTTGTTGAAAAATTGATTTTTAACGTCCAATCCTCAGTTCTCAACGAAGCCGCCTACCATATCGGCGGCTTCGTTGAGGAGGTCGATCTTGGCCCACTGGGTTTCGTAGTTGAGGCCCTGGAGCTCGCGGTTTTTCACCTTGAAGCCGCAGGTGGGGGAAATGGATATCCATTCGGGGCTCACATATCTCTGTGCCACACGGATGGCGCGAACCACATCGTCGACATTCTCCAGACCGGAGCGGCTGCCGTCCACCAGACCCAATATGACTCGGCGCTGTGCAGGGAATTCTTCGAGACACTCCAGCTGCTCGGGCAAGTTGATATCGAAGGGGAGCAGGAAGGCGTCGGCATTGATCTCGTGGAACATGCGGCGCAGGTGAGTCTGCTCGTCGGCGTTGCCCCAGCGGGGTATGCGGGTCTCGTCGGCGGCGATGGAGAGGGTCACTTCGAGGTCGGACGGACGTCCATCTATCGAAGAGTTGATCAAGTGGACAAGGGTGTCGGTGATTTCATCAGGGTTCAGGCCTCCCAGCAGCAGAGTGCGCTGGAAGTCGGTGTCGCACAGGCGTCCCCACACAGAGCTGTCGAGCTGTATGTGTCGACATCCCAGAGCATAAAGCTTGTCGATGGTGAGACGGTAGGCGTTGATGATGTCGTCGAGCAACGTTTCGGGCGACTCATATACCTTCGAGAGATCTCCACTGCCCAGCATGAGCATGCGCATATACAGCTCTCCGGGCGAAGGGATGGTCTGACGCACTTCTGCGCGGCCATCGGCCAGCTGCTTTAGGTGTGTGAACTTGTCGAAGAAGGGGTGCTCGTCGTTGTAGGCCAAACGTCCCTCAAACTTCAGCAGCCCTTGGCGCACGGGCTCGTCCTGCCATATGCGGCCTGTGTCTATGCGGTCGCGCTCCACTCCGAGAAGGCCTTCCCAGAAATCACGGTCCCACGACTTGCGGCGCATTTCGCCGTCGGTCACTATTTCCAGGCCTGAGGCAATCTCGCGGTCTATCAATGAGTCGATCACCTTATCCTCCACTGCATGGAGGTCATCAGCGGCAATCTGCCCTGCCTTACACTGTGCAATGGATGTCTCAAGCTCCTCGGGAGCCAGAAAACTGCCCACTATCTCAACGCGAGGGCGTAATGTTTTATTTGTCATAGTTTGCAAGTAATGTTATAATCACTTTTTCCGCGCGCTGCAAAGTTACGAATAATAATCCACTTATCAAAATCTTACAAAGGGATGAAAGTCAGCGTCTGCGGTGGTGAGGGCGGCGGTGACTGCCTTAAGGGCTTCCTTTGCCTGTGCCTCAAACCTACTCGCCATAGCCAGCCCGGCATCCTCGGCAATGGCGGTGACGAGTCTCGACAGAGCCGTCATGGCCACAGTTTGCTCCAGGGCGCGCCTCACACTCCAGGCGCCGTCGGGCGGAAGGCCGGAGGGTAGGTTGAGCTCCACCTTCATAATGTCGTCGGCCACGGGGCCGGAGGCGGGTGTGGAGCCCTGGCCGGGAGAGGTTGGGGTCTCGTTGTCGAGCGTGAAGCCGGTGGAATATGGCAGCAGCTTCAACACGGTTTCGGCAAAAGCCTGGCGCACCATATTCACCAGTATGCCGCGGCGCTGAGAGTCGAGCACCGGAGAGAGCGCCCGGCGTTCGTCGGGCTGGCAGGTGAGGGTGTGGAATGCCGCCAGAGAGCGGACTGTATCGGTGATAACCGTATTTGACAGGGCAAAAATCATAGCGAAATTTCGAGTGTTTATTTGAGTGTCTATCTTAGCCGCTCGGCCAACGAAAGGGCCGTGGCAGGCGATATAAAGAACTGCGAGGCGGTGGCCGAGGCAAGCACATGCCCCAAGGCGCGGGGCAGAGTGTAGGCGGGATTGCGCTCCATGAGGCGGTTGATCTTCGAGTTGATCTCCTCATACATCTCCAGGCGGCGGTCGCGGCGCATGGGCATACGGCCGTGTCTGAGCACCCGTATCACCCTCAAGGCGTATTCATACGAGCAGTAGTAGCAGGGTGCGGGACTCAGTGCGGCGCGGTGGGCTATGTCGCGGCGCGATATGGCCACGCCGGCGGGGGTCTCGGCCATGAGCTGGCGACAACGGGCTATGAAATGACGGTTTCTGGTTTCGACAAGGTTGAGCATTGATAGAATAATTTTGAAATGTTGTATAGTGTGGTCATTTTTACATTGGCAAAATTACCACAATATCCGGGCCGCATGGGCGCACGCCAGTGTTAAATTGTGTTTACTCGTTCATCAACGACAGAGCCTTGAGTGTGCGCTGGCGGCGAAATGAGTTGAAAGTCTCGAAGATGTCCAGGAGCGCCACGGCCGAGTTCTGTACCTGGCTTTCATAGAGCGACGCCGAGGTTGTGCCCGACGGCGCCTGCCCCTGCAGAGCGTTTGTCACTCCCGATATCTGCTGAAACAGCCTCAGCTCTATGTCGAGCAGCCCTGAGGCGCCCTCGCTGCGACCGGAAGCCGATATCTCCTCGGGCATACGTCGTGCCGAAGGGTTGACCGGGATCACGCCGCCGGGCTTGCCCCACATGGTGGCAGCCTCGCTGATGCTTACACCCGGAGGAAGGGCATCGGTGGGAAACAGAAGCACACCTTTGGCGCTGTGTGAGAGTATCTGGTCGATGGACGATATGAGCAGATTTATGTGGCGCTGCTGGTCTATCACATCCTCGATAAAGGGATGGACTTCGCCATCGGTGAGTGGATAGAAATTGAGCACAAACGGGTGTGAGCGGTGGGCAAAGGGTGAGAGAGTCTCGTCGATGAGGGTGCCGTCGGCACTGTAGAATCGGCATTTCCACACCGGTCCACGGCGTTTGTCTATCTCGAAAGTCCACACCTCCACCACTCGGCACAGCGATCGCTCCGAGGGATAGTGGAAGGTGACATCGTCGGCGGCCGTGGCCAGCTCGGTGACGGTGGAACGGGGTGTGGAGTGGGCAAAAATGGCGGCCAGGTCACGGTGACGCCGGCGCGACCCATGGCCAAAGCGCAGACAGAGCTCGGGCAACGACATATCGTGGAGCATGCCCACAAGACGCAGATCGGTGCCGCGAGGATCGAGAAAGCGGTTGCAGAAGAAGCGCGAAGGGTTCACATTGTCCACCCACACTTTCTGCCCCTCAAAGCGGCGCTCTATCACCACACGCTGTATGGCGCAGCCGGATATGAGAAACTCCTCGAGCGCCCTGGCGTCGAGCTCGTCGAGGCGGTTTGACTCGCGCAGAGCCAGCTCGGCCGACCCTGGCTTGGGATGCTCGTCGGCCAGATTGAGGCGAAAGCGCCCCACCACGCTCTTCACCAGCGATCGCAGCAGATTGTTGGTGAGTGGCCGGCGGTTATTGCGCAGGCAGTATTCCTCATAGTTGGAGAGGGGTGTGGTCGAGTCGGCGCCCGAGAGAATGGCATCCCACTGACGTCCATAGGTAAAGAGTTTGAGCATGCGGCGTGTGGCGCGCATTGACGAGGCCGAGTTCCAGGCCTCGCGGGCTTGTTCGAAGGGTGTTGGCATGGGTCAGAAGTTGTTGGTTGGAATTTGGTCGAGGGGGAGGGAGGATTCTTCAAAGCGGTAAGTGCCATCGGTGTGGCGGGCGGCACAGAGAATACTCTCGGCCACGGGAGAGTCGGGGGCGGGATAGAGGGTGACGAACCCGCCGGGCCTGACCAGCGCCACGGGGTCTGACTCGGTGGCCCGGGTGTAGAGGTCGAGTTGCAGGCGCGCCTCACGGTTCACCTCGGCTGGATCGCTTATGATACGTGCGTCACACCACCATCCCATCAGCCTCACCGACAGCAGCCGGAGAGCCTCGCGCGGCAGTGTGAAGGTCACACCTCCGTCGGCACCGGCAGGGAGTGTGATGCGACGCCCATAGTCCACAGGGTCTATCTGATGGGCAGGCGCGGTGAGCAACAGGCGCGTATACCACTCCTCGATGGCAGCATAGTGGAATGAATCGGCCACCGTAGGGACCGTGGCGGTCACTGTGGCCGAGTCGGACAACGGCAGCAGACCGTGGTGCAGACGCCAGCGTTCAAGCATCTCGGCGCGGGTAAGGGTCAACATCATAATAGTTCGTAATTTTGATTAGTGACGCAAAGTTACCCAGGCCGAAACGCCAAAAAGGTGGGATAATGCCGTTGATTAGTGGTGAAAAATGAGTAATTTTGCAGCTTGTTATGAAAGTAGACATAGCTCAGTTAAGAGACAAGATACTGTCGGGCGGCCGTATCACCGACGCCGAGGCCATGAGCCTGGCCCGGACGGATGCCTACGACCCCGAGGAGCTTTATGAAGCTGCCGCCGAGGTGACACGCCGCAAGCACTCGCGCCACTTCGACACCTGCTCCATCATCAACGCCCGCTCGGGGCATTGCGGCGAGGACTGCAAATGGTGTGCTCAGGCAGCCCGCCACCACACAGGGGCGCTGGAGTATCCGCTGGTCGACCGCGACACCTGTATAGCCCTGGGGCAATACAATAACCAGCGTGGCATCGGGCGGTTCTCGTTTGTCACCAGTGGCCGCAAGCTGGGGGGTGCATCGCTCGACACCCTCTGCAGCTATTACAAAGAGCTGAAACAACAGTGTCCCGAAATGGGGCTGTGTGCCTCCATGGGGCTGCTGGGAGCCGGTGAACTCGCCAAGCTCAAGGAGGCCGGTGTGGAGCGCTACCACTGCAATATGGAGACAGCCCCCTCACACTTCCCTACCCTATGCTCTACCCACTCGCAGGCCGACAAGCTGGCCACCATCCGCGAAGCCCGTCGCGCAGGCCTATCCATATGCTCGGGAGGCATAATCGGCATGGGCGAAACCTTGGGGCAGCGCATAGAGTTTGCACTGTTTCTGCGCGCTGAAGTGCAGCCCGTGAGCATACCCATAAACATTCTTGTGCCAATACCCGGCACTCCTCTCGAGGGGATGGCACCGCTAAGCTCCGAGGAGATTCTCACCACCGTAGCGGTGTTCAGGCTGGTGCATCCGCATGCCGTGCTCCGCTTTGCCGGAGGCCGTGTACTCATCGACCCCGACACCCAGCGCCGCGCCCTGACCATGGGTGTAAACGGTGCCATCATCGGCGACCTGCTCACCACCCTGGGTGCCAGCATCGACCAGGACATGCAGATGGCTCAGGAATGCGGATACCAAACATCGGGAACTCATGAAGACTAAACCGTTCACACCTCAGGAAAGCCAGCGCTACAAAGGGCATCTGTCGCTGTGCGAGATCGACATCGAGGGGCAGCGTCGCCTACGCGATGCCCGTGTGCTCATAGTGGGCGCCGGGGGGCTGGGCTCTCCCGTGGCCCTCTACCTGGCCGCCGCCGGGGTGGGCCGCATCGACATCGTAGACCCCGACACAGTGAGCCTCTCCAATCTGCAGCGCCAGATTCTCCACGGCACCTCTGACATCGGATATGCCAAGGTCGACTCCGCCCGCGAGTCCATGCAGCGCATCAACCCCGACGTTAAGGTGGAGTCGATAAAGGAGTTTCTCTCGTGGCGCAACGGGGGGAGCATAATCGAAGGCCACGACCTGGTGATGGACTGCACCGACAATATGGAGGTGCGCCTCCTCATCAACGACCTCTGCACCGCCCGCGACATCCCCTATATCTTCGGAGCTGTGAGGCGTTGGGGTGGGCAGCTGTTCACGTGGAAGCCCGGATTTCACGGCTATCGCGACATATTTCCACCCGACCCCGACACGCAACCCGAGGATCTGCCCTGCGCCATCGACGGTGTGCTCAACACAGTAGTGGGCGTGATAGGGTGCCTGCAGGCCACAGAGGCCATCAAGCTTATCACCGGCACCGGCGATCTGCTCACAGGGCGTCTGCTCACGTTCGACGCCATAACCATGAAATTTGAAGAATTTAAATTTTAGAGCCCTATGACACAACCCAACGGTGTGGCCGTCTACTGCGCGTCGTCGAGCCGTGTACCCGAAATATATCTGAACTCCGCCCGCGAGACGGGCATGCTGCTGGCCCGCGCCGGCCTCACACTGGTGTGTGGAGGGGGCTACCGCGGCCTGATGGGTCAGGCCATCGACGGTGCTCTCGCCTCTGGGGGCGAGGCCGTGGGTGTGTTGCCACAGTTCATGATAGACCGCGGCTGGGCTCACCCGGGCCTGACGCGCACCATTTCCACCCCCACCATGCATGTACGCAAGCACACCATGGCCTCCATGAGCCGCGCGGCCATAGCCCTGGCCGGGGGGATAGGCACTCTCGACGAGCTGGCCGAGATGATGACATGGCATCAGCTCAAGCTCTTCGAAGGTCCGGTAATCATAGTGAACACGGCCGGCTACTATGACCCGCTCATCCAGATGTTCGGCCGCATGCAGGCCGAGGGCTTCATGCGCAATGATATCATCCCGGCCACCATCGTGCAAACACCGGCCCAGGCCATAGAATTGATAACCCAATGAACACTCTCTCCGACTCAATCTCCACTCCGGCTCCCTGGGCTCCGCATGTGTGCCGCGAGACCGACGGCCCGGCCACAGCTGCCGAAAAAGTCCTCTTCACATCGGGCAAAATAGCCTATACCGAGGGTCTGGTGCCGCAGCCACGCACTATGCTCCCGGGCTACGACTCGGGTGTGTTGTGCCTGCTCATAGGCCTGTTTCTGCTGTTGAGCTACAACTTCCGCCATTACTCCACATTTCTCAAAAACTTCCCCACCGACCTTCTCAGCATACGCCGCCGCGAAGGCACCTTTGAGGTGAGAACCTTCTCGGAGACCGGTGTGCTGATGTCGATAGTGCTGGTGGCATGCCTGAGCGAGGGGATCATCATCAACGCCGCCATGACCGGGCTGGGCTTAAGCGCCGCCGTGCCGGGGGTATTCTTTGTAATAGGAAGCCTCACGCTGGTTGCAGCCCTCTACTATCTGTGGCAGCTCGGAGCCTACTGGACGGTGGGGTATGTCTTCACCGACAAGGTGTCGGCCCGGCTTTGGATGAAGGGATTCAACGCCTCGCAGGCACTCACAGCCTTCCTGCTGGTGGTGCCCGCGCTGGTGGTGCTTTTCAATCCGGCAGCCACCTCGATAGTGGTCCCACTGGCGGTTTTTTTCTACATTTTGGCCAGATCTTTATTTATTTGCAAAGGTTTTAGACTTTTTTACGACAATTTTAGCTCGTTGATTTATTTTATTTTGTACCTTTGCACCCTTGAAATTGTACCCCTTGTTGCAATGTATCGCACAGCAGTGTATATCAACAATCTGCTGCTGCAAACTCCCAACATTTAACACTATATGCTAAGCGACGTGAAAGTGAAAAAAATCCTGGTATCCCAACCCAAACCCGAATCTGGAAAATCGCCCTACTATGATATAGCAGACAAATATGGAGTGGAAGTAGTGCTCCGTCCGTTTATCAAAGTAGAGGGTCTCTCCGCCAAGGAGTTCCGCCAATCCAAGATAAACATTTCAGACTTCACAGCCATCATTTTCACGGCGCGCACAGCCATCGACCATTTCTTCCGTCTGTGCGAGGAGATGCGCATCACCATCCCCGACACCATGAAATATTTCTGCACCTCCGAGGCCATAGCCCTCTATCTGCAGAAGTATATCGTGTATCGCAAGCGCAAGATATTCCATGGCGATTCAGGCAAGCTCGACTCCCTGCTCCCCTTCCTCATCAAGCACAAAAAGGAGAAATTCCTTTGGGTGGTATCGGATGTGCACAAGGAGGACTCCGGTCTGCTCGACAAAAACGGCATATCATACACCAAAGCGGTGATGTATCGCACCGTGAGCAACGACTTTGGTCCCGACGAGAAGTTTGACTACGACATGCTCATCTTCTTCAGCCCCTCGGGCATCGACTCGCTGCTCAAAAACTTCCCCGACTTCAAGCAGGGCGACATACGCATAGCATGTTTCGGACCCTCCACAGCCCAGGCTGCCCGTCAGGCCGGACTTCGTCTTGACATCGAGGCTCCCTCACCCCAGTCTCCTTCGATGACCGGCGCCCTCGACGCATACCTGGCCAAAGAGAATGAAGCCGAATCTAAGACTGTATAAAAAGGAAAAGCTCTGCAGCGAGGTGGCCATCTCGCAGCTGTTCAACCGCGACAGCGAGGGCGTGAAGTCGTCGCTGGCCTACCCTCTGCGCGTGGCCTGGAAGCTCAATCCCGGACGCCGTGGCGATGATGTGGCTCAGTTTCTGGTGTCCGTGCCCAAGAAACGCCTGCGCCATGCCGTGGATCGCGTGACAGTGCGCCGCCGTGTGCGCGAAGCTTACCGCCTCAACCGCCATCTGCTACCCAAGGGAGCCAAGATAGATATGGCTTTTATCTATGTGGCTTCCGAGGTGCTCCCCTCGTCGAGGATAGTGCCAGCCCTGTGCCGACTACTCTCACGCATCTCCACACCCCAGAAGTGAACATCTTAAGTCGTCTCCTCATCCTGCCCATACGGTTCTACCAATGCGCCATCTCACCGCTGTTTCCACCGGTGTGCCGCTTCACACCCACATGCAGCCAGTATGCCATAGAGGCCATATCGCGCCACGGAGCCATCAAGGGGCTGTGGCTGGCCTTGAAGCGCATAGCACGCTGCCACCCTTGGGGAGGATCGGGCTACGACCCTGTGCCCTGACAAGATGATGATTCCGGATTTCCACACCCACACGCTGCGCCCCGATGCCATAGTCGACATAGACCCATCGGTTGATGCCGCCATATCTCTGTCTGCTCCCTACTTTTATTCGGTGGGGATACATCCGTGGAATGCGGAGCGCGCAAACGAGACTCTTCTGCAACAACTGCACACTCTTGCCTCACACCCTCGGGTGGTGGCCATCGGGGAGACGGGGCTCGACCTTGTGCACCATGGACCCCAGAGCAACGACACGACCCTGCAAGGGCAGACAGACCTGCTGAAATATCACACCGAGCTGAGCGAGACGACGGGGAAGCCTCTGATACTCCATATAGTAAGACAGTTCAACGAAATAATACGCCTGAAAGCCGCGTGGCGCCCCTCGCAGCCTTGGATTATACACGGATTCAGAGGAAAGCCCCAGCTGGCACGCGAGCTGGTGAGACACGGGTTCTATATAAGCATAGGCGAGCACTTCAACCAGGCCTCCTTAGCCGAAATCCCTCCCGAACGGCTTCTGCTGGAGACCGATGACTCAGACCTGAGCATCCACAACATTGCCCGGCTCGCCGGCGTGACCGACGTCGCTCCCGCAATGAAGAGCATTGCGCTTAAGTCCGGCGAGTTTGGCGCGTTTTATAGCCGAATGTCTGAAGAGTCCTGAAAACTCCTCCTGCTCCATATCCATTATATCTTCACGACTCAGCGCCAATATGGCAGGGCGGGGAGCGAACTCGGCTATCTCGGTAATGGGCGCATGTGAGTTCCACGGACACACCTCCTGACACACGTCGCAGCCATACACGCGGTCGGACAGCTGGTCGAGACTATCTCCACGATATTCTATGGTCTGATATGAGCGGCAGCGGCGGCTGTCGAGCCCTCCATGGCCGTCGAGAGCCTGACCCGGGCATGCCTTGACACACGCGCCACACTCACCACAACTGCGCCGCTCAGGAGCATCGGGGGGAAGCTCGAGAGTTGTGATGATGAACCCCAGCAGGCACCACGAGCCCACTCCGGGCACTATAAGAAGATTGTTGAGACCTACAAATCCCACCCCGGCACACTGTGCCCAGTAGCGCTCGCGCAGCGGCGCAGTGTCCACACACACGCGGCAGGCATGGCCGGTGCGAGCTGTTATCTCGTCGGCCACAGTGGTGAGCCGGCGTCGCAGCTCGTCGTGATAGTCGTCGCCCAGCGCGTATCGTGCCCAGCGCAATCCACCGTCGCCCCGCCCTGCGGGTGTGTAATAGTTGAAGGCGGCAGCTATCACCGTAGCAGCCCCCTCGAGGAGCAGCCGCGGATCGGAGCGCACTTCGTCATAGCGCTCCAGATAGGCCATGTCGGCATTACAGCCACGCTCTATCCAGCCCCGGTAGAGGTCGGTCTGAGGCTGCGCCACACGGTCGGCCCTGGCAAATCCGCTCGCCACGGCCCCACACTCCGCCAGCCTCGGCTTTATCCAGTCAACGGGCTCCATAGGCTCAGGGGGTCACATAGGCAGGGTTTCAAACTCATAGCCCTTCCTCTTCAGCCATTTTATGGCTCGTGGTAGTGCATAGCGCATGTTGCGGTGGGCTTTTATGGAGTCGTGAAACACGATAATGCTGCCGTTGCGCACGTAGCGGCGCACGTTTTTAAACACACGCCGGCCGTCCACACGCTTGGAGTAGTCGCGCGTCACCAGGTCGTACATCACTATATTATAGCGCCTCTTTATCAGCCGTGCTTGTCCAGGCCAGATTATGCCGTGGGGCGGACGGAACAGTGGGGAGTCTATCAGCTCGGAGGCCTCGGTGATGTCGCGGAAATAGTGTGCATTTCTCTCCTTGAGTCCCTGCAGGTGGTGCATGGTGTGGTTGCCATAGGCATGGCCGCGACGCTTCACCTCGTCAAACAGCTCGGGGTGACGTCTCACATTGTCGCCCACCATAAAAAATGTAGCCTTGACCCCCTCGCGGTCGAGCAGGTCGAGCACCCAGGGTGTCTCCTCGGGCACCGGGCCGTCGTCGAAGGTCAGGTAGACCACCTTGCGCCCACGGCGTTTGAAGCGCCACATACCCTCGCTGAAAAGAAGTCTGTAGATCAGTGGCGGCCGTTCTATCAGACGATCGGGGCGCAGACGGTCGAGCAGCCTGAGCCAGCGTGAGCGGCGCTCAGATGGACCCACCGTCGAAGTTCGGGTCATAATCCTGATAGAGAAAATCGTTATAGGGGAAGCGGGTCAGATGTATCTCCTTGGCGCGCTCGTAGATCAGCTGCTTCAGGGCGTCGATATTCTGCCCGGTCTTGGCCGAGATAAACACACAGTCGTGGGGCAGGCGCGCCATCCACATGCGTTTGAGCTCGTCGAGCGATATATTTTCGCGGCTGCGCTCAGTCAGATCGTTCTCATCCTTCTCCACATGGCGGAAAGCATCGATCTTGTTGAACACCATTATCATGGGCTTATCGGCGCCGTCACACACCTCGCGCAGTGTCTTGTCGACCACGGCTATCTGTTCCTCGAAGTTGGGATGCGATATATCCACTACATGCACCAGCAGGTCGGCCTCGCGCACCTCGTCGAGGGTCGACTTGAAGGAGTCGACCAGATGGGTGGGCAGCTTGCGTATGAACCCCACGGTGTCGGTGAGCAGGAAAGGCAGGTTACCTATAATAACCTTTCGCACGGTGGTGTCGAGGGTGGCAAAGAGCTTGTTTTCGGCAAAGACGTCGCTTTTGCTGAGCAGATTCATCAGAGTCGACTTTCCGGCGTTGGTATAGCCCACGAGAGCCACGCGTGTGAGCTTGCCGCGGTTTTTGCGCTGCACGGCCTTCTGCTTGTCTATGGCGCGAAGCTCCTCCTTCAGATGGCTTATCTTGTCGAGTATTATACGGCGGTCGGTCTCGATCTGTGTCTCGCCCGGGCCACGCATGCCTATACCACCGCGCTGGCGCTCCAGGTGGGTCCACATGCGGGTGAGTCGGGGAAGCAGATACTGATATTGCGCCAGCTCCACCTGGGTCTTGGCGTTGGCCGTGCGTGCGCGCTTGGCAAAGATGTCGAGTATGAGGCTGGTGCGGTCCAGGATCTTCACCTTCAGCTCGCGCTCTATGTTTACCACCTGCTTTGATGTCAGGTCGTCGTCGAAGATAGCCATGCCTATATCATTATCCTCGATGTAGGCACGTATCTCGTCGAGCTTGCCTTTGCCCACATAGGTGCGTGGATTCGGATAGTCAAGGCGCTGCATAAATATCTTCACAGCCTCAGCTCCGGCCGTATCGGCCAGGAAGGCGAGCTCGTCGAGATACTCCCGCGCCTTCGATTCGTTCTGCTCATTGCTTATGAGGCCCACGAGCACCGCACGCTCCGTAACCTCCTCGCTCAATATGTGGTCGATCATGTGAATTGGATTTCTTCTTTCTTACTAACGTTCCACCCCCTCCAAACGTTGCCGCCAAGATACAAAAAAAAGAATGGATAATGAAAGCCGAGGCTTAACATTACCCATTCTCCTCTCTCCTCAGCGGTATGGACGGGACTCGAACCCGCGACCCCCTGCGTGACAGGCAGGTATTCTAACCAGCTGAACTACCACACCAAGGTTTTTGAGGTGTAACGGTTAGTTCCGTTTTGCGAGTGCAAAGTTAAGGCCAAAATACATTCTGTGCAAGTTTTCTTACAACTAATTTCAATAAAATATTAAAAATACGTGTTTTTGACCAGATATTATATTGTATTGACCTAATTCGGGAGCCAAGGCATGGGGGATAAGCAGAACCTCAAAGAGGTGAAAATAATTATAGCCTGCGAGGATTGGCGGCGGAGAATCCTATCCTGAGTTATTATATCACACCCCCTACTGGGGCGCGTTCTTACTACAAAAAAAATGCCGGGCACGGCGTGAGTGCTGTGCCCGGCTGTGGGGTTATTTCAGTGACGAGGAATTACTTTACAAGCACCTTCGACACTTCGTTGCCCTGACGACGGATGTAGAGGCCGTTGGCGGGGTTCTCTACGCGTACGCCCTGGAGGTTGAAGTACTCAACAGCTGCGTTCTGGTCAACTGCGATTGTCTCGAGAGCTGTATCAGCGGGGTCAACAACATTGATGAAGTAGATGTGGCAGCCGTTGGTGTTGGTGATCTGTACATTGCCGCCGTTGGGAGCGAGCCATTCCTGCTCTACATATGTTGTGGGGGCTGCAACAGCTGATCCGTCGGGAGCGGTAAGCTCTACACCTTCAACAGTGAGCTTCACGCCACGAGCGTCTGAAATCTTGTGTGACTCGATACCCATCTTGATTGTAGCGCCTGCAGGAACGGCAGGAATCATGAAATATTTGATATTTTTGCTACCAAGCCAGAGATATGCTCCTCCTTTATAGGGACCGAAGCTGTCGTCGGGGTTGGGTGAGACGTAGTCAATGGCGATAGCAAGTGAGCGATTCTGTGTCTCATTGGTTGAAACAAGGCCCTGGAGCTCAGAAATCACAACACCGTTGGCCATAAGATAGCCGTCGGCATTTACATCAGCTGCGGCGTTAACCTGCCAGAAGCATTTGTCCTTTGATGCCGCAGTGGGCTCAGTGGCGTCAGCCTTTTCGATATCAGACCAGTTACCACCGGCTGCGTTGGAAGCCTTGAGGTTTGCCACTGTCTCGGCGCTCCAGTTTGTGAAGTTCCATGACTTCGATTCAGCATTGGCAGAGAGTGCCAGCACTGCGATAGCGAGAGTAAAAATTTTTCTCATACGCGTGATTTAAAGTTAATGTATAAAGGTTGAAAAATGGTATTCTTAAGGTCGGATGCCTTCAAGGCATCGCAAAGTTAATATATTTTTTTCATTCACAATAATATTTCACTAAATTTTTACTTAGCATTTTCGCGTCCGAAACCTTTGAGAGCCAATTTTGTTTGTATAGGTAGTGGATTTTGTGTAATTTCGCACCTAAAATAAACACTGTATACATAATTATGAGCGATATACTTCTTGACGTGCGCGATCTTCACGCCAGCGTCGACGGAAAAGAGATACTCAAGGGCATCAACCTCACAGTGCGTGAGGGGGAAGTGCATGCCATAATGGGCCCCAACGGTTCGGGCAAGTCGACACTCTCAGGTGTGCTGGCCGGAAATCCTGCCTACGAGGTGACGGCCGGTTCGGCCAAGCTTCACGGCGTGGAGCTGCTGGGCCTGCCCCCGGAGACCCGCAGCCACGAGGGTCTGTTTCTGTCGTTTCAGTATCCCGTGGAGATCCCCGGCGTGTCGATGGTCAACTTCATGCGCGCGGCCCTCAACGCCAAGCGCAAGTTCTACAACGAAGAGCCCCTCTCGGCCAGCGAGTTTCTGAAGCTCATGCGCCAGAAGCGCGAAATCGTCGAGCTCGACAATAAGCTGGCTTCACGTTCGGTCAACGAAGGTTTTTCGGGCGGCGAGAAGAAGCGCAACGAAATATTCCAGATGGCTGTGCTCGAGCCGCGTCTGGCCATCCTCGACGAGACCGACTCGGGCCTCGACATCGATGCCCTGCGCGTGGTGGCCGGCGGTGTCAACAAGCTCAAAAACGAGAAGAACGCCACAGTGGTCATAACCCACTATCAGCGCCTGCTCGACTATATACGCCCCGACTTCGTGCACATACTCTACAAAGGTCGCATCGTGAAGACCGGTGGCCCCGATCTGGCTCTCGAGCTGGAAGAAAAGGGTTACGACTGGATTAAGGAGGAGAACAAATGAACTCGCTCGACCAATACATAAAGCTCTTCGAGCACAACCATGAGGCGATAGAGGCCGGATCGGCTCCGGCGCTCAACCGCCTGCGCCCCGAGGCTCTCTCAGCCTTGAAAGGCGCCATGCTCCCCACCCTGCACACCGAGGGGTATGAAAAGACATCCATCGAGGAGATGTTTGCGCCCGACTATGGCGTGAACGTGACTCGTGTAAATATTCCGGTCGACATCGCCGCTTCGTTCCGCTGCGATGTGCCCAACCTGTCGACCCTCACAGGCTTTGTCATCAACGATGCCTTCGTGCCGTCGGCCGGGCTGGAAAGCCGCCTCCCCGAGGGGGTCACTTTCATGAGCCTCAGCCGCGCCGCCCGCGAGATGCCCGAGCTGGTCGGGAAGCACTATGGCTCGCTGGCATCCCTCACATCGACTCCCGTGGCCCTCAACACTCTGCTGGCTCAGGATGGTGTGTTCATACACATAGCCAAGGGTTGCCACCCCGAAAAGGCTCTGCAGCTGGTTGAGATCTTCTCGGCACCGGTAGATATGGCTGCCTTCCGCCGCGTGCTCATCGTGGTCGACGACGACGCCGAGCTGCGCCTGCTCATGTGCGACCACACCCAGGAACGCACCCACAGCTATCTGGAGTCGAGGGTGATAGAGATTGTAGTGGGTCACAATGCTCGCTTCGAGATGTGTATGCTCGAGGAGTCGTCGGCTCTCACTTCGGCCCACTCGCTCCTCTATATGGTTCAGGACAAAGGCTCGGAAGCGCTGGTAAACACCACGACGCTCACCTGCGGCAACACACGCAACGAGTTTGACATAGACCTGCGCGGCCCTCATGCCTCCACCCGCCTCACAGGCATGGCCATCGGAGGTGCCAACATGCACATCGACAACAACTCGGCCATAACCCACACCGCACCCCACTGCCACAGCGACCAGCTGTTCAAATATGTGCTCGACGACAGCTCGACTGGAGCCTTCGAGGGGAGCATCCTGGTGGAGCCTTCGGCTCCCTTCACCGAAGCATATCAGAGCAACCGCAACATACTGGCATCTGCCGACGCGCGCATGCACTGCAAGCCTCAGCTCATCATCTACAACGACGAGGTGAAGTGCAGCCACGGAGCCACCACAGGCCAGCTCGACACCGACGCCCTCTTCTACATGCGCCAGCGCGGCATACCCGAAGAGGAAGCCCGCACCATGCTGATGCAGGCATTTATGGTCGACGTGATCGACACTGTGCGCATCCCGGGTCTCAACGAGCGCCTGCGCCACCTTGTGGACCGCCGTTTCTCTGGCACCCTCGGCGACTGCCCCGGCTGCAAAGCTTGACCTCCACCCCACTGTAGACTTTTTCTGATTATGGACATCACGGAGATACGTTCTCATTTCCCCATACTGGAGCGCCGGCTCTACAACCGGCCCATGGTTTATCTCGACAATACTGCCACATCGCAGACCCCCAACGAGGTGGTCGACTCTATCGTGAGCGGCTACACCACCACCAAGGCCAATGTGCACCGCGGAGTCCACACCCTCTCGCAGGAGGCCACCGACCTTCAGGAGAGCGCCCGCCGCAGGGTCAGGGAGTTTATCAACGCCGAGTCGACCGACGAGATCATCTTCACCCGCGGCACCACCGAGGCGCTCAACCTCGTGGCATCGTCGTATGGCGGCATGATGCTGGGCGAGGGTGACGAGATCATACTCACCGTGATGGAACACCATGCCAATATAGTGCCCTGGCAGCTACTGCAGAGCCGCATAGGCTTCAAGATAAAGGTTGTGCCCATCGACTCGGAAGGGCGCCTGGATCTCGACGTCTACCGCTCGCTCTTCACCGCTCGCACCCGATTGGTGTCGTTCTGCCATGCCTCTAATGTGCTCGGCACCGTCAACCCCGTCAAGGAGATGATAGCCGAAGCCCACAGTCACGGTGTGGCCGCTATCGTGGACGGCGCACAGTCGGCGCCGCACCTGCACATCGATGTGCGCGACCTCGATGCCGACTTCTACACCTTCTCGGCCCACAAGATGTATGGTCCCACCGGCGTGGGAGTGCTCTATGGCAAGCGCAGCCTGCTGGAAAAAATGCCCCCCTATCAGGGTGGAGGCGAGATGATAGCCAGCGTGTCGTTTGAGCATACCACCTTTGCCGAGCTCCCCTACAAGTTTGAGGCCGGCACACCCGACTTCATAGGAATAGCAGCGCTCCACAAAGCCATCGACTTTATGGAGCGTCTGGGTATCGAAAATATAGCCTCCCACGAGCACGACCTGCTTGAGTATACCACCTCGCGGATGCTGGCTGAGATTCCCGGCATACGCATCTTCGGGAGCGCCCCGGGCAAGTGTGCCATAATATCCTTCCTGCTGAGCGGAGCCCACCACTACGACACCGGCATGCTTCTGGACAAGCTGGGCATTGAGGTGCGCACCGGCCATCACTGTGCTCAGCCCCTCATGCATGCCCTTGGCATTGAAGGTACGGTGCGGGCATCGTTTGCCGTATACAACACCCGCCGGGAAGCCGATCTGTTTATCGACGCGCTCAAGCGCGTGAACGGAATCCTCGCACAATAGCCTCGGCTATCAAAGCCACGCTAAGCACATAGCCCAGTGCCACAAGGCTGACGTTGCCGCCATTGATCTGGAGCAATATAGCGCCAAAAAGCAGCCACACGGGATATTCCACTATACGGTTTACGGCGTTAAGCACACCGCGTGAGTGGGATGCGCCCTTGACGGCAGCCTTGACCACGCACACCAGGAGGCAGAGCGCAAAAATCACACCTAAAACTATGCTTACGTCAAAGACCACGGGGCAATACCAGTAGCCGAAAAGCACAAAAGGCACCGAAGCCACTGCGAGCTTCAGGAATGCCTGCACAGAGGTGTCTGAATAAAATCCATTGTCATCGTTGGGCTGCACCGCTTCGCCTCCACATTTCTTGACCTCGCGCTTTTTCATATACACATATATACCGGGGCCTATGACGAAAAAGGCAATTGCCAGGGAAACGATGTTCTACAACAATTCTACTGTTTCTTTTTCCATGATTTGTGATTTGTTTTGATTTTCAATAGCAAAATTACAAAGTCCCAACCACTTGCCCCGTACACTAAAGTGTGAAAGTCAGGAGGAAGCGAAAATCGAAGAGGTTGTTACATTACGCCCCAGGGAGGACAGAACCTAAATTCAAAGAGTTACGTCGACCTGCTTGTCGGCTTTGGACGATGAGGGGCCTACGAGGAGATTGTACTGGCCGGGGCGGGTGGTCATGCGGCCTGTGGCGTGGTCGTAGGTGGCAAACTGTGCCGGAGTCATCACAAACTCAACATTGGCGGTCTGGCCTGCAGGGATGTTGACACGCTTGTAGGCGCGCAGTGTCTTGATGGGCCCCGAGGGGTCGGAGGGGTTCTTGAGATATACCTGTACCACTTCGTCGCCGTCCATTGAGCCGGTGTTGCTTACGGGAACTGTGAGCACCACATTTCCGTCGGCCTGGGTCACTGTGGGCTGGCCGTAATCAAAGGTGGTATAGCTCAGACCGTGGCCGAAGGGATAGAGGGGCTCGCCGCGGAAGTAGCGGTAGGTGCGTCCGTCCATTGAGTAGTCCTGGAAGTCGGGGAGCTGGGCGTCGGAAGCGTAGAAGGTGATCGGGAGGCGTCCGGCGGGGTTATAGTCGCCAAAGAGCACTTCGGCCACAGCCTGACCGCCGGCCTGACCGGGATACCATGCCTGGAGCACGGCCGACGAGATGGCATCTTCGGGAGCAAGACCCACGGCCGAGCCTGAGCAGTTGACAAACACCACCTGCTTGCCGGCCTCATGGGCACGGCGCACGAGGTCGCGCTGCACGGCGGGAAGCTCGATGGTCTCGCGGTCGCCACCGCGGAATCCGGGCACTGTCACCTTCATCTCCTCGCCCTCGAGTTTGGGCGAGATGCCGCCGACGAAGATCACCACATCGACATCGGCAAAGTCGATCTCCTCGCGCGAGGGAGCCATGATGTCGAGCGACAGTGTGGCAATATCGTCGAAGTGGCGGAAGTCTACCTCGATCTCCACGGGCACACCCTTATGGCCGGTAAACATATATGAACCGGTGTGGGCTTTGCGGCCACCGGGCTCGCGCACTATCGCCTCCTTGCCGTCGACCTTGACGACCTCGCGGCCCAGGCCACCCTTAAACTCGATGATGTAGTTGCCATCCTCGGCCGGAACGAAGGAGCCGGTATAGCGTGCCGAGAAGTCGGTGAGGTTCACGCCGGGGGCAAACACTGTGGCGCCACCGGTGTCGAAGCTCAGAGGGAGGGTATATGTAGCCTCGGCCACGGGAGTCGACTTGCCGGCCTCACCGTTCCAGTATGTGCCCCTCATACCGCCGTCAAAGAGATTGAACACCGAGACACGGTCGGCGCTGGCCACATGGTCGCAGCCACGCAGATAGCGTGCATCGGGATAA
This sequence comes from Muribaculaceae bacterium, assembly GCA_023664185.1. Lineage (GTDB taxonomy): Bacteria > Bacteroidota > Bacteroidia > Bacteroidales > Muribaculaceae > Duncaniella. Next base: position 590,498 of record JAMPGA010000001.1, read on the forward strand.
TACTGGCGTATGCCGTCGAGAATAGTGGTGGTGAAGGTGGGGAAGCCGTTGTAGTTGCCCCACTGCATGGCCGAGTCAACGGCGTTGGGGCCCATCACCAGAATCTTTTTACCCTGCTTGGCCAGGGGGAGTATGCCGTCGTTTTTGAGCAGGGTCATCGACTTGCGAGCCATGTCGAGGGCTATCTGGCGGTGTGAGAGTATGTCGACGGTGTTTTCAACCGTCAGAGTGTCCCAGGGCACAGAAGCATGGTCGATCTCGCCCAGGCGGAAGCGCTCGGTGAGCACACGGAGCACAGCCTGATTGATGCTCTCCTCTGTGATGAGACCCTGGTCGTAGGCCTTGCGGAGATTCTTGAACATGGGTCCGCACTCCAGGTCGGTGCCCGAGATTACGGCGTCCGACGAAGCTTCGGCCTCCGAGGCGTGGGTATGGTGACCCCAGTCTACCACAAAGTCGCGCATAGCCCAGCAGTCGGTGACTATGACGCGGTCATAGCCCCACTCGCCACGCAGTATCTGGGTGAGCAGGCGCTTGTTTGAGCAGCAGGGCTCACCTTCATAGCGGTTGTAGGCACACATCACCTGAGCCACACCCGAGTCTACCAGCGCCTTGAACGAGGGGAGATATGTCTCCCACAGATCGCGCTGGTCTATATCCTTGGCGTCAAACTCGTGGCGGTTCCATTCGGGACCACTGTGTACGGCAAAGTGCTTGGCGGCGGCCAGAGTCTTCATATAGGGCTGGTTTTGCGGGCCCTGCAGACCCTCCATCACGGCCACACCCATGGTCTGTGTGAGCCAGGGATCCTCGCCGTAAGTCTCCTGGCCGCGGCCCCAGCGGGGATCGCGGAAGATGTTGACATTGGGGGTCCAGAAGGCCAGGCCCTCATATCGCTTCAGGCCGTCGCCGCGGTCGCGGAAGCCGTTAAACTTGGCGCGGGCCTCGTCGCTCACCATATTGAACGCCTCGCCCACGGCAGCATCGTCAAACGTAGCTGCCATACCTATGGCCTGGGGGAGCACTGTGGCTGTACCTGCGCGAGCCACGCCATGGAGAGCCTCGCTCCACCAGTTGAACTGCGGAATATTGAGGCGCGGTATGGCCGGAGAAGCATCCATCATGAGTGAGATTTTCTCGTCGAGCGTGAGTTTTGACAGCATATCCTCAGCCTTCTGTCGGGCCGGATCCGGATTTGCCGCCATTGCTGTCAGGGCCATTGCGGCTGTTGCGATAATGGTGGATAGTCTTTTCATGGTGTGAAATAACAATTATTGTGTTTCTGACACAAAGGTATGTATTTTTTTCCAAACCACAAATTCTAAACGTCATTTTTAGTTTTTTGACGTATTTTTAGGAATATCATTGGCAGTTTGCAATTAATATCATAACTTTGCAAAACATTTGTAAAGCAAACAGCAAGATTAGGTTTCAATTAAGGTAAAAAGCGTAAATATGGCTATGTATCCCGATGTCCATGCCTGTGGCAGTGGTTCCCACCCCGGACTTTACTCTCCTGAATATGAGCACGATGGCTGCGGCGTGGGGCTTGTGGTGAAAATCGATGGCAGCAAGCATCACTCGATAGTAGACCAGGGTCTGAAGGTGCTTGAGCACATGGCTCACCGCGGAGCCGAGGGTGCCGACAACAAGAGCGGCGACGGCGCGGGCATAATGGTGCAGATACCTCACGAGTATATTCTGCTCAACGGCATCCCGGTGCCCGAAAAGGGGCGCTACGGCGTGGGCATGGTGTTTCTGCCCAAGCAGGAGGATGACCGCCGGGCGTTTGAGGAGATCATAGACCGCGAGATAAAGGCTCAGGGGCTATTTCTGATGCACACACGCGATGTGCCGGTTGACTCCTCCGTGCTGGGCAACGACGCCCTGGCCACCGAGCCCCTGGTGAGACAATATTTCATAGTGGGGTGCGACAACCGCGAGCGGCTCGAGGGGCTGCTATATGTGATACGCAAACGCGTGGAGCAGGCCGTGCTCGACTCCGACCTTATAGCCGACAAGGATTCATGCTATATCGTGAGCCTCTCCACACGCACGCTCGTCTACAAAGGTATGCTCTCGTCGCTGCAGCTCAGAGCCTACTACAAAGATCTGCAGAGCCCCTATTTCACCAGTGCCATAGCTCTGGTGCACTCGCGCTTCTCCACCAACACCTTCCCCACCTGGCGCCTGGCCCAGCCCTTCAGGCTTATAGGCCACAACGGCGAGATCAACACCATACGCGGCAACCGCTTCTGGATGTCGACACGCGAGGCCGTGATAGAGCCCGAAAACCTGGGCGAGATGAAGAGAATAGGCCAGGTGATACAGCCGGGCATGAGCGACAGCGCCTCGTTTGACAACGCCCTGGAGTTTTTCGTGCGCTCGGGGCTCAGCCTGCCCCACGCCCTGGCCATGCTGGTGCCCGAGAGCTGCAACGAGCAGAATCCTCTGTCGCGCAAGCTGCTGGCTTTCTATGAATATCACTCCATCTTCATGGCTCCGTGGGATGGCCCTGCGGCCATAATCTTCTCCGACGGACGCTATGCCGGCGGCATGCTCGACCGCAACGGTCTGCGCCCGGCCCGCGTGGTGGTGACCCGCAACGGCGAGATGATCATAGCCTCCGAGACCGGCGTGCTCGACGTGCCCGCCGAGGAGATAGACCACAAGTCACGCCTCAAGCCCGGAAAGATACTGATGGTCGACACCGAGAAGGGTGAGATAATTATTGACCGCGACATAAAGAACCAGCTGGCACTCGAGCACCCCTACTCCGAGTGGATAGACCAGAACCGCATCATACTCAACGATATCCGCAGCGGCCGCAAGGTGAGCCACGAGGTAGACGATATGGACCGCCGGCTCACAGCCTTCGGCTACAATCAGGAAGACATATCGCTAATAATAAAACCTATGGCTTCGGCCGGACAGGAACCCACGTCGGCCATGGGCAACGATGCCCCGCCGGCTGTATTGTCGCAGAAGCCTCAGAGATTTTTCAACTACTTCCGCCAGCAGTTTGCACAGGTGACAAACCCGCCCATCGACCCTATACGCGAGGAGCTCGTAATGTCGCTCACCAGCTATGTGGGCTCGGTGGCAAAAAACATACTCCAGCCATCGGCCGAGCTGTGCAAGGTGGTAAAGATGTCGTCGCCCATCGTCTCTGACAGCGAGCTCGACAAGCTGCGCCACCTGCAATACAAGGGATTCCGCACCCTCACCATCCCCATACTCTTCGATGCTTCGGGAGGGGTCGGGGCTCTTGAGGCTGCCCTGGAGAGCATCTGCTCGCAGGCCGAGGACGCCGTGGACAAGGGGTATAACTACATGGTGCTCTCCGACCGCAACGTCAACTCGCGCCATGCTCCCATACCCTCGCTGCTGGCGCTCTCGGCAGTGCACCATCATCTGGTGTCGCGCCGCAAACGCTCGCAGATAGCCATCATAGTGGAGAGCGGCGAGATATGCGAGGTGATGCACGTGGCACTCCTGATGGGCTACGGAGCCAGTGCCGTAAACCCCTACATGGCCTTTGCCATACTGAAACGACTGGTGGACAACAAGGAGATACAGCTCGACTTCGAAGGGGCCGAGAGCCACTATATCAAAGCCATCAACAAGGGCATACTCAAGATAATGTCAAAGATGGGCATCTCCACCATACGCAGCTACCGCGGCTGTGCGCTGTTTGAGGCTCTGGGTGTGAGCAGCCGCCTGCTGGCCAGATATATGGGTGGGGGCACATCGTCGGTGGAAGGCATAGGCATAGAGGATGTTGCCCGAGAGGCTCTGCAGAAGCATGAGCAGGCCTACGGGAGTGCCGAGGCTCCCACGCTGGCCGACCAGGGTAACTACCGCTACCGCAAGGATGGTGAGCTCCACGCCTGGAATCCGGCCGTGGTCAAAGCACTCCAGGAGGCCACCAAGGGGAGCGACTATGAGAAGTTTGAGCACTACGTGAGCCTGGTGGAGGAGAAGGAGAGCCCCATATTCCTGCGCGATATCATCGAGGTGAAGTCCGACCGCCAGCCCATCCCCCTCGAGGAGGTGGAGAGAGAGGAGAGCATAATGCGCCGCTTCTGTACGGAGGCCATGTCGTTTGGAGCCATCAGCAAGGAGGCTCACGAGGCCATAGCCATAGCCATGAACAAGATAGGGGGCATGAGCAATACCGGCGAGGGTGGCGAGGATCCGGAGCGCAACAAGGTGCGCCCCGACGGCACTCTGGCCCGCAGCTCGGTGAAGCAGGTGGCCTCGGGGCGTTTCGGCGTGGATGCCGAGTATCTGGTGAATGCCGACGAGATACAGATCAAGGTGGCACAGGGTGCCAAGCCGGGCGAGGGTGGACAGCTGCCCGGATTCAAGGTAGACGAGGTGATAGCCCGCACACGCCACTCGCTCCCCGGCATCACTCTGATCTCACCCCCACCCCACCACGACATTTACTCGATCGAAGACCTGGCTCAGCTGATTTTTGATCTTAAGAACCTCAACCCGTCGGCTCAGGTGAGCGTCAAGCTGGTGGCTGAAAGCGGTGTGGGCACCATAGCCGCAGGTGTCACCAAGGCCAAGGCCGACAAGATTCTGATAAGCGGCTGCGACGGCGGCACGGGCGCCAGCCCCGCCAGCTCGATGAAACACGCCGGTGTGCCGGCCGAAATCGGCCTGGCCGAGATACAGCAGACACTGGTAATGAACAATCTGCGTGGCAAGGTGCGCTTGCAAGTCGACGGCCAGCTCAAGAGCCCCCACGACGTCATGGTGAGCGCTCTGCTCGGCGCCGAGGAGTTTGGATTCGGCACAGCCCCGCTGGTGGTTTTGGGATGCTGCATGGCGCGTGTGTGTCACACAAACACGTGTCCCAAAGGTGTGGCCACTCAGAATCCCGAGCTGCGCCGCAAGTTTGCCGGACGCTATGAATATCTCATCAACTACTACACCTTCATGGCCCGCAGCATACGCCACCGGCTGGCCGCAATGGGCTACCGCAGCATCGACGAGATCGTAGGTCGAGCCGATCTGCTGGTCAAGAAGGACACTCAGCCCGACACCAAGGCCTCGAAGCTCGACTTCAGCCGTCTGTTCTTCATGCCCTCAGCCCCTGGAGAGGGAAATCTGCATTTTGTGAGCCCGCAGGATCATAAGCTCGAGGGGGTGAAAGACGAAGCCCTGCTGCAGCTGCTGAAAAGCTCCATCGATTCACGCCAGCCCTTGGCTCTGGGTATGCCCATAGTAAACACCGACCGCTCCGTGGGCGCAATGCTGAGCGGATATGTGGCCAAACGGTTTGGCGCCACCGGCCTGCCGGCCGACAGCATCCGCCTCACCTTCACGGGCTCGGCCGGACAGAGTTTCGGCGCTTTCCTGTGTCCGGGCATAACACTGCGGCTCGAAGGGGACGCCAACGACTATCTGGGCAAAGGCCTGTGTGGCGGCAAGATCACCGTGATACCTCCGCGCGACTCCACCTTCCTGCCCGAAGCAAACACCATAGCCGGCAATACTCTTCTCTACGGCGCCACATCGGGCGAGCTTTACGTAAATGGCCGTGTGGGCGAACGTTTTGCTGTGCGCAACAGCGGCGCCGTGGCCGTGGTGGAGGGCGTGGGCGACCATGCCTGCGAGTATATGACCGGCGGCCGCGTGGCCGTGCTCGGAAAGATAGGGCGCAACTTTGCCGCCGGCATGAGCGGCGGTATAGCTTATATATGGAACGTGGCTGGAAATGCCGATTGCTACATCAACATGGATCTGGTTGAGCTGACCCTGGTAGAGGAGCCTGCCGACCGCGAGGAGCTGCACAGCCTCATCGAGGCCCACTATCAGCACACACGCAGTCAGCTGGCACGCCGCATGCTCGACGACTGGGACACCTACGCCCCACAATTCCTAAAAGTCACCCCCGTGGAATATAAACGATACCTGTGAGAGGGGAGGATGGAGAGTGTAGAATTGAGAGTTGAGAATTAACAGCCCCTCCAACTCTCAATTCTCAACTCTCCATTCTCAATTCTCCCCTCTCCCCTCCTCCGTTTGGGACATTTTTATTATCTTTGCCCCATCATTCACCACGAAAACAACTGTGACAGTATGAAAAAAATAATACTCCTCATCATCATTGTCCTGGCAAGCGGAGGGGGAGTGCCGGCTTTCTGCCAGATTGTCGACAAGATCGGCAATGAGGAGATGACCGTCAACAGCGACAGCGTGCGCCGCGCCTTCGACGACGGCCCATATTTCGGGCTCTATAAGGATAACTACTTTATCTTCGGTCCGCCCGTAGGCCAACGTATCCGAAAGGACAACACAAACATAAAATTCCAGATATCCATAGCCCAGAGGCTCACCCGCAGCACTCTGCCGCTGGGCACATACCTATTTCTGTTCTATTCGCAGAAATGTTTCTGGAACGTGCTGGAAAACTCCATGCCCATGACCGATCTCAACTTCAACCCCGGCATCGGTCTGACCAAGCCTCTTTTTGTAAAAGGGCGCTTCGTGGGCAAGGTCAACCTGATAGTGGAGCATGAATCGAACGGCCGCGACGGCACCGACTCGCGCTCGTGGAATAAGATATCGCTCGGGGGCAGCATCCTCATTGACCCGCAGGTGATGGTTCACGCCAAATTCTGGATACCCATAATCGACGGCATGGAGAATAAGGATATCCTCCACTACTCGGGCATCTATCAGATGGGCACAAGCTTCACCTCACCCAACCAGCGCTTCGGAGCAGCCGTCACGCTGGTGAAACGTAAGGGCTGGAAACTCAACTACAACACCATACTGGAGTTCAACTACCGATTGTTCAAGTCGGAAAACCAGTATTTCTTCGTTCAATATTACAACGGTTACGGCGAAGGCCTGCTGGCCTACAAGGAATTCCACTCACAGCTGAGAGTAGGCCTCGTGATTAAACCCCGCCTCTTCAGCGACTATTAAGATAATCGGAATACGCCCCAGTATGGGACTGCGAGGCTATGATCGGAGAAGCCCCTGGGATATTATACCGCGACACCCTACTTTGAAATTTTCAAATTACGGTTTCTCCATGTCGCCAGGGTTGAGGAGGAAGAGGCGTGTGGTGGCGCGGGAGACGGCCGTGTAGAGCCATCGGTAGAAATCAATACCCTGAGCTTCAGGGGGTATTCCGCCGAGATCCACTATTACGTTACGCCACTGTGCGCCCTGGGCTTTGTGGCAGGTCACAGCATAGGCATATTTCACCTGCAGGGCGTTGAAATATTCATCCTTTCTCAGTCGCCTCAGGCGGGTCTCATATGAATCGGTGGGCGCATTTACCTCGGGATCGGCCATACGCGCCTCGGCCAGAGCCTGCATGCGCTCGCGGGGAAGCGAGGCATTCTCGTCGGTGAGCGTGTCGAGAAAAATGCGACACTTCACATCCACATCCCTGTCGGGAAGATTGAGGGTGACTATGGCAAAGCGCAGCCCGTAGCGCTCCTCGGTGGCATGTATGGCGGTGACGATGGCCACATCGCCGTTGGCTATGAAGTCGAGGTCCTTTACCTTTGAGCTCCAGGTGTAATTATTCTTGGCCACCAGCAGGCGCTCACCCTTGCAGAGTTCCTCCTCGAGGTCGAGTATGCGCGAGCGTATGCCAAGATTGAAGGCCGTGGCCCGGCGGTTGGAGCGGGTCACTATTATGGTTTCGCCGGGGCCGTCGGTGCGATAGCACTCTCCCACCACATCGGCCACATCGTTGCCATCGGTCACAAATATATCGCTGCACCCGCGGGTGGTGAGCCTCGGAGCCGGAAGGGGGTCAAGCAGCATGGCGCGGCGCAACCACGTGGCGTTGCGCAGTATGCCCGAACCACAGGCCTGGCGCACGGTGTCGGTGAGGGTGGCGCGGCTCACCTTGAGTCCAAGCTTCTTGAACGACGCCGGCATCATGGCCGGCGACTCGGTTGAGCCCACCGGGGGCAGCTGCGCCACGTCGCCTAAGAGTATGAGGCGGTTATTGTCGGGGGTGAATACATATTCCGTCAGATCCTCCAGCAGATTTGAGGCATCGGCATCGCCCGAGCCGTCGCCTATCATCGAGGCTTCGTCTACTATAAAGACGGCATTGTTGAGAGTGTTGTGTTGCAGAAAGCGGTTGGCCGCGGTGAGGTCGCCCGTGGGGCCACGATAAATCTTGCGGTGGATGGTATAGGCCGGAAATCCAGCGTGCGACGAAAACACCTTGGCAGCCCTCCCCGTGGGAGCCATCAGCACCACCGGGCGGCCGGCTGCAGTGAGCGCCTTGACCAGTGCTCCCGTCAGCGACGTCTTGCCCGTGCCGGCATAGCCGTTGACTATAAATACCGACCCTATATCCGAATATCCGCCGCAGAAGCGCGCCAGGGCGTCGATGAGTTGCGACTGCTGTGCGTTGGCTTCATAGGGTAGAGCCTTCCTGACACTGTCGGCAAATTCCCGGATAGTCATATTTTGTAGATGGGGATGGAGATGGGGTTTGAATCACAAAGTTAGACAAATCAAAGTGAGATTGCAAGAGTTTTTGTAAATTTGCAGAAATTATAACAATCCTACACGCCATGAAACATCATATACTCATAGCATTGGCTCTGCTGGTGGCTATGTGTGGCTGCCGGCGCACTGCGGCCAATACCGACCAAGGAACCCCTCTGACCAACAAATATGCCCGCGGATTTGAGATAAGCGAGCTCCCCGACGGGGTGCGCCTGCTCGACATTCACGACCCCGAAGGGGTGCAGACCGAGACCTTCCACTATGCCCTCGTGCCCCGCGGTGAGGAGGCCAATATACCCGACGGATATACCCGCATAGATATCCCAGTGCGCTCGGTGGTGTGTATGACCTCGCTGCAGCTATCCAATTTCATACACCTGGGGCTGCAGGATCTGGTGACGGGCATTACGAGCACGCGCCATCTGAAAGACTCGGTGATGAACGCGCGTCTGCGCTCGGGAGCCACAAGCAAGATTGGCATTGAGGGCAACTTTGACCGCGAAGTGATAATGGCTCTGACCCCCGATGTGATACTGGTGAGCCCCTTCAAGCGCGGTGGATTCGAGGCACTGCGCGACGCCGGCGCTCCCACCGTGCCCCATCTGGGCTACAAGGAGCTTACCCCCCTGGGACAGGCTGAATGGATGAAGGTGGTTGGTCTGCTCACAGGCCACGAGCGTGAGGCAGCCGATGCCTTCGACTCCATAGCCGCACGCTACAACACCCTCAAAGCACGTGTCGACTCTGTGGCACAGGGCGACAGGCGGCCTACGGTGTTCAGCGGCGAGATGAGGGGTGGCAACTGGTATGCAGTGGGTGGCCGCAGCTTCCTGGCCGAGCTGATGCGCGATGCCGGCGCCGACTATTTCCTGAAAGACAATACGGAGTCGGGGGGCGTGACCCTGGACTATGAGACGGTCTTTGCGGCAGCCTCCGACGCCGACTACTGGCGCATAGTCAACAGCTATGACGGCGAGTATACCTACGATGTGCTCCGCGCCTCCGATGCCCGATATGCTGACTTCAAGGCATGGAAGGATGGCGGCGTGATATATTGCAACATGAAAGAACGCCCTTTCTACGAGAGTATGCCCGTGGAGCCCGACAAGATTCTGGCCGACTTTGTGCTGGTATTCCATCCGCAGCTTGTGCCGGGCCACGAACCCGCCTACTATAAACTGCTTGAAAAGTGAGGATAGGCAAACTGCTGTTGGTGACAGCGGCTATAGTGCTGCTCTTCCTGCTCAATCTTGTGCTGGGAAGTGTCGACATACCCGTGGCCGATGTGCTGAAAGTGCTCACCGGCTCGGACAGTGAGGTAGACACCGTCTCGCGCACCATAATTCTGAAATCACGCCTGCCGCAGGCACTCACGGCCATCATGGCCGGCGCCGGGCTGGCTGTGAGCGGCCTGCTGATGCAGACAGCCTTCCACAATCCGCTGGCCGGCCCCTCGGTGCTGGGCATCAGCTCGGGTGCCAGCCTGGGTGTGGCCTTCGTGGTGCTCCTGTCGGGGAGCATCGGAGGCGCGGCGCTGAGTCGCATGGGCGCCATAGGGAGTGTGGCCATCACGGTCTCGGCCATCATAGGCTCGCTGCTGGTGATGGCGCTCATAGCCTACACGGCCCGCAAGGTGAGGGGCAATGTCACGCTGCTTATAATGGGTGTGATGATAGGATATCTGGCCAATGCCATAATAGGAGTGCTCAAATTTTTCAGCGCCGAGGAGGATATCCGCGCCTATGTGGTGTGGGGTCTGGGCAGCTTTGCCCGCGTGTCGGGCGGAGAGACCTACGTGTTTGTGGTGCTGATGCTATGTCTGCTCCCCACCTCCTTCCTGCTGGCCAAGGCCCTCAATCTGATGCTACTGGGCGACTCCTATGCCCGCAACCTCGGGCTTGACACCGGTCGGGCGCGCATGCAGGTGATAGTCTGCTCGGGCGTGCTGGTGGCTGTGGTCACAGCCTACTGCGGTCCCATCATGTTTTTAGGTCTGGCCGTGCCCCATCTGTGTCGCGGACTCTTCCGCACCTCCAACCACGCCGTGCTTCTCCCCGCCTCCCTATTGGCCGGAGCCGCCCTGGCGTTGCTGTGCAATCTGATAGCCCGCCTGCCGGGATTCGAGGGAGCGCTCCCGGTCAACTCCGTCACGGCGCTGATCGGCGCCCCGGTGGTGATGTGGGTATTGTTCAAGAAACAGAAATCGCGCGTGTCATGACTACAACCACTACCCTACTTCTACGCAACCTTACCACCGGCTATCACACGCGCCACGGGCTCAAAGCTGTGAGCAGCGACATCAACGCCTCTCTGAGCAGCGGCGAGCTGACATGCCTGCTCGGGCCCAACGGCGCCGGAAAGTCGACGCTGCTGCGCACCCTGGCCGGATTCAACTCCCCCCTGGAGGGTGAGATACTGCTGATGGGCCAGCCCTTGAAGTCCTATTCGTCGGCTCGGCTATCGCGCCTGGTGAGCGTGGTGCTCACCGAGCGCCTCATGGTGAGCGAAATGACCGTGGAAGAGCTCGTGGGTATGGGGCGCGCTCCGTATACCGGATTCTGGGGGCGCCTCTCGGGCACCGACCGCCGCGTGGTGGCCGAGTCGCTTAAGGCCGTGGGGGTGGAGCATATGGCCTCCAGAGCCATACAGACCCTGAGCGACGGCGAGCGCCAGAAGGTGATGATAGCCAAGGCACTGGCTCAGGAGACACCTGTGATACTGCTCGACGAGCCCACGGCTTTCCTGGACTACCCCAGCAAGGTGGAAACCATGCACCTTCTCCACACCCTGGCTCACAATCAGAACAAAACCATCTTCCTCTCCACCCACGACCTGGAGCTGGCGCTGCGCACCGCCGACAATGTGTGGCTCATAGACCGCACCCTGGGCATCACCGAAGGCACTCCCGAAGACCTGGCTCTGCGCGGCTGCCTGGGCAAATACTTTGAGCGCCCGGGCATCACGTTTGACGTCGACGAGGGGGTATTTGAGATAGCCATGGAGCCCAACGGCCACACAGTGCAGCTGAGAGGCTCCGGTCCGCTGCTACACATAACAAAGCGAGCCCTGCGCCGGGCGGGATATACACCCGCCGCCACAGGACCCGTTGTAGAGGTCGCCGAGGACAGTCTGAGCCTCAACGATAAGAAGTTTGATACAATAGCCGGACTGCTGTCCGGGCTGACGTCACTCCACGGTGACTGACTTGGCCAGGTTGCGCGGCTGATCCACGTTCTTGCCCTTGCCCACGGCAATGTAGTAAGCCAGGAGCTGGAGGGGCACAGAGGCCACGATGGGAGTGAGGCACTCGGGCACCGAGGGAATCTCGATGCAGAAGTCGGCGAGATCGGTCATGGCGGTGTTTCCCTTGCTCACAATGGCCACAACGGCGCCGCCACGGCTCTTCACCTGCTGCACGTTTGATATGATCTTGTCGTAGAGCGAGTCGCTCGGGGCTATGATCACGCTGGGCATCTCATGGTCAATAAGAGCGATGGGGCCATGTTTCATCTCGGCTGCGGGATAGCCCTCGGCATGTATGTAGGATATCTCCTTGAGCTTGAGGGCACCCTCGAGGGCTGTGGGATAGTTGTAGCCGCGACCCAGATAGAGGAAGTTGTGGGCATAGGTGAAGATGCGCGAGAGCTTCTGCACCTCGGAGTCGCACTTCAGAGTCTCCTCCAGAATCTCGGGCATGCTCATGAGCGACGATGCCACCTCAGCCACCTTTTCGGCGTCGATGAGTCCGCGCAGCTGCCCGATGGCCAGAGCCATAAGGGTGAGCACGGTGACCTGCCCGGTGAAGGCCTTTGTAGAGGCCACACCGATCTCCGGACCCACATGGATATATGTGCCGGCATCGGTGTTGCGGGGGATGGATGCGCCCACCACGTTGCAAACGCCGTAGACAAACGCGCCCTTCTCCTTGGCTATCTGAATGGCAGCCAGCGTGTCGGCGGTCTCGCCCGACTGCGAGATGGCTATGACAATATCCTTGGGGCCGAGCACAGGGTTGCTGTAGCGGAACTCCGAGGCATACTCCACCTCGACAGGTATGCGGCAGAAGTCTTGCAGCAGGTGCTTGCCTATGAGGGCAGCGTGCCACGATGTGCCGCAGGCCACCATGACTATGCGCGAGCAGTTGAGAAATTTGTCTTTATTGAGCTCCACACCCGAGAGCACCACGCGGCGGCCATCATCGGTGATGCGGCCGCGCAGACAGTCGCGCAGAGTGGAGGGCTGCTCGAAAATCTCTTTAAGCATGAAGGTGTCATATCCACCCTTCTCCAGCTGAGCCAGGGAGAGCTGCAGCTTCTGCACGTCGATCTTCGAGGGGGTGTTTGAGTCGATTGAGATGATCTGCAGGGGCTCGTTGCGCGTGATCTTGGCAATTTCATTGTCTTTCAAATAGATCACCTTGTCGGTATATCCCACAATGGGGGTGGCGTCAGAGGCAATGAAAGTCTCGCCCTCGCCCACACCGATCACCAGGGGCGAGCTCTTGCGTGCCACGATGAGGGTGTCGGGGTTGCCCTTCTCCACCACGGCTATGGCATAAGCGCCCTCCACCTGCAGCAGAGCCTCGCGGACGGCCTCAAGGAGTGTGCACGACGATGTGAGCTTGATGTATTCTATGAGCTGCACCAGCACTTCGGTGTCGGTCTCCGACTTGAATGTATATCCGTGGTCGGCAAGCACCTTCTTGAGCACAGCATAGTTCTCGATGGTTCCGTTGTGCACCAGTGCTATGTCGCCGCTCTGGCTCACGTGGGGGTGTGCATTGATGTCGTTAGGTTCGCCGTGAGTGGCCCAGCGGGTATGGGCTATGCCGAGCGACCCTTTGGTATTGCCGGCAGCGGCGGTCTGCTCAAGGTTGGCAACCTTCCCGTGGCTTTTATGCACATTAAGACAACCGTCGGTGTCGACAAGCGCCACTCCGGCGCTGTCATACCCGCGGTATTCGAGACGTTTAAGTCCCTGTATCAATATATCATAGGCTTCGTTAGAGCCGATATAACCTACAATTCCACACATTAGCTAATTGGGGTAAGTTAGTTAAGTTACATAAGGAGATGATGTATATACGCACAAAGCGGACTACAAATTTAGCTAAAATCAGCGAGATAACCTAATCTCGGACGCTAAATAACCAAAATCCGGCAGCCGAGAGGCTTGAAAAGTCAATTCCAGGGGAGGACGGTGGTGTCGTAGATCCACACGCGCATCACCGAACCCACGCAGCTCACACATCCCACCATATCGCCGTCGAGCGACGGATCGGTAATCACGATGATACCCTCGGGGGCGGTTGTGGCCTTGAGGTCGGTCATCGACTGGTAAGAGACGTTGTATTTACCATCGCCTGTCGAGGTAAACTCCACGGCATATGTATCGGGCTCATATTTCATCTGATAGGTGCCGCCCGTAAACTCGAAGGTTTCGGGAGCCGCACATGCCGACTTGGGCAGATATGTGCCCTGCCAGCCGGTTATGTCGATTATGTAGTAATCGCCGCTTTCACCTTTCTTCTCAAAGGCCATGCCGGGGAGAAGCTCGATGGTGTCGTCCCACTGGTTGAGCATGGGGGTTGAGGTGGAAGGCTCGGAGTAGAGGTTGGTGGTCTTGCCCACCACCACATATTCCTGAGCGGCGGCGGTGAGAGTCATGGCAGTCAGAGCCACGAAGAGCATAAGGAGCTTTTTCATTCTATCTTGATTATTCTTCGTAAGTCACGGGGAGCACTCGGGATATGGAGTGATCCAGCGATATCAGTGTTTCGGTGCCCACCACGCCGGGTATGTTCTGCAGCTTGTTGTTGAGCAGGTCCATCAGATGTTCGTTGTCGCGGGCAAAGAGTTTGATGAGCATAGTGTAGGGGCCGGTGGTGAAATGACACTCCACAATCTCGGGAATCTTCTCGAGCTCGGGCACCACCTCGCGATACATGGCTCCTCGCTCAAGGTTGACACCTATATAGGTGCATGTGGTGTAGCCGAGCACTTTGGGGTCGACATTATAGCCCGATCCCGTGATGACGTTGAGGTCTATCATGCGCTGTATGCGCTGGTGGATAGCCGCACGCGACACACCACACTCCTGTGCCACATCCTTTGAGGCGATACGGGCGTTGCGCATCACAATTTCGAGTATCTTTCGGTCGAGATTGTCTATTTTTTCCATGTACGCTTTTGCTGAAACTGATAAGTAGGGTGAAAAAGTGTGGCAAATATACGCATTTTTCGCGAAATAGCAATCATTTTGCTATCAAAAATCCTTTTTCACCTGCATCAGGGTCAGTCCGTCGCGCAGCGGGAGTATCACGGTGGAGAGCCGAGGGTGCGATGCCACAAGGGTGTTGAAGGCGTCGAGCCCCAGGGTCTGGGCATCGTGGTGAAGGGTGGTGTCGAGCACTTTGTCGTCCCAAAGAGTGTTGTCGGCAAGGATGAATCCGCCGGGGTTCATGAGCGGCAGCAGCATGTCGAGATAGGCCGTATAGTCGCGCTTGTTGGCGTCGATATACACCATATCCCACCCACCGGGCAGGCTGGGCACCACACTGAGGGCGTCGCCGATGTGGAGGGTTATCTTATCTCCGCCGGGCGATGTGGCAAAGAGCTCGGTGAGACTGTCGGCCATCTCGTCGTCTATCTCCACGGTGTGCACCTGGGCATCTTCCTCAAGATTCTCGGCCAAACACAGTGCTGAATATCCGGTGAAAGCGCCCAGCTCGAGCACTCTGCGGGGCTTTATCATGGCTGTGAGCATGGCCAGCACACGCCCCTGATGATGCCCCGAGCACATGCGCGGATACAGACAGGTGAGATGTGTGTGGCGGTAGAGGCGCTCGAGATGGGGAGGTTCGGGGGAGATATGATCGAGTATATATTCGTCGCGCGTCATGCCTATGATTATCCCATTATTATGGCCTGCGCGGCCAGGAAATAAGAATTGAGCCCAAATCCGGCTATGGTGCCCTGACACTCGGGGGCTATGAGCGACTTGTGGCGTATGGGCTCGCGCGAGGCCACGTTGGTGATGTGGACCTCGATGACCGGGATGGATATCGAGGCTATGGCATCGGCTATGGCCAGCGAAGTGTGGGTATAGGCTCCGGCGTTGAGGATAATGCCGTCGGCATCGGCTTCCTGAAGCCAGTCTATGATGTCGCCTTCGTGGTTTGACTGGCGGTATTCTATATCGTCGCCGGCAAGCATCTCGCGCAGCTGCACCAGATATGACTCAAACGAGCGTGTGCCATAGAGCTCGGGCTCTCGTGTGCCGAGCATGTTGAGGTTGGGACCGTTGATAATGAGTATCTTCATAACATTTCAGCATTTTGCACCAATAGGAATATAGCCACCGTGGTGAGCACCATGACGGCCAGCAGTATCCACGTCACTTCATGCCGCCCTGGCCATGCCTTCCATGCCAGCCACGACGACAGCAGCATATAGAAGGGATAGATCATCACGAAGGTCTTCACCGTCTCGGCCATGGGGCCGGGCTTGATGGCGCCCAGCAGCCAGGGGAAGGAAAACAGGGGGAGCGACACCACGATGATGAGCAGTGTGATCCACACGGGTGGGCGGCGATTCATCGGGCTGACTTTTTGGTTGATTTTGATGATCTGTAAGCCTCGACCGTGCGCTTTATACCCTCGGTGAGCGACACCTGCGGATTGAACCCGAATCCCTCGACGGCGTCGGCCACATCGCAGTTCCAGTTGCGCTGGGCCATGATGCGATATTTGTCGGAGTTAAGAGTGACGGCCTCCATCTTTGCAGCGCCCCATTTTTCGGACACGCGGCAGGCTATGGAGAGCATCCACAACGGCAGTCTCACGGGTATCACCAGCAATCGTCCCAGCGCCTTTGACACTATCTTGCGAAATTCGCTCTGGGTATAGGCTCTGGGCTCCGACACTATATACTTGCGGTGAGGCTCGGAGCGCTCCAGGGCATCGAAGATGGCGCGGGCCAGGTCCTCGACATAGATGAATGTGAGCATCTGTTTGCGGAATCCCACCCCGAAGTCGAAATGGGCGTCGATACATTTTATCATCATCAGATAGTCCTGTTCGTGAGGGCCATATACACCCGTGGGGCGCAATATTATCCAGGGGAGCTGAGGGAGTGTCTGCAAGAAGGTCTCGGCCTTGATCTTTGATACCCCGTAGCGGGTATTGGGCGAGGGTATCATGCGGCCATCCAGAGGGGTATAACCTTTCTCGTCGCCAGGGCCGAGAGCCGAGAGGGAGGATATGTAGAGGAATCTCTCGGGCACACCCACCACTTCGAGGTAGGTCTCGGTGAAGTCACGCAGGTAGCCGTAGTTGATGCGGTTGAAGTCGGTGAAGTTCACACACTTTGTGGCACCGAGGTTATACACCACATAGTCCCACGAGTGTCCCTCAAGCTGTGAGGCCAGCTTGTCGGGGTCGTCATAATCAAGTGTGATGAACTTAAAGGCCGGATCGGTGAGGAAGCGCCGAGATGTGGATTCGCGCACGCCACACCATGTGTCGTAGCCGCGTCTCAGGGCCTCGGCGGCTATAAACCCGCCTATGAAGCCACCGGCTCCCACGATGAGTACGGATTTCATTTGGATATTTGCAGCAGACTGTTGAACAATTCGATATAACGGTCGGAGATTCTCTGGGCGCCAAAGCGCTCGGCCACCGAGCGGTGCAGATAGTCGCGGTCTATCTCCGAGCCCAAAGCCCAGAGCACGCCGTTGGCTATATCCTGCGGATCCTTGTATCGGGCTATATAGCCGGTGTCGAGATGGGTCACTATGTCTTCCCTGCCGTCGCCGCCAAAGGTGACAGGGATGGCACCGGCCGCCTGTCCCTCTATGAGTGTGCCCTGCAGCGACTCGCACAGCGAGGTGGAGAGCACTACCTTGGCCGAAGCGTAGAGATAGCGCAATATCTTCTGGTCGCGCACCATGCCCAGCCAGCGGTGCGACATGCGCAGCTTGTCGAGCATCTCGGGGTTCTTCATGCTGCCGAAAAAGTATACGGCAGTGGAGTTGGCTATGGCGGGGTAATTGTCGAATATGATGTTGAGGGCGTCGATGGTGTATTGCAGCCCTTTTATGGGGTCGTCGAGACGCGCGGCACCAAAGAGTATCAGGTTGGGCTTGGTCAGGGAGAGCAGAGAGTCTATGTGGGCCGGCGGAGTGGTGTAGAAGTTTTCCACCGGAAAGGCATTGTGGATGGTGGTGACGGGCTTGTCGCACAGCAGCGATGAGGAGCGGGCTTTCTTTTCGAGCCATTTCGACACGGTGACAAACGTGATGGGCACCTCGGAATAGATTTTCATCTTCTGCTGCCACACGCGGTGTGAGATATCGTCGAACGAGCCCCCACCGCTCACAAACATGCAGCCGCCACACTGGTCGCGATAGTGGTCGCACTCGTAGGCATGGTGACATATGCCGGTGAAGGCCCACATGTCGTGGAGGGTCCACACTATCTTCTTGCCCATAAGGTGGAGCTGCTTTATGCCCTCGAGGTTCATAAGTCCCTGGTTAGTCCAGTTCAGACATACAATGTCGGCCTCGCGGGCCCAGGGATGGGAATGTATGTTGATGGCGAAGTCGCCCGTGGAGACCTGGAAAATTTTGTCGAGGGGTATGGAGCCTCTGAGCAGCATCCACAGGCGCTCCATGCAGAATCGCATGCCGCGGTTGAATCTCTTGCCCACCACGTCTACACACTCCTCGCCCGACGTCTTGGTGTATACCAGCATCCTGACGTCGAGGCCGCGCTTACGCAGAGCCTGGAGCAGTCGGAATGTCACCACGGCTGCACCTCCCAGCGTGTCGCTATGGTTTACCAACAGTATCTTGCGTCCTTTCAGGCTCTCAACGCCGTCTGTTTCCGGTTGATGATTTTCCGTCATCCTTATTTTTGTTGTCTTGTGTGCTGAATTTGAGATTGCCGATGTTGACAATCGAGATTGATTTGATTTCGAGGCGCGCTTCCAGATATCGGGCCATCTCGCGCTCCTTGGCCGCGGAGAGCGGCGAGGAGTATGACACGAGCGCCACATTCAGGGTGTCGAGCCCGGCGGTGGCTATATTGCCGAATATCGCGCGGGTCACGGCCAGCTCTTTCACTTGGGGGAACAGCACCCTCACCTCGGGAGCCAAGCGTCCGGCTATGGTGTCGTTGATGTTGGCCTCGTGGATTATCTGGCGCAGTGAGTCGATGGAGGCCTGCTTGCTCACCAGCGAGTTCTGGGCCATCTCGTAGATATCTTTCACCGATTGCGAGGAGTTTTCGCCGGGTGTGTATCCCAGATCGCCCTGCACTATATGGAGCTGCACTCCATTGAGGCCGTAGAGCTGGAGCCTGGAGGAGAGCGCCAGATTCAATGAATCTGTGGGGAGAATTTTGCCTATCAGGGTTATGGTGATGACACGCTTGCCATCCTCTACATCGGCCTCCGACGACAGTACCCTTGTGGCCGGGAACACACACTCGTGTGCCACGAAGCGCTGGGCGTTCTGCTCGAAGCGTGTCTGCCGCAGCATGGTGTATGTCAGATAGAGCGAGGGGAGCAGCGTCAGGATAGCTATGGTATAGACCGTGCGACGCACCTTGCGCGCTCTCTCCGGATTGTCGCTGGCCACGGGTGTAAAGTGCATCAGTTTCACCCCGATAAATGTGGCGAGGGCTATGTAGATGGAGTTGATGAGGAAGAGGTAGAAGGCGCCGAAGAAATAGTTGGGCTGGAAGGTGGCTATGCCGTAGCCTGCTGTGCACAGAGGGGGCATCAGGGCGGTGGCTATGGCCACACCGGGGATTACGTTGCCCTTAGATTTCGACCCGATGGCTATGATGCCGGCACCGCCGCCTATGAAGCCTATGAGCACATCGTAGATGGTGGGCGAGGTGCGGGCAAAGAGCTCGGAGTGGTTCTCGGACACGGGCGAGATCAGGAAGAAGAGCGTGGAGGTGAGCACCGAAAATCCGGCCGCTATTACCAGATTGCGCAGGGCGCGCTTGATGAGCTGGAAATCCTGCACACCCACCCCGAGGCCTATGCCTATGATAGGCCCCATGAGCGGGGATATGAGCATGGCGCCTATGATTACGGCGGTCGAGTTGGTGTTCAGACCCAGCGAGGCTATGAAGATAGCCAGGATGAGGATGAGGATGTTGGTGCCGCGAAATGTGACACCCTCGCGTATCGATGCCTCGGCCTCGGCCTGGCTGACAAGCCAGGGCCGCAGATCGAAGTAGGCACTGAAGTAGCTGCGCAGACTTTGGAGAGGTTGCATGTATATGTATTCTTATGTGATAGGGGGGGCAACGGGTCAGGCTGCCTTGTTGCGCGAGAGGTTTCTTAGCTCGTCGACCACATTAATTATATAGTCGCCGATCTTCTCGAGCGAGCCGATGATGTCCATATAATATGTGCCGGCCTGATATTCGTAGTGATGTTCGTTGATGTTAGCCACATTAGCCGTGCGCAGCTGGTTGCGCAGGTTGTTGATCTCGCGCTCGCAGTTGTAGGAGGTGATTATATCCTTCTCGTCGGTGTGCTCAAAGTCGCGCAGCAGCACAATCTGGTTGGCCACGGCAGCCTCGACGGCTATGAACATTGTGTCGATGTTGTGATAGATCTCGTCGTTAAACTTGGCTCCGCTCTCGCGCTTGCGTATCAGCACCTTGCCTATGCCGTAGCAGCAGTCGGCTATGGACTCAATCTCGCTCACTATGCGGAACATGGCGGCTATGCGGTGCTTACCCTCGTTGGAGAGTCGGCCCTCCGAACAGCGGTTCAGATAGTCGGCTATTTCTATCTCCATGCGGTCTGAAATCTCCTCATATTTCTCAAGCCGTGTGAACTGCTTGGTGAAGTCTTCGGAGTTTACTTTTGTGTGAACTATGTTCTGCGCCATACCTATCATGCGCTGCACCCGCTGGGCATATACCACAAGCTCTTTCTCGGCCTGCGAGAGGTTGAGCTCGGAGGCCGACACCATACCACCCTGGATAAACTTGAGCTGGAACTCTTCCTCCTGGTTGGGTTTGGCTGGCACCAGACGCTCCACAATCTTGACATACAGACCGGTGAACCAGATCATGATGGAGAGGTTGATGAGGTTGAATATGGTGTGGAACACAGACAGACCTATCGACACGCTCTGCTGCATTGATGCTACCTGGGCTGCCACAGGGTGGCCGACGGGGAGCGAATTGTCAAACAGATGGTTGTATGTGTCGGGGTCGGTAGCCTCAATATGGTTCACGAAGGCCGAGAGGGCGGCGGGATCACCCTGACCCAGCTCCTCGGTGAGCCACTGGGTCAGATGGCAGAAGGGGAAGAATATGGCCAGAGTCCAGATGGTGCCCAGCACATTGAAGAGCAGGTGGCCCATCGAGGCACGCTTGGCGGCGATATTACCACCCAGCGAGGCCATGAGCGGGGTGACAGTGGTACCGATGTTTGAACCCAGCACCAGCGCACACGACAGGTCGAAGTCGATCCATCCCTTCGAACACATGATAAGCGTGATGGCAAATGTGGCAGCCGACGACTGGATGACCATGGTGACCACCAGACCCACCATCGCGAATATCAGCACCGACCCGAAGCCCATGGAGGTGTAGCGCTGAAGAAACGCAAACATCTCGGGGTTGCTCTGAAGATCGGGCACATACTGGCTGATCATGTCCAGACCCATGAAGAGGAATGAGAAGCCTATAAAAAACTCCCCTATCGACTTGTTGCGGCTGCTCTTGGTGAAAAGCAGCGGTATGGAAAGACCGATAAGGGGTAGAACGAATGCCGAAATGTTTACCTTAAAGCCGAACAGCGCTATGACCCAAGCCGTGAAGGTGGTGCCGACGTTGGCGCCCATGATGACAGCCATCGACTGCCCGAGCGACATGAGACCGGCGTTGACAAAGCTCACCACCATAACAGTGGAGGCCGACGACGACTGGATAAGTGCTGTGATCAGGATGCCCGTGAGCATGCCTGTGAAACGGTTGCGGGTCATGGCCGAGAGGATGTTGCGGAGTCGGTCGCCCGCAGCTTTCTGCAAGCCCTCGCTCATCACTTTCATTCCATAGAGGAACAAGGCGACCGAGCCTATCAGGCAGAGGAAGTCTAAGAAACTGTAGCTCATAAAATAGTTGAGGAATAATATGTATCGCAAAGTTATAACATTTTTTATGAACCACAAAGATTGCATTGCAAAAAGCACGCACAACGATGGACCCCACACACCAAGGAGGGGGGGATAATTATTACCACATCTTCGAGGTTCTGCCATCCCCTCCATACATCGGTAAATCACTGTGGGCCGCTACTTATTGTATTTTACACAACTAAATCGATTCAAAACAAATCCATACCGTTTAACATTATTTAATACACATAGAAACTTTTATAACCTAATTTTAATTAATTTTGTAAAATCTTATTTAACCATGAAAATCAGAGATGTAGTTTACGGCCTGTGAATGTGACAGATTGCAAACTAACGCAGTGGTAAACAATCAAATCTTATACGTTAACCAAATAATTCTACCATGAAAGTTAAAAAAAGTGTTATTGTCAAACGGCGGGGCCCGGTGTCCTGGCTGCTTGCCATCGCGCTGATGGTGGGATGGTGGTGACGGCCCTATCCGTCAACGCCCAGACAATCAGTGTCAGCGGAACAGTGACTGACAACGAAGGTGAGCCGGTGATCGGCGCCAGCGTTATGGTGGTGGGAACCACAACAGGAGCAGCCACCGACATCGATGGCAAGTATCTGCTCAAAAATGTGCCCAGCAACGGCAAACTGCGTTTCTCATATGTGGGATGCACTACCCAGGAGGTGGCCGTGAAGGGACAGACCACAATTGACGTGGTCCTGGCACAGGAATCAACCATGCTCGACGAGGTTGTGGCCATCGGTTATGCCACCGTGCGCCGCCGCGACCTCACCGCAGCCACCACATCGGTGGGTGGCAAGGAGCTCCTCGATATCCCCGTCACCACAGCTGCCCAGGCTCTTACGGGCAAGGCTGCCGGTGTCAACGTGGTGACCCAGAGCGGTGCTCCCGGTGCCGACATCAATATCACTGTGCGTGGCGGTACATCAATCACTCAGAGCTCCGAGCCTCTCTATATCGTGGACGGTTTCCAGATGGAAAACGGTCTGCAGAACGTTGATATCAACGATATCGAGACCATCGACGTGATGAAGGATGCCTCGGCAACAGCCATCTACGGATCGGCAGGTGCCAACGGCGTTATCATCATCACCACCAAGTCGGGCCAGGCAGGCAAGAGCCAGATCAGCTATAACGGCTATGTCAGCTTCACCCGTCTGGGCAAGAAGCTCAACCTGCTCAACACCGAGGAATACGTGAAGTATCAGTATGAGTTCCAGAATCTCCGCGGCAACCTGGGCGCCTTCACCACCATCTTTGGCGGCGACATCAACGCTCCCGGCTTCTATGAGAATGTCTACTCCGACATCGAGCGCGACTATCGCAACCGCGAGGGCATCGACTGGCAGGACGAAGTGTTTGGCCACACCGGCGTGACCCAGAACCACAACGTCAGCATCACCGGCGGCAACGACAAGACCAACTTTATGGTGAGCTACAACTACACCGGCGAGGACGGTATAATGAAAAAACACAACTATGAGAAGAACAGCGTGCGCGCCAAGCTGCGTCACCAGCTCTTCAAAAACGTGCGCTTCGACTTTGCCGTGAGCCTCCAGTCCACCAAGGTTGAGGGCGGCGGCTCGATGGGCGGCACTCTGAAAGAGACCATCCTCCAGCCCATCACTGGCGGTGTGCTCTGGACAAACGAGCAGATGATCAAGACCGACCTCTCCGACGACTATACCTCGCTCCCCGGCGGCTCGGAGTATGACTCAAACAACCCCCTCCTCTCCAACAAGGCCATCGACAATGAGAAATACACCCGTCTGGCCACTGTGAACGCAGGTCTCGAGATAGACATCATCAAGGGCCTCACATTCCGCACTGCCGGCAGCTACATGTGGCGTCAGACTCGCCAGGACTATTGGGACAATGGCACCACCAAGCAGGCTGCTGCCAACAAGAGCCCCTATGGCTATGGCTACCGCAACAACGCCGAGAACTCAAACTGGCAGATAACCAACACCCTCAACTATCACTTCGACATCAACAAAGTCCACGACTTCAACGTGCTCTTAGGTCAGGAGACCTCTTACTGGAACTCGATGTATCTCAACAATGAATATCGCGAATTCCCCGACGGCAACTTCGGCCTCAACGACGTGAGCATGGCCACTCCCTACACCTGGACTTCGTCCAAGGACAAGGTGGGTCTGGTGTCAGTCTTCGGACGTCTCTCCTACAGCTATGACAACCGCTATATCATCAACGCCACCATCCGCGGCGACGGTTCGTCGAAGTTTGCCAAGGGCAACAAGTGGGACAGCTTCCCCTCAGTGTCGGCAGCATGGCGCATCTCGCAGGAGAAATTCATGGAGAGCACCCGCGACTACCTCAACAGCCTGAAGCTCCGTGTGGGCTACGGTGTGGCCGGCAACAACAAGATCGACTCCAACATGTATGCCACCAGCTACGGCTCTGGCCACTATGGCAACGGCTCGTCAGACTTCATCACCTTCGTGCCCGGCTCTACACTGGGCAATCCTGCCCTAGTTTGGGAGAAGACCAAGACCGTCAACGTGGGTCTGGATATGTCGTGGTTCAACAGCCGCCTCAACCTCACCCTCGATTGGTATAACAACCAGTCGGAGAACCTTCTCATCAAAAACAAGATCCCCTCGTCGACCGGCTATACCGACCAGTATCAGAACATCGGCTCGATCCGCAACCGCGGTCTTGAGGTTGTGCTCAACGCCATGCCCGTCGTGACCCGCGACTTCACCTGGACCACCGATTTCAACATATCGTTCAACCGCTCGAAGGTGCTCTCCATCTATGGCGGCAAGGGCGACGAATCGTTCACACGCGACTATGACGGCGGCAAGGGTGCACAGGCCACATTCCTCATCGAGAAAGGCAAGCCCCTGGGTCAGTTCTACGGCCTGATCTACGACGGCATCTACACCACCGACGACTTCGACCAGCTCCCCGACGGCGGCTATATGCTCAAGGCCGGTGTGCCTTCGCTCAAGGGTCTGGCTCGCGAGAAAGTGAAACCCGGCGATGCCAAATACAAACCCATAAAGGGCGAGACCGACAACGCCGGCAACCCCGTGTGGAGTGTAAACGACCGCACCGTCATCGGACATGCACAGCCCAAGTTTACCGGCGGATGGACCAACACCTTTATGTATAAAGGCTTCGATCTCTCCATCTTCCTCAACTTCAGCTATGGCAACGACGTGGTCAACGTGAGCACATCGCGCTTCATCGGCCCGTATCTGCCCAACCAGAACAACATGAAGTCGATGGCTAACCGCTTCGTGCTCATCGATCCCGCCACAGGCCGCGAGTCGACCAACCTGGCACGTCTGGCCGAGCTCAACCCCAACCAGTATGACGAAGGCACCATGTGGAACATCTCGGAAAACAACAAGACAGCCATGACCGACCGCAGCAGCTTCTTCGTGGAAGACGCCTCGTTCCTGCGCATCAACAACATCACCCTGGGCTACACCCTCCCCACTTCGCTCACCAAGAAAGCCTATATCAGCAAGCTGCGCGTGTATGCCACAGCCAACAACATCCACACCTTCACCAACTACTCGGGCTACGAGCCTGAAGTGGCCGTGTCGGGCAGCGCCCTCACTCCCGGTGTGGACTATTCGGCCTATCCTCGTGCCAAGAGCTGGGTAGTGGGTCTCAACATCACTTTCTAATCTTCAAGCAGCCACAAATATGAAAAAGATATATAACATCATTGCTGCCGGAGCGCTTCTGTGCGGTATGACAGCCTGCGAGGACTGGCTCGACATGCCTTCCGAGTCGAAGGCCGACAGCGAATCCGTATTCAAAACCATCAGCCGCGCCGACATGACCGTGGCCGGAGCATACGCCCAGCTCCACAGCCAGGAACTGGGATATCAGCTCCTCGAGGGCACCGACGAGTGTGCATCAAAGGAGTCGAACTCGAAGTATGACGTCTCAAACTACAACTACACCAACCTCACCGGCATGCTCAGCAAGACATACACCCAGATGTATGCCGCCATCGAATATGCCAACGTATGCATCAAGAACCTCGGCAGCGTGCCCGCCTCATCGGATGCCGACAAGAAGCACCTCGACGGCCTGATGGGCGAGGCTCTGGCCATCCGCGCATATGCCTACTGGAACCTGCTGCGCTTCTATGGCGATGTGCCCTACTCCAACGTACCCACTTCGGAGCTCACCACATTCGAGTCGTCGCGTACGGACCGCGATTATATCTACGACCGCTGCGTTGAAGATCTCCAGAATGCCATCGAGCTGCTCCCCTGGCTCAGCGAGAGCTATCTCACCACCCCCGAGCGCTTCTCAAAGAATGCCGCTTACGGCATCCTGGCCCGTGTGGCTCTCTATGCCGCCGGCCACTCGCTGCGCTGGGATCTCTCTACCGTGCCCTACAACAACTCGACAGTGCGCATAGCCCAGCGCGACGATCAGGCCCGCATCCGCGAGCTCTATCAGATAGCCGCCGACGCCTGCGCTGCCGTGATCAATCATGGCGAAAACAAACTCGTGGACACCTACGACCAGCTGTTCCGCGACCTGGCCTGCAAGCGCTTCAACAAGGAGTCGATGTTTGAGTATGGATGGTATGGCGTCAAATCCGTCGACGTCCGCACCGGCTATACCAACGGCATCCCCGGCACCGGCAAGGGCAACCCCCTGTTCCTGCAGACCGGCTCGCAGATGATCACCATCCCCACTCTCTACTTTGAGTTTGACGAGGGCGACTCTCGCCGCGACGTCTCTGTGTGCAACTACTCACTGGTGCTCGACTCCAAGAGCCAGGCCTACCGCATGAACACATATGCCGGCATGGGTGTGGGCAAATATCGCATCAACTGGAAATCGGGTCCCGGCTCCAACGCCTCGCACGGCGACATCAACTGGCCCATGCTGCGCTATGCCGACGTGCTCCTGATGTATGCCGAGGCTCTCAACGAGCTCAACAATGGCGCCACTACCGAGGCCGTCAACGCTGTGAAGGAGGTGAGAATCCGCGCCTTCGGCAATGAGGCCAAGATCGGCACCATCCCCACCGCCTATAAGGACTTCCGCGACTACATAATCCAGGAGCGCAAGCTCGAGCTCAACAACGAAGGTCTGCGCCGCACCGACCTGACTCGCTGGGGCATCCAGTATGAGTATCTGATGGCCGAGAAAGCCAAGCTCATCCAGCTGGCCAAGCATGAGGGCAAGTATGCCGACGCTGCCCCCTACTGGGCATTCAAGATCGACGTAGAGCCCAAGCTCGAGGATCCCACCATCGCTCTGCCCCACATCGACATCAAGGAGTCTGACCTGGCTCTGCTTGAGCTTGACGACACCAAAAAGGATAAACTCCATATTATCAACGTCGACATGAAGTCCAACAAGGTGGAAGGCTCCGGACAGGTGTTCTGCAACCTCTATGAGGCCGACGGCAATGTATATCTCAACCAGTCGATGGTGCCTGCAGGTGTCACCGCAAAGCCCGTGCAGTATGTTCTCATCAACATGTGGAGCATCAACTCCTGCTCGCAGAAGGGCAACCTCTCTGTCGAGGAGGTGAAGGGATATGCCGACAAGAACCCCTGGCTCACCAGCGCCAACGGCATCTTCTACGGTCTCACCAAGAACAAGACCGAGCTTATGCCCTTCAACACCACATCCATCATTGATGTGAACCCCGGTCTTGAAGGTCAGCAGCACCCCGGCTACAACTAAGCCAGACAGTCAGCTGATATAATTGGGACGCAGGGGCGGAGTCAGGCTTCACTCCTGCGTCCTTTCTTACAACCCATCATTATGACTCACAGACTCATTCTTGCCCTGGGGCTCGTTCTGGGCTTCACGGCCTCAGCCAGCGCCGAGAGGGCATTGGCATTTCCAGGGGCCGAGGGCTATGGCAAATATACAGTAGGCGGCCGTGGCGGTCGCATCATCAAGGTCAGCAATCTCAACGACAGCGGCCCGGGCTCGCTGCGCCAGGCCGTAGAGGCCGAGGGGCCGCGAACTGTGGTGTTTGACGTTGACGGCACCATTGAACTCCTCTCACCCCTGCGCATCGAAAACGACAGCATCACTATAGCCGGACAGACCGCTCCCGGCCAGGGTGTGTGCCTAAAAGACTATCCACTCGTGATAAACGCCAGCGAGGTGATAGTGAGATATCTGCGCGTGCGTCCCGGCGACCGCTACAGCCACGATAGCGACGGCCTGGGGGGAGGACGATACGGACAGCGCAATGTGGTGATAGACCACTGTTCGGTGAGCTGGAGCATAGATGAGTGTCTATCCATCTACAAAACTGAAAATCTCACGGTGCAGTGGTGTCTGGTGGCGCACAGCCTCAACAGTTCGGTCCACACCAAAGGAAGCCACGGTTTCGGAGGCATTTGGGGTGGCTACAAGGCTACGTTCCACCACAATCTGCTGGCCAATCACGCCAGCCGCAATCCACGCTTCGCGTCGGTGGACGGTACCAAATGGGTCGATTTCCGCAACAACGCCATCTACAATTGGGGCTTCAAAAGCGGATATGGGGGTGGCCATCATGCCGAAATAAACATGGTCAACAACTACTATAAGCCCGGTCCGGCCTCTGAACACACACGTATCTTCGATGTGGCCGAAGACGCCACGGGCCGATATTACATAGCAGGCAACACGATGGTGGGCGACAGCGCCGTGACATCCGATAACCGACTGGGCATCACCGACTCACCCGGCAAACCCTATATAAGACACCGCCGCAGCGCGGGCCCAGATTCGGGCATCTCGCCCGAGGCTGTCCCGGAGACAGGCACTGCCACAGAGTCATGCCTGGTCAACGAGCCTTTTCCCTACGAACCTATAGCCGAAGACACCCCCGAGAGAGCCTACGAGAGGATTCTGGAGAGCGTTGGCTGCTCGTTTGCACGCGACAGCTATGACTGCGACGTATTGCGTCAGGTCAAAGCCGGTGTGGGTGAAAACGGCCGCAACGGCATCATTGATACCCCTCAGCAGGTGGGCGGATGGCCTGAACTGGCATCAGCAACACCCCTGACCGACTCCGATGGCGACGGCATCCCCGACTCCTGGGAGACTGCCAACGGCCTCGACCCCCTCAACCCCGCCGACGCCACCGCAACCACCCTTCACCCCCAATATACTAATATCGAGATGTATATGGAGTGGAGATTGGGGAATTGAGAGTTGAGAGTTGAGAGTTTAAATTCGCGAGGATGATTTAACCTTTATCGCGCCTTCATAGAAGGCTCGGCATAAATAGCCCTTGGGCTTCGATCACAGCCTCTTAGATGCGATATATTTGTAGCACCCATGCTTTGGCATGGGTTTTTTATTATCAATTATATGCGACCTCTCCGAGGCCATTTCTGACCCCACACCAAGGTGATAGGGCTATAATTATTTTCATAAAGGACTTTCTTTCTCATGTGTTAACAACTGTTAAAATAGGGGGGGTGATTTTTTATATGAGATATTGACTACTTTTGTGGCAAATTTGTCTACGAAAAATGCACATTGGAAACCGAATTAGGGATGTATTGCGTGAGCAACGTCGCTCGGCAGCATGGCTTGCTGCCGAAATTTTTGTCACACGCTCACATGTATATAAAATACTGGCTAAAGAGAATATTGATTCCCAGCTACTTATGAGGATTTCCAAAGCTCTGGAGCATGATTTTTTCGCCGATTTATCGCGAAATTTCGACTCCAAAAGTTCTTGAATCCAATTTGGAAACAAAATGTAGCTGATTCGGCAACACGAAATTGCAAATTATTTGCACTTTTTCAAATAAATTTGCAATCGAATTTTAAATCATTCAAACACACAACATTTCAAAAATCAAGACTTCAATGGAAAAGTTTACCAAATCTCTCTTCCTTGTCCTCCTCGCCCTCTGCTTCTCGGTCAGCCTGACCTCATGCGGCGGTGATGACGATGATCCCAAGCCCGATGAACCCGTAGGAAATACCATAATAGGTCAGTGGGGATTATCTGTAACCCAGACCGACACTGACGGTAGCATCTACTCTCTGAGAATGGATCTGACCTTCAACAAGGATTATACCGGATCGATCGTTGAGACATGGACCAGCCAGTCGAGAGCAGCCACATCAAATACCTACGCAATGAATTTCAACTGGTCGACCACTTCTGACGCTAACGGCAACGACATCCTCAAAGTCAGCTATGTCAGCGGTGACCATAATACAGAACTGTTCTACGGCACATCTAGCACAGCCCTGTGGACTCGCCAGTATGTTCTGACAGGCACAATCCTCAACATCTACGGTGGTGACGGCGTCTGGGTATTCAACAAAAAATAATACCTGCCGACACTCCGGCTAAATTGAGACAACATAACATCTAACAAGGACACACATAGCAGCGGCCGGGCGATGCATCATGCACCGCTCGGCTATTTTATTGTGAATCAATAATCAGGACGCCTCCGTAGGAGACCACTTAGAGCACAGCCTCGCACTGTGGTCTCGAGATAAAAAATCTCAACTCTCAATTCTCAACTCTCAACCGCGTGAGATGTAGCGGGTGTAGGCGTTGAGGAAGCGTTGGGCGGGTTTGAGGCGCGATAGCGCTGTGACTATGGCGCAACCTATGAGGCTGACGCAGATGCCGGCTATAATGTCGATGATATAGTGATGGGAAGTATAGACGGCCGTAAACCATATGCCAAGGCATATGAAGGCGAAGAGGGCTTTGAGCCACCACGAGCAGCGGGCCTGGAGGGAATAGATAAAGGCCACGAGCATATAGGCGGCGTGGAGCGAGGGGAAGGCGGCGAAGACGTTGGAGTTGCGCGAGTAGAGAACATCGAATATGCCCAGGCCGGTCATAGTGTCCCAGCGCCCCAGGCCTGCGGTCTCGCCATGTGTGCCGGGGATGAAGGTGAAGCCGTAGCTGTCGACATACCACGGTGGAGCTGCCGGGTGCACGTAGTAGAGGGCGAAGCCCAGCAGGTTGACCAGCAGAAAGGCTATGGCAAACTGCAGATATATGGAATACTGACGGTCGAAATAGAGCCACAGACCAAACATGATGGGCACGGGCACCCAGCACAGGTAGAAGCATCCGGCCATGAAGTCGAGTATGGTTGACTGGTGGAGTGCCCACCACTCGTTGGGGGTGAGCGTGAGGCCCTCGACGCTTATGCCGAAGAGACCCTTTTCAGCCTCGTAGAGCCCGACGATGTCTACGGGGTTCACCTCGTAGTTGGGCAGGATGTTCATCCAGTCATACGAGATGCCAAAGACTATGAAGGGCAATAGAGCCACCACGAGCTTGCGTGTGGTGGCGGCCACAAAGAGCATACCCCCGAGGAAGATGGCCAGATAGAGATGCTCGGGCCTGAAGCCTACGAAGGCGGCCGTTACGGCCAGCCACAGCACCAGGCACGCCAGTATCACCGCTCCCTCGCGCCGCGAGGGGAAGTGGCTGCTCTTATCGGCGGTCGACGAGCTGTTTGCGTGCATGGCCTATACGGGCAAAGGCTGTGATGTTGGCAAATATGGCTATTACACCCATGGCGGCTATGAGGATCCATGAAGCGTCAAACTCAGCGGGGTTGACGTTCTGGCCCACGATGCCGGTGGCGATGGCGCCGATGGCTGTGACC
The DNA here is from genome assembly GCA_023664185.1 of Muribaculaceae bacterium. Lineage (GTDB taxonomy): Bacteria > Bacteroidota > Bacteroidia > Bacteroidales > Muribaculaceae > Duncaniella. Next base: position 621,800 of record JAMPGA010000001.1, read on the forward strand.
ACCACGCGCTCGGGGCGTTGCATGAAGCCGATCTTACACTCAAGGCCGAGCCCTTCGGCGCGGGCGCGCACGTAGCTCACCATGATGGAGCCTACGAGGGCTATGAAGGTGATGAGAGCGGCTATGACACGGCCGGTCTGAATGAAGTAAAAGGAGATGCCACCCAGGGTGAAGAGCTCGCAGTAGCGGTCGAGCACGGAGTCGTACATGGCTCCAAAGGTCGAGACCATGCCGCCCAGGCGTGCCACCTGGCCATCGAGCATGTCGAAGAGCGAGAAGGCTATTATGAGAAAGCCGGCCAGCGTGACGAGCTGATAGTTCATCTGTGTGGGCGAGCCGGTGTAGCCTGCCCATACAAAGACGCCGGCGGCGGCTATGTTGCCTAAGAGGCCGATGGTGGTGACCATGTTGGGTGTGACACCCATGCGTATCAGTAGACGCACAAAGGGGTTGATGACGCAGTATATGCCCTGCTGGAGTGCGTCGCGCAGACGCTTGAAGGTGGAAGGCTTTGGTGTGTCGAGTGCCATATTTGATTGTGACATGATGGTTTTATTAGAGTAGAAGGGGGGAGTTAATCGTTGCTTGTGCGGGGGTCTTTTGTTCGGATTATTGCATTGACCAGCTTGATGGCAAATGGGTCGAAGCGAGTGTTGCGATACACGAAGTTTTTCTGTAGCAGGAAGTTCCAGAACAGCGACACTATTAGCGAGACGCTCAGACGGGCGGCTGCATAGTAGCCGTTGGGGCGGAATCCCATATCCTCCAGGAAGGTGAGGTGCTGCAGCAGGGTGTAGATGGCCTGGGTGCCATAGCCGTTGAGCACCAGAGAGCCCAGCCATATCATGAGATATTTCACGGCCACGGCCTTGACGGGAACCGACGAGGCGTGGAACGTGAAACGGTAGTTGATGCAGCAGTTCACCACTCCGCCCACCATGGCGCCAATGCCGGTGGAGAGCCAGGGGGCCAGATGGCAGAAGGCAAAGAGCACAAAGCCAATGCCCATGTCGAGCCACGAGGCTATCTGCGACGACACCGACGAGCGCAGGAATGTGGTGACTATGTCGCCGCCGTTGACAAATCTGTCCTTGAGCCTGCTGAATTTGATATTCATGATGTAGATGTGGTGGTGTAGTAGTTACTGAGTAGTGTTGCGTGGTGGAGAGGAGGGAATCAGAGCCGGGCCTTGATGAGGCTGAGCACCTTACGGGCTATTACGGCCGATGCTTCGTTGCGGCAGGGGGCAAATGTGGGCCAGTCGTTCACGTCGATGATGGTGAATGAGCCGTCGGGGCTGACTATGGCGTCGCCGCCATACACTATGATGTCGAGCGCCTCGGCTGCGTGCGCGCATGTGTCCTTGAATGCCTCGAGATCAAAGCCCTCCGGCCCGGGTCCCTCGGGGGGCGAGAGCAGCGGGAAGGAGTGGTAGAACCATGGGGTGCCGGTGACGCCGTAAAACTTCAGCTTCACGCCGTCGATGTGGCGGTTTATCACGGCGCGGCGTATGCCTCTCAGAAAGTATTCCTGGAGCATCTCCTGGGCTTCGAGCGAGTGGCGCACATAGGTCACATCCTCTTTATGGCAGGCATACATCTCGCCTTTCTTGATCCATGCGCGAGATATGCCCATGGAGTCGAGGCGGCTGGCCACGGTCTGGTTGGTGTCGACCATGATACTCTCGGGATATGGTATGCCCGAGCCTATGAGAATGCGAGCCATGCGCTCGCGCACACAGTTTTCCACACCGTAGCCTGAGTTGACCACCAGGCGGCCGTCGTCTTCCATCTGCTGGAGTATGGGGAATGAGCGGCGGTCGCGACACATGTGTATGACGTATTCCTCCCCGACAGCGCCGGCTATGAGCTGCTCCTCGGAGTATGTTCTCACCTCGCAGCCACGTTTGCGCAGCTGCTCGCAGGTGAGGTTGAGGATTGCGGCGTCGTTGCCTATATGGTTGGGCGAGTAGGATGCGGCGCGCAATATGGCGGCAATCTTTATGGAGGACATGGTCGTGCGGTGGGTGTCAGAGGGTTTCGAGTGTGGAGTCGGGGGCTTGATCCCTGCGCTCGCGGGGCTGGCGCGGGCGGTCGTGCTCCCTGTCGTCGCGCTCTTTTTTCTCTTTGGGCACACGGTCGCTGCCGCGGTCGAAGTTCTGCTTCTTCAGCGGGTTGGCAGTAGCTTCGGCCTCGTGGAGGCGATTGTGATAGATGTCGATGGCCGTGTATATTGCCTCGCGGAGCGACTGCGGGTCAGCATCGCCGCGTCCGGCTATATCGTAGGCTGTGCCGTGGTCGGGTGAGGTGCGCACAAAGGGGAGCCCGGCGGTGAAGTTGATGCCACCGTCGCGTGTCAGGAGCTTGAAGGGGGTGAGCCCCTGGTCGTGATACATGGCCAGGATGCCGTCGAAGTGTGTGTAATTGCCTCCGGCAAAGAAGCCGTCGGCAGGATAGGGACCGAACACCAGAATCTTCTTCTTGTAGGCCTCTGCAATGGCCGGAGCAATGATTTCGGTCTCCTCGGTGCCTATCACGCCACCGTCGCCGGCATGCGGATTGAGCCCCAGCACGGCTATGCGGGGCGCGTGGATGCCAAAGTCGTTTATGAGCGAACGGTTGAGGGCTTCGATGGCCTCGCCCACCGCCTCGGCGGTGATGCCCCGGCGCACCTCGGCCAGAGGTGTGTGGATGGTCACCAGCGCCACTCTCAGCCCCTCGGAGGCCATTATCATCATGGCTTTGTCCGTGGGCTCACCCAGACGATCCTGCAGATATTCGGTGTGGCCGGCAAAGGCAAAGTCGTCGCTGTGGATGGCGTTTTTGTTGATGGGACAGGTTACGAGCACATCTATCAGGCCGTCGCGCAGATCGGCAGTGGCGCGCTCCAGGGCAGCCAGGGCGGCAGTCCCGGCTGCTTTGCTCACCTCGCCGGGAGTGACGGGAGTATCCTCGGGCACCACATTTATCATATAGTTGCGGGGCTGGGCAGGATCGGCATCGGCAGCGCTCTCGATGGTGGTGAATTTCACCTCCGGGAGATCCTTTATGGCTTTGCGCCAAAAGGATGCTATCTTGGCCGAGCCATACACTACAGGCACACACATCTCGGCCATGGCGGGATTCTCAAGAGCCTTGATGAGAATCTCGTAGGATATTCCGTTGATGTCGCCGTGGGTGATGCCCACGCGGAGTTTTCTGTTTTCCATTGTGTCGGTTGTGTCGGTGTAGACGGTTACTTGTAAGATCTGCGGGGGTCTTCGAGCACTCTCTGCAGATCCACGCCCATGTCGAGGAGTTCGGTGGTTATCTTGTCGGCGTCGCCACCGAGGTCCAGATAATCCTGCAGGAGTTCGGGCAGATAGTAAACTTCGATATACAGGTCGGTCTGCTGCAGAGTCTGGTGCAGGGCGGGCGACAGGCTATGGTAGTAGCGTACCTTCTCGCCATATTTCAGGATCTCGCTGTGCAGAATGTCGATGGCTCTCTGCGAGTAAGCCTTGTTGGACATCACCTCGCCCAGGCGGCCATAGATCTGAGCCATCTTCTGGGGCACCTGGATATTGTAGGGCGATGCGGCTTCGGGCATCTTCTCCTCCATGAGCTTGAGCAGGTTGGCGGCCTTCTGGTAGCGGTCTTTCTTGAAGGCTTCGAGAGCTATGAGCTCCTTGCCCTGCAGCGAGTCGATGCGCTCGGCCTCAACAGCCTCATTTACAAGAGCTGTGGCAGCGTCAAGGATGTAGGAGCGGGTTGTGGTGACCATGCGGCGCACTGTCTCGTCGAGATAGATGTCGCCCTTTTCCTTCACCTTGTCGAGACCACCCCAGCGGAAGCGCTCGGTAATGTTGCGGTAGGCCTTGTCAGTGTTGACGGCCAAGATGTCGCGGTCGGAGTTCTCGGGATAGTATACGGGCACCACCTCATAGGCCATACCTGTGGAGCGCATATAGGGCTGCAGACCCAGGTAATAGTCGGAGGGGACGGTGCCGGCAAAGTAGATGGGACGGTCCCAACCGTTTTTCACGCTGGTGGCCAGCATGTCGAGCGAGAGCACCTGGCTCAGGGTCATGCCCTGGTGCGACATCGAGCCTGGATCGTTCTCCATATCGGCGTCGATTACGGTCTCGCCGCGTGTGGCGGCCTCCTCGGCAGTGATGCGACCGGCTTTTACGGCAGCCTCAAGGTCGACGGGGATAAACATGTTGGGATACTTCATCATCGGAGCTCCCCAGCGGTTCTGGCTCGAAGCGGGGTCGTAGAGCTGGCGCAGCGAGGCATAGACGTTGACCTTGGTCGAGTCGGCCGACGGGTCGAAGTAGCTGAAGTTCATGCGGTCGTAGGCATAGTCCTCGGGCTTGGCCTGGGTCTGGATGCCGGGAGCCTCATAGGCGGGATGGCGCATCTGGTTGGCATACCAGTCGGTGGTGAGGTAGCTGAGGTTGACCACACGCACATCGGTGCGCTCGCCCTCCACCTCCTGGGCATACCAGAGCGGGAAGGTGTCGTTGTCGCCGTTGGTAAATATGATGGCGTTCTCGTCGAGCGAGTTCAGATAGTTCATGCCGAAGTCGCGGGTGGTGTATCGGCCTGAGCGGTCGTGGTCGTCCCAGGTCTGCGACACCATCTGCACAGGCACCAGCACCCCTATCAGCAGAGCCACCACCAGGGCGGCCACTGAGGCTTCGGGCATCTCGGCCGGAGTCTCTTTTGCCTCTTTGGTCTTATCCTTGGGAGTCGGAGCGGACTTCTTCTTGAGCCATACGGTGAGCAGATTGGCTATGGCCGCCACGCCCATGCCTATCCAGATGGCAAAGGCATAGAACGAGCCGGCATATGCATAGTCGCGCTCGCGCACCTGACCGGGAGTCTGATTAAGGTAGAGCACAATGGCTATACCGGTCATGAAGAAGAGAAAGAACACCACCCAGAACTGCTCTATGCCGCGCTTCGACACGAATGCCTGCCAGAGCAGACCTATGATGCCCAGGATGAGCGGGAGCATGTAGAACACGTTGTGGCCTGCATTGTCGCGCCCCTCGTCGGCCGGCAGAAGACTCTGGTCGCCCAGACGGGGATTGTCTATGAAGGGTATGCCCGAGATCCAGTTGCCATGGTTCACCTCACCGTTGCCCTGGATGTCGTTCTGGCGTCCGGCGAAGTTCCACATGAAATATCTCCAGTACATATGGTTGAGCTGGTAGACCAGGAAGAATCTCAGATTCTCGCTCTGAGTGGGGATGATGCGGTTGCTGTATTGCAGCACATTGCCATCGGTGTCCACATACTGAGTGGCCTGGACGGGGCGTCCCTGCAGACCGCCGATCCAGTCGGAGTAGGCCTGCGAGTGGGCACCGCTATAGATGCGCGGGAAGAGCATGTTGAGCTCCGGAGTCATGGTGTAGTCCTTCTTGTAACCGGTCAGGACGTAGTGGTCCTTCTGGTCGGGCGAAGTCTTGGTGACCTTGGCATATTGCGGAGCACCCTCCTCATAGAGGGGCGAGGTCTGGCCCGATCGGGTGTCGACCTCGTATACTACGCTCGAGTTGTTGGTCTGGCCGTAGAAGAGCGGACGCTCGCCATACTGCTCACGGTTCAGATAGGATGCCAGCGAGAACACATTGTCGGGGGCGTTCTGGTTCATGGGCGGATTGGCTGTGGAGCGTATCAGCAGCAAGGCGTAGCTCGAATAGCCTACGAAAATCACCAGGATGCTGGTGACCACAATGTTGAGTATGCGCACCGGGAGCTTGGGCGCCATCCACAGATAGCAGGCCACGGCGGCAAGGATCACCACCGGGATTATCATGTTGCTGCCGATGAAGGGAATGCCCGAGAAGAGGATTGTGAACAGCACACTCCAGCGTATGACCTTGACCGAGCGCTGCAGATAGAGCTCGCGCATGGCCCAGATGAATGTGGCCACGGCCAGGATGGTGTAGAGCAGCACACCGGTGTTGTAGGGTAGGCCCAGGGTGTTGACTGCGAAGAGCTCTATATACTGAGCCACCTCGATGAATCCGGGCACCAGGCCGTAGAGTATCAGCCCCACCACGGCTGCCGCCACGGCCAGGGCTATGAGCGAACCTGTGGCATTGGCGTTTTTGGCCAGGCGGTAATATATCACCAGACCTATGGCCGGGATGCAGAGCAGGTTGAGCAGGTGGACGGCAATGGAGATGCCTATTATATAGGCTATGAATATGAGATACTTGTCGCTATGAGGCTGTGTGGCACGGTTTTCCCACTTGAGTATCAGCCAGAACACCAGCGCGGTGCAGAACGATGAGAAGGCATATACCTCGCCCTCCACGGCCGAAAACCAGAAAGTGTCGCTCCAGGTGTAGGCCAGGGCTCCGCAGACACCAGAGCCGAATATGGCCAGCATCTGCCTCAGGCTCACTGTTGTGGCATCGTCCTTGACGATGAGGCGCTTCACCAGGTGGTTTATGGTCCAGAACAGCAGCAGTATGGTGCCGGCCGACAGGAGCGCCGACATGGCGTTGACCATCAGCGCCACTTTCGTGACATCGCCGAAAGCGAAGTTTACGAAAAAGCGGGCGGCGAGCATGAAGATGGGGTTGCCCGGCGGGTGACCCACCTCAAGCTTGAAGCCTTGCGATATGAACTCCGGGCAGTCCCAGAAGCTTGCAGTGGGCTCCAGGGTGAGCAGATAGGTGGCTGCCGCAATCAGAAAGCACACCCAGCCCAGAATGTTGTTGTAGAGATTGTATCTTTTCATTTACCGATGGGAGAGTATTAATAGAATTTGATGATACCCATGGCCTGGCGCACCTCGGCGAGGGTAGCGGCAGCGCGCTCGCGGGCACGCTCAGCACCGCGTTTCACCACACGGGCCAGATATTCGTCGTCGTTGCGTATGTCCAGATAGCGCTCGCGTATCGGGGTTGTCACTTTGAGTATATCCTCGGCCAGCTGCTTCTTGAGGTCGCCATAGCGTATGGAGCAGTCGGCATAGGCGTCGCGATACTGCTGCACAATCTCGGGCCCGGAGGTGAGAGCCATGAGGGTGAGCAGATTTTCCACGGGCTGCGACACGGGCTGGTTGGGCTCCTTGGGCCCTTCGTCGGTCACGGCGCGCATCACCTTCTTGCGCAGTGTCTTCTCGTCGTCCACGAGATATATGCAGTTGCCCTCGCTCTTACCCATCTTGCCTGAGCCGTCAAGGCCGGGCACCTTCACGGGTGCGCCCCCGAAGTTGAAGTTTTCAGGCTCGGGGAAGAGGTCTACGCCATAAAATGAATTGAAGCGGCGGGCAAATCGGCGTGTGAGCTCCAGGTGCTGCTCCTGATCCTTGCCCACGGGCACCTTGTGGGCTTTCTGAATCAGAATATCCACGGCCATCAGTGTGGGATAGGTGAGCAGACCGGCGTTGACGCGCTTGTTCGACTCGGTTCCGATTATCTCGCGCTCTATATCATCGCTATCGCTCTTGATGCCCAGAGCCTTGCGGGCCTTATCCTTGAACGATGCCGTGCGCATCAGCTCGCCTATACCCACGTGCATATTAAGCAGCAGATACATCTCCGAAACCTCGGGTATATCGCTCTGCACGAAGATTGTGGCCTTCTCGGGGTCTACGCCGGCGGCGAGATATTCAGCCAATATATTGCGCACATTCTCGTGGAGCGCCTTGGGGTCGGGCGCGGTAGTGAGAGCGTGAAGATCGGCTATAAAATACAGACAGTCATAGTCATCCTGCATCTTGACAAACTTGCTCAAAGCGCCATAGTAGTTGCCCAGATGTAGGTTGCCGGTGGCACGTATGCCCGAGAGAACAATCTCTTTATCCTTGTTCATATCTTTTATGAAGTATAAGTGATATGTGGTTTATCGTTGTGGTTAAATAGTTTTAACGTGCAAAGTTACAAAAAAAATTCGGCCCACAGGACTCCGGAGCCGATTATTTCGCGAGTATTTTCAAACTAAGTTAGTTTTGATAAATCCGAATATATTTTATTGTTTTTTAGTTTTTCTCTATTTCGCGGGGCGGGCTCCCAGCAGCCATATGTAGCGGGGCATCAGGGTTCTCACAAATATGTAGATGACTATGGTGACGCCGGCTATCACAGCGGCATCGGCAAGGTGGGTGAGCCACATCTGGGGGATGGTGGTGGGGAATAGGAATGTGCCCACTACCTTGCGCAGATAGGTGAAATACTGGCCGTGGACCACGTAGATGAAAAACGACAGCTCGGCAGCCCATGCGGCTACCTTAATGCCCCGGCGTGCTGCGAGTGAGGCCAGGCTAACTATGAGCAGTATGCCACCGGCTGTATACACAAGATGACATAGTTTATCCAGGGTAATTGGCAACTCGGTGAGCGACAGAGCTATTCCTCCGGCCAACATCAGCGCTCCGGCCAGCATGGTGAGGGGATGGGCGGTGAGCAGACGATGGGAGGAGGGGGTGACACTGAAGGCGGCACCAAACGAGAACCACAGCAATGTGGTGGTCAGCATCAGAGGGTCGGACGGGATAATCAGTGCCATCGCGGCAAACAGAAGGGGGGCGGCCGGGGTCCACAGACGCAGCAGCAGCGATATGACGGGCACAGCCAGCACGGCCACCATCAGGTTGCGCAAAAACCATAGGGGCACAACATAGGGGTAGGGAGTGCCATCGGTGTGGATGAAGCCACGCAGCATATCGAGCGAAAAAAATCGAAAATCAGCGTATTGCGGAAAGTTTTCGGCAAACAGAGGTGACTTTTTCACCAGAATCAGCAACACGAATATGAGATTGCCTATCACGTAGGGCACCAGCAGCGAGGGCACACGCCGTTTAAGTTTCTCAACCCAGGCGGAGAGCTCGAGCCGAGCGCCTCCTCTGAAAAACAGCCAGCCCGACATGAAGAAAAACACCGGCACGGCCACATTGAGCAGATTGAGCACAGCGCGGAGCTGCATGTTGTAGGCCGGCAGCAGAGAGTCGTCGATGCCGGTGTAGTAAGGGCGCGAGTGTATGAGCACCACCATCAGTGCCAGCGGTAGGCGCAGCAGACGGAAGGCATTGGAGATAATGGTCTTGTTGTCAGTCATGAAGTCGGTTTAGAAGAATTCGGCAGATGTGTTCGTGCCGACGGTTTGTGTATACCAGCACCACATTGAACAGCGTGAGCTCGATGATGAAGTATACCCACGGCTTACCTATAAATAACGTGAAAAACAAAAAAATAGTGCGCCAGTTGAAGGTCATGAAGTTTTCCCACTTGCACAGCGGTCGGCTCATAGCCAGAAACTGCTCTCTGAACTCGCGTGACACATCGCCGTCGGGCCAGCGTCGGGCCACCTCCCTGCGCAGGCGCTGCATGGCCGGGGTCTCGGCCTCCTGGCTGCGCGTGTAGGCCAGATAGAGGGTGGAGATGAGCTTGCGCAGCGGGGTCGATCGCCACGACAGCGCAGCATCGGCCTCGGCCAATCGAGCCGACGATTCGAGCTCGCTGCCGCTGCGCCCTTTCAGAAAGCGCAGGTGCAGCTGGCGGTAGTAGTCGGCCAGGGCGGCCTGCTTGCCGTGGCATATGCCGGCCAGGATGGCTATGGTCCACACCACCCAGGCGTGTTCGCCCCACCAGCCGCCTGAGTGCACTGTGCGCAGACACACGGCTATGTAGATGGAGGCAAACCAGAAGTCGCCCGACACGCCGTCGAGTATGCGCCCCAGGCGCGAATAGCTTCCGGTGAGGCGAGCCAGCTGACCGTCGGCACTGTCGAAGGAGTTGGCCCACATCAGCAGCAGCATGCCTATGATATTGACCCACAGCGCCGTGGGGTAGAAGCATATGCCGGCGGCCACCCCGATGAATATCGAGGCTATAGTCACGGCGTTGGGGCTGATGCCCAGGCGCCTGAACAGACAGGCCCAGGCAAATCCTATGGGGCGATAGAAGGCCAGGTCGATGTGCTCCTCGGTGTCGAGGCTCTTGAGCGATTCGCGATACTCTTGGCGCAGACTCTTGCGTGGGGGGCGCTCGCCGTTGACGGTACGCAGAAAGCTCTCGGCCTCAGCGCAGTCGTGGCGGTTGTCCACGTCGAGCGCCTTCGACAGCTCGAAAACCTTGACCCGCAGCGGAGTCTGCGAGGCAAGAATACGCTGGAAGTCGCTGAGCGATTTGGGGTAATCTCCCCCGGCCTCCACCGCCTCAAAAGCCCTGGGCGTGAGGCCATAGATGCCGGCTGAGACTATGGCCCCTTCGTCAAATGGGGTGCCACCGTAGCGATAGTCGATCACCTCCGCTCCGTCGGCCGACAGCCGGGCGTAGAGGGGGCTTTCGTCGTCGATGAAGCGGGTCAGCGCCATCGTGGCCTCATCGTCGGCCATGCGCTCCACCGCCTTGGCAAACTCGCCAAACTCAGCCGTCGGAAATATTGTGTCGACGGTCATGGCTATAAACCGCCCGTCCACCCCCTCGGCGCCCTTACGCAGCGACGAGTAGGAGTTGTCTGACACATATTGTTTTATCACCAGCGGCGCGCCGGCCTTTTTGAGATCTTCAAGATAGCTGACCAGCCCCTCCATGCGCGGATTGGCCACAATGTGGATGCTCTCGCAATTGTCCATCGCCGACAACACACCCACCAGCCTCCCTATCATGGGGACGCCCAGAAGTTTTACAAGCGGCTTGGGCGTATTGACACCCTCACGGGTGAATCTCGAGCCCAGCCCTGCGGCAAGTATTATGTAGTTCATGCTGAATGTCTTGAAATACAAAAGTAATAAATATTCTTAATATACAGGTAAAACCGAGCTGCTCTGGCAGCGGTTTAACACTATTTTCACTAACTTTGCAGCTATAACCGCCAATTATCATCACAACTTAGCAAAAGATGAAATCGTCACACCTTTTATTACCTGTAGTGATCATGACGACTGCAGCACTGGCCGGATGCAACCGGCATTCCGGGAAGCTCGCCTATCCCGAGGCTCCACAGGACGGCACTGTCGACACCATCTTCGGGATGGCTGTCAGCGACATATACCGCCCCCTCGAAAACGACACATCAGCCGAGACCGCCCGCTGGGTGGAGGCTGAGAATGCCTTGACTCAGAACTACCTGTCGCAGATACCGTATCGCGACAAGATACGCTCGCGGCTCACCCAGCTGAGCGACTATGTGAAGCGCGGCCTGCCCTGGCGCGGCCAGGATGGACGCTGGTATTTCTTTGAGAACGACGGTCTGCGCAACCAGGCGGTGCTCTATCGCGCCAAGGATGCCGCCGGCACTGACCGCGAAGTGTTTCTCGACCCCAATACTCTGAGCGACGACGGCACCGTGGCGCTGGGAGGCATCTACCAGTCGAAGGACGGCCGCTATACGGCTTATGTGATATCGCGCTCAGGCTCGGATTGGAATGAAATCTATGTGATGGACACCGAGAGCAAGACTCTGCTCGACGACCATATTGAATGGGCCAAATTCACCGGCGCGGCTTGGGATGGCGACGGCTTTTACTATAGCGCCTATCCCCGCCCCGAGGCCGGCAAGGAATTTTCAAACGCCAATGAGAACCACATAATATATTATCACAAGATAGGCACACCGCAGGAGTCCGACGTGATAGCCTTCTCCGACCCCGAGCACCCGCTCCACTTCCACAGCGCACAGGTGGCCGAGAGCGAGCCCGTGGCTTTCGTCTCGATAGGCGGCCAGGGCATTGGCGAGGCTCTCAAGGTCAAGAAAGACGGCGTGTGGAAGGATATGGTGACCGATCAGGACTACCAGAACGGTGTGATCGACGTGATTGACGGCAAAGCCTACATCCTCACCTCTTATGGCGCTCCTAAAAACCGCATCATGGTGGCCGACCTCAACGGCAACCCCTCGCGCGAGGCTTGGAAAGAGCTGGTGCCCGAGGCCGAGGGTGTGCTCACTGATGCCGCCTTCTCGGGCGACAATCTCTATCTCACCTACGAGCGCGACGCCGCCTCGCATGTGGAGATTTGGAGCCGCCAGGGACAGAAGCTCTCTGAGCTCGAGCTGCCCGGCTATGGCTCGGTGGGTCTGTCGCTCTCCAGAAAGCATCCCGAGGATGTGTTCTACTCGTTCACTTCGTTTACCTCCCCCTCCACCATATATGCCTACGACAGCGCCACAGGCAAGTCGACCAAGCTCTTCGAGCCCGAGGTGAAGGGCATAAATCTCGACGACTACATCACCGAACAGGTGTTCTACCCCTCGGCCGACGGCACGAAGATACCCATGTTTATCACCTACAAGAAGGGTCTGGAACGCAACGGAAAGAACCCTGTGTATCTCTATGGCTACGGCGGCTTCAACATCTCGCTCACACCCGGCTTCTCGCCCTACCGCATGTTTATGCTCGACAACGGTGTGATCTACGCCCAGGCCAACCTGCGCGGCGGTTCGGAATATGGCGAGGCATGGCACCAGGCAGGAACAAAGATGAACAAGCTCAACGTGTTCAACGACTTCATTGCCGCAGCCGAGTGGCTCGACAAGGAGGGCTGGACATCGCCCGAGTATACTGTGATCGAGGGTGGCAGCAACGGCGGTCTGCTGGTGGGCGCCACTGTCAACATGCGTCCCGACCTCTTCAAAGTGGCCTTCCCGCGCGTAGGTGTGATGGACATGATGAGATATCACCTCTTCACCATCGGCTGGAACTGGGCATCGGACTACGGCACATCGGCCGACTCACCCGAGATGGCAAGCTATCTGCTGGGCTACTCGCCCCTCCACACCATACGCAACGACGGCACACCCTATCCGGCCATTATGGTCACCACTGCCGACCATGACGACCGTGTGGTGCCCGCCCACTCATTTAAGTATGCCGCTGCGCTTCAGGCTGCCGACACCGGCAACGCTCCCAAGCTGATACGCATCGACTCAAAGGCCGGACACGGCGGCGGCAAGCCCGTCGGCAAGGTTATCGACGAGTATACCGACATCTATTCGTTCATGTTCAACAATCTGGGCATCGAGCCCAAGTTTCCGGAGGACAAGTAATTGACCACACGCCTCTCATATCTGCTCGGCGCCTGCGGAGCGGCTCTCCTGCTGCAGGGGTGCTTCTTCACAGGCGTCGAGTCGACTCCTAAAATCACGGCCGGCGATGTGCGCCGTGCCACCCCTCAGACCACTCGCGAAGACACATTCATGTCGGCCGTGGCCGACGAGCCCCTGGGCGCTTGGCGCCCGGGCAAGACCTTTGTGGTGACCGACTCGCGCATATCGCGTGTGTTTGGACTCGACCCCTCGGCGGGCGACACCCTGGCCGGGCGCCTCATCAGCTTTGCCGAGGCCGTGGAGAGCCCCGGAGTCACAGGCTCGGGTGTCACCGACCTTGTGTTTGCCACGCCCGGTGGCGCACGTCTCACATATCGCATCAATCGCCCCATCTCCTCGCTGAAGGCCGAGAAGTCGCTGGCCATACCCTTCACCATACAAACCTCCATGGTTCACGATGCCGACAGTGTGATGCGCGGACAAAAGGTGTACACCCTCACCGGCCTGTGGCGCGATGATGCCGATAGCCCGGTGAAAGGGCTTAAGTTTGTGCCTGTTACCATCGACTCGGTCACTCCGGGCAATTCGCTGTTTCCGCTAAAGGTGGCTTTCAGCGGCCAGGATGGTAAGTCGGGGCGCCTGTTCATCTATCCAGGCGGCCGCGACGATGCTCCGCGCACCTTCGGCACCGTCTTTGCCTTCACCGACCAGCGGCGGCGATACCCCTCCATCTCCGATGCCAACTGGGACAACATCATACATGGCCGTGTGGTCATAGGGATGACCCTCGAGGAATGTAGGCTGGCGCTCGGAGCCCCCAACGAGGTGAACCGCGGCGCCACCCAGAGCTATCTGCGCGAAGCCTGGAGCTATGAAAACGGCCGATATCTGCTCTTTGAGGACGGCGAGCTGAAGATGATGAGATAGCGGCTCAACTTTCCGCCGAGATGAAGTGTTGTATTATAAGAAACCAAATACAACACAATATGATAACCGTCACTTATCTCGACCACAGCGGCTTTGCCGTTACCACACCCACGGCCATAATGGTCTTCGACTACTACAAGGATCCCGACAAGAAGTTGGAAAAGGTGCTTCACTCTCACCCCGACCCCGAGGTGCCGGTGCTGTTTTTTGTGACACACCATCACCCCGACCACTTCAACACTTCGATATTCGAACTTGCCCAAAACCGCAAGCGCACCTATATCCTCTCCAACGATATCTTCTCAAAACTCGTGCCCAAGACCGGCATTTCGGTGGCCTGGATGAGCCCCGGCGATGTGATTGACTCCATTCCCGGCATCTCGGAAGTGAAAGCCTACGGCTCGACCGATGCAGGGGTGTCTTATTTCATCACCTTGCCCGACGGCAAAACCATATTCCATGCCGGCGACCTCAACGACTGGCACTGGTCGGAGGAGTCAACTCCGCGCGAGATAGCCGAGTCGGAAGCTCAGTTTACTAAGATTGTCAACCGTCTGGCCGAAGAGCATCCTTCGATCGATATCGTGATGTTTCCGGTCGACGCCCGTCTGGGTAAGGACTTCGCCCGCGGCGCCAAGACCTTCCTGGAGAAAGTCAAAGTGGCATTCTTCTTCCCGATGCACTTCTGGGGCGAACCTCAGAAAGCATGCGACTTTGAGGGCTACGTGCCAGCCGGCTCTACCACCGAGTGCTACTGCCTGGATCGCCCCGGCATGTCGGCCACTATAAAGTGACAGTCATAGCGGTAAGACAGCCTCGAAGAGGTCGAGTAGCGCCAGAGCCACACTCCGGGTGTGGCTCTAATATTACTCAACCTCTTCGAGGCCGTTATATTCTCGTTGCTTTACCCCATGCTGAGGCATGGGGCTACCGTTATATCGCCTCTTCGAGGCTGTTTTACTCTTCTATAGCACCACTCCTGAGGATGTATCAAAGTGTGCATTTTATACATCACCCTCTCGCCCTCAGGTCTCGATTATCTCCCGGGCGTCAGGCTTCCTCTTTCGGGTTGGCTTCCAGGGCGTCGAAGCGCTCGTATGCCTCGACTATGCGCTGCACCAGCGAGTGGCGCACGATATCTTTTTTCCCGAATTCGACTTTGCCTATGCCGGGGACGTCGCGGAGCACCCTGAGAGCCTGCAGCAGGCCCGACTGCACGCTGCGGGGCAGGTCGATCTGCGTGGCGTCGCCTGTGATGATCATCTTGGCATTCATGCCCAGGCGTGTCAGAAACATCTTTATCTGGTGGATGGTGGTGTTCTGGGCCTCGTCGAGCACGATGACGGCGTCGTTGAGTGTGCGACCGCGCATGAAGGCCAGGGGAGCTATCTGTATCACATTGGTCTCCATGTATTCCTTGAGCTTGACGGCCGGAATCATATCCTCGAGGGCATCGTAGAGGGGTTGCAGATAGGGGTCGATCTTGTCCTTCATGTCGCCCGGAAGAAATCCGAGCTTCTCGCCAGCCTCCACAGCCGGGCGCGAGAGTATTATCTTGCGCGCCTCGCGGTTTTTCAGCGCCTTCACCGCCAGGGCTATGGCTATATAGGTCTTGCCGGTGCCGGCGGGGCCGAGGGCAAAGGTGAGATCGTTTTCATTGAACTCACGCACCAGCTTGGCCTGGTTGGCGTTGCGGGGCGAGATGGGCTTGCCGTTTATGCCATAGATTATCACGTCGTCGTGATGAGGCTCGGCGGGGGCCTTGCCTTTCACGATGTCGAGGATTACATCTTCGGTGAGCTTGTTGAAGCGTGAGCAGTAGTCTTCGAGCTCTTTGATTTTTGTTTCAAATTCCGAGGTCTCCTCATCGTCGCCTATCACCTTTATCACCGATCCGCGCGCTGCCATGCGCAGTTTGGGATAGAGATTGCGTATCAGGTGCATGTTGCTGTTGTTGACGCCGTAGAAGCTGACGGGGTCGACCTTGTCGATTATTACAATTCGTTCGATCATGTGATGTGGCTGAGGGAATGTGATTTTTTGGGGGGGAAGCCCTTTATCTATTCAACCTCCGGAATGTTTCTTTTGTTTATGGGTATGGTGTAGATAAACGAAAAATTGCCCGTCACGGCGTTCGAGCGCTTGCCATAGCCGGGAAGATACATGGGTTTGCCGTGGGGCGAACGGCTTTCGTGGAGCACGGAGTGATACACAATATTCCAGCCGGCCGAAATGTTGCGCCAGAGTTTCACCCTTATGCCGAAGGCCACCTCTATCCACCCGGCCACGTTGCTGATGCCGTCGAGAGCATAGTGTGAGGGGTCGTTCCAATAGCCTTCATTGACGGTGACATCCTCCACACTCCATTTATAGGCCGAGAATCCGTATCGCAGACCTCCCAGCACCTTGTAGTCGGGGTTGGAATTGTAGAGGAAGTTATACATGGCTCCCAGCTTGAAGTAGGGCGCTATAGACGACTTGAAGGTATAGTTTTTGTTGGCCGGGGTGTCGTTGCAGTCGCTGAAACCCAGTGTGAACTGCGGCATGTAGCGGTTGTGGAGGTTGATTTCCACCCAAGCTTCCCCAAGGCCGTATTTCTGGCCGAATGCACGCATGAGCGGATCCCAGATGCTCACCCCCAACGAGCCTTGATAGATCAGCGGAAACTCCATGGGTGGGGGTCCCTGCAGCAGCTGGGTGGTGTCGACAAACTCCTTTCCGGTGATGGTGTCGACGGTGATTGTGTTACCGTCGGCATCGACAGTGGTGACAAGGTGTGTGCGGTCTATGGGTTCTTCCACCTTGCTGACCGTGGGCGCACCCGGCTGGGCGGGCACCACCGGGGTGATGCGGCGCTGCGACAAGGCTGTCAAAGCCATGCAGAGCATGAGTGCCAGAGGCAAGAGCGGGCGTAGACAGTGGGTGTGCATCATCCTTGCGGGTCGGTTTGGTCGTTATTGTCGGGTTCATTCACCCGGAAGAATATTTTCACGGTCTCGCGCTCCACATTGGTTATGGTGGAGTCGGAGAGCCCTACGGAGTCTATCAGATGACGGGTGTAGGTGAGGGAGCTGACCTTGTAGTGATACATGGCTCCACACTCAGCCGAGGCGAAGTAGGGGATGGATGTGTAGGTGAAGGTCAGTGTGTCGTTGAGCTCGGGATAGTCGAGAGCCTTCTGCCTGTAGGATATGCAGAAGCTGGTAGAAGGGGTGGTGGAGCGCAGGGGCAGATACACCTGGTCGGCGGCCTTCGAGGGCGCGAGCAGCAGCGAGTCGTTGGGCGCCCCGATGCCACCGATGGCCAGAGAGTCGAGCGAGATGGCCTCGAAAGTGGCCATAGAGTAGAATCCGGCCAGTGGGATAGAGTTCTGATTGTCGGTGCAGAGCGAGGCACCGCAAGCGCTCAGCAGCATCCCGGCCACTGCAGCAAGCGGGAGGAAGGGTCTCATCTACAGTTTATTGATGGTTTCCTTTATCTCATAGTGATTGCGGCCGGGAGAGTTGCGCACAATCAGCTCGCCCAGAAATCCGGTGAGAAACAGCATGGTGCCCAGCAGCATGGTGGTGAGTGCCAGAAAGAAGTAGGGGGAGTCGGTCACCAGTGTGTAGTGGTTGCCGGCATACATGTTGTAGAGCTTGCTGAACCCCACCACAGCCACGGCTATGAAGCCTATCAGAAACATCAGCGAGCCCAGCATGCCGAAGAAGTGCATGGGCTTGGCTCCAAACTTCCCGGTGAACCAGAGTGTGGCCAGGTCGAGATAGCCGTTGACAAAACGATCGAGCCCGAACTTGGTGACACCATATTTGCGAGCCTGGTGTTTCACCACCTTCTCGCCTATCTTGTCGAAGCCGGCGTTTTTGGCCAGGTAGGGTATGTAGCGGTGCATGTCGCCGTAGACTTCGATGTGTTTCACCACATCGTTGCGATAGGCTTTGAGGCCGCAGTTGAAGTCGTGGAGGTTCTTAATGCCGCTCACCTTACGGGCGGTGGCATTGAAGAGCTTGGTGGGGATGGTCTTTGAGATGGGATCGTAGCGTTTCTTCTTCCAGCCCGACACGAGGTCGTAGCCGTCGCGCACAATCATAAGATAGAGTTCCGGAATCTCGTCGGGGGAATCCTGCAGATCGGCGTCCATGGTGATGACCACGTCGCCCTGGGCCATGGTAAAGCCTGTGTTGAGCGCGGGCGACTTGCCATAGTTGCGTCTGAACGACACCCCTCTCATGGCCGGATTGGAGGCGGTGATGGTGCGTATCACCTCCCAGGAGTTGTCGGTCGACCCGTCGTCGACAAATATCACCTCATACGAGAAATCGTGTTCTTTCATCACACGCTCTATCCACGTGGCCAGCTCGGGGAGCGATTCGGCCTCGTTGTAGAGAGGGATGACTACAGATATATCCATTGTGAAACAATTGGTTTACAGTGTTTTCAAATTTGTGTCGCCCCGATGCCTGAATGTGAGCAGTGCGCTCAGACACACCGTGAGCCCCGAGCCGGTGACTATGGCCAGCATTATCAGCTCCACCACTATGGAGATGGGGGTGGGGATGAAACGGGCCTCGAGCATGCTGGAGGCCACGCCGGCAGCATCGTCGACAATGGTGCCGGGCATAGTGCCGGCCATGTCGGCAAGGGTTTGGAGCTGATCCACAATATAGTCGGGCTCAATCCACTTGAGATAGACGGTGAGAGCGGCGCCGGCTATGAGCATGCCGCAGAAAAACAGCACCACGCCATACATCCACAGCATGGCAAACGAGCTTGCCACACCCAGCGAGCGCTGATAGCGGCGCATCATGGTGTAGACCGCCGCGGGCACCGACACCATCAGCGCCAGCGACACAAGCCCGAGTATGGGGGAAAGGGTTGAGAATATCGAGGCAAAAAACATAGCCCCGAGATAGAGGCCGAAGCGCAGACCGTCTGAGGCTCCGCGCCGGTATGGAGATTCAATCATGTTGCTTATTATGCTCTGTTCTTTCGGTTCAAATAGCAAAATTAGACAAAATTTGTCAGAATGTCAAGAAAACATTAATTTTGTGGTGATGAAAGCCACATTTCTCATCCGCACACTCATTATCACGCTCATGCTCACCCTGACGGGGTGTAGAATAAACTTCACGCTGAACGGTGCCGCGATAGACTACAACGTCTACCGCACCATCTCCGTGTCGGAGTTCCCCATACGTGCCGCGCTGGTGTATCCGCCACTGCAGCAGATGTTTGAAAACAAGCTGCTCGACTATATCGACACCAACACGCGGCTGCGCACTGTAGACAACGGCAACTCCGATCTCATGCTCGAAGGCGAGATCACCGGCTATGCCCTCTCGCCACAGGCCGTGACGGAAAATGCCTATGCTTCGCGCACGCGTCTCACCATCCAGGTGAGGGTGCGCTACACCGACAACCGCCAGGAAGGCAAGGACATCGACCAGACCTTCAGCGCCTATCGCGACTTCGACTCGTCGGAGATGCTCACCGATGTGCAGGATCAGCTGTGCGAGGAGATTACCGCCGAGCTCGTGGATCTTATCTTCAATGCCACCCTGGGCAACTGGTAAACTTAACCTAATCTCCATCGCCATGACACCCCTATTGAGCCGAATATCAGCAGCTATCACCGACCCCACCACTGTCCCATTGCAGGGGGCCGACGTGGAGGAAGCAGCTCGTCTGTACCCCTATTTTACTCTCCCGGCGGTGGAATATCTGCGTCTTCACGGCTCTGACGCCGACGAGGCCACACGCCGCCGGCTTATGAACCGCATAGCCATGAATGCCCCCGATCCGGCTTCGCTCTTTATGCTCGTAAATCCCGAAGCCTCACATCTGCGCAATTTCTACCCCGAAGAGCGCAAGGAGATGGGCACCGACGACGCCATCACCAAATTTCTGGAGACCTACGGCTCATCCGACCCCTCGCAGGATGCCCTGCTTGAACGCCTGATATTCAACCCGGTGCCCCCCGACTATACCTCACTGCTCGAGATGGAAGGAGCCGACACCACTGCCGCCGCTCCGCAGTCTGCCCAAGATTCGCTCATCGATGCATTCCTGGCATCGGCTCCCGACGAGGATACGGCCGTGAAGCCCGAAATACCCCTCAGAGAGCCCGAGCCTGTGGCCCCCGAGACTCACCACATCACCCCGCCGGAAGACTCCTCGCTTTCAGAAAGTCTGGCAAAAATCTACATCCGGCAGAAGCGTTATGACAAGGCTTTTGAAATTATTCACACTCTAAGTTTGAATAATCCAAAAAAAAGTGCTTACTTTGCAGACCAATTGCGCTTTCTTGCCAAGCTTATGCTGATAAAGAAGCACCAATCAAACTAATAATCAATCATCTAAACATAAACCATGTACATTGTACTCATAATTCTGACCCTCATCTGCGCCGTGCTCCTCATCTGCGTGGTGCTCGTGCAGAAGTCAAAAGGCGGCGGTCTCTCTTCGTCGTTTGCAGGTTCAAACCAGATCATGGGTGTGCGTCGCACCAACAGCTTCATCGAGAAGCTCACATGGTCGCTGGCCGGCATAATCTGCGTTCTCGCCATCCTCTCCACATTCTGCATGCCCAAGGCCATCAACGTAGGTTCGCGCGTGAAGGCTACAGCCCCCACCGAGCAGACCGTTCCCGGCAACTTTGACACCCCGGCTCCCGCCGCACCCGCTGCCGAAGCTCCTGCTGCTCCCGCCGCAGCTCCTGCCGAGACTCCTGCCAAATAAGAGTCTATCTATCTGAGCATCAAGCCCGGCTATAATAAACCATCATAGAGCCTGCCCCGACCCATATCGGTGCGGGCTTAGATTGTGTCTAATAATCCACCATTGATATCCATTGAAAGACCTGTGGCGCCTGTTGGCGAGATTCGTTCCTCCATATAAGAAGTATCTCGCGCTCAACATTTTCTTCAATTTCCTCTCAGCATTCCTCACCCTGTTCTCGTTTGCCCTGATCATCCCCATACTGGAGATGCTCTTCAAGGTAAAGGAGGGTGTATACAGCTACATGCCCATCGGCAGCGCATCTTTTAAAGATGTGTGTATCAATAATTTCTATTGGTATACTCAACAGTGTATAACCGAGTGGGGACCTGTGGCCACACTGGCTGCCCTGGCCGCGGCGCTGGTGGTGATGACGGCTCTGAAGACCGGAGCCACCTTTCTGAGCAACTATTTCATCATACCCATGAGGGCAGGCATTGTGCGCGATATCCGCAACTTCGTCTACGAGAAGATAGTGCGCCTACCCATATCCTACTTCACCAACGAGCGCAAGGGCGATGTGATGGCCCGAATGACCGGCGATGTGGCCGAGATAGAAAACTCCATCATGGCCTCGCTCGACATGCTCTTTAAAAACCCTGTGATGATAATAGTGTGTCTGGGTATGATGATAGTGATATCCTGGAAGCTCACACTGTTTGTGCTCATTCTCCTGCCAGTGGCCGGAACCGTGATGGGGCGCGTGGGCAAGAAGCTGAAGCGCAAGTCGCTCACCGGCCAGCAGCAGTGGGGCACACTGATGAGCATCATAGAGGAAACCCTCGGTGGCCTGCGTGTCATCAAGGCTTTCAATGCCGAGTATAAGGTGACAGACCGCTTCCACAGCGCCAACGGTGACTTCTTCCGCACCACCTGCTCTGTGCAACGCCGCCAGGCTCTGGCCCACCCCATGAGCGAGCTTCTGGGCACCACCACCATAGCCATAGTGCTCACTTTTGGCGGCACGCTGATTCTGGCCGGCACTTCGAGCATGAACGCGGCCTCGTTTATCTACTATCTGGTGGTATTCTACTCCATAATCAATCCGGCCAAGGATCTCTCCAAGGCCATGTATTCCATACAGAAAGGTCTGGCATCCATGGAGCGTGTCGACGCTATCCTCTCGGCTGTCAACCCCATCACCGACCCCGAGCACCCGCGCCGCCTGCCTGAGCTGAGAGGCGAGATAGAGTATAGAGACGTGTCGTTCAGCTACAACTCGGAGCGCGTGGTAGTCGACGACGTCTCGCTCACCATCGAGCCCGGAGCCACAGTAGCGCTGGTGGGGCAAAGCGGCTCGGGCAAGTCTACACTGGCCGATCTCCTGCCCCGATTCTACGATGTGGACAAGGGGCGTATCACCATCGACGGCATCGACATACGCGACTTTAAGGTCAACGATCTGCGCTCGCTCATGGGCAACGTGAACCAGGAGGCAATACTCTTCAACGACACAATATTCAACAACATAGCCTTCGGCGTGGAAAATGCCACTCTCGACGAGGTCAAGGCTGCTGCCCGTATAGCCAACGCTCACGACTTCATCATAGCCACCGAGGATGGCTATGACACTGTGATAGGCGACCGCGGCTGCCGACTCTCGGGCGGTCAGCGCCAGCGCATCTCCATAGCCCGTGCCATACTGAAGAATCCCCCCATACTTATTCTCGACGAAGCCACCTCGGCACTCGACTCCGAGAGCGAGAAACTGGTGCAGGAAGCGCTCGAATCGCTCATGAAAGACCGCACCACGCTGGTCATAGCCCACCGCCTCTCCACCATCCGCAACGCCTCGCTGATATGTGTGCTCCACGAAGGACGCATCGTAGAGCGCGGCACCCACGACGAGCTCCTGGCCCGCAACGGCTACTACACCCGCCTGGTGGAAATGCAGTCGATGGGATGATGAGAATGGAGAATCTCTATCCCATTTGGAATCACAGCCTCGTAGAGGCGATTTAATGCTATACCCACACCGAGGTGTGGGGTATAAGAGATTATGTCCGGAAACGGCCTCGGAGAGGTCGCGTAATATTAGAGCCACACCTTGGTGTGACTCTTGCATTAGAAGGCCCCTACGAGGCTTAGACCATTGATTTTCAATTACAAAGTCCCCGTAGGGGGGGGAGGAGCGACATAAAAGCCCAGAGGCTCGCCTCTGGGCTTTTATGTCATGCCCCAAACGGGGGTGAAGAATTGATTCTCAACTCTCCATTCTCAATCTTAGAAGCTTACCTTGAAGCCGAGTTCAAAGCCGTCGTTGATGGCGAAGCCGACACCGTTGACGCCGTCATAGTGACTGTAAGCCAGCAGTGTGGTGCGTGCCACGAGGGCAAACTTGTCGTTGAAGTTGATCTTCATGCCGGGACGCAGGCCAGAGTCAAAACCGCCCACACCGTAGTCGCCGGTCTTCTGATGGCCGTAACCGAGAGCGAGTTCACCGAAAAAGTCCACAATGCTTGCGCTGGCAAATGTGCATCTCACATAAGGCAGAATGCCCACCTTTGTGGTGTTGTAGCTGTCGTTATGGCTATAAGCCACGGGGACAGTGATACCCACAGCCCATGTGGGGTTGATGTCGTAACCCAGTTCGGGGGTCACGGCAAAAGCACTCTGTGTGGCCGAGGCGCCGTCGGAGCTGGCGTGAACAACACTGACTCCCAGTGTGCCGCCTGCATAGAACTGCGCACTGGCTGAGACACTGATGCAAAGAAGCATCAGCAAAACATACAGTTTTCTCATAGCTGATAAGTTGGTGATAAATGAATTGATTGTAAAAAGCAGCCCCGCAAACATGGGGCTGCAGGTGTGTCAAGGAAAAAATTCGTTGATTATTCAGCTGTTGCCAGAGGCGAGGGCACTGTGTAGGTGCGTGAGGCCAGTTCCTGGTCGAGCATGTAGAGACCCATGCCGTTGTCGCCTATGAGTTTGAGTTTGTCGATGAGAGTGCGGCAGTTGTCCTCTTCCTCAACCTGCTCGGTGACAAACCATGTGAGGCGGTCGCGTGAAGCATAGTCCTCCTCCTTCATGGCCAGAGTGTAGAGCGAATTGATCAGGGCTGTCACCTTCTGTTCGTGCTCAAGAGTGGCAACGAAGGCGTCCATAGGGGTGGCCCATGAGGTGGGCACAGCATCGATGGCCTTGAGCTCAACGCGGCCGCCGCGCTGATTGATATAGTTCATGAAGATGCGGGCATGATCCTGCTCCTCCTTAAACTGTACGTCAAACCAGTTGGCCACACCTGTCAAGCCTTCGGCCTGAAAGTGCATGCTCATCGAGAGATAGAGATAGGCGCTGAAGAGCTCGGCGTTGATCTGAGCGTTGAGAGCGTCCTGGATTTTTGGATTTAGCATTGTCAATGTGTTTTGTTGATGATTACGATTGCAAAATTAACACATTTCCCAGATAAGGTGTTCATTTTTTTCCAAAAATATCACACCTTCCCCACTATGATGCGCGGAGGCTATAGCAAGTTGAAAAAAAATTGTTAACTTTGCATCCGCGAGAGGCTCCGACCCACCACCGGCGGCCGGTGCCCACTATGCGCTGGTTATGGAATACTGGATATCAAACATTCTGATTGTCTTTGCTTTATGCGTATTGTTTGCCGGAGTGCTCATTCCGGAGATACTGCTCATAGCCTATCGTCGAAACCTGTTTGACGAGATAGACGACCGCAAGATACATCATGGTGCCATTCCGCGGCTCGGAGGTATTGCCTTCGAGCCCGTGATGCTACTGAGCATTGCGCTTGTGGCCGGAGGCAATCTAATGCTCGGACACACGGAGTTTGTCGAGACCCTCTCCGGTTGCGGCCTGCTCCTGATAGCTACGCTCTGCTCCGTGCAGCTGCTCTATCTCGTGGGCATGGCCGACGATCTGATAGGCATAAAATATCGTGCCAAATTTGTGGTGCAGATAGCCTGTGCCGTCATTCTCATCTGCGGCGGCTGCCGCTTCACCACCCTGGCCGGAGTGCTCGGAATAACCGACCTTCACCTCTGGGTGAGCTATCCCTTCACAGTGCTGGTGACGGTGTGTCTTATCAACGCCATAAACCTAATCGACGGCATCGACGGCCTGGCCTCGGGATTGAGTTCGGTGGCGGCTGCCATCTATGGCGTGTCGTTCTTCTTTCTTGGGCAATACACACTCTCCATCATCTCATTTGCCATGCTCGGTGTGCTGTGTCCGTTCTTCTATTTCAACGTATTTGGCGATGTCAGACGCCGCTCCAAGATACTGATGGGCGACACCGGTTCGCTCACCATAGGCCTGCTGCTCTGCGTGCTTGGCACCGAGCTCTACACATCATCCACCACATCCGAGCTTGAATTCTCGCCCGCCGTGCTGGCATTCTCGCCCCTCATCATACCCTGTTTCGATGTCATAAGGGTCTACCTGCTGCGCATACGTGAGCACCGCTCGCCCTTCTTGCCCGACCGCAACCACATCCACCACAAATTTCTTGCCGCCGGCGCACAGCCGCGTACAGCCATGGTGAGCCTCATCACAGTTTCAACCATGCTGTGCCTCATCAACTTCGCGCTGTCCACCATCATCAACATCAATCTCATAGTGCTTCTCGACATAGCCCTGTGGATAGCACTCAACCTCTGGCTCGACTATCGCATACACCTCCGCCGCAATCAGCTCGGATAACACACGCCACCGCCACCTTGGTGTAATACCGTTAACATAAGCAATGTACCGTGGTGGAGGGAACAGAACCTCGTAGAGGTGAAAATAAATATCATCCTTAGCTTCAAACGGCTCAATATCAAACTTATAATAACAAGTATTTATACCCTCTCCATCGCCTTAATCTCACCAGTGAAGGGAGGGATTATTTCTTCATACTTGTCATCTGAACACGATGACACTACCAGCAGTTGCTTGGATAGGATGCGTTAATCCTCGGGCAGGAGCATTTGATAGGCTCCGGGGGTTGGGTTGGGCAGGCGGTTGATGCCGTAGAAGTCGGTGGTGGCTTCGGGCCGGGTGAGCTGCGGGTCGGCCTGGCCAATGACTGGAGAGTCGGAGTGCAGACGATAGTCGAAGAAGTAGTCCTGGCGAACGGTGCCGTAGAGCGGATCGGTGTCCCACATACAATTGATGAAATGGTCGTCGTCGGTGCCGCTGCTTTTCAGCACGGTGGTGCGCACATAGATGTCGGTGCCGGCAAGGTCGGCCTTGTTGAGGTCTGAGCCGTTGCCATAGACGATCGAATTTGAAATGTCGGCCTTCAGATAGGGCATGCCCGAGGCGTTGTCGCTGTCCGAGTCGTAGTGATAGAACTGCAGTGCTGGACCCCCGAGCGCCGAGAAGAGATAGTAGTTGGCAAATGTGCAATGATTGGCCACCACGTTGCCTCCCATCATGGCAAAGAGTCCTGAGCCTCCCTCGGCCACTTCTGTGCCGAGCAGGGTGACATCGGCATAGCGCGACAGCAGTGGATAGCCGGCAGCGTTGCGCAGGCGGCAGTTCAGGAAGGTGACTTGCGAGAGCGAGTCGGCCACAACGCCGTTGACGGTGTTGCGTATGATGGTGTGGCTCAGATGCGATCTGCGGCTTTCGGGTGTGATCCACACGCCCTCCCACTGCGATGCCATAAGGTCAAACGAGATATCGCCCACCACATTGTCGGTGCGGTCGCCGGTCATGTTCACGGGATTTTCGGGAGTACCTTCGGATATAAGGGTGCCTCTCACACGCAGCTCGGCCTTGTCGTGGAAGTGGAGGCTAACGCCGGGATCGAGCGTAAGCGTTGCCCCCGGAGCCACCACCAAGGAGTCGTATATCTGATAGGGCATTGTGGCATCCCAGCGCTCATCGGTCTCCACCACATAGCCGCGACGACGCTCCACATCCTGGCCGCGGGCCAGAAGCACCACGCCGCTGGTGACGCCGTTGGTGGTAAAGTCGAGATGGGCGGTGACATCAGTAAGAACCGGTGTTGAGTTGGGGGGTAGTGTGGCCTCTACAAAGACGTAGATGGAGTCGTTGGGGCGTATCTCCACATTGCTGAACTCTGTTCCGGCAAAGCCGTCGACATTGATGCGGAAATAAGGGGCCGCATCGTCGCGCAGAGCTATACGACTGATGGATATGAGTTTGGAGTGGCGGTTATGTACGGTGAAACGGTGTGTGGGTGTAGGCTGCTCGGTGAAAGTGATGCCCATGTCGAGGGTGTCGACCGAAAACACCGGCTGAGCCGAGGGGGATGTGTCAAACCCGTCCTCCATGCACGAGCTTAGAAGACACACGGAGATGACTGACAGAAATATAAGGGAGAGGATTGTTTTCACTGGCTGTTGATATGTAGGATTAGAGTGTGTCTAATAAAGGGTGCTAACGCGTAGGGTTCATGCGATGAGATGTATTTATCGATGCAGTTTCAGGAGTGTACTGGATGTACACGACTGAAACAAAGCGATAAAGACATTTCATAGCATAAAGTCAAATCATTCTTTCTTTCCGCGTCATTTAGCCTCATAAGACTTTTGTTATTTATGAAATATTGTTTTAACGAGTGTGAATTAACGGGAGTTACCTCGGCTCGACCACTCTTAGCTGCCCTACACGTTAACATCCTTTATTAGACACACTCTTACTATATATCAACGCAAAAGCGGGGCAAATATTGCCCCGCTCTGTTCAATTATCCACCCGCTGCAGTTTCAGTGTGCCGGGGCCGAGATCTTGTTCGGGACCGGGGCGCCGGGGAGTGTCTGTTGGTTTTGCGGCGGCCTCTGTGGCGGCCTCTACGGGCTCGGAGGTCTGGGAGGGTTTACCAAGCATTTGGCGCACCAGCGAGTCGGCCTGTTTGAGCGATGCTCCGCGATAGAGGGTCTGACCCACACTGTCGGTGACGATATAGAAGGGCACCGCAGGAATAGCCAAGGGAGCGATGCGGGGCGATGCGGGGCCTCCGGCCAGCCACCCCTGTTTCCAACGGGCCGAGTCGGCGCTGATGGCCGCGCGCCAGGAGAGGGAATCTGTGGCCAGGGATGCCTCCACCAGCTCAAAACGCTTTTGAGGCATATCCTTATAGAGGGCTTTGAGGCTGCGCAGGGTAGAGTCGGGCTTGCGGCGGTCGCTGAAAGCGAGCAGCGTGTAGGAGCGTGCGCCGGGGGTGAAGGCCACCACGGTGTCGCGCCCTACAAACATGGTGAAGCCCGGCAACCGCTGGTGGATGTCGGTGGCCGTCTGCTGCCCGAGCGTGGCCAAGAATGGTCCTGACAGGCTCAATGGACGCGCCTGGGCGTCGATAAGATTGAGCACCGAGTCGGCCATCAACTCATTGCCGCGTGTGCGGAAATTACCCACGACAAGCAGCGTTGAGGCCATCGAGGCAGGGTTTTCGCTCACCAGTCGGGCTATGAGGGAGTTGACCTCGCTGTCGGTACCGCGTGTGAACACTGAGTCGTTGGCCGAGATCCAGCCGGCCAGCAGCTCCATATCCGGATTACCTTCCACACTGAGGGTGGAGGAGACGCTGTCGACGTTGAACGACACTTTCAGCCTGTCGCCGTTTTTTACAGCACACGTATATAGGAGGCGTCCGTCGAGGGTGAAAAGCTCCACAAGTGCTAACTCGGGGCTCTTCCCTTCGATTTTTACCTTTCCGTCATGGGGATGAAGCTCCCGTGTGGCCATCTTGAGACCGTCGGAGCTTATCATTTCCAGGCCATGTTCTCCCAGGCCTTCAATCTGACAATCTATCACATATCCGTTGCCGCCCGAGCATGCACAAAGGGCGCACGCCAGAGCCGACAGCAGTGTTCGAATTACGAGGTGCTTCATTTTCAGTTATTTGTAAGCTATTACGCTCCAAAGGTCGCGCAGGCGCTTCTCGGGATTCCATTTGCCGTTGAAGGTCCAAGAGGCGGTGGTGGTGTAATATGAGGGGCTGCCGGGAGCCGAGCTCAGATTGTCGCTCAGCCAGCCGCTGTGGCCTCCGTCGCGGGTGCAGCCGTGATAATAAATACGCTTACCCCAGGGGCACGGATCGGCAGCCTTGCCACCCTCGCCGGGCTTGCGCTTGGCGTAGGCATGGTCGATGTTCTCGTCGATAATGTTTTTGGAAAGTTTGCAGTTTACGAGCATGAACTGCGAGTCGTGGTGATAGCGACCCAACGGAGTGGGCTTGTAGGCGTCAAATTCTGAGTCGGTTATCACAAACTTGTTGTTTTTATCTCCGCGGCCGTCATGCCAGAGTATAGCTCGGGTGTCGCCCAGAAAGCGGCAGCGGGTGGCATAGCATGTGCCACGCGGGCAGATGAAATCTACACCCGGACAGCGCACAAAGAGGTCGGCGTGATAGTAGAGACCACCCTTGCCGTCGTCACCTTTGCCCCAGAGCGAGAGGGCATCGTTACCATCTGAGATGATGTTGCTGTTGACAATTATGGTGCGTGTGCCCTTGCCATAGACGGCAAACTGATGGGTGGTGGTGTTAGTCACGGTGGTGCCATAGTTGTTCATCACAGTGACACCGCTGATGAGGCAGTCGTCGCCCTTCTCGGTGATATAGACTATGCCGGGGTGGAGTTTCTGGCCACGATATTCGCTCATCATCATCTTTCCGTGAGCCTCGGCGCCCACTATTATGCAGCTGTCGCGATTCTCACCCACAAGCACAATATTGGGGCGGTCAATCACCACTTTCTGGTTGTAAAGGCCGTTTTTCAGCAGTATTTTGAACGGTTCTGTACCCTCTTCAGGAGCCTTTTCTATGGCAGTCTGGATGCTTTCGCCACGGTTTACAACCACATCAAAGCGGCTCTCGTCAAGCTTGGGAGCCACAAACATCTCTAATGTGCCGTTCTCGTTGGCGCCCTTGGTGTCGAGGCTAATGTCTACCTTCCCTGCGGGATCATGGAGCTCGGCCCACTCCTCGTAGAGGGGGTATAGCGATGCCGGGCGGTCGTTATACCATCCGTAGCCATTGCGGCGCTCTGTGCCTATCTCCTCCAGACGGCGCACGGGTATGCCGTCGCGGTCGCAGACATAGGGGACGGTATTGTCAAGATCGTAGAAGCGTGCCCAGAGGGGCTTAGTGCTTTCGGCATCAGGGATGAGCAGGCGGTCTGGGCGCCCGTTGAGCATCACAATGCCGTAGCGCAGACCGGTGAGTTTGTATTTATCGAGCCAAGCCATGCCGCTGTGGATGGCTTTCTTGACACGTTTGTCGGGGTTGGGGATTTCCATGAGCAGCTCCAGGATGCCGGCACTTTCGCTCGAGCAGTAGGAGGGAAGCTCGTAGGCGCGTGCATAGGCAGGCTGGAGAGTGATATGGTCGTGCTGCTGACACCACACTGTGGGCACGCCGTCGGCCACAATCTGTGTGGCCAGGATGCACTCCACTCCCTTGTCGAAGGCGCGGCGCATCTTTTTGATACGAGCTTTGTCGCACAGATCGGTGTCAAAGGGCTCATTGCCGTCGGCAATATCGCGCAGCAGCCTCATGGTGTTGACCATGGCATGATCATTGTAGGTGATGTGGGGCTGATAGTCGCGCATCTCGGGCCAGAACTGCGGCCAGCCTCCATTATCATACTGTCCGCTCAGCAGATAGTCCACGCCTTTTACAAATGCCTCACGGTATTTGGCGTCGCCGGTGGCCTTGTAGAGGCGTGCCAGAAAGCGGAGCTGGGTATTTGTGGCGTCATTGTCGGTGGTCGAGTCGTCGCGACGGTCTTTGTCGGCCAGCACCTGGGCGGTCTGCTCGGGCGTCATGGGGGTGACCATGTCGACATTCTTAGGCCAGCCGCCGGTGACACGCTGCCACATCAGTATCTGGTCGCCGATTCTGCGAGCCTCGGCGGTCTCGAAAAATTTCGGGTCTGTGCGTTTAATGCCCCATTTGCCATAACCTCTGTGCATTCTGGCCTGCTCGCGCGACATGGCTGCCACAGCTTCGCCCAGCTTGCCCATTTCATTGGCAGCTCTTACCGACCAGCAGTCGGGATCGCTTGAACCACGGCCAAGCTTGTAGAATTCATCAGTGGTGAAATCAACCACCTTGCCATGACGGCACACGGCATAGAGCAGAGCCTCGTCGCTGCCGGTCCATACGAGCCGGCCACCCTCCACGCGCACGTTAGTGGGGAGCGGAGCAGCCTTTGTGCTTGCCGTGGGATCCCAGTCGCCAAGGACGTTGGCCAGGGTGTATGACTCAGCCTCCTGAGCAGTGAGAACGGGGCTGTTGGGGTGCACGTTGCCCTCACGGTCAGTAAACGAGTCACGTCGACCCTCAAGACTCAGAGGCTTGCCCGAAGTGAGAAATGTATTGTATTCGGCAAAGCGAGCCGGCCATCCACCGCTCATGTCGGCCCAGGCATTGCGGCCATGCTTGTCGTTGGTGATAGGCTCAGCGTCTACCTTGGTGTCGATGTAGATGGCCGTAGGTGTGCCGGCGCCCCAGGGACGGCCCAAATAATAGGACACATCGGGTGTCTCGCTCTTAATATGGCAGTTCTTCATCACATAGCCATATTTACGAGGCACAGAGGGCACGGCCAGATAGCCACCCACACCCACCTGTTGGAAGGTGACACCGTCATAATAGACATCTCC
Source organism: Muribaculaceae bacterium (assembly GCA_023664185.1). Taxonomy (GTDB): domain Bacteria; phylum Bacteroidota; class Bacteroidia; order Bacteroidales; family Muribaculaceae; genus Duncaniella. The sequence goes on from JAMPGA010000001.1 coordinate 653,074, forward strand.
CTTGCCGCAGATATAGTCCGTACGGCCGCGAATCACACCGTTACCAAAATAGAAGCGTCCCTCTTGGTTGTTGGATACATATGTATCCTGATAGCCCCATATGCAGATATCATCGGCAATCGTCTTGTCCGAACGGTCGTGGAGCACAATGTTGCGGCCGGTACGGTCAGCCATGCCACTCGTCAAGGTGAGCCCTGACAGATAAGTGTCGTGAGCGCTGCGCTCAAGGATGAGCACATCCCCTTTACCTATTCCCTCCAGCGGGCACGAAGGGCCAAAGCCATTGTCCCATGTGGCCGGGGGTGTGGTGTTGGTAAGATTGGTGATGAGACGCCCCTCGCCCACGATCGAGACATTTGGAGCCGACAACCATGAACGTGCATCCCCATAAGTAGCACCATCGCCACCGACTGTAGTGCCCTCCGTGGGGATTACATAGTCGCCCTGACAGATGAAGATTCTGTATCGGGCAGTAGTGTCTGGCCTTGAGTTGGCAGCCTTCAGAGCCTCGCGGAATGTTCCGTCGCGCGGCACTACAAAATCATAGAGTTTCTTCTCGGCGGCTGCCCCGAGGGTCACAGTCGCGGCCAGAGCCGCAGCCAAAAGGCGGTGTAGAGAGATATTCATGGCTATCAGATATAGAGAGTATATTACTTGTGACAAAGATACAAAAAAAAGCCGACACTTTGATATAAGTATCGGCTTTCAGAATAGAAGGGGCGGTTATCTACTTTCCCACTTTCGCAGTATCATCGACGTGGTGAGG
>JAMPGA010000001.1:653939-746161 GCA_023664185.1 Muribaculaceae bacterium
CGTTTTTTCGTGCCATAAAGTCAGCCTAACTTAACTTGCGAAACTTGAATTATATAATCTTATCAAAAGATTCTGTAAGAATGCAGGCAAAACAGTTGATGTCACCATGATTATTAACCCGTTATTGGATAAATTTGGGTTCATGCCGGCTCGGCCTAAAAAGCCAAAGATGCCAAGACTTGAATTTCCCGATAACATAATAGCACAGATAAAGGAAAAAGAAAAGAATCTAAAAATCAAATTAACAGAACTCAATCTCAAGAAGACCGTCATCGTTCGCCGGAAGAATTGTAAAGAGAAAAAGGATGAGTCTGAGGCTAAATATATGATAGAGATGGCTCTTATTGAGATTGGCCAGTATCGAGCCGATGCACGGTACACTAAATCGAATATAGACAGGCTCCTTGGTTATTGTGAGAAATCAATGTATAATCAAAGAGACATATATACAGAAATCATTAAAACAGAAAATTCGGAAGAGAACAAACTATATACCCAACTCCGCGGAGAGTTAGAAAGCTTGACCGCACAAATATGAAGATAAAGGCGCATCCATGTCGGGTGCGCCATTTTTTTGCTTGTAAATACTTATTCTGGCAGGTTTATGTTGATTTTGATTGCATCGGCCGCCGTTTCTTTCTTGGCATCGACCACTTTGGTGTATATCTGAGTGGTACGGACGTTGGTGTGTCCTAGCATCTTTGAAACGGTATAGATATCGGTGCCGTTGGTCAGTTGAAGGGTGGCAAATGTATGGCGGAAACAATGGAATGTGATATGTTTGGTGATTCCTGCTGCTTTAATCCACCGGGCTAACGGCTTGGAAATCCATGACGGTGCCGGAAGGCCTTCAAATACCAAACGGTTGTCATCCAGTCGATCTCCGCAGAGTTCATATGCTTGGTCGGAAATAGGGGTGTATTCAACGCCTTTGGTCTTCTGTTGAGTGAAATTCACGCGCCAGTGCTCACCATCGCGAACAATCTCCTTCCATTTCAATTTTTGGATGTCGACATGGCGCATACCGGTGAGGGCTGAGAACAGCGCGGCCCGTTTGATGATTGGGCTTTCACATTCCGTTGCTCCAAGTGTGTTCAGCTCTTCGATGGTTAGATACTCCCGTCGGCTCTCCTGCTCCGGTATGCCCTTTGCTTTTGCGGCGAGGTCTATCGTAAGGTATCCGTCAACGAAAGCCTGTTTTAATGCAGCCTTGAATATGGAGAAATATGTGGCAGCGGTATTTCGTGACACCGTTCCTTTCTTCTTTCCTCCTTGTGGAGCGGTAAGCATAAACTGCTTAAAATCTTCAATCAACTTTAAATCAATATTCCCAAACGGAATTACATCACATTTTGCGAATAGCTTCAGCAACTCATATACACGATTCCAATTTATTCTGATTGAATCCGAGTTAACCTTGTGCCTACGGTCAATCTCCTGTTTGAAGAATTCAATGAAATTGCATTGGGCACGTTCATTCTGGGCGGCAATCTCTGATTCCCTCTCTGTGTATAGTTCCTGATTATCGTACTCACGCTGCCGGAGTTCACGCACTTTATCGGCATACAGGCAAGATTCGTTATCAACAGCCGAACGGCACATAATCACACCGTTGACATCGCGCTTTGGCTTATATGTGACACTACCATCGGCATTGGTCTTAGCAACGTGCGTTTTATCCCAAATTGGTGTGGTAACACTTCGGTTGACGCCCTCCTTGATACGGGTCGGTTTTCCTCCGGGCGTTTTATATACGGGGTAGATGTCGATAATCAGATACCATTCATCGCGGTATTCCGACTTGCGGAGCTTAACGGTACACTTGGTATTTGAGAGTTTCTTCTTCATAGCGTTACGACATCTTTATAAAGGTGGTCAATCTCAGATTTAGGAGCATATACGAAACGACCTATCTGCCTGATTGGGATAGAATACTTTCGGATATGACCGTACACGGTGCTCTCGGCAATAGAAAACTTTTCTGCAATTTCACCGATGGTATAGCAGTCCTCTGGCTCCAAATGATATGGCTTGGGTAATGCAATGCTCCTATCGATTGGAACCTCGCGGAGTGGTAGTTTTCCCATCAGCTCTGATTTGCTGACACGCGTAAGTCTTACTCCAAGATTGATACTTGAAACCTTTCCGCTGTTAATTAACCGCCGGATAGTCTTTGCGCAAACGCCAAACATTGCCTCAGCTTCAGCAACACTGATATAATCGCGCTGGTCCGGAATCTCGCCAATAACAGAGTTCAGTCGCTCTCGCTTACGCTTTTCGGCCTGCCGTTGTTTGAATGCTTTATTTGAACAAGTCTTGCTGCAATAATGAGAGTCAAGCGACTTTGCCAGAAAAGTCGCTCCACAGCATTCGCATTTTCTCTTAATTTCGTACTTCGCTGTTGGCATAATATCCGATTAAGAACCTTTAAGAGGAGATAAGAGGAAATAAGGGACACCTCATCGCCTATTAAGGGACGTTCCAAATATGGTGCAAATATAGCGAAATTTAATCAATTTCAATCAATTTGTTTACATTTATTAACAAACAAAACGGAGCGTAACTATTTGAGTTACACTCCGTTTATATGGATTTAGATATTTCTAAATTGATGGATTACTTCACTTCCTCAAACTCAACATCGTCTACGTGGCCTTCACCGTGGTTTGTGGAGCCTGCCGATGTTGCGCCCGGCTGCGGGCCCTGAGCTCCGGCTGCCTGCTGGGCGTTGAGGATCTCCTGCTGGATGGCGCCGAATGTGGCCTGGATCTGTGAGATGGCGGCGTCGATGCCGGCGATGTCCTGAGCCTTGTGAGCCTCTTTGAGCTTGTTAAGGTCGTTCTCAATGGCTGCTTTCTTGTCGGCGGGAATCTTGTCGCCCAGTTCCTGGATCTGTTTTTCGGTCTGGAAGATCACGGCGTCAGCATGGTTGAGCTTGTCGATTCTTTCCTTCTCCTTGGCGTCGGCAGCAGCGTTGGCCTCGGCTTCCTTCTTCATACGCTCGATCTCGGCGTCGGTCAGACCGCTCGAAGCTTCGATACGGATGCTCTGTTCCTTGCCTGTGGCTTTGTCTTTGGCCGATACGTTGAGGATACCGTTGGCGTCGACTTCAAAGGTCACCTCAATCTGAGGTATGCCACGCGGTGCGGGTGCAATGCCGTCGAGGTGGAATTTGCCCAGAGTTTTGTCGTCTTTGGCCATAGGGCGCTCGCCCTGGAGCACGTGGATCTCAACAGAGGGCTGGTTGTCGGCTGCGGTCGAGAATGTCTCGCTCTTGCGGGTAGGTATGGTGGTGTTGGCCTCGATCATCTTGGTCATCACACCGCCGAGAGTCTCGATACCGATGCTCAGAGGCACAACGTCGAGAAGAAGCACATCCTTAACGTCGCCTGAGAGGACACCACCCTGGATGGCTGCACCCACGGCTACAACTTCGTCGGGGTTGACACCCTTAGAGGGAGCTTTGCCGAAGAATTTCTCCACTACCTGCTGGATGGCGGGAATACGTGTCGAGCCGCCCACCAGGATCACTTCGTCGATATCCTTGGGTGTCATGCCGGCATCCTTAAGAGCCTGCTCGCAGGGCTTGATTGTGGCCTGGATAAGCTTGTCGGCCAGCTGCTCGAACTGTGCGCGTGTCAGAGTCTTCACCAAGTGCTTGGGGCCGGTGGCTGTGGCTGTGATATAGGGGAGGTTGATCTCGGTCGAAGTGGTCGACGAGAGCTCAATCTTGGCCTTCTCGGCAGCTTCCTTGAGGCGCTGGAGAGCCATAGGATCCTGACGGAGGTCTATGCCTTCCTCTTTCTTGAATTCGTCGGCAAGCCAGTCGATGATGACATGGTCAAAGTCGTCGCCGCCGAGGTGGGTATCGCCGTTTGTCGATTTCACCTCAAACACGCCGTCGCCGAGCTCGAGGATAGAGATATCAAATGTGCCGCCGCCAAGGTCAAACACTGCTATCTTCTGGTCCTTGCCACTCTTGTCGAGGCCATAAGCCAGGGCTGCAGCGGTAGGCTCGTTGACGATACGCTTCACGGTGAGACCTGCTATCTCGCCGGCCTCCTTAGTGGCCTGGCGCTGCGAGTCGTTGAAGTAGGCGGGGACAGTGATAACGGCCTCAGTGACCGACTGTCCCAGATAGTCTTCGGCAGTTTTCTTCATCTTCTGAAGAATCATTGCCGATATCTCCTGAGGAGTGTATTCGCGGCCGTCGATGTCGACACGCGGGGTGTTGTTGGCACCGCATACTACTTTATAAGGTACTCTTTCGACTTCCTTCTGCACCTGGTCGCATGTCTCGCCCATGAAGCGTTTGATGGAGTTGATGGTGCGTTTGGGGTTTGTGATGGCCTGGCGTTTGGCAGGATCACCCACTTTGCGCTCGCCGCCGTCGACGAATGCTACGATTGAAGGTGTGGTGTTGCGGCCTTCGCTGTTGGGGATTACAACAGGGTCGTTGCCTTCGAGAACCGACACACACGAGTTGGTGGTGCCGAGGTCAATACCGATAATTTTTCCCATAGTCGAATATATTTATGTTTCTTGTTTTACGTTTCAACCGTCCGGGACTTTCCCGGACGCTCAATAATCAAACAAATATCGTGCCAAAAAAGTTGTCGCCGACTATTAGAATGTATCTCATAAAGGTAAAAGCCGTGTTGGTTATGTTTGCGAGTGTGACAATATGACTGACATGACTGACAAAAATGCCACGTCCCTGCCGGACACTTTCACGTGCGGGGCAGGGACGCGGTGGGAATGGAGTGGTGCGCATGAAGGGACTCGAACCCCCACGACCTGAGTCATTAGATCCTAAGTCTAACGCGGCTACCAATTACGCCACATGCGCTACTCAGAAAAAAGCCACATCAGAGCAGGATGATGAAACTCCGAATGACAGGGTTTGAGTGCTCGCCGGTCTTTGTAATCCTCCGGGCTCGGAGAGCCGTCTACCCGCGAGGGGTAGACTGAGGCCCGCCATCGGCCGGCTAAGCTTGTCTCGGTATTTCAGATAAAATTGAAGAGTTTCCCAATCGTCTCTGATGTGGTTGTATTTTTACAACGCAAAGGTAGCGGTTTTCGTTCGATTGTCCAAACTTCAAGGCAAAATTTTTTCGGGAATCATAGCATTGGAGGTATCGTAGTGGGGGTGCTACACCTTTTTTATCCTCAATTAAGCAAATATAACTTGCAGAGATATTGCTTGATTTGGAGAGATTTTGTAAATTTGCGGTCGGAAATTAAAAACTTCTCCAACAGACATATCATTCAACTTCAATACAATCAATTATATTCAATAACTATGAAGATTGAAAAAATTATCGGTCGTGAGGTTCTTGACTCACGTGGCAACCCCACCGTTGAGGTGGACGTAATCCTCGAATCAGGCGCATTTGGCCGTGCATCCGTACCTTCGGGTGCCTCGACAGGTGTCAACGAAGCTCTCGAGCTTCGCGACGGTGACAAGAGCCGCTATATGGGCAAGGGCGTGCAGAAGGCAGTTGCCAACGTCAACGGCCCCATCGCTGAGGCTCTCAAGGGTATGAGCGCTCTTGACCAGATCAAGATTGACGAGACTATGATAGCTCTCGACGGCACCGACACCAAGAGCAATCTTGGAGCAAACGCCATCCTTGGCGTGTCGCTCGCAGTGGCAAAGGCCGCAGCCGACTATCTTGACCTTCCTCTCTATAAATATATCGGTGGTTGCAACAGCTACGTACTCCCCGTTCCCATGATGAACATCATCAACGGCGGTGCTCACTCAGATGCTCCCATCTGCTTCCAGGAGTTCATGATTCGCCCCATCGGCGCTTGCTGCTTCAAGGAAGGTATCCGCATGGGTACAGAGGTGTTCCACAACCTCAAGAAGGTGCTCCACGACCGTGGCCTCTCCACAGCCGTGGGTGATGAGGGTGGTTTCGCTCCCAAGCTCGAAGGCACTGAGGATGCTCTCGACGTGATCATCAAGGCTATCGAGCTCGCAGGCTATGTTCCCGGAAAGGATGTCACAATCGGTCTCGACTGCGCTGCTTCTGAGTTTGCCAAAGAGCAGCCCGACGGCTCGTTTATCTACGACTACACCTGGAAGCAGGGTGCCGACGCTCCCAAGCTCAACAGCGAGGAGCAGGCCAAGTTCCTCCAGAAGCTCGTCGAGAAATATCCCATCGACTCTATTGAGGACGGTATGGGCGAAAACGACTGGGCCGGCTGGAAGGTGCTCACCGACCTTATCGGCAAGCGTTGCCAGCTCGTGGGCGACGACCTCTTCGTTACCAACGTGAAGTATCTGCAGCGTGGCATCAACGAAGGTTGCGCCAACTCTATCCTCGTGAAGGTTAACCAGATCGGCTCGCTCACCGAGACTCTCCGCGCCGTTGAGCTCGCTCAGCGCAATGGCTACACCGCCGTTATCTCACACCGCTCTGGCGAGACTGAGGATGCCACCATCGCCGACATCGCCGTGGCTACAAACGCCGGTCAGATCAAGACAGGTTCTGCAAGCCGTTCCGACCGTATGGCCAAGTACAACCAGCTTCTCCGCATCCAGGAGCAGCTCGGCGACGCTGCCGCTTACGGCTATGGCAAAAAGACCAAACGCCCCGAATAAATCCCTGACGGCCTGACTCCAGGCCTCAACTGAAATATCAATCTCCCGCGCTGACTCCTGTTAGAGTAAGGCGCGGGAGATTGTATTTTTATCCTTAATAGACTCACTCTTATTCCTTGTCATTCCTCCTCGTCGGCAGTGTCGGGTGAAGTGAGTTTGAGCTGTTTAGATGCTTTTATGCCGAGAGCTTTGAGGTCGGACGCACGTTTGCGCAGCGAGCCGGTGCCGGTGGTGAGCTTGGTCATGGCATCGGTGTGGGCCTTGCGTGCCGAGGCCAGAGCCTTGTCCATGCGGTCCATGTCGTTGACGAAATCTGCAAATTTGTCATACATCTTTCCGGCCTCCTCGGCTATGCGTATGGCATTTTTTGTGACTTTGTCGCGGCTCCAGAGCTGCGCTATCAGGCGCAGACCCGACACCAGATGCGTTGGGGAGACGATGAGCACATTCCTGTCATAGGCATATTGCCACAGCGCACTGTCAATCCGCATGGCTGCCATATAGGCAGGCTCGTTGGGTATGAACATCATTACAAAGTCAAGCTGGTCAGAACCGATAAACTCTTGATATTTCTTCTTGGCAAGTTTGTCGACATGGCTTTTCACCGACAGCACATGCCTATCACCGGCATTTTTGCGTATGGTGCGGTCGTCGGTATTGGCATATTCCAGATAAGCCTTCAGAGATACCTTAGAGTCTATTATCACACAGCGTCCGTCGGGATATTTCACCACCACATCGGGGCGAAGCGCACCGCCGTCCTCCTTGAGCATGGTGTTGCCGTCGGCATCTGCTGTCGATTGCACGAAATACTCCTCATCCTTCACGAGTCCGCTCTTTTCAAGAATGGACTCAAGTACCATTTCGCCCCATTCGCCCTGCACAGAGTTGTTGCCTTTGAGGGCTTGGGTCAATTCACGTGCCTCGCGCGATATGGTGTCGTTTACGTTTACAAGGCTTGCAATGGCTTTTTCGAGCGAAAACCTTTCTCTTGCTTCGTTGGCATAGGTTTCGGCCACGGTCTTTTTGAATCCTTCGAGATTCTCTTTGAGCGGGTTCAGCAACTGCCCGAGCCGCTCTTCGCTCTGAGCTTTGAAGTCGGCCGAGTTACGCTGCAGTATTTCGGTGGCCAGGTTGGCAAATTGCGAGCGTAGCATCTCGTCATTGCGTGCGCGTTCGTTTTCCATGAGGCGCAGAGATGCCTTAAGGGCGCTCTTCTGACTCTCCGATTCGAGCAGACGCGAATTCAGAGCGACCAACTCCGTCTGCATAGCCTGAATACGGGCTTGAAGAGCAGAGCTTTCGCGCAGCATGGCCTCGCGGTCGGCAGTGGCGCGGGCCTTGGATTGAGCCAACGCGGCTGTAGACTTGAAGTTGCGAAAAAGTGCTGCCGCTGCCAAAGCAGCCAGCAGCACTAATAGTGTGGTTGATAAAATGGTCACGTCAGTTGCGTAAAAATCGTTGTTGGGCAGTTTCAGTTGAGAATCAGGCTCCCTGCGGGGACTGAGATTGAGAGAGCCGTGTAAGCGCGTGCCACCTGGCGGATACGCTCCAGAGTGAGGCGCGAAGGCCCCTGGACGTGCTTTGTTGTTTCTTTGACTGATGCAGACGTGGTGGGTAATGAAGTAGAGATATTTGTCATAGGCTGACGTTGGGTTAATGTGAATGAATGTATTATATTAACGTATGTCGCTGCCCTGTTATTGTAAGGAACAAAAAAAGTGACTCTATTTTTCTTAGAGTCACTTGAAGTTTTATCTGCTTTGGGGTGAGTAGTGGGGGTCGAACCCACGACCTTCGGAACCACAATCCGACGCTCTAACCAACTGAACTATACTCACCATTCCTTGGTTTTGCGCTGCAAAGTTAGAGATTATTGCTCAATTGACCAAATTTTTCAGCGAGAAATTTTAGCGCAATTTTTATAATACTGAAAATCAGTGGCTATCTTATAGGCATAAGCCTTACAAGAGGTGATGTAATGACAGCCCTACACCAGTATGTGGAAACCTCGAAGAGGTGTTATAATTATAGCCCCACGCCGAGGCGTGAGGCTATAATTATTTTCACCTCTTCGAGGTTTCGTCGAACTCATTTATCATTGTTTCCCCTTATTAAGGCTTACACCCTCAAAAGTGGAGATTCCAGTTTACTAACCTTTGTAGTATTCGATCTTGCCTACCACTTTTCTTGAGGGCACAGCAGGCTCAACGGCTGTCACCGAGGGCTGGTGCATATCCTTGGGGAAGTAGAGGAAGAAGCGGTCGGGAGCCGCGGGAGAGTAGACTATCTCCTCGGTGGTGGTGTAGTTGGTCTTGTCCTTCACGGGATCGTACGGACCGGTCGGAGTCACTGCTCCGGCCACACCCATCAGCTCTTCGCCCACAAAGGTATACTGGAGGTCGATGAAGTTCTTGTGTGATTCAATCTTGGTGTTTGCGGCATCCTTGGGGGTATATTCAAGGATGTTGACCCACACGCGACCGGGGATAATCTCGTGCTTGCCGGCAGTAATGGTGTCGAGGTCGGCGTTTTTGAGGAATGTGAACAGAGCATCCCAGAGTTCTTTATTGGCTGCATACTGAGTGGCAAATTCCACGGCATCGACCGATGCGTCGGCGTTGACATCCCAGCCATTGGCCCATTCGCGGCTCTCAACCCAAGCTTTGGCCTCGGCGGGGGTGAATTGTTTGTTGTCGGACATAGTGAAATTGTGATTTTTGTGATTGATAATATGCAAAAGTAGTAATTATATTTGATAAACAGACTCTTTTGTCTGACATAAATCTACCTGTGCCGACATTTCCTTTTCGTGTCTCACCATGCGTCGGTATAATTTGCGTAGAGTGCGCCACTTCGGGAAGATGGCCTGCGGACGGATGGGTCCGTAGCTTATGGCCAGTAGGGCTATTACTATCAATGCCACAATCAGGAGCCAACCATATATCTCCTTCATCGAGACGGCCAGAGCCTGGCGCTGTATCATTCCGTAAAGTTCAGGCGAAAATGTGGCGGTATCGGTAAATCGTGCCGAGATCTGCGATGCATTTCGGGCCATTATGTTTTCGAGTGCCTCGCCCACGATGGCAGGTCCCAGTGTGGCTCCCATCACGGCTCCCGTGAAGCCGTTGATTGTCAGCGCCTGAGGGAATACGAAGAAATGGAGCCCGCTCTGCACTATTGAAGTGAGAAACACTATGGATATTATCACTGAAGCTGCGCCGCGCAGAAACAGTGGGAGGAAAAGAGCTTCCTTTTCCACACCATAGTCCAGCGTGAAGTAGAAATAGGCAAGATAAAGGGCGGCAAGCGCAAATCCTATCACCGTCATGGTCTTGTAGCGCCATTTGCACAGCGCAAAGGTCTGCCACGTAAACACTACCCCCGCCACTATACCGCACAGCACAAACAGATTCAGATCTATCAGATTTGTCTCGTCAAATCCGAGTATGGTGATGGCATATGAGTGTTCAAACACATGCTCTGTGGCCAGCAGCGTAAAGAATACCAGATAGATAAGTGTGGCACGCACCACGTTTCGATTGGTGAGAGCTGCAAATGACACATAGGGATGATGCAAAAATGTGGCTCTCCATAGGTTCAAAGCCAGACAGGTAAGCCCCAGCAGCAGGGCTTCACGCATCTCCACAGCGTCCCACCAGTCGAAGTAATTGCCATACACACAGATGAAGGTGAAACACAGCATAAACCCACTCCATAGTCCGGCTCCAAGCCAGTCGATGCCCAGAAGCGGTATTTGCAGCATCCCCTTGAACGGTTTCACCAGCAGTAACACCATCACCATCATCAGTGTCAGCAACCCTATGATTATCCAGTGCATGTATTCCCACTGCGTGTAGAAAGCTGTGTAGATAGTGGCGATGCCGCTGAGCTGTATCACCCCGTCGACCACCAGATAGACGTAGCAGAAGAATATGGCCATATCTCTCACCGGTGTGAGCCAGAGCTGAATGGTGGAGTTGCAGGCAAACGTGGCCCACATCCTGAACCATCCGGCCACAAAGCTGACGCCCACCAGCAGAGGCACACTGTCGGTTGTGGCGCAGATATAGGTGCATATTATCAATACTCCGCAGCAGGCCAGGAGACTTATACGATTTGAAAAACGGAATTTCAGTCGGAACATCACCGCAAAGTTTATCGACATGCCCACCAGCTGAGCATAGCCCGCCATTAGGATATCCTCCTGCATCAGTGCCGTTGTGCCCACCATATCGGTGGCCGCGGCCAGATACAGACTTCCCGAAAACTGTATGATCAGCACAAACACTATAAATATCCACGGCTTTAGTCGACGTGGTATATAGTTGGGTATGTCGGGAATTTCGAAAGGTCCCTGGGGTATATGATGATTGTTTTCGGCCATGAGTGTCAGTATTTCACCTCACATTCCACATTCATGCCGGTTCTCAGCCGGGCCAGCTCTGTGGAGTCGTTACCGTTGTTGAGTTCTATTCTCACCGGCACTCTCTGGCGCACCTTCACGAAATTGCCCGCCGAGTTGTCCTGGGGCATTATGGAGAGGCTGGCACCTGTGGCATCCGAGATGGCGGATACGCGGCCCTGGAGTGTCACACCTGGCAGCGCATCTATTTTTATTTCCACATCGCTCCCCACGTGGATATGCTGGAGCTGGGTTTCCTTATAGTTTGCAGTGATCCACACCTCATCGGAGTCAACAATGTCGAGCAGAGTCTGACCCGGCTGCACCAGTTGTCCAGGCTTGATCTCCTTGCGGGAGGTATAGCCCGAGCATGGGGCCGTTATCACCGTATAGGACAGATTGAGTCGCGCTGTCTGCAGCCTTGCCTCGGCCAGCATCACTCCGGCATCGCTGCCGGCAATATGGCTGCGGGTTTCGTTGACAATATTTGTTGTGGCAGCCCGCTGGCGCACCAGCATCTCATATCGTGCACGCTTGGCCTCATAGTCGGTCTTCATCCCGTCATATTGCTGCCGCGTCACGGCATCTTTTTTCAGAAGGTTGTCATATCTCTCAAGGTCGCGTGCTGCATTCTCCATCAGCACTTTGGACTCGGCAATCGATGCCTCGCTCACGGCTACGTTGGCCGAGGCCGATGCCACACTCTTGTCGGCTACGCCGCGCCCGGCCTGTGCGGCGAGCAGTTCGGCTTCAGCATGAGCCACGGCCAGCTTCAGATCGGAGTCATCGATTATCACCAGTGTGTCCCCTTTGTGCACATAGTCAAATTCCTTGAACCGTATTTCTTTGATGTAGCCCTGCACACGCGAGTTCACCGGCACTATCTGCCGCTCCACCTGGGCATTGTCGGTGAACTCTACATTGCCGAAGTGCACAAATTTATCCACCACCCAGAGTGTGGCGGCTGCTATGATGACGAGTGAGAGGATGTATGAAATGAATTTCTTGGTGCGGTGTGTCATATCTTACCTGTTGTGAAAAGGAGTTTGTAATAATTGTAGATAATGTTTATGCGCGAGTCTACGAGCCTCTGTTCGGCCTGCAGGCGCGAATCTGCAGCGTCGAGAAGATCGGTTATCAGAGCCATCCCCTCGTTGTAGCGGGTCGACACGGTATGATAGTTTACCAGAGCCAGCTCCACGCTTTTCTCCTGGGTCTTGAACTCCTCGTAGGCTTCGAGATATCGTATATAGTCGGCTCTCACAGCCATCTGCACATTCTGGCGGGTAGCTTCAAGCTGCTGGTCGGCTTTGATCACGGCTGCGCGACTGCGCGAGAGCTCACGTCCGGTCTTGAAGATCGACGACAGATTGTAGCTCACACCTACGCCCACATACCAGTAGCTGAGATTGCGGTTGATGGGAGGTATCTCTACAAGTATAGGGCCGTCCATGCTCCATCCGGCTTGCATCCCAATCTTGGGAAGCTGACCGGCGCGGGTTATGGCCTCAGCCTTGCGTGATATTTCGGTGGCTGTCCGGGCCAGACGGAGGGTAGGGGAAGCCTCTTGGGCATAATCTTGCCAAGCCTGTTCCCCCTCAAGGGGAAGCGATGAAGAGAGCAGCGTGGAGTCGGGGCGGATCACTGTTGAGGCCGGGAGCCCGGCTGTAACCACCAGATTATTGTTTAGAATATCAAGCGTATTGTCGATTTTTATAATCTGGAGTTCGAGGTTCGACACGAGCAGCTCATAGCGTGTGATATCATTGTGAAGCACAGTGCCTTCGGCAAAACGTGCGTTCATATCCTCGAGCATGCGGAGCGCGCTCTCAAGATTGCTTTCCACCACACTGCGAAGATTGTCGTAGCGGTAAATGTCGAGATAATAGCCAGTGAGCCGAAGTCGGAGGTCATCGCGGTTGAGGTCTGTGGCAAAGCGCGATGCCGTGGACTTAAGCCGGGCCATTTCGATGGAGGCCGTCACTGCACCTCCGGTATAAACTGGCTGATTCACTGACACCGACAGGCCGGTGCCAAGATGAGGGATGGGTGCACGCTGATAGTCAGTGAAATTGCGTTTGGTGGTAAATCCGTCACCGATATAGCTGAGCGAGAGTGAAGCATTGATGTCGGGAAGCAGTCCATTGCGAGCCACGTTGATTTCACGCTCGGCCTCTTCTTCGGCCGTAAATGAGGGGCGCAGCTGGGCGCTGTGGCTCTCGGCACTTTCAAAAATCTCCTGGAGAGTGACGGTGCGTTGAGCCTGCTGGCACACAGCATAGCTACCCCAGCCCGACAGGAGTGCGCATAGCAACCCTGTGAGCAATCTGGGATTGATCATCTGGTAAAATGTAAAATGTGAAATGGTTGATTGTTCGCCCGATATTGCAGATATTTCAGGCTATATAATTTTAAGGTGTGGCAGAGCGGTGCAATCACTGCGTGCTCTTCCAGTTTTCCTTAAAAGCAAAATTTCTTACTACTGATACCGATGGTAGGGTGTGAATGTTGTGATGAATAAGCATTTTCGGGCGGCTCTTTATGAACCGCACTGCAAAGTTACAAAAAATCCTTGGCTAAAACAAATCCAGCCATCGAGAGCATTGTCTCGATGGCTGGATCACAGCAGATTATAATTATTATAGTTTATATACTTCCGATCCGGCCAGGAGGAAACACCCTGTGCCATAATCGTCGAAGTCGGGCTTTGAGTCGTAGGTCACTGGCTGACCATCCTTGGGCTCCTTGCCTGTGCCCTGCACATAGCCCAGATATCCGTCGGGGTGAACGGCTTCGTTCACCATGGCGTTCCATCCTTTGGCAAGTACGGGCATAAACTTCTTGGCATCCAGAAGACCGGTGCGCACACCATAGGCCATGCCGTAGACGAAGAGGGCGGTGCCGGTGAGCTCCTTGCCACCGAAGTCATCGGGATCGGCCAGCGATACGTTCCAGAAGCCATCTTCGCGCTGACACTTGGCGGCAGCCTCGAGCATAGACTTGAGGTCTGACTCATAGAGGGGGCGATAGGGATCGTCGGCAGGAATCTCCTGAAGCACTTTCACAAGTGCGGCCACTACCCATCCGTTGCCGCGGCTCCAGTAACACTGCTTGCCGTTGGGAGTCTTGTAAGGGGGCACAAAGTCTTTGTCGCGCCACCACAGACCTTCTTTTTCGTTGAAGAGTCCGCCGGCCAGTGTGTCGCGGCTCCACTTATACATATGGTAGGCCTTGTCATAGTAGCGGCGGTCGCCAGTGTCATGACCCATCTTGGCCAATACGGGCATGCCCATCTGTATGGCGTCGATCCAGGTCCAATCGTCGTTTTGCGGAGTATTGACCAGCATATTCATGTTGGCACGGGTCTTGGTGAGCATCTTGGGCTCCGGAGTCAGACGATAGAGGTCTATGTATGTCTGGGCGCAGCAATAGTTGTCGGCGTTGCGGGTGGCGGTATCATCGCGGCGGAATCCCCATTTAAATCCGTCAGCCCAGTCTGTGGCATAGTCAAGATAGCGGTTGTCGGGATATATGGAGTGCAGAGCCATGAGGCCTTCAAAATATACACCGCGTGTCCAGATATTGGCTTCATAGACCTTCTTGCGTGAGTAATAGGGGATGCCCTGCAGAGGATCGGGGTGCTTTTTGAGATAATGGTCGTTGACCTTTACGAGAGTCTTGAGGGTCTCTGCGCGCGGGGGGAGTGTGGTCGACGGCTCGGCGGCATTGACCACCGGTGTCAACATCAGTGCGCACAGAAACGACGTGAGGATTTGTTTCATAAATTTAATAATAGATTGGGGTTAAAGAGACAGTGGAGTTGAGTCCGGAGGGGGTCACGGGCCAGTCGCCGAACGAGAAGGTCTTGGCACTGGTCACGCTGGCTACATTGGCATCCTTGAACCTGCGCCATTTCACACCACGCTTCTCATAGTCGCGGATGCGGTTGGCCTGAAGGTTGGTGACGTCGATAGCCAGATGGTTGGCTCCGGGCTTCAGATATTTGCCTATGTTGAGAGTGAAAGGAACAGCCCAGACAGTGCCGGCCTCCTGGCCATTCACATATACCCGGGCACTTTCGCGCAGGTCGCCCAGCGAGAGCTCCCAGTCGGCGGCATCGGCCTGGTCGGGGAGATCGAAGGTCACTTCATAGCGTCCGGTGGCCGAGTTGACCTGCAGGCGATCGTCGGGCAGAGATGTCCAGGGTGTCACAGTGTCGATGGCAAATGTATCGGCCACCTCGGGGTCGCTTTTGGGGAAGGAGAGCGCCCAGCCGCTATTGATCAGCATGGGCTCGCCACGATGGTCTATATATTGCCATTTTTCGCCTTCCATAAGCTCGGGGAACGTTTTGAGCATCAGCGTTTCGCCTGGTCGCATCTGCAGCTTCACACTTGCATCGCCGTCAGAGCCTTCCTTCACTTCGGCCATCCCTTTCTTGCCGGTGAGAGGATCGAATATCATGGCGCTCTTGGCCGGGGTGGCCAGCTGGATATATCCGTCGACGGGATTGTTGGTGAGCAGGGAGATATAATAATTGTATCCGCCGGCTTCGTTGCGTCTGCGCATCATGGAGAGGCCTTCGTTGCGGCCGCTTTCAGGCTTGACACCAGCCATGGCTGTAGCCTTGTTCACGTCGGGAGCATATATCACCTTGCCCTTGCCGAGGGGATAGGTGAGTCCTTCAGCCCAAGGCTTGAGAGGGGCAGATGCTTCTTTCAAAGCTGCTCGCCGCTCTTCGAGATGACCCAGGCCGGGGACATCTGCGGGGAGACCACCTACAAAGATTACGGTGGCGCCATTGTTGGCCAGCGCGACGAGCCGCTCCATGGATTGGGGTTGCATCATCTTCACTCCGTTCACCAGTATGGCCCGGTGGTGGGTATCACCCTTTGAGCCTATGGTGCCGTCGGGGCGCACATGGAGCACCGACAGAAGCGAGTCAGACACAAAATCAAGGTCATACCCGGCATTGACAATGGCGTTTCCTGCATCCTTGACGTCGGGCATCACGGTGTGCATGCTGTGGATGGGGAGCATCATGTAGGGTCTACCTCCCTGACGGTGAATAATGTCATCGTAGGGGAAGTAGAGCAGAAAATCGGCATCCGAGCTTCCGGCTGAGGCAAATGCCTGGGCCTTACCGATATAGTCGAAAAAGCCGGAGGCGTTGTCCCAGAACGAGTTAGTGGGCGACATATTGACCGATGCGTAAAACATCCACCCGGGAAATTCTGCCCCCTTGGGCGAATAGGGAGCACCGTGGAAGTAGATGTGGTTCACACCGGCAGCCACCATCATGTCGATCATCGGCTTTGCCCATGAAAGCGATGTGTGGAAATGCTCGGTATACCATGTCAAAGCCTCGGCTGATGTGAGCGGCTTGCCCGACAGATGGGCTGCCGATGAGGCCAGCTTGAGCACCACGGGCTCGGCATCGTTGGGACGTGTGGGGCCGCTGTGATGAAGCCCGGGAATATCAAAGTCAGGTGTGCCAAACGACTCGCACTCAGGGATATCTACCTCGGCATATAGGTCTATGATATTGGCGGGCGAGCCGTGCGACTGATTTCTGATTCTGGCTCCGTGGCCGTGTGCCCAGTCGGTCCACACATCAGTGAAATGGGTTTTGAGCATATGGCCGAGGGTGCGGCGATAGTCGCTCACCACGCGGGCCCGGAGTTCGCTGTCGTTTTCGTAGTTGGCAAACTCGGGCAGATATTGCTCCAAACGATAGCCGTTTTCGGCTTCAAATTGATCCAGAAGCCCCTCGGTCCAGTCTGAACCATACACTTCATACGAGTCGTTGAAAAATGTATTGGGCACAATATTCTCACGGCCGGCAAACGCACGGTCAAAGCGGTCGAGATATTTTTTCACGGCCACGCTGTCGTAGTGGTTCACCACATACCCTTCACCTCCGGGGGCTGCGCGCTTCACTTTCTGGAATGTACGGCCGCTGAAGAGGGCATAGATAGTCCAGTCGTCACCCTTCGGGGCTTTCCAGTCCAGACGACCATCTTTCACCTTGTTGGTCAGGTCTATGCGCTTGTCGCCGCGTGCAGCCACCACCTTTTGCAGGGTTGCCACGGGGAGCTGGTTCTGGTCGGCCACGGTGATGAGCGTGTCGAGCTTTTTGCCACCCGGGAGGGTCCACTTTTCCACAATCTGCTTGCGTGCACTCTCAGCGGTAGTGACCTCGGGGCCGCCAAAGGGCCATCCGGTGCCGTTGTTCGTATCCACCTGCAGCCCCAGCCTCTTGGCCTCGGCTGTAGTGTGGGCCAGCATATCCATCCATTTGTCTGATAGATAGGGGATATCGTTGGCCTCATTGCCCTGCACACCATAGATTGGGGTAATCTCGACGCCACCCAGCCCCTGGCGGGCAAATTCCGAGAGGTTGTAGGTAAGTCCTTCGGGGTCTACGGCGCTCCCAAGCCACCACCAGCGCACAAAGGGGCGGTTTTCGGTGGTGACGTCATACCACTCCACAGGCGATGTCGCCGATAGCGAGAGGGGGAGTAAGGATAGTAACAGTGCTTTGTTTAGTATTTTCATGGTCTTTGGAGTGTTACGGCCATAATGCCGGTTACATTGTCGGGCGAAAGTGATTCGAGAGTCAGCGAGGAGAGCTGCTTGGTGGGATCAACAGGGATATCCACCAGCGTGCCGGCTCCTCCGGGAAGTGTGCGTCCCGAGATGTTGCCCAGCTCCATGCCGGGATCTATTGCCACTTTGTGGCCTGCCATCTCGTCAAGCAGATTGCGGCTCACACGACCGTCGGCAAAGCTGAGACGGTAAGGGGTCTTAGCTCCGCCGGGCTGTGCAAAGGCGTGCTGATCGGTGAAGAAGTCCTGCTCGATGGGAGCAAGGTTGATGGGACTTACCAGAGGCAGCTCGGTTGATGTGCTGTCGGTGTAATTAACGCGCAGCATGGCGCTGTTCATGCCCCACTGCATGTGATTGACGCTGCCTGCCATGAGCAGATACACGTGAGAGGCATTTCCCTCGAGGGGCAGCGATGCCTTGTTGGGATAGTTGCTCCAGCGTGTGGTGAAGAGTATGTTCTTTCCTTCAGAGGGTAGAGTGAAGGGGATGCCGATGCCGGTAGTGAGCGTGTCGGCCGACTCGGCAAGGAGCTTGCGCAGGCCTGAGTCGTCAATCTCCGGTGTAAGTTTCGGGTGACACCATTCACCGGCGCCCTGGGTGGGGAGCTCGAGTGTGGTGACCGGCGGACGGGGCGACATATAGCGGTTGGTGAAGATGTCGGTCACGCTGGCGTTGTAGACGCTGTCTATCTCGATGGGCTGGCATTTCTCGCTGATGATTTCAGTGAAATCCTCGGGTAGACTTGCCACCAGGGGTGAGGTCTGGATAGTCTTGGGCTGCCACCACTTCAGCAGTCCGTCGGTCATCTGGGCAAACTCTACGTTTCCTTCTTTGTGATATTTCCCGGTGGGGCGGCCTGCGGAGTTGCCCCCTCTGATCACCTTAACCGTATGTGTGCCCGGCTCGTTGAGGCTCAGCGAGATCCTGGGCTCACCGATAGATGTGGGCATGGCGGCAGCAGCCGAGACGCCGTCAATGGTAACGTCGACCAGCCCTGAGGCCGGCACGATAAGGTTGATGGGAGTACCTGCGGGATATTTGTTTTCAATCACATAAGTATCTGTATCACCATCGCGCACAAAGCTGTATGCCACATCGGGAAGAGAGATCGAGGCATGATCCCACGTCGATGGGAATCCGGGGATAATTTCAACGTGGGGCTTGGGGCCGATGCGGTGAGGGCGTATGCCATACAGACCCTCAGTGAGGGCACGGCTCCATACGCCGATGGGGTCGGCAAAATCGCGGTAGCACTCTCCACGGGCAGCGTCATACTGGCTGATCTGACCGAAGTTTAGAGGCGAAGCTCCCTGATACATATTGTCAATGACAGTGCCTTTCATTATCTTGAAAGCCTCCTCCGGGCGTCCAGCCTGCCAATAGGCCAGAGCGGCGTGCATCACCTCGGCGATAGCCACATTGTTGATGCTCCATGAATAAGGCTTCCAGTTGGTTGTCGAGAGGGTATAGAGCTCTTCGTCCAGTCCGTCGGCTGTGACAGGGATGTGGGGGAGATTCTCGTCGACATACACCGTGGCAGCATAGTTTTTAAACGGGTCGGCCACCTCCGAGTCTATGGCATGATAGATGGTCCATAGGGCTGCCGAGGGGTGAAGACGCCCTTGTTTGCCATACTCTTTATACTCAGCCCAGTGTCCGCGATCCTTCATCCACAGCACATTGTCGATGGCGCGTTTGATGGCCTGCGCTTCCTTATAATAAGGATTAGGATCTTCACCTATGGCTGCTGCCACATCGGCAGCAGCAGCGTTGGCAAACATGTTGTAGGCCGACGAGTGAGTCACCGAACCGCCGCTGTAATAGAGTGCGTCGCTGGCCCAGATGCAGCAGTATGCATCGTAAAGATGATCGCCATCGGGGTCGAAATTGCGTTTTTCCCAATCCAGATGCCGCTTAATCACCGGAAAAAGCTGCCGCATTGCTGCAGTGTCGGCTGTGTGGCGGAAATGGCGCATCATGGCATCGATATACACCAGATTCATGTCGTAGTGCGACATCTCGTCCTTCTTGCCGGGGCGGCGGCATATATATCCGTTGCTATACATGGGTGTACCCCAGCGCTTTTCGGCTCTTGCAAGATTGAGCAGAGAGTCCTGGCGAGGATGCTCGTAGACAGGGGGGATGTCAGTAATCTGATTGGCTGCGTAGGTGTTGAAGTGGGTCAACGCACGGTCGTGACGACCTATGGCATCTCCCACATATGCACCGCGCCATCCCAGGTGGGGAGTGCGCCAACCTATGGAGCCATGCAGCCATGCCTCGCCGCTCCAGATGCCGTCGGCAGCCACAGAGAGGGCGCTACCAATGGGGTTGATCCAGGGATCGGGAGTAGTGATGGAGATGGCCGATGCAAGAGCATTGCGCTCACCCTCGGCCTGCTTGAAGAGGTTGGCAAGCTTTTTTTCTTTGACTACCGGAGCTATTCTTGCAGGAAACAAGGCCAGATAGCGTGTCTGACCGGGCTTAAGAGTTATGGTGCCTTCGTAGGAAGGAAGGTCGGTGATGGTATGGCTATCGGTGGGGAGAACCAGCGAGATTGTTTTGCGTTCCTTGGCTCCGTATTCCACAGTCACCAGGCCGTTTTTATTCACCGTATATATATTGCCTTTGCAATATTGCGGCTTTAGGTCGAAACAGTCGGCGGCATCGACTCCAAGATCACCTTCGCGTGAGAATTTCTTGTCGGCCACTCCGCCGAAACGCACTCCGATGGTCACCTTGGTTTTGTTGGTATTGGTCACCTTCCAGAGAGCCGCATCCGACGAGCGGAGCACCTGAGCCTCAACCGTTACACCCCCTTGCTCATAGTCCATACGGCCGGGGATATATGTGGCTGTACACGAGCCTTCGGGAAGCGTGAGCAGCAGATTGCCACCCATGCGGGGCAGATAGATGCCAAACTCGGGTGTGTCACTGCAGTCCATGCGAAACCCCGAGTGTGCTCCATACAGACCACGTATGAACTTGCGTGTGCCGTTTAGGCTCACCGCGCCCGAGCCGTCGGGCATCGGAGTGTAGTGGAGAGGTCCCCCGGCATTTGTGTCACAAAACCCGGCCGCGGCTATTGAGAGAGCCGCGGTCAGGCATATAAGTTTCTTTGAAATCATATTCAGAGCCAAGAAGATATTAGGGCAGAGGTTTGATGCCTTCCCATCTTACATCCCAGGTGCCGTCCTTGGGGAAACCGGGATTTTCAACTTCACAACCATCCCAGCCGGCTGTCATGAGAGCCACTGCGGTGAGCAGACCACCGTTGCCGGGCAGATAGCAGCGCAGACGCTTGTCCTGATAGTTGTGTCCGTTGGGGAGATATGTGTTGGTGCGTTTGTCCATGAGCAGGGCGTTGACAGCCTTCTCGGGCTGACCCAGACGCACGGCACACATGGCTGTGGTGGGGTAGTCCCAGCCCCATGTGCGACCCCAGTTCCAGTTGTCGTAGATCCAGTCGAAGGTGTTGTTCATCAGATCCTCGCGCACCAGGGGTGAGGCGGGGAGCACTCCGAGAGCAGCCAGAACGGCCATATGGTCGGAGGTGAAGCGCACATCCTTATAGGTGTCGAGGGCGGTCTCGGCTGCGAGATAGAGCGAATCCTGAGCGGCCAGAGGTGAGAGTTTGTCGATTATCTCATCCCAGTCCATGTTGCGGCGTTCGCCCTTGCGCTCGCGCCATTTCTGGGCGGTGTTGAGGGCATAGTGCCAGTATGAGAGCTCGAAGGGGGGATTCACTGTCTCGGCTGCGCGCAGAGTCTCCTGTGCGGGAATGGCGCCGCGGAGTATGTAGCGATTGCCCAGGCCGTCATATTCGGCAAACGATGCCATGAACTTGGCTGTCTCCTGCACCAGGTCATAATACTGGTTGAGGATAGAGTCCGAGGGATTTGCACGATAGAGGAGCTCGGAGAGATAGATGAGGTGAGGCTGTTGCCAGATCAGGAACGAGCCCACCTTTGAGGGTGCTTCTGTGCCCGAGGGGTCGGTCATCTTCATCCAGCGCAGACCCTCGAAGCCCTGACGCGAGGCTATCTCGCGGGCCACATCCTTAACTGAGTCATACCAGGGCAGTGTGCGACCCAGCAGGTCTTCGTGGCCATAGAGGGCAAACTGTGCCTGGTGCCACCAGATCATCTCCATGTGGAATTTGCCAAACCATGAGTTGTAGGTCAGACCGGTTTCCTGTGGAGGTGTCGAGCCGGCGCACTGAGTGGCCAGGAGGTATTGCGAGAGCACTACGCGACGCTCCAGCTCGGTGGCGCGTGGATCGGTGCAGTGGCTGAAGTCTACCACACCACCGTTTTTCCAGAATCCCTGCCAGTAGTCGGAAGCGGCTTTCGAGGCATCGGCATAGGTCTGTCCGGCCACAGCGATGTCGGGTTCGGTGGGTGTGAAGCGTGCGGTGAAGCTCCACTGGTCATCGGTGGGAGTGATGACCACTTTGTTGCGACCGGCCAATGCGGGAGTCTCAGCGCCCTGCCAGGTCACAGTGACATAATATGTAGTTGTATCGATCGAGTGTGAGAGCACAGCCTTGTTGCCTTCGATTTTCACTATCTCTGTGGTGTGGAGCGAATCGCTGCTCCAGTCGCAGGCGTCGTCGGCATGACCGCCGGTCGGGTAGGGGAAGCGTATGCTCACGGGCAGACGCTTGGCCGAGTTGACCGAAGCTGCCACCATGTCGAGAGCGGGGTCAACGGTAGTCTCCACTTTGACGGGTGTGCCGTCGGTGGTGAAGTTGGATGTGATCAGACCGTTCCACATGTCGAGTTTCTGGTCTATGGCGTTGACATCATCAGGCGTGAGGCCATCAAAACCTATGGCTCCGAGATGGAGGCGGTGAGGATTGACGCGGTAATAGTTTGCAGCATCTTTCTGGCGACCGGCCTCGTTAAACTGCACTGCGTAAGGCTCTGTGCGTCCGCGGCCGAAGTCGTAATCCTTGAGGGTTTCCTGGCGTGTCAGATTTTCGACATTCGGAAACGAGTGCCATCCCCATTGGCTTTGTGTACCTAAGGGCACACCGTTTTTATATAGCTCGGGGAAACTCTGCAGGCCTGTCACGTCAACGGTGAAGGCAAACTCGCCGTTGCCCACAGTGAGCGATGCAAGAGTATCGAGCTGGGTGATATGCGGATTGTTGCGCTCCACAAGCGCCTGACGGTCAATGGCCTGGGCTTCCGAGCAACTCTCCATTGAGATTGCCGTGGCGCATATGGCCGACCATAAAACTAAGGTCTTTGTTGACATATACAGTGTGATGAAGGTGAGATTTAAGGTTGATACTTTGGGCAAAGTTACGAAAAATAAATGGGAATTACTTATTGTAGCGACAAAAAAACGCCGTAAAATATAGATAAGTCAATTTTTGAGGGCCCTCATTATATAAAGATAACCAGAGGGTAGTAATATATCAGAATGGTTTGTCCAATCCAGCCCCTGTAGTGGGCATAGCATAATAGCCCAGGAGTGAGTCCCTGGGCTATTATGCCATGCCCCATACAGGGGCCGGGTTGACCCCCCTGGGTCTATTTACCTTCTCTTTAGCTTGAGCACTTGGGCTGAGCGGGAGGGGAGATAGAGTTTGAGCCATTCGCGGCCGGTGGGGGCGAAGAGAGGATCGGTCTGGGTGAGGTGGTGGACACTCTCGTCGATATTGCCGTAGCCTCCGAACTGCGGATTGTCGGTAGACAGCACCACTTCATATTCGCCGGCAGGGGCGAGGATGCCATAGTCGGTAAACGACTTTGAAGGCGAGAAGTTGAAGATGAAGGCCAGATTGCCACGCATGAAGGCAAGCACCTGGTCGTCGTCCTTCTCCCAGAGTTCCACCACGGGGAGTGCCTGGAAGTTGTAGACACCCGAGATGAGATGGATCATGGCATTGTCAAAGACGTTCAGATAGCCGTATTTGAGCTCTTTGCGATCCACGAGATCCCACTGGCGACGGGCATATTTATAGCTCCAGCCGTTGCCCTCGCGCGGGAAGTCGATCCACTCGGGATGGCCGAATTCGTTGCCCATGAAGTTGAGATATCCGCCGTTGATGGTGGCAGCAGTGACCAGACGTATCATCTTGTGCAGAGCCATGCCGCGAGCCACCACCATATTGTCGTCGCCCTTCATCATGTGCCAGTACATCTCCTTGTCTATCAAGCGGAAGATGATGGTTTTGTCGCCCACGAGAGCCTGATCGTGGCTCTCTACATAGGAAATGGTCTTCTCGTCGGCTCGACGGTTGGTGAGCTCCCAGAATATCGAGGTGGGTTTCCAGTCCTCGTCTTTCTTCTCCTTGAGGGTCTTGATCCAGTAGTCTGGTATACCCATGGCCATACGATAGTCGAAGCCCATACCTCCAT
This sequence comes from Muribaculaceae bacterium, assembly GCA_023664185.1. Taxonomy (GTDB): domain Bacteria; phylum Bacteroidota; class Bacteroidia; order Bacteroidales; family Muribaculaceae; genus Duncaniella. The sequence goes on from JAMPGA010000001.1 coordinate 677,935, forward strand.
CCTTGATGGGCAGAGCCAGACCTGGCATTCCGCTCATCTCCTCGGCAATAGTGATGGCCGAGGGATTGATTTTGTGTATCAGCTTGTTGGCCAGGGTGAGATACGTGATGGCGTTGGTGTCCTCCGAGCCGTCGTAATAGTCGGCATAGCTGCCGAAGGCCTGTCCGAGTCCATGCGAATAGTAGAGCATGGAGGTGACGCCGTCAAAGCGGAATCCGTCAAATCGGAACTCCTGAAGCCAGTATTTGCAGTTGGAGAGCAAGAAGTTTATCACATCGTTCTTGCCGTAGTCGAAGCAGAGCGAGTCCCAAGCCGGGTGTTCGCGACGCGAGTCGCCGTAGAAATACTGGTTGTATGAGCCATCAAGACGTCCCAGGCCTTCCACTTCGTTTTTCACAGCATGAGAGTGCACTATATCCATAATCACGGCAATGCCCAGCTCGTGAGCGCGGTCGATGAGGCTCTTGAGCTCTTCGGGGGTGCCGAAGCGCGATGATGGTGCATAGAAGCTCGACACATGGTAGCCGAACGAGCCATAGTAGGGGTGTTCCTGAATGGCCATTATCTGTATGGCGTTGTAGCCGTCCTTGGCAATGCGGGGCAGAATCAGGTCGCGGAACTCGGTGTATGTGCCTATTCCTTCCTTCTCCTGAGCCATGCCTATGTGGCATTCATATATAAGGAGTGGACGGGTGTCGGGGCGAAAGCGGCGCACTTTCCACTTATATGGTTCGGGCGCCCACACCTGGGCCGAGAAGACATGGGTATTTTCATCCTGCACCACGCGAGTTGCGTAGGCCGGAATGCGTTCACCCTCGCCGCCGTCCCAGCGGACTATCATTTTATACAGATCGCCGTGATGGATGTCGGCGGGTTTCATTTTCAGCTCCCACACACCGTTTTCCTTGTGCTTGAGAGCATATTTCTTCAGCTCCTTCCATTTTGAGAAGTCGCCGATGAGGGTTATAGACGTGGCGTTGGGAGCCCATTCACGGAACACCCAGCTGCCGTCGGCATTATGGTGAAGGCCGAAGTAATTGTGGGCGTTGGCAAAGTTATCGAGTGAGCCGTCGGGGCCGCAAAGTTCAGCTTCCTTGCGGATGGCGTCTTCGTGGCGGCCGATTATGGCTTCGGCATAAGGCTCGAGCCAGGGGTCGTCTTTGAGGATGTTGAGAGTCTTCTTTTTCATGGAATGGATGATTATAATTCCGGGATAGAGGATTTCCCCACAAACTTACAAATTCCCCAGCCAATTGGCAAATTATAGCCAAAAAAAATGCCGAAAGTTCAGAATCTTTTCAGATAGCGTGCCAAGCCGCAGGCGTAACGGCGAAGAAAATGAGCTGATTGTTAAAATAAGCAAAATGTTGTAAACGCGTAGTTTTGATTGATATGACTTTTATATCTGATATTCAGTTTTATTCAATATTATAAACTGAGTTTGGTTTAACATTTGTGTCTTAATGGCGTAAATAATCTGGCTGGCGATATACAGAAATTAACAATTAGATGGCATCAAACTGTTAAATTGAGGTGCAAAAATTAACACTTTGCACAGATTTGGTGAAAAACGGTTATATTTGAGCCTTTCTGTGTTGCCAAGAGGCTGTGCATAATTGGCCATTTTTATTTGTTGCTGAAAATGAGTAACTTTGTAATGCCAAAAAATAATACAGCACAACTCAGTTCATGAAATTAGCAAAATATATACTCTCAATAATAGCTATAGTCATCTCGGTCTCAGCCTCGGGCAAGACACTGCGAGTGCCTGAAGCCCACGCCAAGGCCACCGGCGCAATGTCGGCTCAATCCACTCCCCTCATGGCCGCAGCCATGGAGAGCGCGCGCCTCAACTCTCCCTTTGCCGCCGTCAAGGCCGAATTTCTTGAGAAGGCCGATGAGACAGATGCTCTCATTGAGGATATGAAGAATTATGCAGCCGGTTTTCTCGGCACACGTTACCGTCTCGGCTCATCCAGTCCCTCGGGTTTCGACTGCTCAGGTTTCACCAGCTATATTTTCCGCAACTTCGGCTACGATCTCAACCGCGACTCGCGCTCGCAGTTCAAGCAGGGCGAAAAGGTAGACAAGGACAATCTCAAGCCCGGCGACCTCCTGTTTTTCTCAAGCCGCTCGAGTGGCAAGGGCAGAGTTGGCCACGTGGCAATGGTGACTGAGGTCAACGCCGACGGCTCGTGCACCTTCATCCACGCCTCCACCAAAAACGGTGTCACTTATCAGAAATTTCCCGACGGAGGCTACTACTCGCGCCACTTCCTCGGCGCCAAGCGCATAGTGGGAGTGCTCTAACTATGAGCCTCTTTGGCTTTTGAGATAGTCACAAGCCACACTCCGCAAAATATCAGAACCACAGCTATAAGTTTGGTGGCCGTAAAGTGGTCAATGCCAAGAGCTATACCTACGCAGGTTGCCACTATAGGCTGAACATAATTATACATACCCACAAGTGTAGGCCGGAGGTTTTTCTGGCCTATCATTATGCATATATATGCCAGAAAAGTGGCCACTACCACCACATAGGCGGCTCCCCATATCTCCTGATGTGTCATCTGTGTCCAGGTAGTGTGGACGGTGATATGCAGGGTGGAGGGCACCAGCAGAAGAGCGGCAAAGGTAAACATCCACTTCATCAGTGTGACAACCGAATATTTCTTGATGAAATTACGATAGAATGTCAGATAGAGGGCATAGCTGAGCTGAGCGGTGAGCACCAGGATATTGCCCAGGGTGGGATTGTCGCCCTTAACCCCCGAAGCCGTCCCACCCATCACTAATAACAGCGCTCCGGTTCCGCCTAAAACTATACCTCCGGCTTTTTTCAGAGTGATGGGCTCGCCCAATATCACGGCGGCCAGCAGCATGACCCACAGAGGCATGGTGGTGGTGATGATCGAAGCATCGCCGGGCGAGGTGAATCCTACACCAAATATATAGCAACCCTGATTGAAGAGTATACCCAGCATGGCTGCCCCGGCGAGTCGGAGAAGGTCAGGGCCGCTGACGTGTTCGCGTGGCGTGAAAATGGATGCTATCCAGAAGAGAGCGGCAGCACCGGCTATGCGGAAATTGGTCATGAGCAGCGGAGTCACAACCCCGGCTGCCATTGTCATTTTGGCTATCGGAGCCATCAATCCCCACATGCTGTTGGCTCCCAGCATGGCCAGATGACCTTTAAGTTGCGAAAATTTCATACCTTTGTTGGAAAAACGGCGCAAAATTACAGCAAAATCCACGATTATGCAACTCAAACTTACCCCATTGCTGTCTCATACGGGCATCCGGGCCTATTCTACCGAGCGTGGCCTGACACCTGCTGACGACAGCTCGCTCCCTTACAATGGTTTCAGCGTGTGTCACTATACCGGCGACGACCCTGTGCGGATTCAAGCCTGCCGCCACATGCTTGCCACCAGGCTGGGCGTGGATGAGAAGGCTATTGTAATACCTCGACAGACCCACTCGACCAACGTTGCGGTCATTACGCCGGACAATATCGGCGCAGACTTTAATAATGTGGATGCTCTCGTCACCACGATGCGCGGAGTGGTGATAGGGGTGAACACAGCCGACTGTGTGCCAGTGATAATGGCTGACCCCCATGCCAGGGTCATAGGCGTGGCGCATGCCGGCTGGCGTGGTGCCCTGGGCGGAGTGGCTACAAACACGCTTCTGACTATGATGGATGCAGGAGCCAACCCATCAGATATAATTGTGGAGTTCGGACCATCGATCTGTGCCGATTGTTTTGAGGTAGGCCCCGAGGTCGCCTCGCAGTTCCCGGCGGAAAGCGTAGTGACTCGACCGGATTGGGAGCGCCCGCATGTGGATCTTCACAGATATATCACCTACACCCTTGCGGCCCGCGGGGTGGCGAGGGAAAATATAACCCCTTTCAACCCCTCGCTCTGCACCCGCCATCACCCCGATATCTACTACTCGGCACGCGCCTTAGGGGTAAACTCAGGAAGGGTATATACATTTGCTTATTTAGAATGATTCTAAATAACGAAGTGCGCTTATATTGGAGACGCAACAATAACTAACCATTTGATGTTCAACTCTCTTACCGAATTTCGGAAAATCCTTTCTGGAAGTTAAGTAAGGATTTTAAGATAAAACATAAGGTGCGGATATTCAAACGGTTGGAATATATTTCTCAATGTTCCACGCAGGGATAATTTGAGCGTGGGTTTAATGTGTTGAAAATCAATATTGATAATTGAAAATCAAAAAAACAAATAAAAAACCTTCTTTGTTTTTTTGAAAAAAAATTAGGAAATTTGCATCCGTATTGCCCCGGCTCACAGCCTCGGGTACTCAACCGTTACTCTCACTCAATCACGGAAAAAAGTTTCCGTATAGTCAACCTTAATGATGCAAAACAACTACTCGCAGATGTGGGACAAATGTCTGGAGATAATCCGCGACACTATTCCCGCCGAACAATTCAGCTCATGGTTCAGTCCATTGTCGTTTCTAAGGTATTCGGGCAATGAACTCACCATATCGTGTCCGTCTGAATTCTTTGCCGAGCAGCTTGAGGATCGCTATATCAGAGTGTTGGGGTTGACACTGAAGAGAGTATTTGGCGAGGGCATACACCTTATTTACGAGTTCCCGATTGTGGCAGGCGATCCCTCGTCGCGAGTCAACATGGGCAGCGGTCATCCCAGCCCTGCCGTGAAGCCGTCGCCCGGAGCCACTGCAAATCCCTTCAAGGAGAAGTATGTTGAGGAGATAGACTCGCAGCTCAATCCCGAGTATACCTTTGAGAACTACTGTATTAGCGACTCCAACAAGGTGGCACGCTCGATAGGCGAGGCCATAGCCAACGACCCGAAACTGCAGACCTTCAACCCTCTGTTTGTGTTCGGTCCTTGCGGAGTGGGCAAAACCCACCTTATCCAGGCCATAGGCATACGCCTCAAGGAGCGCGATCCCCGAGCCAGAGTGCTCTATATCACCGCCCGTCTCTTTGAGAGCCAGTTCACTGCCGCAGTGCAGCGCAGCAAGGTCAACGAGTTTATATCGTTCTATCAGAGTATCGACACTCTGATCATCGACGACATCCAGGACTTCATCGGTAAGGATAAGACCCAGCGCACATTCTTCCATATATTCAATCATCTGAGGCAGTACAACAAGCAGCTCATCATGTCGAGCGACTGCCGCCCGTCGGAGATGGAGGGCATGGAAGAGCGCCTGCTTTCACGCTTCAAGAGCGGAACAACTGCCCAGCTCGAAAAGCCCGATCTGCAGCTGCGCCTTGATGTGCTGCGCCGCAAGGCTCGCCGCGATGGCCTGGATCTGCCCGAGGATGTGATTTACTTCATAGCCGAAAACGTCACCGACTCCATTCGCGAGCTCGAGGGTGTAGTGGTGTCGCTGCTGGCTCACGCCACATTCCTCAACAAAGAGATATCGGTGGATCTGGCACGCCGAGTGCTGGCCAACTCAGTCAAGCTCAACAAACGCACCATCAACTTCGAAGCCATAGCTAAGCAGGTGAGCGCCTTCTACAACATAGAGCCCTCCATGCTTGTGGCCAAGTCGAGAAAGCGCGAAGTGAGCGACGCCCGACAGATGGTGATGTATCTGGCCAAAAAGCACACCAACATGCCCCTCAAGGCCATAGGATCGCGTCTGCAGCGCACACACGCCACTGTGCTCTATGCCTGCCGTCTCATAGACGAGCGTCTGCCCCTGGAGAGAAAGCTTCAGGACGATGTGGCTCAGATAGAGCAGATGCTCAAGGCTAACTGATGGTATTTGTGCCCACAGGGTCGTTTCCCTTTATGATATATTCCTGATAGTAAGCCAGCAGTAGTGTGGTGAGCGGGATTGCTATGATCATGCCGATGAGTCCCATGAGAGTGCCCCACACTGAGAGCGACAGCAGTATTATGGCAGGGTTGAGGCCCATCACTTTGCCCATGATTTTAGGAGTGAGAATATAGTCGCAAATACACTGGCTCACCACGTATACCAGTATACATTTGCCTATCAGAGGCCAGAAAGACACCTGCCCACCCAGCGATGAGATGTAGCAAACGGCCGTCACAGGTATGAGAGTGACATACTGGAAGTAGGGTATGATGTAGAGCACACCCACAAGTATCCCCAACACGATGGCCAGAGGTATGCCAACGAGGGAGAACCCGATGCAGTAGAACACAGCGGCACACAGAGCCAGGAACACCTGCACACGGAAATACCGGTTCATGCTGTCCTTTATGTCGTCTTCAACCTTATAGACCGGCTCGCGAAACTTCGGGGGGACCAGCAGACGGAACCCTTTCATCAGTTCAGGATAGTCAATGAGTATGAAAATCACATAGATAAACATCAGAAACCACTCCAGCGTGTGGAAAACTATACCCAGCGAGTATGACACGATGGAGACACCTTTGTTTACGATGGATGCAAGTCTGTCCTGTGTGAGCATCTCCTTCATATGGTCAAGGTCGAGAAGCTGGCGCAGCGATTCGGAAACCTCGTGGGGCAGGAAGGGAATGTCGATGTTGTGTACGGAGTAGTTCTTGATCATGGCCTCCATCTGGTCTATCTCCTTCATCACAAAGGGGGTGAAGAGATATATCAGTCCACCTATCACCACGGCCGTCTCAATGAGTGTGAGAAACGTTGGTATGACGCGGTGTTTCAGTCTCAACAACTTCATGTTGAGCTGACACAGCGGCTCCAGAAAGTAGGCTATCAGGCAAGCCAGGCAGAATGGAAGCAGCACATTGGCAAGCATCTTTACCAACCATACCACCAACACTAAAAAGCCGATGGTAAAGAGGATGCGGACGGTGCGGTCGAAAGTGAATGGGCGTGATGAAAACATAGCTCGTGAGGTCTTTACAGATATAACCTCAAAGGAGCTAAAAAAGTTTCCGGGCGCGCTCAAGAGTATCCGGACGCCCTATGTCTACCCACTTATATGGAGCCGAGGGGATATAGGCGCGGTAATTGTGCTGATGGCAAGTGGCAGTATAGAACGGCGTTAGTGAAAATACCTCCCCTTGGCTGTGCCCGTAATCGCGCATCACTCCGATGAGCGATGGATTTATGATGTGAACTCCTCCGAAGGCCATCGCCACACACCCATCCGGGAGGGGCGCCGGAGCCACAGTCTGACCGGTGAGAGTATTTGTCCATCCCGCCATGCGGCCGTCGGGGCTGAATATAAGCCGACGCGATGAGGGACGGTCGGGCGACACGAGCAGTGTGGCCTCGGTACCGCCGCATGCATGGGCCTCCATCATCTCATGGATGGGAAAATCGGTGAGAATATCGGCGTTATAGAGCATTACGGGCTCTGAGGGGGGAGCAGTGAGAAGCTTAGCGGCATGAACCACACCACCTCCGGTGTCGAGAAGTCTTTGGCGCTCCGAGCTGATGTGGATGCGTGCCCCAAACTCTCGCTCGGCCAGAAAATTCTCTATCATATCGGCATGATGGTGCACATTTACCACTATATCCCTGATGCCGGCATCGGTCATCCTCCGTATCACTCTTTCCAGCATGGTCATGCCACCCACTTCAATCAGTGCCTTTGGGCAATTGTCGGTGAGCGGTGCCAGGCGTGTGCCCAGGCCAGCGGCAAAGATCATTCCTTTCATAGCATGAGGGAGATGTTTCGTTCGCGATGACAGAGTATTACGTTCACCTCCGGAAATTTTTCCTTGAGATGCTCGGCGGTGTGCTGAGCCGAATAAACGCTGCGGTGCTGACCACCGGTGCAGCCGTAGCAAATGGATAGCGAGTTGAATCCACGTTCCAGATAGTTGGCCACAGCCTTGTCTGTGAGGCTGTAGCACTCCTTGAGAAACACCTGTATCTCGCCATGCTGCTCCAGAAAGTCGATCACGGGCTGGTCGAGCCCGGTGAGCTTTTTATACTCCTCATATCGGCCCGGATTGTCCATGGCGCGGCAGTCAAACACAAATCCGCCACCATTGCCCGAAGGGTCGATCGGAATACCCTTCTTATATGAGAAACTTGTCACCCTCACAGTCAGTCCCGAGTTGGGGGCAGGAATATATGTCACAGGTGGCTGAGAGGACACTTCCCGAAGCACACTTCTGAGATATTTGAGCTTGGGAGGGGAGAGCAGATCGGTTTCCAAAAACAATTTCAGATTATCAAGGGCATATGGTATGCTCTGGATGAAATGGCCTTTCTTTTCCACCAGTCCGCGGAAACCGTATGCTCCAAGCACCTGGAGTGTGCGCACCAATCCACACAACAACACCTGTCGGTCAAAGTTGGCCGGAACAGCGCGCAGCTCCGCGAGGCTGTGGGTGTAAGTGTCTGTGAGAGTCTGCCGCAACGTCTGTGGAAACTCAGCCTTGGCTTGATAGATGAATGAGGCGACATCGTAGGCCAGCGGGCCGCGGCGGGCTCCCTGGAAATCGATGAAGTAGGGCTCGTCGTCGTTTATCATCACATTGCGGCTCTGGCAGTCGCGCAGCATCAGTGCGGAGGCCGGGGTGTGAAGGAGCTCAGCCACTATTGATGCAAGCGTGCGCATTGACTCCTCGAGATGAGGCTCGCTACATTCTATTTGTGTGAGGTTGAGATATGAATACTTGAAGTAATTCAGATCCCACATCACGGCGCGCTCGTCAAACGAGCTCACGGGATAGCATCGGGCGTAGTCAATGCTTTCGGCTCCCAGGGTTTGCATACGGGGCAGCACAGCCATTGTCTTTTCAAGCATCCGGGTGTCATGGCGCAGATTCCAGAGGCTCTCGTCGCCCAGGTCGGTCTGCAGATATGCCATGCGGTCGTAGGAGACGGCCTTTACTGCTGGCGCCGGAAGCCCTTCTTCCTCAAAGTGGTGCGACAGATATATGAAGGCCTCATTTTCAGCCCGTCGTGTGCCCACTACTCTCACCAGACTTTGAGGCCCAGTGAGGCGGAAATATCTGCGCGATGAGCCGGCCGGAGTCAAGGGTGTGACAGCACTCGGAAGCTCTCCGGTGTATTGTAGGTATAGTTCTTCGAGAATCATAGGCTAAAATTACAAATTAATTCGCTCCCGCAGCATGTTTTCTCGGAAAAGATTGCTAATTTTGTAAAAATGGAACCTTCTTCACAGATTACAAATGCCATAATAGATACCGTAGCGTCGCTCGATACCCGCAAAGGGAGGCGCAAAAGCGGTCTTTTTAAAGCCGAGGGCACAAAATGTGTGTTCGACACCATAGATCACTTCCGGCTGCAGGCACTCTATGCCACTCGTGAGTGGATAGACGCGCACTCTGACATGCAAAGGGTGGCCGTGTGTGCTGGGCGCGGACAGTTGAGCCGAATGTCGGCTATGGTCACTGCGCCCGAGGTGATAGCCGTGTATCACATTCCCCCCGAGCGCCCTCTGCCATCTCCGGCCGGAAGGCTCATGCTGGCCCTTGACACCATCCAGGATCCTGGCAATCTGGGTACTATAATCAGAGTGGCCGACTGGTTTGGCGTGACCGACATACTGTGTTCCCACGAGACGGCTTCATGCTACAGCCCCAAAGTGATACAGGCCACAATGGGGTCTATATCCCGTGTGGCACTGCATTATTGCGATCTTCCCTCTACCATTGCCAAGCTGCGGGAGAACGGTCTAAAATATGTGTATGGCACCTTCCTTGACGGCGAGAACATCTCTGAAGCCACGATACATCCCGAAGGGCTGATCGTGACCGGCAACGAGGGGAACGGAATATCGGAAGGGGTGGAACGGACTGTGACACACCGCTTGCTCATACCCTCGTGGCCCGTAGGTCGCCCCACCGGTGAGAGCCTTAACGCCGCCATAGCCACGGCCATAACACTTGCAAAATTCAGAGGCATATGAAAGATGTGAAGACTGCATGGTTCTGCAGCAGCTGCGGAGCCGAATCACCCAAATGGGCAGGGCGCTGCCCGGCCTGCGGCGAGTGGAACACAATGGTCGAGGAGCGCATTCCTGCAAAGAAAAAAGGGGGCGCTTCCATGGCCACCGCGGGCAAAGGACGGCTCAATGCATCGTCGCGCCCGGTGGCGGTGAGCAATATAGAGGCATCCGAGGAGGAACGCATTCGCATGCCGTCGGCCGAACTGAACCGTGTGCTCGGAGGTGGCCTGGTGGCCGGGAGCATCATACTGATAGGTGGTGAACCCGGCATAGGCAAGTCGACCCTTGTGTTGCAGAACATTCTCTCCATTAAGTCGCGCCGCATACTCTATGTGTCGGGCGAGGAGAGCGCACAGCAGATAAAGATGAGGGCCGACCGCATAGGGCGTCCCAGCGACAATGTGTTCATAGCCTGCGAGACGTCGCTCGAGACTATACTGGATCATATAGACGATTTTAATCCCGGACTTGTCATAGTCGATTCTATCCAGACCATCGCCTCTGATGCCCTCGACTCGGCGCCTGGCAGCGTATCGCAGGTCAGAGAGTGTGCGGCCTCAATGCTCCGCTATGCCAAGGAGTCGGGAGTGCCCGTCATCCTCATTGGTCATATCACCAAAGAGGGGAGTATCGCCGGTCCGAAGGTGCTGGAGCATATCGTCGACGCCGTCTTGCAGTTTGAGGGGGACTCGCGTCATCTCTACCGCCTGCTCCGAGCCATCAAAAACCGCTTTGGCTCTACCTCGGAGTTAGGCATATATGAAATGTGTCAGCGCGGTCTGCGCGAGGTTTCAAATCCTTCTGAGCTTTTGCTGGGACTTAACTCGGGTCACTCCGAACTTTCGGGCATAGCCATCGGTGTGACCATTGAGGGCGCACGTCCATTTTTGATAGAGACCCAGGCGCTTGTCTCCACGGCCGCTTATGGCACACCGCAGCGCAGCGTCAATGGCTTCGACTCCAAGCGCATGAACATGCTTCTCGCCGTCCTGGAAAAGCGTGTGGGATTCAAGCTGGCTGCCAAGGATGTGTTCCTGAATATAGCAGGCGGCCTGAAGGTAAACGACCCGGCTCTTGACCTGGCCGTGATATGCTCCATACTGTCGAGCAACGTGGATATGCCTGTGCCACCCCTCACATGTATGGCCGGCGAGGTGGGACTTTCTGGCGAAATCCGTCCAGTGAGCCGCATAGAGCAGCGTATACGCGAGGCCGAAAAGCTTGGCATGAAGACCATTTTAATCCCTACCGCCAATCTCAAAGGCACCGACCTGTCGTCGCTCGGCATAAAGGTGGTTGAGGTGTCGAGGGTCGAGGAAGCCTTCCGGGCTCTGTTTGCGTAGGCTCTAAAAAATCCTCCGGCCACTTTTGGCTCGGAGGATTTCCATATATAAAAAATAGTTAGGTACTTACTTATTTCTGTGCATAGCTGAGCACTGTAGGGCTCTCTACATCAACTCCATACTCCTTGGCTCTCTCAAGTATGGCGCGAGCCAGACGAGGCTTCAGGTCTTCCGGGCAATAGCGGAAGTAAGCTTCGGCGGCGCGCACATGTGCCGCATCGGGCATAGGATATTCTCTACGCTCGGGGAGCCCGTAGACGCTGTCGGGGAGCTCTTTGCGCTCCTCATAGGATATTCTGTCGCTCATGATCTTCAGAGATTAAATCTGAAACCTACCTGAAGCAGACCCTGTGCACCAAAGCCAAGCTCGCCAAACATAGTTGTAACTCTTGAGAGTCCCACTTCGGCACCGAGCGGTGAAGCCTGGAAGGCAAAGTATGATTTGTTTTTATGCCAGTCATCATCGGCCATATGGGTGAGGCAAACACCCAGAGCGCCATGGGCATATAGAGTGACGATGGAATTGCGCCAGTAATTATACTTGCCGTTGAGCATGAACACGTGATAATAGGCATTTGCATCATCCGCGTGCTTGTAGGAGGCCGACGAGAAGGTATAGGAGGCACCAAGCATAAACGAAGGCATAACCTTGAAGTTTACTCCGGCTGTCACAGCGCCCCAGGCGTTGTTTACGGCACCGTAGTCGTGCATGTCTGTGGCATCCATCTGGGTGTAACCACCGTAGCCTATCTGAAGTTGGGCACGCTGTGCGCTGGCACCAAAAGCCAGACCCATCACAGCACAGAGAATGAAAATGAGTCTTTTCATAACGTGTTAATGTGTGAGGTTGTTTTTTATAGTTTAAACGTTGTTTCACTTTCTATAACATGTGAACGTGGCAAAATGTTTGTTACCGGAGGCATTAAAATTGGGCTAAGGTTCTCCATTTTCACCGGATTGTTTTGAGAATTAGGCAGATTGTTGTAAATTTGCATCTACACAAAATCAATCACCATGAAGAGCCCAATTCTCATCACCGCAGGATGCTCACTTGCCGGATTGGCACTGACAGGTTGCGCCAAAGCCAAGGCTGCCACTGACACCGATTCAGAACGCCAACCAAATATCATATATATAATGGCTGATGATCTTGGCATCGGCGATATAGGCCCTTACGGACAGAAACTTATCAAGACGCCCAACCTCGACCGCATGAGAGCCGAGGGTACGCGCTTCACACAGGCATATTCGGGAACGGCGGTCTCGGCACCATCGCGCGCGTCGCTGATGACCGGCCAGCACACCGGCCACACACATATCCGCGGCAATCTGCGCCACGATCCTGAGGGGCAGGTGGCCATGCCGGAGGGAACATATACCATGGGCAGTATGTTCAGCAATGCCGGCTATGCCACAGGTTGTTTCGGCAAATGGGGGCTGGGATATCCTGGCTCTGAGTCAGATCCTACAAAGGTTGGTTTCGACCGTTTCTTCGGCTACAATTGCCAGACTCTGGCCCACGATTATTATCCCGACCATCTGTGGAACGGATTGGAACGTGTGGAGTTCCCTGAAAATTATGATCAGGCCGAGGGCACATATTCGGGCGGTCTCATTCACAGCCAGGCACTCGACTTTATCCGCAGCAATGCTGATAAGCCGTTTTTTGCATTCCTATCCTATACACTTCCTCATGCTGAGCTGCGCTTGCCTGAGGACTCTGTGTATCAGGAATATTGCCGCATCATACCTGAGGCCGACGATAAAGCCTGGGCGGCCAAGAACCCCAATGCTCGCGGTGCTTATGGCGCTGCTCCGCGTCCGTATGCCGCCTTTGCATCCATGGTGACGAGGCTCGACTCCTATGTGGGCGACGTGGTCAGTCTGCTCGACTCGCTTGGGATAGCCGACAATACAATACTTGTATTCACATCCGACAATGGTCCTCACCGCGAAGGGGGTGCCAATCCGGATTATTTCGACAGCTATGGCCCGTATCGAGGCATAAAGCGTGACCTTTATGAAGGTGGTATCCGCATGCCCATGATTATAAAATGGCCGGGCCACGTAGCTGCTGGGGTTGACAACGACCATATGCTGGCCTTCTGGGATATGCTCCCGACATTTGCCGAGCTTGCCGGTTCTTCTGACTCTATCACCACCGACGGTATCTCGTTTGTGCCTGCACTGCTGGGCCGGGAAGGACAACCTCAGCACGACTTCCTGTATTGGGAGTTTCATGAAGGTGGCGGCAAACAGGCCATACGCCTCGGCTCATGGAAAGGGGTGCGTCTCAACGTGGGCGACTCCACAAAGACAGTGTTTGAGCTCTATGACCTTGCCACCGACATACACGAAGATGTGAATCTGGCCGAGAAACATCCCGAGATCGTCGACCGCATGTCGCAGATGATGGACTCTGTACGCACCCACTCAGACCTCTTCAACTTCAACCGTGGAGAAAGATAATCAGCCACGGCAGACTGCCGCTGACATCTATTCGCCATTTCATCGCCCCATCTACATGATGGCAAAGCCTGCAGGCGCGGCGTGCAATCTCGCCTGCGGCTATTGCTACTATCTTGACAAAGCTTCCATGGCTCCCGGGGGACGTCCGGGAGTAATGTCTGACGAGACCCTTGAGCACTTCATCCGCTCCTATATCGAGGCTCAACCTACCACAGATGTGCTCTTCACATGGCATGGCGGAGAGCCCCTACTGCGGGGCATAAAGTTCTATGAGAGAGCTCTCGCCCTGCAGTGCAAATATGCCGGTGGCCACAGGATAGACAATTGCATACAGACCAACGGCACGCTTATCAACCGTGACTGGTGTGGTTTTTTTCGCGACAATGGTTTTTTAGTGGGGCTGAGCATCGACGGTTCTCGCGTCATGCACAATCGCTATCGCCTCACCAGCGATGGCCGCCCCACATGGGCTGCGGTGACCATGGCCGCAGCTTTGCTCGACCTTTATGGAGTGGAGTGGAATGCTATGGCCGTGGTGAGCCGTGAGACTGAGACCGACCCGCTGGGGTTCTACCGATATTTTCGCGACGAGCTCAAATGCCGCTATCTGCAGTTTGCTCCGCTGGTGGAGCGCGAGCATGCCGGACGGCTGCTTTCGCCCGACGATCCCGGCGGCGTTATCACACCATTCAGCGTCACACCCCAGGGGTGGGGCGAATTTCTGTGTGCCGTATATGATGAATGGGTGATACACGATGTGGGTAGCATGTTTGTGCAGCTCTTCGATGCCACTCTCGCCAACTGGGCCGGTCAACCTCCGGGCCTCTGCACTCTTGCACCAGACTGTGGCCACGCCCTGGTGCTGGAACATGATGGCACGGTATATTCGTGTGACCACTTTGTGTATCCTGACCACTGTCTGGGCAACATCTCCGACACTCCTATTCCGGCAATGTTCGTGAGCCCCAGGCAGCGAGAGTTTGCCGAGCGCAGCAGGAGGCTGCCCAAGGAGTGCCTGAGCTGTCAATGGCTACACTTGTGCCACGGGGAGTGCCCCAAAAACCGTATAGTGCCATCGTCTGAGCCTGGCAAGCCTCTAAATTATCTTTGTCCCGGCTACAAGCGCTTCTTCTCCCACTCGGCTTCTACCATGCAGACCATGCTCGCCCTGTGGCAGCAAGGCAAACCCGCCTCCGAAGTGATGAAACACACATGATCAGCTTTAGGGTAGCTTTATGTTTTTGTATCCCACTCTTAGGCGGCGCCAGGTGTAGATGCAGTGGAGTGTGCCGTCGGAGCCCTGGATTATTGAAGGATATGAGTATTGCGAGATGGGAGAGTCCTCAAGAGTGATGATGTCGGTCCAGTGAATGCCGTCGTCGCTAAGAGCCACGGCAAGAGGGGTGCGTGGTCCCTTGCGCTCTGACGGGAGCGTGGGCAGAGGATTGTAGATAAGTGCGTGGCGGCCGTCGGAGAGGGTTACGGCATCTGTGCCCGACTGATTGTTGGGGATGTCGGTAAGGGTGACAGGGCTCCATGTGCGCCCTCCGTCGTGGCTCCACGAGGTGGCCAGACGTGAGTTGCGTGTGCGCATCAGCACCTGCAGGCTTCCGTCCTTGTGGCGCAGTATGGAGGGCTGGATGGAATGTATGGGGCGCAGGCGTGCTCCAGGAGCCGGTGTGCCGTCGGGGAGCAGGTCGGTAGAGAGATAGACGCTGTCTGCCTCGATGGGGCCATTATAGCTCCACTTGCCGGTGTTAATGTCGAGAGTCTCGAAATGCAGGCGCCAGCCTTTGTCTTCGGTGCTTGAGGCGCAGATGAGCCTGCCCTCAACAATCTCGGGCTTGTTTTTCACCGGGCCTATGAAACCTTGGGGCAATGCCTCGCGTGGTCCCCAGGTAAGGCCTCCGTCGGTCGACTTCACCAGCCACCCGGTCCAATCTTTTACGTTGAGCCCCACTTTATAGAACAGCCACAGTTCGCCTGAAGGCATCTCGAATATCACTGGGTTCCAGCAGGCTTTGCGACGCAGAGAGTCGATGGGGGCAAGTTTGGAGCTATGTAGAGTGACCGGGCCGACTGAGGCCATTGTGGTTGAGTCGTTAACGCCGGCCTGAAGGGCGTCGGGTGTAGCGGGCAGAAACACACCGTCGCCTGCCAGTATGGGGGCGCTCCATTTGTCGGAACCCTTTTCCTTGCGCGACACCCAGATGCACACGTCGGGGTGGCGTTCGTAAGTGCCGCCGAAGTAGGCCGCTACAAGGTCGCCCGTGCGTGTCTCGGTGATTGTGGCAGCGTGGCACTGCGGGAATGAGGCCTGCGTGTAGAGATGGCTTTCTTCAACCACAAGAGGATGTGAAAGAGGTATTTCAGTCGTTATGGTATGGCTTCCGGAGCCGATGGAGCGTGTTGCCCCGTCGGGCAGACGGACTTCTCCGGTTGTTCCGGCTGGGAGAGATATGTCCCATATGATATGGCGCCCGTCGCGTTTCCATGACGAGTGGACGGAGCCGTAAGGAGTGGGGCGGGAGCCGGAGGCATACTCGCAGTCCGGGATGGAGAAGTCGGCATCAAATACAAATTTTCCAGGCTTCTCACCGTTGCGTATTCCCAGCAGATGACTCTGCACCCATGAGAGCAGATCGCCGAGGAGCATCACATGGTTGCCCGAGTTCATGGCCGGATTGGCTGTGTCGCCGTTCCAGAGCTCCCAGGTGGTGGTGGCTCCCTGTCGGGCCATGTAGCCCCAGGAGGGGTAGGTGTCGTTTGTGGTGAGGAGCCATGCCAGGTCGCTCCGTCCGTTGTCTGATAGTGTCTCCAGGAGCCATGAGGTACCAATCACTCCGGTGGAGATGTGGCCGTTGCCGTTCACGATGATTTCGCGTGCCAGATTGTCGGTCACGGCCTTGCGTAGAGAGTCGGGCACGAGGTTGAACGCCAGAGCCAGCACATTGGCTGTGGGAGTGTTTGTGCCGTAGAATATCGAGTCGGGGTAAAGAGGATGACCGGGTAGGGGAGAAGTACCGGGTTTGCAGGTCAGGAACTGGCGGTTGAAAGCTTGGGTGGTAGCGGTGTGCAGCGAGTCCCAGCGCTGGGCGTCGCTCTCAAGCCCCTGCAGACGGGCGAATTTGGAGAGCAGATCAAGACAGTGTGCCGTATAAGCTGTCGAGATGAGCTGGCCGTCGGTCTGACGGGTAGGATCGTTGGAGTGTATCAGCTCGGGGCTCTCGGGAGGCATACACCAGTCGCCGTAGCGGTCGCGGGTGATAATGCCGTCACGGCCATATTCTTTAATTATATGGTCCATCCACTTGGCTATATGGGGATAAGCCTCTCGGGCAGGTGTGGGGTTGTGGAACTGCTCGAGGAGCATATCGCAGACGGCTGGCAGAGCCGTCGGCCACGTCACATTGTCGGTGTAATAGTTCCAGAAAGCAGGAGCCACGTCGGGGATGCAGCCATCCTCGCGTTGTGCTTCGCAAAGGTCGCGAACCCATTTGGTGTAGAGGCGTTCATTGTTGAAAAATCCGCTCTCACCGCGTGCCACAGCAGTGCGGTCGCCCAGCCAGGGCTGACGCTCGTTGCGCTGCGGACAGTCGATGGGCATACCCTTGTAGTTGCCCTTGATACCCATGAGGGCATTTCTCACAACCTGTGTGAGCACCGGGCTTGAACATTCAAAGTCCATGGCCACCTCCATCGGGTCGGCCACCATCGATGCTTTGAAGCCCGCAGGATCGGCCGGTCCGGTCACAGAGACATATCTGAAACCATGATATGTGAACGATGGGCTCCAAGCCTCCGTCTCCTTGCCGGAGCAAATATATATATCCTCAGAGAGTGCGTCGCGCAGGTTGGCGGTATAGAGAGTGCCGTCGGGGTTGAGGCGCTCGGCATAGCGTATTCTTATGGTGTCGCCCTCTTGTCCGGTGGGCACAAAGGATATCCATCCGGCCATGTTCTGCCCGAAATCGAGTATCACCGAGCCATCGGCCACAGTGTCGGCAGATATGGGTGTGCCGTAATATTCGGCTGTCATATTTGGAGTGGCCTGGGGGCGTAGGGTGCCTTGCGGAATGGCCGAACGCTCGGCTTTAAGCCATGCCGAATCGTCGAATCCGGCGGTGGTCCAACCGGCCATCTCCATGCGGGCATCGTAGACCTCCCCGTCATACTCGTTGGCTGAGCGTATAGGTCCCAAGTCGGTGATACGCCACGATTCATCGGTGTTCAGGCGTTGACGCGAGCCGTCGGTATACTCTATGAGTATGTTGAGGCGGCAGGTGGGATTGCCAAACACAGGTATCTTGTAGGGCTTGTTCTGGCGTGGAGGGAAGTAACGTCCGTTGCCCAGCATTATGCCTATGGGAAGCACGGAGTCGGTGCAGTGGGGGGTGATGTCGTAGGCGTTGTAGTATACGGTTTTGCGGTAGTCGGAGGGGACAGGCTTGAGCACCTCCGAAGATCCTATCTCGCCCCCACCGGCAAACAGTCTGTAGAGTCCCAGTCCGGAGATATAGGCTGTGGCGCGCTTCACTGGTTTATTGTTGAGTTTGAACTCTTTGCGCAGATATCTGGCCGGGAGCTGGGTGTGGAGCTGGCGCCTCGCGTCACCCGGACGCTCGCTCTCCAGCCCTATCCAGCGGCCGCCCCAGTGCGATTCGCCCCACATGCCTGTGCCAAACTCGGCTGTAGTGGCGCTGGTGTGACGTCGGCCGTCGGTTGTAGTAACCTCTACATCCCAATACAACCGCTGCATGGGCTTGAGAGGTTTCCCCTCATATTTCACCCATAGTTGCGAGGGAGATTCCACAACGCCGGAGTCCCACATATCGGGCTTCCCCTCGGCAAGGAGTTGTGGAGAGGTTGCCACACACAGTCGGTAGGACCTCTGTATCACATCAGGCTGGTCGGATGATATGCGCCATGAAAATCCTGGCGACGGTGTCTCGACGGCCAGAGGAGTGGCAAGGTTTTCGACCATAAGTGTGTTGACCTCGGCAGCCGAAGTCAAGGCTGTGGCTGAAAGAAACAGGGCAAGATTTAAGGTTTTCATGGTATAGAGAGGTTATAATCTGAATGGTAAGAGAAGAGGGACAGCTTTGCCGCCGGAGGGATCTGGGAGATCGAGAGCCCTCAGAAACTCATGTGCGCCCCGCAGCGGTATGGCGTCGGGGAGCGGCGATGAGCAATCTTCGGGAACTACAAGGAGCACCCCGTCAAGATCTACGGTGGCCATCACCTCGTGTGTGTAGGGGGCGATGTCGATGCTTCCGTTCTGACTGACTGTGACTATGGCTGGTGCGATGAGCCGTGAGCCTATTTTTGCAGCGTGGCAGCGGTAACGTCCGGGGTTCATCTGAATCGTGCCGAGTGCTGGTTCTGACGTGCCTGCTTGTTATTGTTCATGCCGCGTGTGCGCACCAGCGAGATGGAGTCTATGTAGCTTACCTCGCCTTCCTGGGGCACATAGCGGATATATCCATACACGGTCGAGCCTGTCTTGGTGGAGTCGAGTGTTAGTGTGAGGTGGCCGGTGAGCTCGTCAATGCGGTGGTTGCTTGATATATACTCCGATGTGCCGTCAGAGTAGTCAACGGCAATCATCATTGTGGCCGGTGTGCGTGTCAGCACACCGTGGCTCGACAGTGTGAAGCGATCGCCACGTTCCCAGTTTCTGTCGCGCGATATAGAGAAGGTGATGAAGTCAGACGGTGCGCCGGGTGTGATGCGGCGCATGGAGGGACCATTCCATAGGTTCACGGAATCTCCGTCAAGGTTTGAGGCCTTGACACCCGAAGTGGCTCCGCGCTTCTCGGCGTCGGCAATGCGCGCCTGGAGTATCTCCTCGGTCTGTTCGCACACCTTCATGTATTTGTCCACATGCTGCCCATACCAATAGAGCGATGTGTCTACCTGGGCTATGTCCACCCCGTGTTTCTTGAATATGGTCTGCTTGAGGGCGCGGCGTGCGGAGTCGGTTGAAAACTGCTGACCATTACTTTCGATTGTGGCTTCCCCCACATAGACGTCGGCCAGGAGGTGCGCCATCTTGTCGATGCCGATTATCCCCTTTGGGGTGTCGCTGCAGCCGCACACCAGACATAAAAGCATGGTGAGCGAGATGGCTGAGGGCAACAGTCTGAGATGGCTCATAGTGGCAGATTATTCGTTGGTCTCAGTGGGGTTGATCATCCGGTCGAGGGCTTTGGGGCCGAGGATAAACCGGTGGTAGAAGATTATGAGAGCCACGATGCCGCACGATATTGCTGCATCGGCCACATTGAACACCGGGTGGAAAAACAGAAATTCCTCCCCTCCCACCATCGGCATCCATTCGGGCCAGGTGAAAGAAAAGAGCGGGAAGTAGAGCATATCGACTACTCTGCCCATGAACAGCGGGGCATAGCCTCCGCCGGCGGGGAGAAACGAGGCTACTTCCGGTGGCCAGGGATCATTGAAAATCACGCCATAAAAGACGCAGTCGAATATATTCCCGGCGGCTCCTGCTATGATGAGCGATAGGCACACCACATAGCCCAGCGACATGTGGGGTATGCGCGCCACGCGATAGAGATAGACACCCAAAAAGGACACTACCACTATTCTGAACATTGTGAGGGCCAGCTTGCTCCCTATGGTCATGCCGAATGCCATGCCGTTGTTTTCCACAAACAGCAGGTGAAACCAGGGGAGAATCTGATAATCCTCCCCCAGGTAAAATGAAGTCTTGATCCAGATTTTTACAATCTGGTCTATCAGAATTACGGTGACTATAATAATTGCCGCGACTGATGCGTAGCGTCTGGTCATTTATTCTTGTGCTGGTTAATTTTGGCCTCGACACTGCGTGTGGCGTGGGGCACTGCACGGAGTCGCTCCTTGGGGATGAGTTCGCCCGTCTCGCAACATATGCCGTAGGTCTTGTTTTCAATACGGATGAGGGCATTCTGCAGATGCTGTATAAACTTTATCTGCCTCTGAGCCAGGTGGCCGGCCTCCTCCTTTGAGAGGGTTGTGGCGCCCTCTTCGAGGATTTTGAATGTGGGAGATGTGTCGGCAATATCGTTGCCTTCAGTATTGGTCACACTCGCCTTGAGGCTCTCATATTCCTTACGGGCCTTGTCGAGTTTCTGCAATATCAGCTCTTTGAATTCCTGGAGCTCTTCGTCGGAGTATCGTTTTTTGTCGCTCATAATAGTATAGTGTGATGGATTGTTTTATTTACTTAACGCTATACGGACATTTAAGTTCACATCGTCCATCTCAAGAGCGGCAATGGCGGGGTCAGCGGGGTCGAGGGGAGCGTCGGCAATCTCCAGCGAGGTGGCCAGCACCTGTCCGGCTATGTAGTCGGCGAAGTCGCGGATGGCGGCATCGGTGGCATCATTGGGCTCGAAGAGCAGGGTGATGCGGTCGGTGATGTCATATTCGCGTTCCTTGCGGGTGCGCTGGATGCGGTTCACTATATCGCGTGCTATGCCTTCGCGCTCGAGCTGAGGAGTCACTGTGACGTCGAGGGCTATTGTGAGCGAGCCTTCGTTGGCAGCAAGCCAGCCGGGGATATCTTCAGTGATTATCTCGACGTCGGCCAGGTCGATTACAGCGGGAGTGCCGTTTACGTCGATCTCCACCGAACCATCCTTTTCCAGACGGTTCACGGCGGCGGTGTCGAGTGCCGAGACTGCGGCTGCCACGGCCTTCATGTTCTTGCCGTGCTTCGGGCCGAGTTTCTTGAAATCGGGCTTAACACGTTTCACTATGAGGCCTTCGTCACCAGACACGATACGGATCTCCTTGACATTTATCTCGCTCTTCACAAGGTCGGAAATGGCCTCGACGGTGGCGCGCTGAGAGTCGTCGGTGACGGGCACCATGAGTGTGCCGAGGGGCTGACGCACCTTGAGGTTCGACTTCTTGCGCAGAGCCAGAGACATTGATGTGATGCCCTGAGCCATCTGCTGGCGTGTCTCAAGCTCGGGAGCGGCAAGTGTCGGGTCAAACTCGGGAAAGCGTGACAGATGCACTGAGCCGGCCTCGTCGCCCTTGAGGTCGCGCCACAGGCGCTCGGCATAGAAGGGAGCAAACGGAGCCATCAGTCGGGCCAGGGTCTCCAGACAGGTGTAGAGAGTCTGATAGGCTGCAAGCTTGTCGTCGGTCATCTCGCCACCCCAGAAACGACGACGGTTGAGGCGCACATACCAGTTGGAGAGGTTGTCGCCCACGAAGTCGGCTATGGCGCGGGCTGCGCGGGTGGGCTCATAGTCGTCAAGAGCCTCGGTGACTGTGGCTGTCAGTGTGTTGAGCAGTGAGAGTATCCAGCGGTCAATCTCGGGGCGCTTCTCGAGGGGCACCTGAGGAGCCTCGGGGTCAAAGCCGTCGACATTGGCATAGAGGGCAAAGAAGCCATATGTGTTGTAGAGGGTCGAGAAGAGCTTGCGCGAGGTCTCGAGCACACCTTTCTCGTCATATTTGAGGTTGTCCCAAGGCGAGGAGTTGGATATCATGTACCAGCGCACGGGGTCGGCGCCAAACTGTTCGATCTGGCCGAACGGGTCGACGGCGTTGCCCAGGCGTTTCGACATCTTGTTGCCGTTCTTGTCGAGCACCAGGCCGTTTGACACCACAGCCTTGTAGGCCACAGAGTCGAAGAGCATTCCGGCAATGGCGTGGAGGGTGAAGAACCAGCCGCGGGTCTGGTCGACACCCTCGGCTATGAAGTCGGCGGGATAGACCTGACGGTTGTCGAAGGCATCCTTGTTTTCGAAGGGATAGTGTATCTGAGCATAAGGCATGGAGCCGGAGTCAAACCACACGTCGATGAGGTCTTTCTCGCGGCGCATGGGCTTGCCTGAGGGTGAGAGCAGCACGATATCGTCGACGTAGGGGCGATGGAGATCGATCTTCTCGTAGTTCTCCTTGGTGTATTCGCCCGGCTTGAAGCCGCGGTCGGTGTAGGGGTTGCTCTTCATGAGTCCGGCCTCAACGGCGCGGTCAATCTCGGCCGAGAGCTGCTCCACGCTCTGAATGCAGAGCTCCTCCTTGGCATCCTCAGTGCGCCATATGGGGAGCGGGGTGCCCCAGTAGCGGCTGCGCGAGAGATTCCAGTCCTGAAGATTCTCAAGCCACTTGCCGAAGCGACCCGATCCGGTCGAGGCCGGTTTCCATTTGATGGTCTCGTTGAGAGCCATGAGGCGCTCGCGTGCGGCAGTGGTGCGGATGAACCATGAGTCGAGGGGGTAGTAGAGCACAGGCTTGTCGGTGCGCCAGCAGTGGGGATAGCTGTGGGTGTGCTTCTCTATCTTAAACACCTTTCCGTTGGCCTTGAGATCCATGCAGATGCGCACGTCGAGAGTCTCGGTGGCATCGGTGGCGTCAGGGTCGTAGGCGTTCTTCACATATGCGCCCTCCCAGGGTTTGTAAGCCTCCACATCCACCATCTTCTCCACAAACTCTGGGTCGAGGTCGTCGAGACGGTAGAAGCGGCCGGTCATGTCGACCATGGGGCGTATGTTGCCGTCGCGGTCTATGAGGTGGAGGGGCGGGATGCCGCTCTCCTTTGACACACGAAGGTCGTCGGCGCCAAATGTGCCGGCTATATGCACGATGCCCGTACCGTCGTCGGTGCTGACATAGTCGCCGGGGATGACGCGGAAGGCTCCGGGACCGGGATTTACCCAGGGGAACAGCTGTTTGTAGTGTATGCCCACGAGATCGGAGCCCTTCACGGTGGCTACGACCTGGTAGGGTATCACCTTGTCACCTTTCTTATAGTCTGAGAGGGGCATGTCCTTGGCCTTGGGGCTGAAGAACGAGCCCATCAAGGCATCGGCCAGGATTACGGTGAGGGGGGCACCTGAATAAGGATTGAAGGTGTGGACAATGTTGTAGTCGATGGCAGGACCTACGGCCAGGGCGGTGTTTGAGGGGAGAGTCCAGGGTGTGGTGGTCCATGCCAGGAAGTAGGGTGTGCCAAAGCGGAATAGCATTTCCTTGAAGGGAGCCAGGGCGAGATAACCCTCCTGACTTTCGTCGAGGTCGGCTATTTCAAACTGTGCCACACAGGTGGTGTCCTTCACATCGCGGTAGCATCCGGGTTGGTTCAACTCGTGCGAGCTCAGACCGGTGCCGGCCGCGGGCGAGTAGGGCTGGATGGTGTAGCCTTTATAAAGGTAGCCTTTCTTGTAGAGCTCACCCAGCAGCCACCAGATGGTCTCGATATAGCGGTTGTCGTAGGTGATGTAGGCATTGGGCATGTCCACCCAGTAGCCCATGCGACGGGTGAGGTCTTCCCACTCGCCGGTAAATTTCATCACCTCCTTGCGGCAGGCGGCGTTATAGTCGTCTACGGAGATTTTTTTGCCTATATCCTCTTTGGTTATGCCGAGATTCTTCTCCACACCCAGCTCTACGGGCAGACCGTGGGTGTCCCATCCGGCTTTGCGCTTCACCTGGAAGCCCTTCATGGTCTTGTAGCGGCAGAAAATGTCTTTGATGGTGCGCGCCAGCACATGGTGGATGCCGGGCTTGCCGTTGGCCGAGGGAGGGCCTTCGAAGAATACGAACGAGGGGCAACCCTCGCGCTCGCTCATAGTACGGTTGAACACATCTTCGGCATCCCACAGCTTAAGGATGTCGGCATTTATACCGGGGAGATTAAGCCCCTTATATTCGTTGAATTTCTTCGACATATGTGCGTTTGCAAAAATTTTCGCAAAATTAACAAATCTTCCCGACATAAACAACTAACCGGCTTATTAAAATATGTGTAAACCAAAATTTGCAAATGATATGAAAAAATAGTAATTTTGTGGCTTCAATCATAACAGACTATAAGAAACAATGCTGAAACATTTTTTTATCACAATGAGTGTGCTTCTTGCCGGATTGAGTTTCACGGCATGCAACTCTGACGATGAAGACCCCATACCTTTTGTGGCTGAGTTTTCAAAGACCTCTCTGACTTTCAATGCTTCTGGTGCGCCCGACCAGTTGGTCGAGGTGTATACCAACGCCGACTATTTCGCTGTCTCGGCCACTGAATCGTGGTGTATAGTGCAGCGTGGTGACACTCGTGGCCAATATGTAATAGGTTGTACGGTAAATAATTCCACTGATGCCCGCAGCTGCACGGTCAAAGTCACCATCGATGGTCTTGACAAGGCCACCATGGCCGTGACCCAGGCAGGCTCGAAAAGCGGCATAGTGATCCCTGATCCGGTGGAGTGAGTTAACTAACGGATACATATTTAGGGTGTGGCGCCGGGTGTGGCGTCGCACTCTTTTTCGGTTTTTTTGATTAAGGTTTTTATACATAATTCAAATATTATTCATAACTTTGCGCTGCCTTATAGACCGCCGATGGTCGGGACGGCAGAAGCAGATAGAGTTTTTCAATGGCTCATAGAAATAATCCTTGTATCATATTGCCCATACCGAATGAGGTGGGCAATATTGTTTCCGCCATGCAACTTTGTGGCTGTGTGGCGGATACAGTCGTGATATGCGGCCATGATGCTGTCTGAGACGTAAGAGTTAAAAATAGCAACGAATCAACTATAGATTATACAAATCACACGATGAAAAAACATCTATTAGGCATTATCGCGGCTGCCGGCCTGCTGGCTGCCTCATGCACGACACCGAAGGATATCACCTACTTTCCCGAGCTTCAGACAGGCTCGGTGGTTACAGCCGCTAAGGAGCTGACTATCCGTGTGAAACCTGACGATAAACTGAGCATTCTGGTCAATGCCCAGGATCCGGCCCTGTCTGTACTGTTCAATCTGATGACTGTGCAGAATCAGCTTTCAGGTATCTCATCAGCCACCCATAAGGTAGGCAACGTGGGCACCTCCGGTAACACAGGTACGGCCTATTATACCATCGACTCGTTCGGCGACATCAATTTCCCCGTGCTGGGCAAGCTTCATATAGCCGGCATGTCGCGCGAGGAGATAGCCGACTATATAGCCAACCAGCTCACCAGCAAGGATCTTGTGAAGGATCCCATCGTTACTGTGGAGTTTGCCAACACGGGCATTTCCATCATCGGCCAGGTCAACTCGCCCGGACGCTATGAGTTTAACAAGGATCATCTCACCATTATCGACGCTATCGCCATGGCAGGCGACCTGACAATGAACGGCATGCGTGAGAACATTCTGGTGATGCGCAATCTTGGAGGCGGACAGCAGGAGGCCTACCGTGTCAATCTGCTCAATGCCCAGGAGCTGGCCAGCTCGCCCGTATATTATCTGCAGCAGGACGACCTTATTTATGTAGAGCCCAACGACAAGGCCAAGCGCGAGACCACACCCAACGGAAACACTCCCTACACTCCGGGCTTCTGGATTTCGCTCACCTCGTTCGGCTTCACTATAGCCACACTTGTTACTACATTGACAAAATAAACCGTTATGGCTGACACATCGGAATCAACACAGAGAAAGAAAGACGACGCAAACGAGTCGGTGCCTATTCTCGACATACTCTATCGCACCCTTCACTTCTGGCCCTGGCTGTTGCTGTCGGTGGTGGTATGTATGGGTGCAGGTGTGATATATCTGTTGCGCACCCCAAATGTCTACACCACCACAGCCTCTATCCTTATCAAGGATGAGTCGGCGGGCAAGTCGGCCGGTGGCGAGGACTTTGGCAGCTTCGGTCTCTTTCAGAACAAGACCAACATTCAGAACGAAATCACCACACTGAAGTCGGCCGACCTAATGGAAGAGGTAGTGAGACGTCTGAGTCTCGACATGAACTACTATCTGCCTGGGCGCTTCCACAAAAGCGTGGCCTATGGCTCTACACTGCCCGTCAAGGTTTCGCTGCCCGATTTTTCCGAGAATAGCTCGGCCTCTTTCGATCTGGCTGTCTCGGCAAAAGGAGCTGTGACTATCACCGATCTGAAATCGGGCGACATCGATTCCGGAAAAGAGGAATATAAAGGTACGCTCAAGGATACCATCAACACCCCGATAGGCCCGATCGTGGTGGCTCCGAGCAATAACTATGTGAAGGGTCAGGGCGTGAAACTCAATGTAGTGAAAACTCCCGTCAACTCCACTGCAAGTGCCTATGACGGACGTCTTACCGTTGTAAAGAGCAACGACAACGGTACGGTGATAGACATCACCATCACCGACCAGTCAACCCAGCGCGCTCAGGAGCTTATCAATACTCTTATAGGTGTATACAACGAGTATTGGATTCGCGACAAGAACCAGATAGCCGTCTCTACCTCAAACTTCATTAACGAACGTTTGGGTGTCATTGAGTCTGAGCTTGGGCATGTGGACTCCGATATTTCATCGTACAAGAGTGAACACCTTATCCCCAACGTCGATGCTGCATCGTCGATGTATATGAGCCAGAACCAGGAGATATCACAGCAGATACTGGGTCTGAACAACCAGCTGCAGCTGACACGCTATATCAAGTCGTATCTCGGAGCCGACATGGACGGCACCAAGCTGCTGCCGGCCAACTCGGGCGTGGAGAATGTGAACATACAGTCGCAGATATCCGAGTATAACAACCTTGTGCTCCAGCGCAACTCGCTGCTGTCCAAGTCGTCGGACAAGAACCCTCTGGTAATGCAGCTCACCGAGCAGATGGCACAGGTGCGTCAGGCTATTCTGGCCTCCGTAGACAACTCCATCATCGTGCTCACTACCCAGATTAAGAGCCTCCAGGGATCGCAGGCCAGCACCACTTCAAAGCTGGCTTCAAACCCCAACCAGGCCAAATATCTTCTCTCCGTAGAACGACAGCAGAAGGTGAAGGAGTCACTCTATCTGTTCCTGCTGCAGAAACGTGAGGAGAACGAGCTTTCGCAGGCCTTTACAGCCTATAATACCCGCATCGTCAACAAGCCTTCGAGCTACGGCCCCACATCGCCCAACCGCAACAAAATCCTGGGCATTAGTCTCCTCATAGGTCTGGCCATCCCCGTTGGTATAATCTTCCTTATGGAGACCAGCAACACCAAGGTGCGTGGTCGCAAAGATGTGGAAAATCTCATTGTGCCCTTCCTTGGCGAGATTCCCGAATACTCGTCGTCAAAGCAAAAGAAGGCCGACAAGGACTCAACCGAGGTAAACAAGACCCTCGTGAAATCCGGAAGCCGAAATATCATCAACGAGGCCTTCCGCGTGCTTCGCACCAATGTGGAGTTTATGTGTGGATCGTCGGGCACAGGCCACAACATCGTGGCTCTCACCTCGTTCAACCCCGGTTCCGGTAAATCGTTTATCTCTGTGAACCTTGGCATGTCGATAGCCCTGAAGCACAAGCGAGTACTGGTGGTCGACGGCGATATGCGCCACGGCTCAACATCGGCCTACGTTGGCTCGCCTGAAACAGGTATGTCAAACTATCTGAGCGGCGGTGTCTCCGACATAGAG
Organism: Muribaculaceae bacterium; assembly: GCA_023664185.1. Classification (GTDB taxonomy): domain Bacteria; phylum Bacteroidota; class Bacteroidia; order Bacteroidales; family Muribaculaceae; genus Duncaniella. The sequence goes on from JAMPGA010000001.1 coordinate 706,071, forward strand.
TCAGTGATCGTGAAGGGATTCGGATGCGACACTCTCGATGTCCTGCCCGTGGGTACAATTCCTCCCAACCCCACCGAGCTCCTCGAGTCGCCCAGATTCGGCCAGCTGATGGGCGAGCTCAAACCTATGTATGACTGCATCATCATAGACTGTCCGCCCGTCGAGGTTGTGGCCGACGCTCAGATCATCGACCGTTTTGCCGACCATACCTTCTTCATCGTGCGCGCCGGTCTGCTGGAACGCTCCATGCTCCGCGAGCTCGACAGAATCTATGAAGAGAAGAAGTTCCACAACATGGCCTTTATTCTCAACGGCACACGCAACGATCAGGGCCGCTACGGCTACTCCCACTCCTACCGCTACGGTTATGGTTATGGCTACGGTTATGGCTACAACTATGGCGATGGCAAAGACAAAGGTTGAATTAGGAATTAGGAATTTGGAATTAGGAATGACATTTTAGGGAAACGCAAATATATCATTCCTAAAATCTAATAAAAGATCTCGCCCCAGTATGGGGCACGGCTACATAGCCCAAGGGCTCATCCCTGTGAATGAGCAAATAGCATGAAATATGGCCCCGTAGGGGTCGTGGAAAAACAGCGACAATGCATTCCACGACACCCTACGGGGCACTCATTTTGAGTTTTAGAGTGTGTCGAATAAAGGATGTTAACGTGTAGGGCGGCCAATCTTTAGACAAAAAGTGGCAAAGAGTGGCCTAACCGAGGTAATTTTCGTTAATTCACACTCGTTAAAACAATATTTCATAAATAACAAAAGTCTTATGAGGCTAAGCGACGCGGAAAGTAAGAATGATTTGACTTCATGCTATGGATGTCTTTATCGCTTTGTTTCAGGAGTGTACATCCAGTACACTTCTGAAACTGCATCGATAAATACATCTCATAGCATGAACCCTACGCGTTAACACCCTTTATTAGACACACTCTTACACGTTCTTCGGGTCAGGAGGATTTGCATATGTTGTGAAAAAAACGTAATTTTACAGAGTTTTTATGTAATGCCGTCCGTGACGGTTCCGATTGTATCGGAATAAGGCCTTTGGCGGCGCGTGTAATTGTGTGTCTTTATTAAATGTATTGTCTTATTAGCCTGCTGAAATGTCAATAATTCATAATGTTAAGGGCTATTTCATGAAGCGCTTCCTCAACACGGGGGCGGTTTTCTTCATGGATATAATTGGCTCTTTGGTGGCCACCATGTCGGTGCTCGTATTGGTGAGCATCCTGGTGCCCGACTTTGAGTTGGGTCAGGAAAACACCTTGCTGTGGATGGGGCTGTCGTTTGTGGCATCGGTATTGTCGTTCAGGCTCTACCGTGTGTATCGTGCCATAATCCGTTACAGCACTCTACGCGAGATTGGCCGCCTGAGCATAGCCGTTTTGGGGAAAGAGATGTTCCTGTTCATACTGATGGGCTTCATCTCGCCTATGGGGTTCACATGCCACCTGCTGGCCAGTATGGTGTTTATCGACTTTTTTATCACAGTCGGGGCTCTGATGCTGATAAGGGTGCTTATGGTGGTGCTCTACGACCGTGTTAAGTCGGATATCGTGCCCTACAGCCAGATAAAGCGAGTGCTGGTCTATGGCACCAACGACAAAGCCGTGTCGATGGTGTCGAGACTGCGCCATTCGCCCCACTATAAGGTGTGCGGGTTCATCATTTACGGTCAAAACCGAGTGGGTCATCAGCTGTCCGGACTGAAGGTGAACTACTTCGAAACACCGAGCAATCTTAAGATCATTGCCGCTACGGAGGCCATCGAGGGCATACTCTTCCCCTATGTGGCCGATGCACGCCTTGAGCAGGATCGTCTGATAAAATACTGCCAGGAAGCTAACCTGCGCACATATATCATGCCCGGTGTCGACGAGATGACCGAGGGCAAGCAGCTCAACAATTATATACGCAAGATAAAGATTGAAGACTTGCTGGGACGTCCGGAGATAAAGATTTCGATGGACGAGATCATAGCCAACTTCAGTAACAAGGTGGTGATGGTGACAGGCGCCGCCGGCTCTATAGGTTCGGAGCTATGCCGCCAGCTGGCCACCTTCGGTGTGAAGAAGCTTATTCTCTACGATAACGCCGAAACTCCGCTCCACAATATCAGACTTGAGCTCGAGGACCGCTTCCCGCAGCTCGACTTTGTGCCTGTGATAGGAGATGTGCGCTCCATACCTCGTCTCGACTTCGTGTTCCGCGAATATCGCCCCCAGGTGGTGTTTCACGCAGCGGCCTACAAGCATGTGCCCCTCATGGAGGAGAATCCCTGTGAGGCCGTGCGAGTCAATGTGACAGGTTCACGCCAGGTGGCCGACAAATGTGTGGAATACGGTGTGGAGAAGATGGTGATGGTGTCGACCGACAAAGCCGTCAACCCCACCAATATTATGGGCTGCACCAAGCGCCTGGCAGAGATATATGTGCAGTCGCTCGGGTTGGCCATAGAGCGTGGCGAAATAGAGGGCAGGACCTCGTTTGTCACCACCCGTTTCGGCAATGTGCTGGGCTCCAATGGCTCTGTGATACCCCGTTTCCGCGAGCAGATAGAACATGGTGGTCCCATCACTGTGACTCACCCCGACATAAACCGTTTCTTCATGACAATCCCCGAGGCCTGCCGCCTGGTGATGGAGGCAGCCACCTTCTCTACCGGAACACAGATTTTTGTGTTCGATATGGGAGAGTCGGTCAAGATTGTTACTCTGGCCGAGCGCATGATACACCTGGCCGGACTCGAGGTGGGGCGCGACATAAAGATAGAGTTTACAGGACTGCGTCCCGGCGAAAAGCTGTATGAGGAGGTGCTCGCCACCAAGGAAAACACCATTCCCACCGCCCATGCCCGCATTTATGTGGCCAAAGCGCGCGAGTATCCCTACGAAAGTGCTCGCGATGTGGCCACCCGCCTCACCAAATTGGCCGTATCGGTAACGACTACCGAGATGGTGAGACTGATGAAAAATACTGTCCCGGAGTTCAAGAGCAAGAACTCGGAATATGAGAAATTAGACTGTCCAACCCACTGAATAAACTCATGAAAGGAATCGTCCTGGCCGGAGGTAGTGGCACCAGATTGTATCCTATCACCAAGGCTGTGAGCAAGCAGTTGCTCCCGGTCTACGATAAGCCCATGATCTATTATCCCATCTCCACTCTGATGATGGCGGGGATAAGAGATATACTCATCATCTCCACTCCGCGAGATCTGCCCCTGTTTCGCCATCTGCTTGGCGATGGCAGCGACTATGGGGTGAGGTTTGAATATGTGGAGCAACCATCGCCCGACGGACTGGCCCAGGCTTTTATACTCGGAGCAGATTTCATAGGCAAGGACGCAGTTTGCATGGTGCTTGGCGACAATATCTTTCATGGGAGCCATTTCCTGACGAAGCTCCACACGGCTATCTATGATGCCGAGGAGCAGAATACAGCCACTGTATTCGGCTATCAAGTCAAGGATCCAGAGCGCTATGGTGTGGCTGAGTTTGACGCCGAGGGACGCTGCATATCCATAGAGGAGAAGCCGCGTCATCCCAAGTCAAACTATGCTGTGGTGGGTCTGTATTTCTATCCCAACTCAGTGGTGGAGAAAGCCCGCAGCATCAGGCCCTCGGCACGTGGCGAGCTGGAGATTACTACACTAAACCAGCTGTATCTTGAGGAGGGCAGTCTGAAAATACAGCTACTCGACCGCGGCTTTGCATGGCTCGACACGGGCACCCACGACTCGCTCACCGAAGCGTCGGCCTACATAGAAGCCATAGAGAAGCGCCAGGGCGTAAAGGTGGCCTCGCTCGAGGAGATAGCCTATCGCAGCGGATGGATTGATGCCGAGACTCTGCGGCGCATAGCCGCGCCCATGGCGGCAAACCAGTATGGACAATATCTGCTGGAAGTGATAGAAGAGGGTAAAGTAAAACTTTGAGACACAGATATGAAACGCAATATTCTCATAACCGGAGGCGCTGGTTTCATCGGGTCGCATGTGGTGAGACTGTTTGTCAACCGCTATCCCGACTACACCATCGTCAATCTCGATAAACTCACCTATGCCGGCAATCTCGAAAACCTTAAGGATCTGGAGAATGCCCCGAACTATAGGTTTGTGAAAGCCGATATTGCCGATATTGAGAGTATGCGCTCCATCATGCACCGGTATGAGATAGACGGTGTGATACATCTGGCGGCCGAGAGCCATGTGGACCGTTCGATTAAGAACCCCTTCACCTTTGCTCGCACCAATGTGATGGGCACCTTGGCTCTACTGCAGGCGGCCATGGAATACTGGACATCGCGCCCCGAAGGGTTTGAAGGGAAACTTTTCTACCACATTTCCACCGACGAGGTCTACGGAGCTCTCAAGCTCACCCACCCCGAGGGTGTGGCGGCTCCGTTCAGCACACGCGCCTCGGCCGGAGGACATGAGGCATATGGCACCGAATTCTTTGTGGAGACCTCACGCTATGAACCTCACTCACCTTACAGTGCCTCGAAGGCTTCGAGCGACCATTTCGTCAGAGCCTATCACGACACCTACGGCATGCCCACACTCGTCACCAATTGCTCGAACAATTACGGTCCCTATCAGTTTCCCGAAAAGCTGATACCGCTGTTTATAAACAATATACGCCACGGCAAGCCACTCCCAGTATACGGCAAAGGGGAAAACGTGAGAGACTGGCTTTATGTAGAAGACCATGCTCGGGCCATCGACCTGATATTTCACCGCGGCAAGCCGGGAGAGACATATAATATAGGTGGTTTCAACGAGTGGAAAAACATCGATCTGATAAAGGTATTGATACGCACCGTCGACCGCATGCTCGGCAAACCCGAGGGCAGTTCCGATAAGCTGATCACCTATGTCACTGACCGCCCAGGCCATGACAGCCGCTATGCGATAGACTCGCGCAAACTCCAGGCCGAGCTCGGCTGGGAGCCCTCACTGCAGTTTGAGGAGGGGATAGAGAAAACCGTGCGCTGGTATCTTGACAACGAGCAGTGGCTCAACAATGTGACCAGCGGAGACTATATGCGATATTACGACTCCATGTATGGCGACAGATGACAGAACCCCCATGCCAATTAATGTGCTCGTGACCGGTGCATGCGGCCAGTTGGGCAACGAGCTCCGCATAGCGTCAAGCACCTCCGCGGACTGCTATTTTTTTACCGATGTTGCAGCCGGCCCAGACACGCTACCTCTCGACATCACCGACCGCACTGCCGTGAGGGAATTCGTGGAGCGCAACGACGTGGATGTCATCATCAACTGTGCCGCATGGACCAACGTAGACACCTGCGAAACAGACCCAACTCTGGCCGCTTTGGCTGAGAAACTCAACGCACTCGGCCCGTCGATACTGGCCGAAGTTATGGCTGAAAGGGATGGGACACTTATCCATATCTCCACCGACTATGTGTATGGCCATGAGCAATATAACACCCCTTGCACTCCCGACATGAAGGGGACTCCGGCCGGTGTGTATGGCCTGACCAAACTGCATGGCGAGGAGCGCATCAAGGCGTCGGGATGCAGGTATCTGATAATGCGCACTTCATGGCTCTACAGTGAGTATGGCCGAAACTTCTGCAAAACGATGCTCAGCCTCACCTCAACGCGCCCGAGCCTCAAGGTGGTCTACGATCAGTGTGGCACACCCACCTATGCCCTCGACCTGGCCGAGGCGCTGGTGAAGATAGTGTCAGACAGGAAATATCTCACTCACCCCGGCATCTACAACTACTCGAACGAAGGTGTGACCTCGTGGTTTGACTTCGCCTGCATGATAGCCCGAATAGCCGGGCATGTCGACTGTGACATTCAGCCGTGTCGCAGCTCGGAATACCCATCGCCGGTGGAACGCCCGGCTTACTCCGTGCTCGACAAGGAACGCACGCGCCGCATATTGGGCGTAGAGACACCCTACTGGGTAGATTCGCTGGAGAAGTGCATCATGAACATCAAACAGAACATCAATGAATATAATTGAAACTCCAATAAAGGGAGTCCTCATTGTTGAACCACGTATCTTCCGCGACGGGCGGGGATATTTTTTCGAGAGCTACTCTCAGCGCGATTTCAATGAGCAGGCATCGCCACTGGTGGGCTATGATGTAAGCTTTGTGCAGGACAACGAGGCACTCTCGACCCGCGGAGTGGTGCGCGGTCTGCATTTCCAGTCTCCACCGTTTGCCCAGAGCAAGCTGGTGAGATGCGTGGAGGGTAGGGTGCTCGATGTAGCCGTGGATCTACGGAGCGGTTCGCCCACCTATGGGAAGCATCTGGCTGTAGAGCTTTCGGGCGAGAACCACCGGCAGCTGTTCATACCCCGCGGCTTTGCCCACGGCTATTCGGTGTTGTCTGAAAGAGCCCTGTTTCAATATAAGTGTGACGCCTTCTATGCGCCAGAGTCGGAGGGTGGCATCTCGGCACTCGACCCTGCATTAGGTATAGACTGGGGGCTGCCGGAAAGCGAAATGATATTGTCTGAAAAGGATCAGCACCGTCTGACATTAGCCGATTTCGATACACCGTTTCTGTAAAAATAATCTACCGTCATAAACAATTTGGGGTGTGAGGGTTTTATATCAATATAATGACTAACCCTTATAAAGATTGTTTATGAAACTTAACAGACTGACATTCAACGCCCTTATGGCCGCAGCTCTGAGCACGGCCGCAGTGACCGCCGTGTCGTGCGGAGGCCGCCAAGACGCTGACCGCCAGGCAACAAGCCAAGATTCGACACAACATTCGGGCTCCGGACCGCAGCTGGGCACTCCCGGTGGGGGCCCCGTGATAGATAAGAGCGGCGACGCTCAGCTCCAGGAGATGATAAAGACCTTGGTGCCCAAGTTTGAACAACTCATCTATACCGATCCCACTACTGGCAAGACCATGAAGTATAATCTCTTCTCGCCGGCAGGTGCCGAGAGCTCGAAGAAATATCCCATGGTGCTCTTTATGGCTGATGCGAGCACTCCGGGCAACGATTATGCTACACCGCTCACACAGGGCTACGGTGCCCTTGTTTGGGCCACTCAGGAGTGGCAGTCGCAGCATCCCTGCTATGTGCTGGTGCCTCAGTTTTCGGGAGTGGCCGTCAACGATGACTACAAGCATACTGATGAGGTCGACATAGTGGCCCGGATGGTGAGCAGCATCGCCTCGGACAAAAATGTTGACATCAACAGGATTTACACCACAGGCCAGTCGATGGGCGGTATGATATCCATGTATTTCAACGTGGCTTACCCTGACCTCTTTGCCGCATCGATCTTTGTTGACAGCCATTGGGACACCAAGACTTTCGACGCGCTGGCACGCCACAAGTTTGTCTATTTCATAGCCGGCGACAAGGGTAAGGCTTATGCCGACATCAAGCCCCTCGAAGAGGCTGCCGAGAAGGACGCCGTGCAATATACGTTTGCATCGTGGAGCGCCAAACTTCCTGAAGCACGCCAGAGCGAGCTTGCCGGTGTGATGCTCGAGAAGGGCGCACCCATCAACATCTTCCAGTTTGAACCGGGCACTGTACTCCCGGCCGACGGCAAAGGCAGCGAACACATGTATTCGTTCGACTACGCCTATCGCATCCCCTCAGTGAGGGAATGGCTCTTCAAGCAGAGTCGATAGAGATCTAAAATGTAGATAAAAATTTAATCCGGTTTCGTAGACTTGCTACGAAACCGGATTCATTATTACACTCATACTGTTACTCCGGCACGTAGATTATGTCGCCGTTTTCGAGCTGGTAAGCTGTGCCTACGCGTTTGCCCTTGTTGGATGATGGATCGGAATCTTCCGAGGGGGTGTAGCGGTTTATTTTCTCCCCTTCCTTGGTTAAGATCTCCATATTGTCCTTGCCTGGATTTTTCACCATGGTGAAATCTTCCTGCGAGAACATTTCGGTCATGTTGTAGCGGCTGACGAGAGCCACCATAAGCGCCACGGCAAAGACCATAGCCACGTCGAAGAGATTGCTCACCACGCTCATGGGGTCGATCTCCTCGTTTCGGTGCAGAATTGAATGACGTCGGCGTCTCATGGTCAGGAGTTTTTGGTATCAGTCAGGATATTGGCAATATACTCAAGGGCGGTGAGATCTTTCATGGCCCAGCGCTCCTTGGCCTGCTGGGTTAGGAAACCTATGGCGCTGACCACCAGACCCACTACCGTAGTGGCGAAAGCTACCTGCATGTTGTAGGCCATCGAAGATATATCGCCGGTGGCCAGACCCACGAGAGCCGGACCCATGGGGATAAGTGTGCCCATAAGTCCGAGTATGGGACCCATCTTGGTGAGCACCTTTGAGGTGGAGATGTTTTTGTCAGACTCAATCTCGAATTCCGACAACAGAAGGTCTATCTTGGCATCGTTGCCTTTGGCTGAAATGATTTTTTTAGCGTAAGACACTGCCAGGGAGCCTGACTTTTCGGGCAGAGATGCGGCAAACTCATTGATGGTGTCGGGGGTGAGGGTGTTGATCTTGCCATAGAGGCGCGCCGAGCTCTTGCGTTCCTGCATGTATTGTCCGAAGAATGTGCCTATCAGTATAATGGCACGTATGAAGAAGATGATGAGGAGAACAATCACCGGCACAAGCAGACCGGTAGAGATCCAGTAGAGAATGTTGGAGATGACGTTCATTGTATTTTTGATGTTTTATATTTAAAGATAATGATCCCGGCTACTGTGCCGATGGCAAGTATGGCGAGCACTCCGATGAGGGCATCCCACTCTACGCGGCCCGTACCGGCGGCTGCCGTTCGACCGTTGACAGTGGCTATAACGCCGAGTGCGGCGGTGAGCAGAGAGAGTAAAAATAGGAGTTCGAGGCGCAGGTCGGGCTCGGGGAGCAGATAGCGCAGACCCACGGCAAGGAGAGGGAGGAGAATGAATATCAGAGCAGCGACTGACCACCCCAAAACGGTGAAGTCAGTGCCCGGCATTGCGAAAATTACCTCAACCTGCAGGGCGAACAGAACCGGGAAAATCAGTATTCCTGGAAACCACAGAGCTACCGTGCGCCACAGTGTCTCCTTTCGTGTAAGTCCGCCGGTGAGCATGCGGCCGGTGAGGATGCAAAATGCCATCTGCAGAGCCACATCGATTGTGAGAAGCACCGACGTGTCGAGCATAAGGTCGGGCTGAGAGAGCCACGAGGCTATCTGGGTCTTGGACTGGGATGTGGCATAGTCGATGGAGAGCACCGTGAAAGCCGCAGCCAGAGCGCATAGAGCCAGCGCGCCCAGGGGGCGATGGAAGGTCAACTTCAGCAGGAAGTTGACCACCACTGTCAGCATTATTATGAGAACAACTGTTTCCATGCTGAAAAATCATTCATTTGCGTTCAGTTTGCGGCGGCGACGCAGCAATAAAATGATTATCACCACAGCCACAATCACGCCTACGGCCACAATCACACCGCTGATGCGGTTTACTACGGAGTCGGTCTTGTTGAGCTCCTCGCGCTTCATCACCATGCCGTCGTCGCCCGACACGGCCTCGGCTCTTACCTGAGCCACCGACTGATTGTAGGCGACAGCGTTTTCAGGCTTGGCTTTTTCGGAGATGAAATCGCGCAGCTTGGTGTTATCACACACGAAGCCAGAGCATGCTGCTCCATATTCTTTGACCATCTCGGTGTGGAGGTCGGCCATGGCAGCCACCTGTTCGGGGGTAGCATCCCACATACCCTTGCGCACGGTTTCGAGCATCACAGCGGTCATTTCCTGGATGGCGGCCGGGTTGACTGATTTGAAGTATTCCTTTACACCGAGATTGTTTTTGTCGGCCACATAGGTGTCGTAGATATCATCCCAAAGCTCATCGTCGATAGCCTCGGGCTTCATCACATTCCAGCCGTAGGTGTTGCGAATCACATCGGCCAGTCCTGAAGCATCGCCGGCGCCACCCTTCATTTTTTCTTTAATATATGTGGGGTTGAGGATGGTGGTGCGACTCTCCACACCAATGGCTTCCTTCACCTCCTGCATGCGAACATTGTTGCGGTTACGGTAGTCGCTGAGATAAGCCTCGGGGTCTTTGCCGGTCACATTGCGGACGGCCAGGTTCATACCACCCATGAATTCGTAGACGTGATCCAGGCTCAATGCACCCCAGGTGTTGCTTTGGCGAGGCTGAACCACCACGTCGGTGCGCGTGAGGGCTGCCTCGAAGGCATGCTCGCGCATCTTCTCCCAATCTTCCTCGCTGCCATATATCGCACCCATGTTGTTGATATATGTCGAGGCTATCTCACTTTCGTCTTCCCAGCGGTCGCCTGCCTCAACCATCCCCTGGATGCCGCTACCGTAGTTGCCGTTGACGCCGCCAAACACACGGGCAGTGGAAAGCTCGCGAGCCTCCTTGGGGGTGACACCGTTCTTCACCAGATGGCTTTCGGATTCAACGACGCCTTCGGCCACGTAGTTGGGATACTCCTTGTCGTCGGCTGCAGCAGCCATCTTTACGGCACGTGAAATAAGGAACAGGCGTGAAGCCGCCAGGTCGCGCAGCTGTCCGGAGGTCTGCACCACCACATCGATGCGCGGACGTCCCAGCTCGGCCGAGGGAATGAGGCGCAGGTCGGTGACACGGCCGAAGGGATCGCGCACGGGCTCAACACCGAGCATATAGAGCACCTGGGCTATCGTGGCGCCTTCGGTTTCTATGAACTCGCTGCTCCATAGTGTGTAGCTCACTTTGCGGGGTATGGAGTCGCCGTGGGCTTTGCGATACATGGCTATGGTATTGTCGGCGAGATTCTTGCCTTTCTCCCAGGCCACCACTGAGGGGGTCTCCTCGGCGTTGACGGCATACATGTTGCGTCCGGTGGGGAGAATCTCGGGGTTGAGCACAGGGTCGCCACCCGAGGTAGGGGAGATATAGCCTCCGTTCAGGCCGTTGACTATTGATGCGAGTTCGGCCTGAGGGCTCGAGATGAGAGCCTCGCGGTAGACGCTTATGTTGTTGAGGGCATTCTCTACCTCAGCCACTGCCTGGGCAAAGCTTATTTCTGCAGCAGTGAGCTCCTTGGAAGAAGAGTGTCCACCCATCATGCCACCATGCTTGCCTGAGGAGGCACCGGGGGTGACATTCTTGTGTTTCATAGCCTCTTCCATCTTCTTTATGGCTTCCTCAGAGGCACCCATTTTTCGAGCCATTGCAAGAGCCTTTTCGGGAGTCATGCCGGGCATCATCTTGTGGCCTTTACCAGCCGATACAGGACGGTCGGAGATTTTTGAAGGTGCTTTCTGGGGTGCAGAGGGCATCATCGAGCCCATTACCATCATGCGTGAGAGCATGTCGTGAGATCCTTCTATAACATCGTTGATGCGACGTACACTGTCGAGCTCGGCTTGAGTAATACCGGCAATGCGGCAAATGGTGGCGTCGTCGACAGTAACCCCGGAGGCCACCAGCTGTTTGGCTTGTGCGCGCAGCGAGCGGATATCGCCTCCACGAAGCTTCTGCAGACTGTAGGCTATAGGGTCGACGGTCATGGCCTCGACGGTAGAGCGGATATGCTCGGGAGAGTAGGGGACACCCATGATGTAAAGAGCGCCTGTGATTTTCTCGTTGGCGAGCTCCTCGGCAAAGTTCTCAACCCGCAGAATGTCGGCATCGGTAAACGGCTTGTTGCTGTCGATGCGCAGTTCGCGGTGTATGCCGAGCTCAAGGGTGAATTTCTTCACCAGGCCCGCTGCTCGCAGAGAGTCGGCCGGAGTTTTGGCTCGGCCATAGTCAACGATAGCGTCAGAAAGATTCTTGTATATCCCCCTTACGTTGCTCTCCATGAAAGGAGGTGTGAGGTAGTTGACGATGCCGGCATAAGAACGGCGTTTGGCTATCATGGCCTCACCAACGTTTGATGTGGCGTAGACGTAGAAATGGGGCATTGTACCCACCAGACGGTCGGGCCAGTCATTGCTGCCGAGGGCGGCCTGTTTGCGGGGTGTGAACTCCAGCGATCCATGTGCACCGAAGTGCATGAGTGCATCCGCTCCGAAGCCGTGACGCGCCCAGAGATAGGCGGCAGCATAGGCGTGAGGAGGAGCTGCGTCGGTGCCGTGTACAATTTTGAAATCGTCGTCGCCAAGTCCGGCGGCCGTCTGCGGGATGAGTACTATGTTGCCGAACTGCAGGCGTGCGATGGCCAGATTGCCATTGCCGTCGGTCATGCCGTGACCCGGGAAAGTTCCGTCGACGGCATCGATGTCAGCCCGCATCTCGGGCGATAATGAGGCCTCACACCATTTGTCGTAATCGTCGTGCGAGACTATCAGGGGGGATGTGGTTTTTACAAACTCGTCCATGGCGCCGGTGGCATAGCCGTTGAATACACGGCCGCGCTCGGCAATCATCTTCTCCAGCTCTGAGGCTGAAGCCGGCAGTGTGCCGGTGTCATATCCCTCGGCCTTGAGGCGTGTGAGGAGATTGAAGAGCGAGGGAGCTACCTCCATGCCTTCGGCCACAAGCGAGTTCTGACCGGGGCCTTTGAAGTAGAATATGGCCACTTTCTTCTCCTTGTTGGGCTTGGTGCGCAGGGTGAGATAGTTGTGGACAGTGCCAACAAACTCCTCAAGGCGTCCGGGTATGGCCTGGACATATGGCAGTCCGTCGGTACCTTCGAAGTGGGCAAAGAGCGAGAAAGGGCGGACGGCGCCGTCTATCTCGGGAGTCACCACGCTTTGCGACAGGAAGCCGCCGTTCATGCCCATATTGTCGGCCATCCACTCATCGTAACCGCGGTTGACATTGAGCGGCGAGAAGAGCGGAATGTTGTTTGCGGCGAGATATTCCACCACATTGTCGCCCATGCGTCCGTGAGCCATGTTGATCAGTGCCGATGCACCTACCGAGTCGGCGTGGCCGCGGGCTATGAACTGCTGTATTATATTAACGGGATACACGGTGTAGCCCTTGCTCTCCAGCTGAGCCACAAGGCTATCGGCCACGCCCATCTGACCTGTGAGGATGATGCGCGGAGCTGATTCATCGAGCTTGCCATGCTCGCGGAGATATGCTTCGTAGGATGCCACCGAGGGGAAGTCGAGCTCCTCGTCGGCCGACGGATAATAGAGAAGCGAGCTGGTGGACAGGCGCGGGTCGCCGGGAGTCTCCGCAAAGAGTCTCTTGCCGTCGATAAATTTTCTGACATAGCGCAGCAGGTTGCGATAGTTGGCTGTGCCGCCTGCCAGAAACTGTTTGAGATACTCACCGTCGATGGAGTCGACGGATACTATGAGGTTCTGAGGGTTTGTGGCCGAGGTTGTGAGCACAGGTGTGCCGTTTTCGGCGGCTTTTACCAGAGCCTGCCGCTGCTCGTCGATAAGACGAAGCCCCATGCCGTTGACAAAGACCATATCGTAGTCAGGGGCCTTGTCGAGCTGATCGACTGGGAGGTCGGAGATTTTCACGAATGGCACAGCATCCCCTTTTGCCTTAGCTATCTGCCCCAGGGTTATGGCCTGATAGTTGACGAATGCTATGCGTGTGGGAGAGGCCAGTATATTCCAGGCCACAAGTGCCACGCCCAGCAGAAGGGCGCAGCACAGAGTGATGATTACAAGTTTTCGGGAGGGTCGTTTCATATTATCTCATTGATGTCGAGAGAGAGACCTATTGAAAATGTAGCACCGTTTGTAGTGGGTGAGTTGTTATAGTAGTATTTTGGTACGTAGTTGAAAAGATTGTCTACGGCCATTGTGAGGTTTATGCCCTGCATGAAGGTGTGGGTCATATTGAGCTTCCACATAGTGTAGGCCGGATAGCGCACTTTCTCTACGTCAGAGTAGTCGGTGAGCGATGTGTACTCGTCGACGGTGACTGCCGAGAGATAGCGGCCGTTGAGGGCCACCATCAGTCCGTAGTTTTTCCAGTTTTTGGCATAGTCGAGACGCACTGTGGCGGTGTGCGGGCGGGTGGATGAGGTGTAGGGCTCACCGTGACGCACATGCTCGTGAGTATACATGTAGGAGATGCGTGTACCGGCTCCGCAGGTGTGTCGCCAGGAGAGATTGGCATCTATTCCGGCTATATTGACGCGGCCTATGTTGGTGTAGAGCTGACCTTTGAGGGCTTGGCTCCAGGCGGTGGTGATACGGTTGTCCACAAGGTTGCAGAAACCGCCGATGTTGACATTCAGCAGGCGGCGCGAATATTCGGCAGAGAGCTGGAAGTTGTGGCTGGTTTCGGGCTTGAGGTCGGGATTACCGTAGATCATGAATATACCAGCCATGTCGAAGTCCATGTACATCTCCTTGAGGGTCGGTGCACGAAAGCCTCCGGAATAAGAGGCACGCAGATTGACGCGGTCAATTTTATACATGACGCTTGCACGCGACGACAGGTGCTTCATGTCCGACTCCGAGAAATAGTCGTAGCGGGCTCCGGCTATAATGTTGAAGCGGTCGGCGAAGTTGAGGTCTATCTGAGCCATACCGTCGGCGGTGAGCTGGGTTTTGTGGTCTCCGTTGGTAAACTGATATGACTTTAGATAGTCTCTCATGACGTCACCACCCACGGTGAGGATATGGCACGAGGCGAAGGTGTGGTTCCACAGGGCGCGTCCGCTATTCTGCACGTTGCTGTATTTTCGCACATCCTTGTTGGTGACAGTGAGATAGTCGCTCTTGTCATATTGATCGAAGTTGTAGGAAAGCTCCAGGTTGTTGTCCTTGGAGAAGGTATACAAGCCTCTGAGTCCGGCCGAAAAGTCGCGGTAGCGGTCGCGAGAGGTGGCCTGAGCGTTGCGCTGGCGATAGTAGTAGCCGAGTCGGCCTATGAGCTTGAGTTTGTCTGTGGCACGGACTGTGAGGCGCTCCTTAATGTTCCAGTTGTGCCCCCCATAGAAGCGCGAGTAGTCACCCTCGTTCTTCATGTTGTAGGTGTCGATGTGATTGTATTGGATAGTGGTGGCGCTGCTGACTATTCCAGCCTTAAAGCTTCCGGTGAGGCCGTAGCGCTGCTCGGAGTGGGCACCTATGCGGCCGTTGACGTTGAGAGCCCATGGTTCGGTCTCCTCGCGGCTTATAATGTTGACCACACCACCCACAGCGTTTGAGCCATAGAGGGCCGAAGCGCCACCCTTGACAATCTCAATACGCCCCACATTGTTGAGGTTTAAACGGTTGTAATCCACATTGTCGAGAGTCTCGCCGGCCAGGCGCTCGCCGTCGACCAGAAAGAGAACGGAGTTGCCTCCGAAGCCCTGCATATTGAGACTCACCTGCTGGTTCATGGAGTAGCTGAACTCAATGCCGGGGAGCTCGGACTGCAGGAGGTCGCTGATGTTGGTGGCGTCGGTGCGTTTGATGTCGAGCGCCGAGATGACACGTGTCAGCACCGGGGAGTCCTTGAGCAGCTTGGGGGTGCGTGTGCCGGTGACGACTACGGTGTTGAGCTGCTCGTTCCATGCGGCTTCGATAGAGTCGAGTGCAGCATCGGTATTATCGCTTTGAGCCGCTGCGGAGAGAGTGAAGGCGGCAGTCAGTGTAAGGATTGTCGCTCTCATCAATTCAAAGATTATATGGGTAGATGTAGCTTATGGTCATGTATCCTTTCACGCCAGAGGCATCCATATAGTTGTCGAGACGGAGTGCCACGTGCGATCCGTCGGCCAGTCGGGCTATATATACCTTGCTGGAAGGGGTATACACCGGGGGCATAGAGCTTTTGTCGACGTTGAGCCATTTGGAAAGCTCTGGGTTGTAGTCCGACTCCTTGTAGCTTAGATAGCCGTCCATCATGGTTGACATGTCGGTGATGATGGTCTCGGTGGTCCAGGTGTCGGCCACAAACTCTCCGGGAGTTATGACCGGCGAAGTGAAGCTGGTGGCTCCGGTCTCGGCCACAACGCCGCCGTTTGTCTTGGCGTCATAGCGGTGAATGGCTATGTCCCATGCTGCGGGCTCGGGGTAGTCGATATCGAGAGTGTCGATGCTGAGTGTGTGGAAGTCAATGTAGGTCCAGCGGCGATAGTCGGTGGCGTCTATATATATGGTGCCGGGTTCTGTGGAGGTTGAGTTGACGATAAAACCATATGTCGACATCTGCTGGCTCTCAGGCGAGTCGTAGATATCGGAGAAAATTCCGTTGCAAGCCGGGAGCAGCAGCGCTGCCACTCCCGGAATGAAAAATTTAACAATCTTTTTTACCATTTTCAGTTGGCTGCGGTGGGCATGTCGCCGGTTTTGAATGTAATAGTGAGGCCTCCCATCACAGTAGGCACGTTGAAGGAGAATGAGGGATCGTTTTTGGCAGCATCAACATTGCCGCTGAAGGTGCAGGGATATTCCTGAACGTTGCCGTTCATGCCCATTTTGCATACGCCGTTGCCCGAGAGTTTGAATGAATTGCCCTCGCGTGTGGCGGTTATGTTTGAGACGGTGAATTCACCCCAGGTCTCAGAAGTGAAAGCGGCAGTATATGATCCGTCGGCCTCGGCTGTCAGAGTGAGCTTCTGGCCATCGGCATACATATCCTTGAAATACAGGCAGTCGGCCTTGGTCCAACCAGAGTATGTGCCGGGCACTACGATATCTGCGGGAATTTCGCCCTGGAGGAAGTTGATTTCCAGCCCTCCCATCACGGCCGGGCATTTGAATGTAAGGTTGGCCTCACCGCCCGAGATTGTGCCGGTTAGTGTGCATTCATATTCTTTGGTCTGACCGGCGTGCCCCATCACGGATGTTCCGGTGCCGGTGAGCAGATACTGGCTGCCCTGTTTGCTGACAACAGCGTCGTTGATGGCAATTTCGCCCCAAGTTTCTGAGGTGTATGCCACATTTATCTTGCCTGTAGCTGTGGATGTGAGAGTCACTTTCTGGTCGGGTGCCACCATGGAGGCGAAATACTGGCTCTTGGCCACTGTGTATCCCTGATATGTTCCGGCTACCTCGGCTGCGGGGTTTGATGATGATTTGTCGTCGTCATCGCTGCAGGCGGTTGCCATGAGTGCAGCAAGAGCAAGGAACATGATTTTGAAACGATTCATTGATGATGTAGTTTTTTGCGTTTGTGTTTATGGTTTTTTTACGATGCAAAATTACTGCCTCCTCCCAGGTCGGACAATACCCAAAAATTATGGATTTGTATTGGCTCAGAGCAGTCTTATTTAATCATTTTTGATTATTTGGGCTCCATTCAGAGCAAAATCTACCTCGTTTTTCAACTTTTTTAGGCTCTCTATGTTATTAAAGGTAAAACAATCCTAAATTAAGACACAATGAGACACTCATTACGCTTTACAGCGCTGCTTGCTGCCACAGTCGTTTCCTCGGCTTGTGCATTTGCCAGAACCCCCATCCGTCAGGAGGCACGCGACTCTATGATGAGAGACGAGCGGGTCATACTCCTGGGCGACCGCGACAGGGGAGAACCTTCGATGGAATCACAGCGCCGGTTGATCGAGCAGTTTTACATCAACCAGTTTGAGAATACACGTCAGCCCGATGCCCCTTATTTCCTCTTCATGAGCCGTGATGCCAATCTGGCAATGGGTATAGGCGGCAATGTCAAGCTGCGCACATATTTCGACCCGGGCAACTCTCTGCCTGGATCGTCATTTGCACCTTACGATATCCCCATGACGCGCGATGAACTGAACCGCAACCACTGGGCATGGACCCCTGACGGCACGGCTCTTTATTTCCGTGTCATAGGCCACAGCTCTAAGGTGGGTACATATCAGGTATATATCAAGGCTAAGTTTAACGGTGGGACAAGCAATAATTTCAAGCTCAACAAGGCTTATGCCACGTTGAATGACTGGACTGTGGGTTATGCCACCTCAACCTTCTCGGACGGCGCTGCCGAGCCCCCAACAGTCGACGCTACCGGCACAACGCTGAGTATGGACTATACCACGATGCTGGTGCGCTACCTGCACTCGTTTGGCAAGACCGGCTTCTCTGTAGCCGCTTCGATTGAGGATCCGTCGATGAGCTTCGAGACCGTCTACCTCTCCGACGGGTCGGCCTCTGCAAAGCCTCGAGTCCAAAGTGTGCCCGACATTCTGGCAATGGCTCAATACCAGTGGGCTCCCGGTCAGCATGTGCGCATATCCGGAATAGTGCGCTGGCTCCCTTACAGAAATCTGGTGAACAATACCAATCACAGCCTTCACGGATGGGGTTTCCAGCTCTCCACGGTGCTTAATCCCTTGAGACCGTTGACACTGTACGGCACTCTTAACTTTGGCCGTTCGTACACAAACAATACCGGCAACTTCCTGCTCAGCGCCTATGATCTGGTGGGTGTGTCGGGTCATGATGGCCGCATGAGCACTATTCCCTCGTGGAGCTATCTCATTGGTGCCACATATCACTTTTCGCACAAACTCTTCACAACCGTATCGTTTGGTCAGGCGAGGGTTACCGACAGCAAGCTTTCAGACCCATATAAATATGGTCTGTATGGAGCTGCCAATATATTCTACAACCTCACACCCCGTATACAGTTTGGCGGCGAGGTATCGGTGGGCAAGCGTCAGGAGTTTTCAGGTGCACATGCCTATGCCCGTCGTCTGAGCGCTATGGCTCAGTTTACTTTCTGAGAAACGCTTCGGCATAACAACATCACCAACGACACCACCATCGCATGATAGTGGTGTCGTTGTTTTGGGTTAATGATGGAAATTGCGTAAATTTGTACACACCTTACACACCATATTTACAATGAGCACTCGGCGGCGGCAATATATAGCCATAGACCTGAAGTCGTTTTATGCTTCGGTGGAGTGTGTCGAGCGTGGATTGAATCCGCTCGATGCATGCCTTGTCGTGGCCGACGAGAGCCGCACGGAGAAAACCATCTGTCTTGCCGTATCGCCGGCGCTGAAAGCTTTTGGCATTCCCGGCAGGCCTCGCCTCTTTGAGGTGGTGCAGAAGGTCAGAGAGGCTAACAGATGCAGGGGTAGGGTGGGGAAGTCGACCTCCGGGCGTGAACTTGCCATGAATCGTAACTTTGCCGTTGATTATATCGTGGCACCTCCCCGGATGCAGCTCTATGTTGACTATTCGGCGCGTATCTACGAAATATATTTGCGCCACATTGCCCCCGAGGATATACATGTCTACTCAATCGATGAGGTTTTTATCGACACTACAGCCTATCTCGACACATATAAAATGACAGCTCATCAGCTGGCCATGACTATGATTCGTGAGGTATTGGAGGAGACGGGCATCACAGCCACCGCGGGCATAGGCACAAATCTATATCTGTGTAAGATTGCCATGGATATCGTGGCCAAAAAGATGCCACCCGACAAGGACGGCGTGCGCATAGCCGAGCTCGATGAAATAACTTATCGCCAACAGCTGTGGGATCACACTCCTCTGACCGATTTTTGGCGAGTGGGCCGTGGGTATGCCCGCAAGCTCGAAACCGCCGGCCTGCGTACCATGGGCGATATAGCCAGGGCTTCGCTCATGTATGAGGACTGGTTTTACGGTCAGTTTGGCGTGAACGCCGAGCTGATCATTGACCATGCCTGGGGATGGGAGCCGGTGATGATGGAGTATATCAAATCATATCACCCAGAGACGCGTTCAATATCGAGTGGGCAGGTGTTGTCATGTGCCTATACATTCGACAAGGCTTTGACTGTGGTTCAGGAGATGGCCGACGAGGTGGTTCTTGAGCTTGTGGAGAAAGGCCTTGTCACAAACCAGATAGTGCTGACAGTGGGATATGATATCGAAAATCTCACCGACCCGAAGATACGATCGCAGTATCACGGCAAAGTGTCCACCGATTTTTATGGCCGCCAGGTGCCTTACCATGCTCATGGCACAGCTAACTTTGACAGCTATACATCATCATCGAGGCTCATAATTGAGAAGGTGGTCGAACTGTTCAGTCGTATTGTCAACCCGATTCTGCTTGTACGCAGATTGACACTGTCAATAAACAGGCTGATTCCGGAGAATAAAGCTCCAAAGAATAGCGCCGCGGTGCAGCTTGATCTTTTTTCCGACTATGAGGCTGTGGAGCGTGAGCAAAGAGCCGCTGATGAATTTCTCGCCCGTGAGCGAAGGCGGCAGGAGGCTATCATCAAGCTGCGCAAGCAGTTTGGCAAGAATACTATTCTCCGGGGGCTCAACTTTGCCGACGGAGCCACGCAGCGAGACCGCAACCAGCAGATAGGGGGTCACAAAGCTTAGGTGTTGGAATGAACAAAAATTATTCGGATATAATAGGATTGACCTATGAAGGTGTAAAGAAACACCCGAGGATGACGATGGAGGCGCGAGCTGCCCAGTTTGCACCGTTTGCTGCTTTGACTGGCCATGAGGATGTCATTGCAGAGACTGCCCGGACCACTTCGTCGCGGCTCTCCCTTTCGGCTGATGAGTTGCAGATGCTCACGCAGAGATTGTCCTACGCCTGTTCCTTTGCTGAGCCGCCCCTGGTTTCTATCACCTATTTCCAGTCTGACAGCCGAAAGCAGGGAGGAGCCTATGTCACAGTAAAAGGCTCGATAAAGAGGATTGAAGAGTGTCTCAATCAATTGATACTCACCGATAATACCGTAATTCCTCTTGATGCCATATCGGATATTGACGGCGATATCTTCAGGCTCTTATTTGAGCATTGAGGCGATGGACGAGAAAAGATTGACGATGGTGTCCTTGTCGGGCAAGGGGATGTTGAGGCTGGCTTTGCCTGTTTCAGGGTCTTCCTTAACCAGGGCCTCGACAAGATTTTTAGCTCCTTCAGGCTGTTTTAGTATGTTGGCGAGTGTGCCGATGGCCACCAGCAAAAGCAAACCTCACTCCATCGGCCTGATAGGGGTGGAGTTTGGTCTTTATCAGTCCGGTAAAATCAGATTCGGCATACTTCTCTTTAATGAGCTCAAGACGCCGCTGCTTATCGCGTGCGCCCAGTAGTAAATTCAAGTCATCACCTTCCCAGATGAATTCAGGATAGATTACCCAAAACACACAAGTGGCAGTCGTCCGTTAATAAAATTTAACAACAGCGATATCCCATTAAACAAATACAATTCTTAACTTTGCAACCGCAAAAGGAGTGATGCTCGAGTGGCTTAAGAGGTACGCCTGGAAAGCGTTTTCTTAGCACCACGAAAGCGCAACATATTGGAGAGATGCTCGAGTGGCTGAAGAGGCAGACCTGGAAAGTCTTTTTTCCAGCCCTCGGACACCACTGAAAAACATTAGGAGAGATGCTCGAGTGGCTTAAGAGGTACGCCTGGAAAGCGTATATAGGCCAAAAGCCTATCCCGGGTTCGAATCCCGGTCTCTCCGCAATAAAACACTGACAATCAGGCTATAACAAAAAGTCTTTTTGTTAGTGTTTTATCTTTTTCAGGCACTTTTCGGGTGCCGCATCCACGCCATTTGATGGTTTTAAAAAAAATCCCCCAAGTACGATTTGTGCAGATTGGTTGACGACCGTTTCCGATACCTTGACGAAAAAAATGCGCAAAAAATGCGCAAAAAATTTTTCAAACTTTGGAGTGCAAGTAGCTGATTTACATGATGAATATGCAAGGGATGCCACTTAACCGCTATGGCAAAATTGAAATTCTATCTCGACGCCCGTCATGTGAGCGTCAAAACAGGCGAAGCTCCCCTGAAGCTCGCAGTGACAAACCTCAGCCGCACGGCATACATTGCCACCGGCATCAGCCTTGACCCCAAGTATTGGGATGCCAAGAAGGAGAAGGTCGTTGGCCACCCTCAGAAGAAGTCGCTCAACGACAAAATCGAGGCCAAACGAAGCGAGATGGTTCTCGTCTTCCAGAAGATTGAGGCTGAAATCAACATCGATGCCCTCTCGGCCAACGAGATTCGCGATGAAATCATCATGCGCACAACCAACAAGCGCGTCAACGTCAAGGATGACAAAAGCGTAGTTGCCGTCTTCAAGAAATTCATGGACTTGAAAAACGGCAGCACACGGGAAATCTACCACATCACTCTCAAGCGCATCCTTGCGTTCGAGGGCAAAGCCGCTGACAAGCTGCGCTTTGAACACATAACTAAGGAATGGTTGATGCGCTTCGACCAGTTTCTGACCAAAACGTGTCCATCCGCCAACACTCGCGCCATCAGTATGCGCAACATCCGTGCGGTCTTCAACTTCGCCATTGACAACGAGATAACTACGGCTTATCCGTTCCGTCGCTTCAAAATCAAGGGCGAACCGACACGCAAGCGCAACTTCGATGTGGAAACTCTGCGCCACATCTTCAACGCCGAGAACCTTGAACCGTGGATGGAGCGCTACCGCGACCTGTTCAAGCTCACCTTTATGCTTATCGGCATAAACATCTGCGACCTCTGCCACCTCAAAGAGATACACGATGGTCGCATCGACTATGTGCGAGCCAAGACCCGCAAGCTCTACTCCATCAAACTGGAGCCTGAGGCAGAAGAAATTATCGCCAAATATCGGGGCGATAATTATCTGCTCAACTATATGGACACGAATAAAAATTACAGACGTTTCTACAATAATGTCTGCAAGGGTCTGAAGGCAGTCAAAGAGCGCGTGAACCAGGAGTTTGAACTGTCAATCGACACGCTCACAACCTATTGGGCACGTCACTCATGGGCAACCATCGCCGCAAGCCTCGACATCCCCAAGGAGACAATTGCTGCCGGTCTCGGCCACAGCAGCCACTCCGTGACAGACATCTATATTCAGTTCGACCCGCGTAAGGTCGACGAGGCTAACCGCCGGGTGCTAAACTGGGTCCTCTACGGATGGGAAGGAGGATATGCACCCGATGATGGAGCGGAGAATAAGCGTTTGGTGTAGCGCTCTGAAAAGCATTTCGGAATACGGTCGGATGACCACTCCGATTAGTGTTCCGAAATGCGTTCGGTTTTCCGTTCCGATATTCGTTCTTATCTGCGATATGATAAGCGTTTGAAGCCTCGAAAATGCGTTCGTCGATAGCATAAAAGCCGCCCCGGATTGGAGCGGCTTTTGCTATGCCTGGACTTGGAGGTCAGTCTTTGACTGGATAGAACACGCCTTTGACGAGATCGCTTTTGCCGTTCTCGGTAAAGGTGCTTGTAAGCTTCTCGCAGATGTAGCGCTTGCCTTTGATGTAGAAGATGGCGCGGACGTCGGGGATTGTGTCGGAGAGGAATTTGAAGGTGGTTTTTTGCTTTGGCTCGATTTTGGGCGCGATGGTTTTGTTGACGAAACGGTTGTTGATGCGGAGGTTGAAGTGGGCATAGTTGAAGCCGCTCCAGTCATCGGCAATGATTACGTCCTCGGTCCAAGGGTAAGGCAATTTGCCCATGGTATTTTGGGCGCCGTCCCAAAAGCCGATGTAAATGCGGTCGTAATACTCGGCTTTCTTCTCCTGCTCCCCTGCGGCAAGGGATTCGGAGGTGCGGGTCTTCAGGAAGGGATATTTACTTTCGTCCTCACCCTCGATGCCGGTGTCCTCGTCGTAGCCGGAGAAGTTCAGGAACATGCAGCGACCATATTTGTCCTCGGTAGAGTCTATTCGTACAGGCACAAACTCTATTTCATCCTGGTCGGCATCTTCATCGTCGTTGACGATGCGGCCTCCGAAAAGGTTGATTGGCCTTAGTATGCAGCGATAGGTGAAATTGACTCGGCCAAACTTGATAGAAGAAACGTAGCGACTGACGGTCTCGATGATGAAGTGGCAGTCGCAATCCTCGGCATAGAAGATTTTGTCGATATTACTGTCGCGCCCTCGCCGGCCATCCCAAGTGCGGAATGATTTGAGTGAAGCCATCAGCTCGGACAGACTGCGAAACGACACTATGCGCCACTTATTCCCTTTGATAAACCAGTCGCAGGAATAGTATTTCCAAGTGTCGTGGTCGCATTCCTTGTAGACAAGATTCTTCATCACAGAGTATTCACATTGTTCTTCTTCCACCTTTACCTCCGTTGAATGGTCTTCAACGACGTTTTGCAGTTCGACGGGTGCCGTAGATCTCAAAACGTTTTCAGTAAAGTGGAACGTTACGCGCTTGGCCCGGTGGTCGATGGTGAACTCGCCTTGCAGAAAGAGTTCGAGCTTCTCGAAGTATTCCTCAACCGTCCAGTGAGGCAAAGCGCGGGCGAAGTTGATCAGATACCATGCGTGGGGCAACGTGTTGCAGATGAGCAGGTATTTGTATTCCTCGTTTTCTTCCCACTCGCTGAAGTCGGCAGCATATTCGATTGACTCACAAATCTTTTTGGTTATGTAGAGCAGAAACGGTTGCCACGACAGGCCGGTGATGTCATTCGACCACGAGTAATAGGCGTTGGAGACCAGAACGCCATTGTTTCTAACCTCAGGGTGATAATCGACAAGATTCTGAATGTTACCGGAATAGTCGTTCACCCACGGCAGCGCAACGCAGTTGGGATTGTAAATCGGACTCCACGCCCTTTCGGGAGCGATGGCCGATTTGGACGTGGTGGGAGGCGTACCGAGGTCAAGCTCGTTGATATAGATTTTGTCAAAAGTCTTGTCGAAGTTTTGTTCCGAGCGACCGTCGAGGAACTGCGTCTTGACCTCCGACTCGTTGATTTCGGTAACGGTGATGCAACCGAACTTGTAGAAATTCTTGTCGCGTATCTCACAGTTAAAGATACATCTTTGCGCGATGACATCGGCACGGTTGATGTGGCCGAAGATAGCGATATTCTGAGGGCAGTCCTTCAGCGGAAAGGTTATTGTCAGCGTATAGCCGTCAGAGCCTGAAAACATTCTGTTTTCACTGACATACTCGAAGCTCGTTCCCTTTTTGAGGGCGGCGAGTTTATTGTCAACGTAGATTTGCATTATTTCTTTGATTTTGGTGATTTATTGCGCATAAGGAGGTCGTATTCCTCTTTAGCACGTTCAATGCCGTAGTCACCGGCAACCGTAACGATTGCTCCTATAGGCTCGTTAAGCCTATCATTCAACCTATTGAGCGTCTGCTGTAAGGTGGAATTATCGGCAGTCGGAACGGTGCTGTTGTAGGTGTTGTTCACTATGGTTGGAGCGGCGGACGGCTGCGCGGCGAGAACTGCGGGAGCGGTTATTGTCCTCGACACATCGGACATCTTGATGCTTCCGATTGTGTTAGTACGCTGCGCATAGTCCAGAGCCTCCAACAACGGGCGGGTTCGGGGATTATTGACAAGGGCTTGCGAAGCAACCCATTCCCCTTTGTGAACAACACCGGCTACTTCGTCAGCTTTACCCTCAGGCGTAAAGCCACCGGTCATGTAGCCCTGCGCCTCACTCGCCTGTTGCTGCTTTTTGATAGTGGCGATTTGGAGCATACCTGCGGCCACGGCCATACCTGCGGCAATAGGCGCAAGAATGTAGCCGATAACCGGGACTGCGGCGGCAGAGCCATAAGCATTTATGGCGTTGGTCGCAGTTTGAGCAACCGCCTGAATGATTTGCATAGCAAACATTTTGCGGTTGGTCTCATTCTTGATTTTGGCAATCTCCTTTTCCTTATCCTTTTCGGCTTTCTTTACCTTATAAGAGTTGCCCTCTGCCAACTCGATTTCGCGGTCATATTTCTTCTCCACCTTTGCCGTTTCAAGGTCGGCACACGCCTGCATGTACTCGGATGCCTGTTGCATCCCGGCAGTCATGACGGAAAAGACCGAAGAAGCGAGAGCGGCGAGACGTGTGGCCCAGTTGCCGCCGTCCTCTTCGGTAGAGCTGAAGAAGTTCTGCCATGCTTCATAAATGTCAAGGAGTTGGTTGGTTTCGGTAGAACCGAACTTACGCACCGCATCGAGTTGCTTCTTGGAATAGGTCTTGTTGATGCGGTCCTTGGCTTTCTCGGCTTGCTCATGGGTAAGGACACCCTGCTTTTCAAGGTCGGCCACAATATCGAGGTCGCGTTTCTTCTGCTCGGCCATCATTGAAGCCGATCCCGAATCGGGTTTGGCTGAGTCAGGGAGATATTCAGTGGCGTATTTCTTCTGAATATCACGCTTGGCACGTTGATATTCTTCCTCGGAGATTAACTGCTTGTCGTGTATTTCTTCAAGGAGGTCAAGTTCGAGCTTCATTCGGGCACCGGCCTCCTGATACTCATACTTCTTCTTCCACTCAGCAATGCGTTGGGCATAGAGTTTCTGACGGCGAAGCTGCTCTGCGGCTTCGGCTTGCTCAATCTGAACGGCATAGTTATGGTATTCCTCCGTGCCCTGCTGATAAGCGGCTTGCATCTGACCGAGGTACTTAATACGGATTTTATGCAGTTCCTGATTGAGGGCTTCCTCATTCTGATAAAGGGTGTGACCCGGTGTCGCAAAGTTCATTTGCGCCTGGGTTTCATCGGTTTGCTGCTTACGTTTGGCCTCGTCAACCTTTATAGCGGCATTCTTTTTGAGCCATGCGGCCTCTGACTCCGCTTTCTTCTTCAGCAGTTCCTGATAGTCCTCGTCTTCTTCGAGATTCCATTTTTTGTAGATTTTGGCTCTTTCATCGAAATAAGCCATTTCGGCATTATGCTTGTCGAGCAAGAACTGTGTCCAAGATTTCAGTCCGGCTGAAAAGTCCGAAATATTTTGAGCGTCAGCGGCTTCCCAAACACCTTTGGCATCGTTCAACTCTGATTTAAATTCCTGCTTGGCTTTGGTTTCGGCTCTGCGGGCGGCGGCTTCCTCTTTCTTACGCTCCTGTTCAGCCTTACGGCGGTCAGCGTCCGTTTCGTAAGGTGTATAATCGTCAAGGGTGAAGTCGGGATTTCCGGCTACAATATCCTCGGAGGGGGATTCCATAAGTGACAAACGTGCGCGAGCTTCTTCAAGAAACTCAGCAAGTTCACTTGCATTGAGGTTTCTGACTTCGGGATTATTCCCACGCATACCGATAATGATGCGTCCACCTTGACCGGCGGTGACTTTCGGCTCGAAGTCTGCAATCATACGGCGCAACTCGCTCACGGTATATTCAGCGAGAGGATTTTCCTCACGCTCCAAGTTGGCGATGTCGCTCATCGTTACATTGTACTCGGTAGTTCCGGCAATCATCTGATTGACGAGGTTCACCGGGTGGTCAGTCATGCCGTTCGCATCCCACAGATTACCCTTTATTGCTTGGAGTTCAGCGACAAGGTTCGCGTTGAGAGTTCCCGTGGTTTGCAACTCATAAACAACTCTATTCGTTATGCGCACAGCGTCCTGTAATGATTTACCCTCGTCAATAAGCGACTGTTGCAGTTTCCCGGCCCACTCTTTCATGGCATCGCCATAAGTTTCGCTGGCGGTATCGCGAGCCGTCTGTATTGCCCGCTCCTTGGCGGCAATTCGGGCGGCTGCTGCAAGACGGTTGTAGGCGGCGGTAAGATTGTTTATTTCACCGCGCTCGTTAATCAAGCCTTTGAGATACTTGCCGTACTGTTTGAGTATTTCATCCTTGACCTCCTTGTATTTCTTTGTGCCCTTTTCGGCTGCTTTGAGTCTGCCGATAAGGGTATCAATTGTGACCATCTCCTTTTTCAGCTCGGCACCGAAAGTGGCGGCTGTGTTGCGAGCCTCGCGCATCTTCTTGGTAAACTCGGAGGTTCTGTCACACAGAGCCTTTACCGCAATGAAGACTGCGGCCAACACCGACAAAAGGAGTCCGAAAGGATTTGCCTTTACCACAGTATTGAGCAGTTTGAAGGCATGAGTTGCAGCGCCGATGCCTTGGGTAAAGGCAATCATGGCAATACGTCCGAGAATGAGAGCCGTCCTGTAGGCTATCATTATGGCTTTGCCGACTCCGAGGACGGCATGCCACAAAACGGATGCCGTTTTGCAGAGTACAATCCAACCGTAATAAACGGCAATAACCTTGATTACATTGGCGATCGCCTTTCGGTGTTCGATAATGAAATCGACAAGGGTATTGAGGACACGGAGGAAAATCGATGATGAAGTATATATGTGCTTCATCAGCGGAAATAATTTTTCTCCGAGTTCTATAGCAAGCTCGCTGACTCTTTTGCGAGCCTTGTCAATACTGGCCTGTACCGTATTGTTAAAGATTGCATACTCGTTGGAGGCAGATGTGCCCTCGCGGAACGCCTCGGCGGCTTCGCCCATCTGCCAACGGAGGAAATCAAGATGCGAAGAAAGGTTTGAGAGCACCGAGGACACACGGGCACCGTCAAGTCCGAGGTCTTGGAACAATGGCGAGAGAACGGCAAGAGCCTGATTCTCGCCCAATTTGTTCAGGGCTTCGAGAAACATCATTACACCCTCGGTGGTCGAACGATTCAATGTTTCGATGAAGGTGTTGGTTTCCAAGCCCACTTTCTTCGCCATTTCCGCCGGCTTCTTGTACAATTCCATGATTGTACGCTGCAAGGCTGTTGCCGACATCTCCACCTTTTGACCGTGAGCGTCAAGAGTGGCGGCAAAAGCCATGATTTCCGGGATAGTCATTTTGGCGGTAGAACCGATACCTGCCATTCGTTGGGCAAATTCAACGATAAAGGGCTTGGCGGCAGTACAGTTCTGTGAGAGGTGGTTGACAGTAGAACCGATTTTCAGCATCGAATCCCGGACGCCATACATTTGCTCCATGCCGAAGATGTTACTCAGCTTCGCAATGGTCTGTGTCGCTCCCTCACCGAGGTCAACGAGCGCCACATTGATAATGGATGCGGCCTCGACATACTCCTTTACCGAGGCTACGGTATTGTAACCGAGTCGGCCACCCTCTTGAGCGAGCAGGTTCAACTGCTCACGTGCGAGACGGGTGTCCATCCCCTTGAAGATCTCATTGAGTTCTTCAACCTCGGCGGCAGTCATTCGGGTGTACTTGATGGTATTGGCCATCGTTTCCTCCATGTCGGCGTATGAACTGACGGCCTTTCTTGCGGCCATTACCAATCCGGTCACGGCTGCCGCAACGGCCATAATTGCGGTTTGGGCGTTGTTGAGCCAGTTGTTCATGCGCTTCCAGAGCGACTGTTGAGTCGCAAGAGTGGCGTTGACCTTTTGCAACTCAGCCTTGACCATACGGATTTTTGCAACGTGGGCATCCCATGCCGGAGTGCCGCGTTGGATTCCGTTGAGCTGCTGTTGGAGCTGTTTGAGAGCCTTGTTCAACTCCTTGGGTGTAGCCTTGTCGAGTCGTCGAAGCACGACATCGGCAGTCGAGGCGGTGTCCTTCAACTGCTCCATCATCTTCTTTGTATTGTTAAGCTCACGTTGGAGTTTCTTCATCGTGGCTTTGTCGCCGGCAACGGCAGCTTTGGAGATACCCTGCTCCAGACGCTTCGCGTCCTTTTCGAGCTGGGTAAGCATCTTCTGCGCCTGTTTGCCGTTGACGGTGAGAATGATATTTGCTGTACTGGTGTAACCTGCCATAGAGATAATGATTTATGGAGCAAATATCGGTCGGATTTTACACACTGTAAAAGACGAGACAAGGGAGAGGTTCGGAGTAGGAAAGCCCTCCGAGGGTGTATGCCGTAGTAGGAACAGACTCGGCGGGAAGGTGTCGGAAAGGAACGGTCTGACAGCAATTTAGCCTCGATTGCCCAATTCCCTTAAAACAGCCGTAAAAAAGGTTTATGACTTTTTACTTTGCTGATTTTATGGCAAATGCAAAGTTGGCACATAAGGGTGAAGGGCAAAAAATTTCACGAAACAGTGGAATTTGTTAAGAGGTGAAATTGCTAAAATGCGAAGTATGAGCATTTTAAGGGGATTGTTAAGGGTTCTCCCTTAACACCCGTCTGGTAAGACCCCCCACACGCCCTCTCGCTCGTTTTCCTCGCCCTTTCTCCGACTTTAGCGGAATATGCAGAGCGTCAACCAAATATCAATCTCATTGCGCGGTAACTCGCTTTCGTGTGCGTCAAAACGGTGCGCAGCCGATTTTGACGTGCCGAAAGCACCGCTCTCCCTTGCGCCGATGCAATCAAGCAAGGGGGTTGACGATGGCGATGAACGGTAATGGCGAGCCTGTGCGTAATGGAGGTGCAGGATCAAAGGAGCGCAAGGAAGTTGGGGTGAACAGCGAACCGAGGTGGCGGCGAAACGTGTGGAGCCGTCAGGGAGTTTGTTGGCGAGCGCATGGCACAGAGCACCGACGGCAATCTCCCGGCCTCGCCTCGCCGTGCGCCGTAGGCCACCCGTACTTACTGGAGCGGTTGACACTGAGCTGCAATGCAGTAAGTGGCTCGACGTGCCGTTCAGCGGGGCTTGGGGTTGGGTGTTTAATCAATGTGCGCAGGGTGTTGTATCGGCTGTGCCGGAGCCGGAGCTGACGATGCGAAAAGGTGGAAAAGTCCGTGCCGGTGCAAAGAGCGAACGAGGGTGTCGGCGTAACTGGTGGAGCCGACAGGCAGTTTGTGAACAAGCGCAAGCCGTGAGCATTGGTCACAATCTGCCGGCCCTCACTCGCCCTGCGCCGCAGGCTGCACGGATATGGACTTTGCAGCCTCGCATCGTGGCGTAGGCGTAGAGTCAGCCGACGCACCCGAAGCGAATTATCCTCTCTGCCCTGCAAGGGCGTTTGATAATACTGTCGTAGGCGATATATAGGCGGCTTCCACTATGGGTGGAAAACAATGTGGCTTATGGGGCGGCTACCTTGCGAATGGAGGACGGAATGTATCAGACCGACATAGACGAGACGGAGAAAGCAAACGAAGGTTGCCGACCGACCTGTGCTCGGAACGCGCCCGACACCCTAAGCCTTTGGGCGTGGGTGTCGGGAATAAGCGTGTAGAGTTCAGGACGAAAAGTTTGCCGCCGGAGATGCAATGGAACGGGCGAGCCGAGGTAACGAGGTGTCGCATAGAGAGGAATGGAATTGTAGGCGACAATCTTTGTGTTGGCAAACCGCAGTGGTCGTTAGTTGTAAGTGGCGCGAAGCAGAACCTACAACCAACGATGCCTCGGTCTTGGCAATGTTCCGGGCTGAGAAATGCAGGACGCAATGAGCGGTCTTATCGCTTTGCGCTTTCGTAGCTTGCGGAGAAAGAAATGCCGACTGCAAGCCACATTGTGGGTGGGGAAAATACGCCGCCTTTCAATGCCATAGGCGAATAATAGCGAGTGCCACCGGCGAAATGCCGTGTGTTCATCAGTCCTCTATTGGGTGGGAGGATTGGTTGCGCATCATCGAATGTGCCGACTGAGGATGGAACGCAGCAGCTTGACCTTAGAAGTCGGAAGTACAAGCGAGGTTGCCGGATAGACCGTCAGCATCACGTGCCCGACACCGTAGCACCGAGTATCAGTGCGAAGGTGTCGGGATCAAGCGGGATGCCGTCGGGCTAAGAAGTTTGCGCCCGTAGATGCAATGGAGCGCGCGACAGCCGGAGGCACCGCCGTAGGTGTCGCGGCAAAGCATAATGGAATTGGAGGACACAATCTTCGTTCAGGCAACCGAAGCGGTCGCTGTTCATAAGTGCAGCAACGCGAAACCTATGAACAGCGATGTTCGGACTTCAAAGGTCTAAGATGCAAGTGACTGATGAAGGAGGTTAGTATGAGATGATGCGCACCAAGCCGGGAGGGTCAACAAAGATGAACGCTAACAACAAATCAATTATCGTTTTCGGTAGAAAAGCCAAATGAGCACACCTATCACAAGAATTGTGATGATGACAGCGGCAGTGCCGTTAGGCGGGTTATAGAGGCGCGTCGTTGCCGAATGTTCTGTGGAGGACTCAACCGCAGATTGCTTATAAGCGTCCGTATCGAGGCGGTTGTAGTGCTCCACTTGATTATGTTCCAACTTTCGGCTGTCTATCACGCGCCCTTTTATGGCCTTCAGGCGAATGACCTCCGGGGCTTCGCCAACAGATGAAGGCCGCTCGATTTCGATTTTCAGGGTATCGAAGCTAAAATCGGAATGGCGAATGGCAGAGTCAATCACCGCGATTGTGCGGTGATGTTCGCTGTGGGCGAGCGAGTCGGTGGTGACCGATTGGCTCGCAACGATGTTTTTCTGTGACTTGCACCCTATCAGGGTGAATGTCAGGAAAAGAAAAATCAGATGGCGCATAATTCAGAGTCGTTTTTGACGATGAATGAAGGACAAGCCTTGTTTGCGAACTCGTTATGACCGTGGATTGTAGCCAAAGGATAGCTCGCTTTCAGCTCTTTACACAGAGCGATAAGCGCAGCCTTTTGCGCTTCGGTGCGAGTGTCCTTTGGCGTTTTGCCGTCTGCGGCACAACCTCCGATATAGCAGATGCCTATGGAGTTGGCATTATAGCCGGAGGTGTGCGCACCAATCTGTTCGATGGGTCTGCCCTTGTGGATAGAACCATCGCGGTAAATCACGAAGTGATAACCGATGTCGCGCCAACCGTTGCCTTTCGGTTTCGGTGTGGTATGCCACTGCCGTATCTGTTGTACGGTGTAATCCTTGCCCTCAGGCGTAGCCGAGCAATGGATGATGATTTTGTTAATTTTCCTCATGTTCGTGGGATATATATTTGTAATGATAATCAATGCCGAATAATGCCCCTGCGAAAGTCAGAATCTCACCGAAAGCAATGAGGACTGAGTTGTGAATTTCGCCCGGAGGTGGCATGATGAATCCGGCAATCAACAGACCGCAGCCCATAGCAATGAGCACGATTGCCGCGATAAGCTGAATTGAGTGCTTGTGCTTTTTGAGATTCATAATTTATGGGGTAAAAAGTTGTGTATGTGGGGATTTATGATTAAATTTGCGTATTGGAATGTAAAGCCGTATTAAGTGAACCGCGCTACCTCTGCTTGCAAGTGAAGCCATGCTGAACGAATTGGAAACATCTTTTGTGAAACCATATTAAGTAACCCGGACACCTCTCACTGAAGTAAAGCCACGCTAAACGAATTGTATACCTCTCCCGGATGCGCGATAGCTCCTCCGTTGGCTCGTCCATCGGGCTATCAATGCGGTGCATTGCTGATAGCTCCTCCGTGGCTTAGGTTTCGGCTGACGCTTCGGGCTATCTTAAACGTTTAAGTGATAGCTCCCCCTTGTGGTACTCCCACAAGGGCTATCTGTTTTATAGGGGTCACTTGCCGAAGTTCCATACTTGGGTGTTGGGGTCGAAGATGAGCGAGAACTCTGCCATTGAGCTTACGAGATTGGCAGGGGTAATCTGAGATTTGCCGGGCAAGATTTTCTTGGCGAAGCCGACGGCAAAGCGCAGACG
Organism: Muribaculaceae bacterium; assembly: GCA_023664185.1. GTDB lineage: Bacteria > Bacteroidota > Bacteroidia > Bacteroidales > Muribaculaceae > Duncaniella. Next base: position 739,242 of record JAMPGA010000001.1, read on the forward strand.
TATCATGCGCATCTTCTTCTTTTTGTTGGCTACGCGCATATCGTTGAGATAGACAACTGACCGACCCCAACCGAAAGACTTGCAACCCTCTTTGTCAGTATGATGAGAAACGAGGGTGCTTGGCGAGGATGAATAATTCTCGCACTCCATGTGAAGATAACCGCGATGGTTTGTTGAGAACTTCAACGTGTTACCCTCAATCTTGACGGCGTGACATGAGCCGTAGAGATGCCAACCTTTGGTTGCCGGACAATATCGTTTGTTGGCATCGCCCTCTGTGCGGTAGTCTGCTTTATGATGATATTGATTGCGCTTTCGGGTGAGCCGAAACAGATATGGCACATATCCGGCGGCAATCAATTTCTGCGCTCCGAGTATTCGGAGAGTACCGTTGACTACCTGACAAGATATTTGGGCAGTGTTGATTACGTTTGTAATCGAGCTGCCGTCACCGATGCCCAATGCTTTTTGCATTGTGGCGAGGATTTCCTCGATTGTCGCAGTCTGCTTTTGCAGAGCGGCAACGTTGGTACGAGCCGCATTAAGGTCAGTGACCTGCTGTGCTCGCATTGCTCCGGCTCGTTCGGTCGTGGCCTGTTGGATAAAGATGCCTGACGTTGAAGATGTCTTGCCATCGGAAAGAGAGACCTTGCCGATATTGGCGTAAACGTGATTGCGGTCGGTCTGCCCTTGGGCGATAGACGTAATCGCATAACCGGCGGCTTTGAAGCCGTCGAGCAACTGTTGGATCTTCGCGACGGTGTCCGAAGTTCCGGCAGTGGCGAGCAGGTCGGCAATTCTCTGCAAGAGGTAGCCGACAGTTTCAGGCGTGATAGCGTCTTTCGCCTGTATCTTGCGAAACTCAGTAATGAGTTGAGTAAGTGATTTTGTATCAATAGCCATAACTGTTGCTGATTTTGAGCAAAGTTATGGCTATCCATTAGGCGGCGAAAAGACAACATTACAACATCGAAAAGTGTTATCTTTGTAGTGAAAATTCAAGATTATGAACGTAGAAGAATTTAGAGATTACTGCCTTTCGCTGAAAGGCACGAAATATAAAATGCCGTGGACTGAACCCGAATACTCATCGCTGATGGTGTTCGAGGTTGTCGACAAATGGTATGGATTTGTCGATATTGACAAATTCGAGTTTTGCGATTTGAAGTGCGACCCGGAGCGGTCAATTGAACTTCAGGAGCGATATGAAGGTGTCAAACCCGGTTGGCACATGAATCACAAACACTGGATTTCAGTGTATTTCAATAAGGATGTACCCGATTCTTTGATAAAGGAGTTGGTAGCCTCGGCACACGATATGGTGCTGAATAAGCTACCGAAGAAAGTTCAAGCCGAAATACTTGGGGAGTAAATTTGTCAACAACTTGGATGTCAACTCGGCTGAACCGCCCGAAGGTAGTTGTAACTGTAGGGATTGTTGACAGCTGCGTATTGAAGCGGCAAGTTCTCGGATGGCCGGGAGGCACCGCCCGAAAGTCAGCCAACTGGAGGGGCAACTTGCCGCGAGATAGCATCGACAAATCTACGGAGTTCTTGGATGGCCGGGAGGCACCGCCTGTAAGCCCCTTAGCTGAAAGGCAACTCCGTAATTCCTATTGATATAAGGAACAGAACGGTCAGGAACACCTCAAGACCATTCACTCGAAAGATACAACAATCGCGTATCTTTCTGCAAGCGCCGGACGAGAGGATTTTGACGTTGCGCCAACCACCGTAAAAATTGTAGCGCAACGAGATGCAATTTTTCAGTTCGAGGATAGAGCCGTCGGATTTCCAAACGGAAATATCGACAGGGTCGCCGGAGTTGAGCATCGTGCGAGCGGTAGATATGTGTATAGAGTGAGCCATTACTGGAATGTGGGATTGAATTTGTCGTTGAAAATATCGGGAGAATATGGCGGCAGAGTCTTTGGCCGGTTCTCGGCAAAGCGCCATGTGAATTTCACCGAGTTGGGCTTTTCGTCACTGTCGGAAAGCTCCGAGGTATAGTCGGTTATGAGGATTTCGAGCATAGCATTGAAATCCGTTTCATTATTTGGCATCTCGTTGCCCCAGGGCATACGGACATTGGCCGATGAAAGCATCTGCTCGATTTGCAAATGCTCGTCGTAAGTCAGCGGGCCCGACTGCACCTCATATTCTTTTGTGGTGCTGACATCGTAGAACTGCGATGTGCGCCCGATGACGGCAAGCGAGCGGTCGGTCTTGACTTTCTCGACGGTGACGCGAGGAAGCACCAACTGTTCAGGCACGTTGAAGCAGTTGGTGTACCAGAACGGACGGATGCCGAGAAGCGATTGGTCAACGTAGAAAGTGAGAGAGCGGTTTCCGACTCTCACGGTCACGGATTGCAGCGTCAGCGAGTCAATCTTCTTGGCCTCCTTGATTTTGGCAACGATATTCTCCACGAGAATGAGTTGTGTCAAAACATCATTGACATGAGCGATTTGGCCGTTGCCCGAATTGACATACTGGTACGTGTCGATTTCACCTTTGTCGTTGAGAAAGGTGGTATAGACACGAAACATTATCCCCTCTTTCTCTGTGGTGTACCACGCCACATAGATGTAGCCGTCGGGCGGTATGCGGCGAAACGGCGTGAGAGTCAGAAAGTTTTCGGTGAGCCAAGAGTCGATAAACGGCAGATTTATGTCGAGATTGCAGTAGAGGACGGTGAATGACTGGCTGACTGTGCCGGTCTGATCAGTCGCCTCGACGGTGTATTGAGCGAGTTGCGAGTCGGGCGAACCGGCCATCGAACTTTCGACAAGCGAGGCAATGTCGGTAACTACAGCCGCGCCGTTGATTGCGTAATAGCGGCCTTCGAGTATCGGAAGGTCGTATTGCAGCAGACGGAAGTCAACATATTCACACTCTGTGAATATCGTTACATCGGGCAATTCGCCCGAAAGCATAATACCGGGAGTATAGAAGCCTAATCGTATCATGTAGGCAAAGTTAGCCGGTGGCTAACGGTCTACAAAAGACAGCACTCGGCTCAACTTGGATGGCCGACAGGCACCGCCCGGAGCACAACGATTGCGCAGGGATTGAGCCGCTAAGGTTGGTCTTATTCGGCATTTTCTCGGATGTCATCTTTTGATGAACCGCCCGGAGGTCATTGTAACCGAAGGGCAAGATGCCGCAAAGTTTTGAAACGTTCAGAATTTCTCGGATGTCAGCTCGGCTGAACCGTGCGGAAGTCGTTGTAACTGGAGCACAAATTCTGCATAGGCATAACATCAAAAGCGGCCACTCCCCGAAGGGAGCAGCCGCGAGAGGGATTTGGAGGAGGTCAATCCTCCAAAATCCTGATTGTCTCACACGGAAGCCTCGGCTTCGTGGGAGCGGTTTGACGCGAGGCTTCGTCCTCTGACGAGCGACGGCCGATTTCGTCGAGAAGCACCGTGTGCAGGTCGTGAACGATGCGGAAGCCTTCGTCATCCCAGTCGTGGAAGGCTTGTGCTGCGAAGTCGTCGCAGATGTGGAGAAATGTTCCTCTCCAGTAATGGAGTTCAGATGTGCTGAAGTAAGTTAAATCGAGATGCATAGTTTTGTGAATTAGAGGGTTTGGATTGAATTTGTTTTATCTATCTTGCAGAGTCGGAGCGTGTAGGGCTGACCACCGAAAGAGCTCTCCACTTTGATGAAGTCCTCGCCATCGCGCCAACTATAAAAAGTCGCAAGTCTAATGGCATCAAGGTCTGAGTCGGCATAGAACGACCATTTGCCTTGTTTTGTGTAACATACATATTCATACATAGTTGTGAAGTTTTGAGGTTTGACTTTCAGGAGAAAGCGAAAGAGGCTTTACGCCTCTCTCGCTGCCTCGAACTGGAGGCGTTCGTAGATGTTTTGGGAGATAGTCGCTCCGTAGCGAGCTTTGAGCAAGTGCATGTAGCGCATTGCGCTCTTGGCGGTCTTGCATCCGCAGCCCACATTGTCCTTGGGGGCCACACCCTTGAAATACACATACCAGCGGTCGAACTTGCGTTGAGCCACGATGAGCTTGGGAGTTGTTGCCGGAGTAGTCTCGACGGCGGAAACTGCGGTTTGAACTGCGGTTTGTTCTGCTGATTTTTTAGTTTTCTTTGCCATGATTGTGAAGTATTTGGGGTTTGAACTGTGAGCCGAGGCTCTTAATTTTTACATTGCCAAAATTGGGAGGAACGACCGTCAGGGAGTGAGTTGAGAAAGTGAAATCAAGCAAAAATTTCAAGACAATTTTAAGGCTCGTCCGGTCAAAAATGAGGCTTGTACCATTTTTTATAAAATTGTTGTAGAAATCCGCTGGCGTGTTTTGCGATGAACGGTCAACCCTACCTTTGCAGATGGAAAAATAGACCTCGGTTCACACCCCAAATGCTGAATATGGCAAATGAAAACTAAGCAGAGCAAATAGCGTCAGACAGCCCTGACGGAGAGCACGGCTACAACTCCGTACCCATCGGAGATAGCAAGTTAGCGGTATGCGTATCAAGGGAGGGGCAAGGAGAATGCCGATGCTGATTTAGCCAAGAACAGTGCTATATATGCTTGTGGCTCGATACGGCAAGCGACTCCCTGAACACGGAGAATGTCGTATGTTTGAGGTAAGCGGAGGCGGTGCCGCAACGTTCCCCGAAAGTCAAACCGAATGAACAACGATGGATTCCGGTGTCTGACACAAAACGAAGCAAATGAGGCGTTGCCGACATAGACTTTGATGTTCTATGGCTGACAAAAGATGTGGGGCAATAGCGAGGACTCAAAGTAGCGAGCAGGTGGTTAGCCACGCTTCGGCTCGATAGATAAAACTCAATACGATCACGCCACAAAACTATGAGTCTGATCTGACAATATTCGGCACGATTGCCCGGATGCCTCGGGAGAGGACCGCCGGAAGTCTTCGCAACTGGAGACCAATCTGCCGCAATGGGTTGATGATGATGTTCGGCATTTTCTCGGATGTCAACTCCGTTGAACCGTCCGATGCCCTCACGGCTTAGGACAAAATGCCGCTGACGCGATTGATGATATTCGAGGATTTCTCGGATGGCTGAAAGCACCGTCGAAAAACATCACTTTTTGAGACAAATCCTCGCGCCGACAAAATTGCGGCTATGAGCTATAATTTCCCGGATGTCATCTCCCGATGAACCGCCCGAAGGTCGTTGTAACCGAAGGGCAAATTATGGCGATTGCCGCATAATCAAATCGCATTGTCACCGACTCTCGGATGCCGCCGGGAGGTGGACCGCTGCAGAGCATTTGTAGCTCAGTGGCAGTCGGTTACAATGTCACCGCTTTTCGCAAAGCGTCACGCGTCAATGCGTTGGATATGGCCATGGCACATTCTTTACCTAACGAGTCGGCCATGAACTCTCTGAGGTTCATGAAGGAGGCGTAATACTTTCGGGAGAACCAACGGCGTCGCTTGCGATTGTTGGCTCGCCCGATGTCGCCGGAGTTTCCTCGGGGAGTATTACTGCCGGTGCCCCAATCGACAAACAGACCGTAGGTGTTGAACGATTGGGAAAGAGATATGGAGGCATATTTGCCGTCGGCAGTCATGCCTATGGCAAGCGTTGAGCGGTAGAGCGCACCGGTGTCAACGATACCAAGCAGGGCGATTTGTTCGCGCCAAATCTTGATCATTGTCGAGTTGAAGGCTTGAACGTACTTTTGACGTTCTTGCAATGCTTGGTCAGTCGTTCCACTCATCGGGATTGTATCTTAAATCGGTGAAAACGTCCACTGCAATCTGAAAATATGCACAGGCGCAGCCGGAGAAGAAATATCGGTCAATCTCGTTGAACGATATTCGGGGGTCAAGGTAGATGCAGTTTTGCTCCAACTTGACCCGCTCCAAGGTGAGCACCGACATAAATTGTCGGAACAGCTCGCGCATGGTCTCCATGCACTCGTTGCGAGCGTCCATATTTTCAGGGGCATGGCGCATGGCGAGGAAAACGGTTTTGACTCGCCGGGTGCGCGGAGTGTTGTTCAGCTCCGTGTAACCATCGTTAATGTCGCTTACGGCAACGAAAGCGACTGACGATTGCATGGATTGCAAGGCTTCCTCGAAGCCGTCAAGCCCGGAGCATTGAGTGAATACAAAATGCTCCGCTTGGGCGAGTTTGTTTGTGTCGCAGAGATTTCGGAAGAAATCGGTTGCGCACCAGTCTGATAACGGCATCATTTGTTGTTGATTTGGGCGTTGAGTTCCTTATACTCTTTGGCCTGGGCATTGAGTTCGGTCAATGCTCGCCAAGTATCGAGGGCGAGAATATCGCTCTCTTTTGTGACATCACCTTTGGTGAGGGCACGGATTTGAGCGTTCATCGCGGCTTCAACGCTCGGTGCAGACGAGCCGAGAAGATTACCGCCGGAGGCGGTATCTATGGGTTGAAGGAAATCCGGGAATTTTCGCGAGAAGAAATCTTTGAGCGACACGGCCCAGTAGAACACTGCGATACGCTCCCACGGAGCGAGCGGTGTTTTGATACCCGGATAGAGGACGCTTGCGAGTTCATCGAGCAGATCGTCCGATTGAGTTGTGAGATAACCTTGATAGAGGTTATCGACCACGATGTATGTCTCAAACGGCACTTCGGAGAAGTCGGCAGTAATGCCGGGCCGGTGTTTGAGTTTGACCGGGCGAGTTGGCATTGGCGGCGTAGCACCGAGCCAGTCGAGGTGCGGCAGCAGTTCGGCGATGGTGAGAGGTGTAACCTCGAACAGAATGTTACCTTTCTTCAAAAGGTAAGAGCCGGACTCCTGACGGCCAATGACCTTTGTGCTGCTCCAATTGAGCAAGCAAAGGGTTTTCAACTCGTCCGTTGACATATCATCGGCAATGAGTTGATATACCGTGCGGAGTTGCTTGTCGGAGAGTTCCGACCACGAAGCCGGAATCT
>JAMPGA010000001.1:746261-838186 GCA_023664185.1 Muribaculaceae bacterium
TATAACACTTCGTAAACTGACTTCTATTAACAATTATTTTTAAACAACCTCTAAAATTCGAGGGGCGAAAGTTCAGCTTTTAAAACATTCTTCCCACCCCTTCTGGAGGGCACGACCCCTCCGACACAATACAATATCCGCTCTATGAACGGCCGTGACTCAAATGGCGATTCATGGAGCGGATTTTTTTGTGGATTTTGAAAAAAATCTGTATTTTTGCAAAGTGGTATTTAACAACCTCTAATCTCACCTGATTCAACACAAGCTGAAAAGATCAGACTATATTTTATTATATCACTATGAGTAAAGAAAAAAAATTCTTGACTTGTGATGGCAACCAGGCTGCAGCCCATGTGAGCTATATGTTCTCAGAGGTAGCAGCCATCTACCCCATCACCCCGTCGTCAACGATGGCTGAATACGTGGACGAGTGGGCCGCCGCAGGGCGCAAAAACATCTTCGGCGAGACCGTGCTCGTGCAGGAAATGCAGAGCGAGGGTGGCGCTGCCGGCGCTGTCCACGGCTCGCTCCAGGCTGGCGCTCTGACCACCACCTACACTGCTTCGCAGGGTCTGCTCCTTATGATCCCCAACATGTATAAGATAGCCGGTGAACTGCTTCCCTGCGTCTTCCATGTTTCGGCTCGTACAATTGCCAGCCACGCCCTCTCAATCTTCGGCGACCATCAGGATGTGATGTCGTGCCGCCAGACTGGCTTTGCCATGCTGGCCGAGGGTTCGGTGCAGGAAGTGATGGATCTGGCCGGTGTGGCTCACCTCTCCACACTGCGTTCACGCGTGCCCTTCATCAACTTCTTCGACGGCTTCCGCACCTCACACGAAATACAGAAAATCGAGGCCATGGATCAGGACGACCTGGCTCCCCTGGTTGACCAGCAGGCTCTCGCTGAGTTCCGCGCTCGCGGCCTCAACCCCGGCAAGCCCGTGGCTCGCGGCATGGCTGAGAACGGCGACGTATTCTTCCAGCACCGCGAATCGTGCAACGAATATTACAACCGCGTTCCCGAGATCGTGGAGGACTACATGAAGGAGATCACCCGCATCACCGGCCGCGAATACAAGCTCTTCAACTACTACGGCGCTGCCGATGCCGAGCGCGTCATCATCGCCATGGGCTCTGTGACACAGGCTGCCCAGGAGGCTATCGACTACCTCACCAAGAAGGGTGAGAAGGTGGGTCTGGTGAGCGTCCACCTCTACCGTCCCTTCTCGGCCAAGCACTTCCTTGCCGCTGTGCCCAAGACTGCAAAGCGCATCGCCGTGCTCGACCGCACCAAGGAGCCCGGCGCCAACGGCGAGCCCCTGTATCTCGACGTTCGCGACTGCTTCTACGGACAGGCTGACGCCCCCGTCATCGTGGGCGGCCGCTACGGTCTGGCTTCAAAGGACACCACCCCCGCACAGATCCTCTCTGTGTTCGAAAACCTCGCCCTCCCCACTCCCAAGGATCACTTCACAGTGGGTATCGTCGACGACGTCACCTTCACCTCGCTCCCCCAGAAGGAGGAGATCGCCCTGGGCGACGAGAGCACTTTCGAAGCCAAGTTCTATGGCCTGGGTGCCGACGGTACTGTAGGTGCCAACAAGAACTCGGTGAAGATTATCGGCGACAATACCAATAAATACTGCCAGGCTTACTTCGCCTACGATTCCAAGAAGTCGGGCGGCTTCACCTGCTCACACCTCCGCTTCGGCGACGCTCCCATCCGCTCTACATATCTGGTGACCACACCTAACTTCGTGGCTTGCCACGTTCAGGCCTATCTCCACATGTACGACGTGACACGCGGTCTGCGCGACGGCGGCACATTCCTTCTCAACACCATTTGGGAAGGCGAGGAGCTGGCCAAGAACCTCCCCACCAAGATCAAAAAGTATTTCGCCGACCACAACATCCGCGTTTACTACATCAACGCCACCAAGATAGCACAGGAGATCGGTCTGGGCAACCGCACCAACACCATTCTCCAGAGCGCCTTCTTCCGCATCACCGAGGTTATCCCCGTTGACCTGGCCGTTGAGCAGATGAAGAAATTCATCGTCAAGAGCTACGGCAAGAAGGGCCAGGATGTGGTCGACAAGAACTACGCTGCTGTTGACCGCGGTGGTGAGTACAAAGAGCTCCCCGTCGACAAGGCTTGGAGCAACCTCACCGAAGAGGCCAAGGCTGCCAACAACGATCCCGCATTCATCAACGATATCGTTCGCCCCATCAACGCACAGGACGGCGACCTCCTCACAGTGAGCGCCTTCAAGGGCCGCGAGGACGGCACCTGGGAGCAGGGCACAGCCGCCTACGAGAAGCGCGGTGTGGCCGCATTCGTTCCCGAGTGGCTCGAGGAGAACTGTATCCAGTGTAACAAGTGTGCATATGTCTGCCCCCACGCCGCCATCCGTCCCTTCGTGCTCGATGCCGCCGAGATGGCTGCCGCTCCCTTCGGCGAGGACAAGACTCTCCCCGCCATCGGCAAGAGCTTCGCAGGCATGCGCTTTATCCAGAGCGTCGACGTGCTCGACTGTCTGGGCTGTACAAACTGTGTGGCCGTCTGCCCCGGCAAGAAGGGCGTGAAGGCTCTGGCTATGAAGCCCCTCGAGACTCAGCTCGACGTTCAGAAGGAATGGGACTACTGCGTGGCCAGCGTGGCTTCAAAGCAGAATCTCGTAGACGTGAAGGCCAATGTGAAGAACTCACAGTTCGCACAGCCTCTCTTCGAATTCTCGGGCGCTTGTTCGGGCTGCGGCGAGACTCCCTATGTCAAGCTCATCTCTCAGCTCTTCGGCGACCACGAAATCGTGGCAAATGCCACCGGTTGCTCGTCGATCTACTCGGGCTCCGTTCCCTCAACCCCCTACACCAAGAACGCCAAGGGCGAAGGTGTGGCATGGGCCAACTCTCTTTTCGAGGACTTCGCCGAGTTCGGTCTCGGCATGAGCCTGGCTCACGAGAAGCTGCAGAAGCGCGTGGCCGACTACATGCAGAAGGCTCTCGACTGCCCCACATGCTCAGCCGAGATCAAGGCTCTCGCCACCAAGTGGCTTGAGAACCGCAACGATGTGGCTGTGACCAAGGAGGTTGCCGCCGCCATCGTTCCCCTCTGCGAGGCTTGCGGTTGCGACGTTTGCAAGGGTCTCCTCTCAGTTAAGGAGCACATTGCCAAGCGTTCACAGTGGATCATCGCCGGCGACGGTGCCGCCTACGACATAGGCTTCGGCGGTCTTGACCACGTGCTTGCTTCCGACAAGAACGTCAACGTGCTCGTAGTCGACACCGAGGTTTACTCAAACACCGGTGGCCAGTCGTCAAAGGCTACTCCTCTGGGCGCTATCGCCAAATTTGCCGCTGCCGGCAAGCGCGTGCGCAAGAAAGACCTCGGCCTTATCGCATCGACCTACGGCTATGTATACGTAGCTCAGATAGCTATGGGCGCCGACAATGCTCAGACCCTCAAGGCTATCCGCGAGGCTGAGGCTTACGACGGTCCCTCGCTCATCATCGCCTACGCTCCCTGTATCAACCACGGCATCCGCAAGGGCATGGGTCACGCTCAGGAAGAGCAGGCCGCAGCCGTTGAGTGTGGCTACTGGCACCTCTGGCGCTACAACCCCGCCCTCGAGATGGAAGGCAAGAATCCCTTCTCGCTCGACTCGAAGGCTCCCGATTGGGACAAGTTTGAGGACTTCCTCAAGGGTGAGGTTCGCTACGCCTCTGTAGCCAAGCAGTATCCTGCTGAGGCCGCCGAGCTCTTCGCAGCCGCCAAGGCCAACGCACAGTGGCGCTACAACAACTATCGCCGCCTGGCTCAGCAGCAGTGGGGCACAGAGCCCTCTCCCACAGTGGAATAACCACTGCCGGATAGCTAATCCATAAACATCATCCGCCATGCCCGGAACACCCGAGCATGGCGGATTTTTTATAGGGATGATGAGCGATTGAATAATAACGACGCCCTCTACAGGGGCGAAAGCATCGAGGATACGAAATAATTATAGCCCCACACCAAGGTGATGGGGCTATAACTATTTTCATCTCTGCGAGGGTCTGTCCCCCCCGGCCGATTATTCATTACAACACCACCCTTGCCAGGGCCCAGGTGAGGCGGCCCATGAGACGGTTGTGGTGATAGAGCAATCGCATTCTTTGGGGATATGCCGTGGTGGCCATAACGCTATCATAGAGCCCTCTGGCCAGCTCCTGCGAGCCCTCGCGGGCATATTGAGCTGCCAGCACCATGGCGCGGGCATCGAGCCATTTTATCAAGTCTGAGCGTTCGGCCTCCATTACATCCTGCCGGGCAGTCCGCAGAGCCAGCTCCCACTGATGTGGCCGGGCCGAGAAGGAGAGCCCTGTAAGCGATTCCTCCGTAAAGATGGCCTGATATGTAGGGGTGCCACCGATATCTACCACTCGGGGATTCTGGAGCAGCAGGCGTATGCCCAGCTCCCAGTCGTCCCATCCGCCGAGGCTCTCGTTCCAGCCGCCGGCACGGTGTGCGAGCTCGGTGCGATACACTACGCGCGCCGTCGAGCATATGGCGCGGAAGATGTGGTGAAACATCGGATCACGGTCGATGAAATATCCCGTCAGCTTGCGGCCGTCGGGCATCAAGGTGACCACATTGCGTCCCAGCATATCGGCCTCAGGATGCCGCTCTATGGCTCGGGCATAGTCTTCGATGTGGGTGGGGAGCAGGCGGTCGTCAGAGTCGACAAACATGACCCACGGGGTCTGCACCATGGCCAGTCCGCAATTGCGCGCACAGCAAGCGCCGCGGCGTCTCTCGACGGTCACGGCGGCATAAGGCCTCTGGGAGGCCCACTGTTGAAGAATGGAGAGGGAGGCGTCTGTCGAGCCGTTGTCCACGAGGACTACGGCTTGAGGGCTCACAGTCTGACTGTCGAGCGAGCGGAGCATGCGCTCCACAATGTGAGCCCTGTTGTAGACGGGGATTACTACTGTGATGGGAGCCTGCATCAGCGGCGGCGGTTGCGCACGGAGCGGGTGGCCGACGATGATGACGAGCCTGAGCTCTTGGGCTTCTTCACCTTGGGTGTTTTGGCCTTTTTGGCCGGCTTGGTGCTGGTGGTGCCACGCTTTGAGCGCGAGGATCTCACGTTGGTCTTGGGCTTCTCCTGGGCGGGAGCTACTGCGTCGCTTCCTTCGCTCTCGGCGGCTGCAGCGGCTGCCTCGGCTTCAGCCTCGGCCTTTTCGGCAGCCTCGCGGCGCTCTTTGAGCTCCTCGAGCGAGGGCACCCAGAGCTTCTTCTCATACGAGTCGAGACGCTGTTGTATGGAGTCACGTGCGTGAGCCAGTTCGTCGGGATCGGGGTGCATCTGCATGAGCGAGCGGTTCTTCAGGTTGCGGGTCTTGTAGATGTCGCCCTTATAGAGCCCCAGCTGGAAGAAGTCGTCGTAGGTGCATGTGGCCAGGTTGTTGTCGTCGTCGGTGAAAATGTTTTGAGTGGAGAGATAGGGACGGAGATCGGCGTAGCGCACCCAGAACATGGGATACTTCACGGCCTCGCCGCCAAAGTCGCCCGAGCGGTGGAGCACGGGGCAGATGGCCTCGACAACGGTGCGCATGCGGTTTTGTCGCTTGTCAAATTCCCAGCGCTCTATTATGTAGTATGACAGCACCTCGGTGGTGGGGATGTCCGACTCCTCGATGGTATACTTGGGATTCTTTTCCGTGGAGCCCTTAGCCGGGTTATAGGGGATATAGAAGCGATCCAGGACGTCGTTCATCTTAACGAGGAAGTCCTCGTTGAACACCTCCCTGCCATCAAGATATTCATAGCCTGGCAGTGAGCCGTCGGCCATGCGGTGCATGATGATGCGGAAAAGATTTTCCTGCCCCTCCACGGGTTCGTCGGGATAGTAGAGCGCCCCGTTCTCATCTTTTGTGAGGTCGAGCTCCCTATACATTACACGCATCCATTGGAGTTCGCTCTCGTCGGCCTCCGAAGTGCCCAGGCGCGACTGCATGCGATGGGTGACGCCGGGAGTGTCGGTCGACTTATTGCGGTCGGCTGCACCGCGGCGTCGCACCACACTGCCGCTCGACGATGCATCCTGCTGTGCAAAAGCCGTGGCTGCTATGATAAGGGTTATGGCTGTTAGAAGAAACTTCTTTATCATGGGGTTGGGAGATGATTATTAGTTTACTATGACTTCCATGGGCGAGAGAGTGCGCTCCAGGCCGTCGGGGCCTTTGGCGCGTATGCGCGATATGTAGAAACGCTTGCCTCTGGAGAGGCGCTTGAACTGGTCGCGCTGACGCTGCGAGAATGCCGCGCCCTGCGACACCTCGGGGATGGCGTTGCCCATCTGGTCGAAAAACACTGTCTCGAAGCCCAGCACCTGGAAGTCGATGTTGAGCATATCGTCGTCGATGGCAGCTTCGATGCCGGGCGCTGTGTTGAGCAGAGCCTTTGATATTGGCTTGCCACCTTTATATCGGTCTTTGGCGCCCCCGGCGGCTGTGAAGGTTATGAAGGCCGTAGGGTCGGGGAGCTTGCGCACACGGAATGTAGAGGTCGACACCGTCTGCGGACGGCCGTCGATGTTGGCTGTGACTGTGATTGTGGCATTCTCGCCCACCTTTGCGGGACGGGCTATCCATCCGTCGCCCTGGCGTGTGAGGGTGCCGTTGGTCATGGTGGCCGAGACGCCGTTCATGGGCACTCCGGGCACCGAGATGCTCATGGGGTTGTTGATGCCGGCATAGAGCACATTCATCATGGTGGCCGAGACGGTGGCCGTGGGCTCCATTACGGTGTACGACGACGAGAAGGGGTGGCGTGTGGTCGAACCATCGCCGTGGGCCACCTCGATGTATCCCGAGTAGTCGAATGTGCCGGTAGAGGAGGTGTTGAATTCATAGAGCCCCTTGTCGCCGGGGAGCTGCTTGCCGCCGATGAAGATGTCGGGGCGGGCAGTGGTGTCGACAGCGGCCAGCACAATCGATGCTGAATAGCGTCCGCCGCGCATCACCATCTTTGACTGAGGTATGACGAAGGCGTTCAGCTCGTTGACGCGCACATCGCCGGCGTCGACAGCGGCAAGCAGATTGGTCAGAGCCTCACCCTCGGCATAGCGTATGTCGTTTTGAAGCTTGGTGAGCAGGGTCACGGATGCCACCACGGGCTGGTTTTCAAACTTGGCTTCCTCCCAGGGCTGGGGGGTGACGGTGCCGGGGCGGCGGAACGGCGCTGTTGAGAGTGCCTCCAATATCGAAGTGCGCTTGGTGGAGTCGGGCACAAGAGCTGTGACAAACTCGCGGTAGTCATCGATGCGTCCGCGCAGGCGCTCGCCCTGATTGTTGCCGGGTGCGAGCATCACCACAGCGGCGCTCTCCAGGTCGTCGCGACGGTTTATATTGGTCACGTCGCCCTTGGGGCCGTCGGCTTCGCGCACTATGGCCAGCTTGAGCGAGTCCACGTAATCGTAGAGGGCAGATGCACGGCGACGCACATCGGTGGCCTTGTCGAGCCATGGTGTGCCCTTGCCGGGGTTCTGCTCGGTGAAGCTCTCGAGCTGGCGGTATATGGCGTCGTTTCTGCGGCCCACGCTGGCGTTGGTGCGTGCCAGGCCATCCTCGACCTGCACGAAGCCGTCGAGAACATCGCTTGACACGTTGAGAGCCAGCATGGCAGTGAGGACGATATACATGAGGTTTATCATCTTCTGCCTTGGCGACAGGCGTACTACTGATTCGGCCATTTCTGAGTCTTTCTAATTGGTCCGGTTATAAATCTGGTTGGTGTGTTGGTCAAATAGTGCCCGACGAGGCTGCACCGGGGATATCGTTCATCATCGGACGATACATGCTCACGGTCATGGCATTGAGCATCTTCTCATACACCTGGTTGAGCTGCTGTATGTGGCGCGACATCTTCTCGGTCTCCTCGCAATAGCGTGCGCTCTGCGAGGCACTTTTCTCATACATGTCGCGTATGTCCTTGATGCCGCGGTTCACACGGTCGATGGAGTCGAGCTGGGTCGAGACGCTCTTGAGCTGAATCTCATAGATGGTGTTGAGGCCTCCGAGATTGCGGTTGAGGTCGGCCATGCGTGCTATGTAGCCCTGCGAGTTGGCAGTGATGTCGGCCGAGTTTTCGGTGATGGTGCGATATGACTCGAGCAGCACCGACGACACCTGGTTGAGAGCCTCGGTGGTGCGGCTGAGCTGTTCCATCTGCTCGGCTATGGTGCTCATGCGTGCCAGGTAGTCCTGGGTGGCTGAGGCAAGGTCGGCCATCTGCGAGAGCTGGTCGGCGGCAGCCGTCATGCGCGAAATCGAGTCGGAGAGAGCCTGGGTGTCGGATGCCGACAGGCCGGCCACCTCGCCAAGGGCCGTGGCTGCGGGCTGCATGGGAGCGCCCGACACTACTGTGCCTGAGGGGAGATCGCCCACCACGATGGTGCCTCCTCCCGAGAGCGTACGTCCACTGCCTTCTTCTACGGTCTGGCGCTTGTCGAGCTCGGGAAACACTTCCTCCCAGTGATATTCCTTGGGGGGACGGTCGAAGGCGGTGAGGATAAACATAAGCACCTCAGTGCCCATGCCTATACAGAGCAGGGTGTTGCCTCCGGGAAGGTGAAGAATCTTGAAGAGTGCACCCCAGATGACGATGGCTGCGCCCACGGAGTAGGCGAAGTTGAAGAGGCGCTGACCCCCTTCCCAGGTCATTATGGTGTCGATTTTATTTTTGAGCTTTTCTTTTTCCATCATGGTATAAAGAGAGAGATGTGAGCTTATTTCTTGATTTTGTTACCTTTGGCAAATCCTATCTGGGTGCGTACGCAGCGGAAACCTATATATGAGCGCTGCTCGTTCTGATACTCCCACATGCGTATGTCGGAGCGCACGTTGTGGGCCACGTCCTTCCACGAGCCGCCGCGCACAATCTTGCGTTTCAGCTTGTAGGGATCCTCGTTGGCGGCGTCATAGCGATACTCGGGGTTGAGGTCGGAGGTGAGACGGCTGACGCTTTCGTTGTAGGCCGTCGATGTCCACTCGCTCACATTGCCGGC
Organism: Muribaculaceae bacterium; assembly: GCA_023664185.1. Lineage (GTDB taxonomy): Bacteria > Bacteroidota > Bacteroidia > Bacteroidales > Muribaculaceae > Duncaniella. Next base: position 755,315 of record JAMPGA010000001.1, read on the forward strand.
CATGTCGTAGAGGCCGAAGTCGTTGGGGGCGTATGTGCCCACACGCGATGTGATCAGCTGTCCGTCCTGCACGAAGTTGCCCTCCTGGGGCTTAAAGTTGGCATAGAAGCAACCCTGATCTTCGGTGAGGGGCAGGTCGCCGTCCCAGGGGAACATGTTTTCGCTCTTGCCGGCGCGGGCTGCATACTCCCATTCGGCCTCGGTGGGCAGACGGTAGGGCTCGATGTATACACCCTCGCGACCCAGCGAGCGGCGCAGGAAGTCGGTGCGCCAGTTGGCAAATGCATTGGCTTGCTCCCAGCTCACACCCACCACGGGATAGTCGCTGTAGCCGCCGTGCGAGAAGTAGAGGCGCACATAGGGCTCATTGTATGCGTTGTCGAAGTCGTTAATCCAGGCTGTGGTGTCGGGGTAGACGTTGACAATGTATGTGTTGAGGAAGTCGTAGTCGCCGGAGAGGGCGCGTGTCACTGTCTCGCGACGTATCTCGCCATCGTCGTCTATGTATGCTGTGTCCTTGGATATAAGGGGGAGCTGGGTGGAGACGGGACGGTCTGTGTTATAGTCGCGGCGCGAAGCGTCAAGACGGTTTTTGCGCTTGGCGGCCTCGGTGAGGTTGTAGATTTCGTAGCGGTAGTTGAGCTGTGTGGGGTCGAGCTCGCGCACACCGGTGATGGGGTTTGTGCGGTATACGCTCTCGATGGCACGCTGCTCATCCTCGTTGGCATTGCGCCAGGGTATGGGTTTGGCCCAGTTGAGGTGGGGTGTGATAGGGTTGCCTTCGCGGTCTTCCTCGATCTTAAACTCCTCGTTGCCGCCGTAGCGAGGGTCGGCGAGGCGCTCGCGGATAATGGAGTCGCGCACCCAGAATACAAACTGCTTGTACTTGGCGTTGGTCACCTCGGTCTCGTCCATCCAGAAAGCGTCGACCGACACACCGCGCTGGTCGGCACGGAGATTCCACAGGGAGTCGTCCTGGGCGGGTCCCATCTTAACGGAGCCACGTCCCACGAGCACCATGCCGTAGGGAGTGGGTTCAGACCACGACATGCCACCGACGCCGGTGACCTCGCCCCCCATGGAGCTGCGTGAGCCTGAGGCACAGGCCACCGCCATGAGCAGAAGGGAAAGGGAGAAGAGTATGTGTATGATACGTTTCATAAGTTACATTATGCGGATGCTCTTGTGTTTGTTGCGGTTTTTCTCGGAGAAGTCGAGTTTAAGGTTGTAGCCGGCAAAGACCTCGTGGCTGCCCGACGAGGCTTTGGAGATGTCGGAGATGTGGTAGTCATAGCTGTAGCCTATGAATATTCCCTTTATCTCAGCCGACAGCAGCAGCGAGACGGCATCGTTGTGACGGTAGCCCACGCCGGCTGTGAAGAGTTTGTTGTAACGCACACGTCCGGTCACGGCAAAGTCGGTAAAGGTGAAGTCGCTGCGCACCAGAACGGAGGGTAACACTTCAAATAACGTGTTGCGAACCGGAATATTGCCCTCGGCGGTGAAATAGAGGGTGCGGTTAGCTGTAAATTGATATTTTTTAGCAGTTTCAGAGTTTGTTGTGCCCGTCTGGGAGTCGTTCTCGTCGGAAAAGGTCACTGTGGGGGAGTTGGCGTGGAGCAGCGACACTCCGGCCTTGAAGTATTTGTGCACGTAGTATACGCCCAGCCCGAGGTCGAGGGCATTGCCGGCCACGTCGCGCTGCGGTATGGCGTCGTCGGCACTCTGGTGATAGTCATCGTCGTCGGGGATATAGACTTCCGAGCCTTTGAACTGCTCGTTGAAGAAACCCACCTGCAGGGCGGCTGTAAACTCACCCTTGAGCAGCTTGATCTTGTAGCCTATCTGGGCATCGACGGTGAGGTTGCGAAACAGTCCGTAAGATTCCTGCTGCACGGTGAGGCCGGTGCCGAAACGCTTGCCAAGGAAGCGGAAGGGCATGTCGGCGGCAGCCAGAAAGGTGCGCGGAGCATTGTCGATGCCCACCCACTGCATGCGCATACCGCCGCGCAGACGTATGTTGTCGGTGTCGCCGGCGGCGCCGGGATTATAATATGTGGGCACGGCCCAGTATTGTGTGAGCATGGCATCGCCCTGAGCCCGGAGCGCAGGGACTGAGGCAGCCACACACAGAAGGGCACACAGTAGTCTGAGCAAGGTTTTCATCATTCGAAGTAGAAGGTAAACACCACCATGCGCGACATGGCTTTCTTAAGCGAGCGCGATATCTTTATCTTGTCGGGCTCGTCCTGAAGGTCGGGGCGGTCGTGCTGAATCACATCCGAGAGGCCGAAACAGAACTTCACCTCGGGGATAAACTTGAAGTAAGGCAGATAGAAGTCGCAGCCAAATCCGGCGGTGAGGAAAAATTCCATCGGCTTGGTGCGCAGATAGTCGGCTTTCTTGACCGTGACGTTGAAGGCCGGCATGACTCCGGCGGTGAGATAGGGTCGCGAGTTGTGGAGGCGCATGCCCGAGAATTTGAGATCGAAGGGGAACACTACATAGGCGGCCTTGACATTCTGGCGCAGCTCCTCACCGGTGTTGAACTCGCGCATGGTCACGTCGCGGTTGCCGAAATACATGCCGGGTGTGAAGCGCAGGTTGAACAGAGAGCTGAGGCGGAAGTCGATGAGGCCGTTCACGCAGAAACCGGGCGAGAAGGATGGTTGCTCCATATACCACTCCTCACCGTTGTCCAGGGGGCCGGCATGGGTGAAGATGAAGTCCTGTGTGTGGAGCCCCACCGAGAAGCCCAGGTGCCAGCGGCGCATGTCGGCATAGGGGCGGTTGAGCACCTTGTCGTTGAAGCCCTGGGCAGCGGCGCCGAAGGTAGCAACCATGGTCACCAGCAGCAAGAGTCTGTGATATGATTGTAGAAGCCGGTTCATTTGTTAGAGTGTGTCTAATAAAGGGTGTTAACGCGTAGGGTTCATGTTATGAGATGTATTTATCGATGCAGTTTCAGGAGTGTACTGGATGTACACGACTGAAACAAAGCGATAAAGACATCCATAGCATGAAGTCAAATCATTCTTTCTTTCCGCGTCATTTAGCCTCATAAGACTTTTGTAAATTATAAAATGTTGTTTTAACGAGTGTGAATTAACGAAAGTTACCTCGGTTCGGCCACTCTTTGCCGCTTTTTGCCTAACTCTTCGGTCATGTGGCTACTGCCACACTCTCTCATCGTTAGACAAAAATCGTCTAAAGATTGGCCGCCCTACGTGTTAACATCCTTTATTAGACACACTCTTAACGCAATAAACTGCCGATTTATTGTGTCATTGTGCCGGCTTCGGTGTTCTAACGGGGATCAATCTCTTCCCATTCGGCGTCGGATACCTGTGGCTCCATGGGAGTGTGTTTTGTGGGCGGAGGGGGTGGAAGGGGGATGTCGATCTCCTCAAATTCAATATATTCACCTTCGTCGCGGCCATATATTTTGCCACGGCGGGGGGCATGGTGGCTTTGTTGGGGAGCTGCCCCGGAGCGGGGTGCGGAGTTGCCGCTCATGCCAAACATCTCGTTGATGCGCTCCTCCATCTTGCGTCGTGCATAGCGCGCGAGCCATGCCCTCAGCAGAGGCCACAGCAGATAGACCGTCAGATAGACGATGAGTATTGTCAGAAAGAATGTGATCATTTATACACCTTCTCAGTCTGCAGCATCAGGGTCAGTGCGTTTGCCCAGGAGGGAAATGAGTATGTAGAGCACTATGGTCCATGCCAGTCCGGCCAGTCCGTCGGTCACCACAAAAAGCGCGCATGCCAGGATTATGACATAGCGGCGCACATTCTGGCGCACTCCCCACGATGAAAATTTGAGCGAAAACATCTTCAACTCGCTCACCATGAGCAGCGAAATGGCTGCTATGAGCACACACATCACTATGTCGCCCGGATAGCCGTGAACGTTGATCCAGCCCAGCGCACCTATCCAGAAGATGGCGTTGGCGGGGATGGGAAGCCCTATGAACGAGGTGGTCTGACGGGTGTCTATATTGAATTTAGCCAGGCGCAAGGCTCCGCACACTACAATCATGAGGCTGAAAAAGGGCACTATGGCCCAGGATGAGCACCCCCTCATCAGCGCAAACACGAGCATCGAGGGCGCCAACCCGAAGCTCACCAGGTCGCTGAGTGAGTCGAGCTCCTTGCCCATGGGGGAGTAGGCCTTGAGCAGGCGTGCCGAGAAACCATCCCAGAAGTCGAAGGCTGTGGCCGCGGCTATTAGTATAAAGGCCAGCGACTGGTTTGACAGCCCCCACAGTGACACCTCGGGGCTCAGAGCCGTCACCACTGCCATGGCTCCGCAGAGCAGGTTGAGGCAGGTGATGGTGTTGGGGATATAGGTTGCTATTTTTTTCAATTGGAAATCGATGATTGAGGGTGGGAGGATGGGGTGAATTGACGGTTATCTCAGTCGGGCCACAGTGGTGACTCCGCCCACTGTCTTGTCGCCTATTTTAACGAATATCTCGGCGTCGAGCGGAAGATAGATGTCCACACGCGATCCGAATTTGATGAATCCCATGTGGTCTTCTATGTCGGCGGGCTCGCCGGGCTGGGCGTAGGTCACGATTCGACGGGCCACGGCTCCGGCTATCTGGCGCATTAGTATCTCCTGGCCGTTGGCTGCACGGATCAGCACGGTGGAGCGCTCGTTTTCAATGCTTGCCTTGGGGAGATAGGCGCTAAGAAAACGCCCTTTGTGGTGGCGCACCATGAGCACCTCGCCGTCCACCGGATACCAGTTGGCATGCACATTGAACACCGACATGAACACCGAGAGCATCCTGACGCGGCGGCGGAGCACCTCGGGCTCAAACACCTCCTCGAGGGCCACTACGGTGCCGTCGACACTCGACACCACCACTCTCTCGCGGTCGCCGCGAAAAGTGCGCCGCGGCGAGCGGAAGAAATTTACCACCAGCAGATAGAACACTCCGCAGATGCTCGAGAACACGATGGGTATGGCCACAGGGCGAATAAACATCCATGCCGACAGATTGATGACAATCATTATCAGCATCAAAACTATGAGGATGTTGGTTCCTTCGCTGTGGATTTTTACTCGCATTACTAATTTTTCGTGGTGTCAGTTTGCAGGACGGCAGATGCAGACTTTGGATTAATTGCGCAAAGATAACGATTTTTCTGCAACTTTGTGCAATTCCGGGCAGGGAATTTACTTATGCTCCATCATATACATGGCTATTTGCACTGCGTTGAGGGCGGCTCCTTTCTTTATCTGGTCGCCCACGAGCCAGAAGGCCAGCCCGCAGGGATTGTCCAGATCGCGGCGCAGACGACCCACATATACGGGGTCGGTGCCGGTGGCGTCCAGGGGCATGGGATAGGTCTTGGTGGCAGGATCGTCGACCACCACGAGGCCGGGAGCCTGCTCGAAGGCGCGGCGCACGTCGGCGAGCTCGAGGGGCTGCTCGGTCTGCACCCAGAGAGCTTCGCTATGGGCTCGGAGCACGGGCACACGCACGCAGGTGGCACTGACGCTCAGATGGGGAGCGTGCATTATCTTGCGGGTCTCGTTATACATCTTCATCTCCTCCTTGGTGTAGTCGTTGTCGGTGAAGACGTCGATCTGGGGGATGAGGTTGTTGGCCAGCTGATAGGCAAACTTCTCAACAGTGGGTTTCTCGCCCGCCAGCACCTGGGCCTGCTGGGTGAGCAGCTCGGCCATGGCGGTGGCTCCGGCACCGCTGGCAGCTTGATAGGAGGCTACGTGGACATGGCTTATGGGCGAGAGGTCGTTGATGGGCTTCAAGGCCACCACCATGATGATGGTGGTACAGTTGGGGTTGGCTATGATGCCGCGCGGGGCATTGAAGGCGTCGTCGCCGTTTACTTCGGGCACCACCAGGGGCACTTCGGGATCCATGCGGAAGGCCGATGAATTGTCGATCATTACGGCGCCACGCTCGGTGATGATCGGGGCAAATTTTTTGGACACACCGGCGCCGGCCGAGGTGAAGGCGAAGTCAACCCCCTCGAAGTCGGAGGGATCTTCGCGAAGCAGGCGGACAGTGTATTCCTTGCCGCGAAATGTGTATTTGCGTCCGGCCGAACGCTCGGAGCCGAAAAGCAACAGTTCGTCAACGGGGAAGTTCTGCTCGTCGAGCACTCGGAGAAATTCCTGGCCTACAGCGCCGCTGGCGCCTACTATAGCAACTTTCATATAGTCAGAGTGAGGGTAAATTGTTTTTGGATAAGGGAGAGGGGTGGATTATTGATACATTTTCTCAATCAGGTCCTTATACTTGTCGGCCACCACACGGCGCTTGAGCTTGAGGGTGTTGGTGAGCTCGCCGGCCTCCATGGTAAACTCATGGGGCATGATTGTGAAGCGTTTTATCTTTTCGTAAGGTGCCAGGCCGCGTTGCAGCTTTTCGAGGCGCTCTTCCATCAGCTTGTGCACCTCGGGCGAGGCAGCTATCTGGGCGGGTGTGTCGAGGGTGAGCTTGCGCTCGGCACCCCATACGCGCAGGGCCTCGTAGTTGGGCACAATGAGGGCCGACACAAATTTGCGGTTATCGCCAATGACGGCCACTTGCTCTATCATCTTGTCAGTGCCCAGGCGCGATTCGATAGCCTGTGGGGCTATGTATTTGCCGTTTGATGTCTTGAAGAGGTCTTTGATGCGCTCGGTCAGGAACAGCGCGCCGTGGGTGTCGATATATCCGGCGTCGCCAGTGCGAAACCATCCGTCCTTTGTGAAGGCTTCGGCAGTGGCCTGGGGCTTGTTGTAATATCCCCTCATCACGGTCTTGCCCTTGACCTCGACTTCCGAGTTGCTGCCTATCCTCACCTGCACGCCGGGGAGCGGAGTGCCCACCGAGCCTATCTCATAGCCCTCCATGGGGAAGCAGGTCACGGTGGCTGTGGTTTCGGAGAGGCCGTAGCCCACCATCAGGAAGAGGCCGCAGGAGTGGAAAAACTCCACAATGGTGTCTGACACCGGGGCTCCGGCAGTCGGGAAGATGTTGGGGCTGTTGATGCCTATGGCACCACGCAGCAGGGCGAACACGTGTTTGTCGTAAAACCGATAAGCTTTTTCCACTAAGGGGGGCACGGGCAGGCCGCGGCGTACATAGTCGATATTGCGGCGATGACCCACACGCAGAGCCACCTTGACCATGGAGCGCTGTATCAGCCCCATGGTGGCGATCTTCTCCTGCACAGCCGTGTAGACTTTCTCCCAGAATCGGGGCACGGCACACATACACGTGGGTCGGACAATCTTTATGGTGTCCTGTATGAGATGAGGGTCGCGGTTCACGGCCACTTTGGCTCCCACCACCAGGCAGTAATATGTGAATCCCTTCTCAAAGATATGGCTCAACGGCAGAAAGGCCATGGAGACGTCGGAGGGTGTCACCATCGTGAGCCTCTCGCGGTGAGCGTTGAGGGCAAAGGTGTAGTTGGAGTGGGTCAAGATGGCGCCCTTGGGCTCGCCGGTGGTGCCGGAGGTGTAGACCAGCGTAGCAATATCCGCGGGCTTGGCGGCTGCGGTGAGAGTCTCGACCTTGGCTGCCACCGAGGTGTCGGCCTTGCGACCAAGATCCATAAAGTCGGACCACAGCATCGAGCTTTGGTCGTCGGCGTCGAGCTCTATGGGCTTTATCACCACAATGGTCTTCAGCCCGGGGTGCTCACGCTGTACCTCGCGCGCGTAGTGATACTGCGTGGCATTTCCGGCAAAGAGCACACTGCACTTGGCGTCGTCAACGATATAGGCCACTTGCTGCGGCGAGGAGGTGGCGTAGATCGACACTGAGACGGCTCTGAGGCGGTAGAGCGCAAAGTCGGTGATGAGGTTTTCGGGTCGGTTGGCCGAGAAAGTGGCCACACAGTCCTGGCAGTCCACACCGAGCTCTACAAGCGCCCGGGCGGCACAGATGACGCGGTCGTTAAACTCGCCCCAAGTTATGTCAAACCATTTACCCTCTGCGTCGGGGGCAGCCAGAGCCGGGGCATCGGGATGTTCGGCCGCATGGCGCGCGGGCAGAAGTGTCAGGAGATTATCCATAGTCGAAAAGTGTTAAGAGCTGCAAAGTTAAGCCTATTTTCCCGGCCACGTGGTATTTAGTGGCTTAAAAGTTTATAAACGTTAACATTTCATCGCAAACTGCACACTCCTGTTAACATTTTTCAACACAATCGAATGGGGAAAATTGAGAATGATTGAGAGTTGAGAGTTCATCTCTCAGTCCCTGATATTCAGATTTACTCCTTAATTGTTAATCACTGTTAAAATCATACTCGTATCCGAACCTTTTGGGAGTGTCGAATGTTATAATAATGTAGTTACTATATTTGCACTGTGTTTTCATGGTATTAGATTTAAGGTTAAAAAAAAACGGGCCGTCGAGATGACGGCCCGTTTTTTGTTTGAGCTTCAAGTGATTACTTGCGGGCTTCGGCTACGTAACCGAGGGCTTCGCGGCATTTGTCGGTGACATATGCCCAGTCCTGAGCAGCCACGCGATCTTTGGGGAAGAGCTTCGAGCCCATGCCTACGCAGTAGACACCGGCCTTGATCCAGCTTTCGATGTTCTCTTTTGTGGGTTCAACGCCGCCAGTCACCATGAGCTTGCTCCAGGGCATGGGGGCGAGCAGGCCTTTGACGAGCTTGGTGCCGAGGACGTCGCCGGGGAAGATCTTGCACAGGTCGCAGCCGGTCTCCTGGGCTGCGCCAACTTCGCTTACAGAGCCGCAGCCGGGGGTATAGGGCACGAGGCGACGGTTGCAGATCTTGGATACTTCGGGGTTGAAGAGCGGGCCAACAACGAAGCATGCACCCAGCTGGATGTAGAGAGCTGCGGTGGCGGGATCGACGATTGAGCCTACGCCCATGGCCATTTCGGGGCACTCCTTGGCGGCAAATTTAACCACCTCGGCAAACACTTCGTGGGCGAAGTCGCCACGGTTGGTGAACTCGAAGGCACGCACGCCGCCATCATAGCAAGCCTTTACCACCTGCTTTGCCACTTCGGGATCTTTGTGATAGAACACGGGCACCATGCCGGTCGAGCCAATCTTCTCGAGTACGGCAATCTTATCAAATTTTGCCATTGTATTTTTTTGTATTTAAGGGTTTGTTGGTTTTGGGATTATTTGTTGTTGCGGTTGCGCCAGAGGGCTGTCATGTCCTCGAGGCTCTTGCCCTTGGTCTCGGGTACGAGGCGAGCCACAAACCATGCGGCGATGACGCAGATTACGCCATAGAGGGCGTAGGCAAACATGTGGCCAAACTTATCGCCCATGCCGAGGCCCTGCATATTGTACATGGGCACGAAGGTCGACGAGACGATGAAGTTGAATATCCACTGGAAAGCTACGGCGATGGCCACGGCCTGCGAGCGGATAGTGTTGGGGAAGATCTCGGCGATGAGCACCCAGCAGATGGGTCCCCATGAGAACATGAACGAGGCTGAGTAGACCATGATGGAAACTACGGGCACGATGGGAGCGGTCTCGACCACGTTGGAGAGAGCCACACCGAAGGCGCCGATGGCCATGCCGATGGAGCCCCAGATGAGCAGGGGCTTGCGGCCGAGCTTCTCTACGGTGAATACGGCAACCAGGGTGAACGAGATGTTGACGATACCCATAATGACGGTCTGCATCATGGGGTTGCCCATGTTCATCGACTCGAATATGCGGGGAGCATAGTAGAGCACGGCGTTGATGCCGACGGCCTGCTGGAACACTGAGAGCATCACACCCACGAAGATAACCATGACGCCAAACGAGAAGAGGTTTTCGCTCTTGACGTCGACAGAGTTCTTGATCTGGTGGAGTATCTCGCGAGCCTTGTCATAGCCATTGATATGCGAGAGCACCATGAGGGCTTTCTCGTCGCGGCCTATGAGAGCCAGATAGCGGGGTGACTCGGGCACCAGACACACCAGGATGGTGAAGAGGCCGGCCACGAAGGCTTCAGAGCCAAACATGTAGCGCCAGCCTGTGGCGATGGTCCAGGTGTCGGAGCTTTCCGATACCTTATACATAGTCTCGCCTATCTTTTCGATGACGGGCTGAGTGTGTTCGCCCAGGATGAGGAAGTTGACGAAGTAGACCACCAGCTGGCCGAAGATGATGGCAAACTGGTTCCACGATACCAGGGTGCCGCGCATATTGGAGGGCGCGACTTCGGCGATATACATGGGGCAGATGGCCGAGGCCAGACCTACGCCGATGCCACCGAGGATGCGGTAGATATTGAATGCGACGAGCAGGGAGGCGGTGGGCACTCCATGATCGAAGAACATGAATTCAGGAGCATAGCTGCCGAGGGCAGAAAGGAAGAAGAAGACACCGGCGATGGCCAGACTCTTCTTGCGGCCGAAAAATGAGGCGAAAAATCCGGAGAAAGCTGAGCCGAGTATGCAGCCCAGGAGTGCGCTCGATGAGGTGATTCCGTGAATGGTGTCGGTGTAGACAAAGTCCTTAGCATCGAGGAAGAAGGCCTGCAAACCTTTTTCTGCGCCCGAGATAACGGCTGTGTCATAGCCGAAGAGCAGGCCTCCGAGCACCGCCACGAGGACGATTGAAAAGAGATATGCCTTGCTACCGTTGCGGGGATAGTCCATGGGATTGATTAAGGTGGTTGAAAATAGAATGGATGAGATGGGAGATGAGATATGGTGATGCCGGCATCACGGCCTCTATGTGTCCGAGAGGCCGGATGCCTGCACACCGGTTGTGATGAATGGAGATGTATTAGCAATACATGTTGAGGATGGCCTCGTAGAGCTCCTGCTTGCCCGAAGTGGTCTTGGGCTCAGGCTGGGTCTTGGCGTAGGCCACTACATCTTCGAGTGAGAGCTTGCCCTCCTCATATTCTTTGCCCTTGCCGGCGTCGAACGATGAGTAGCGCTCCTTTACCATCTCGCAGATGGGCGATTTCTCGATGAGCTCGGCTGCACACTCCAGAGCGCGAGCCATGGCGTCCATGCCTGCGATGTGGGCGATGAAGATATCCTCCAGATCGGTGGAGTTGCGACGGGTCTTGGCATCGAAGTTTGTGCCGCCGTTGCCCAGACCGCCGTTGCGGATTATCTGCATCATGGCCTGAGTGAGCTCGTAGTTGTCGATGGGGAACTGGTCTGTGTCCCAGCCGTTCTGATAGTCGCCGCGGTTGGCGTCGATGCTGCCGAGCATGTTGTTGTCCACAGCCACGCAGAGCTCGTGCTCAAAGGTGTGGCCGGCCAGAGTGGCGTGGTTAACCTCGATGTTTACCTTGAAGTCCTTGTCGAGGCCGTTGGCTTTGAGGAAGCCGATCACTGTCTCGGTGTCCACGTCATACTGATGCTTTGAGGGTTCCATGGGTTTGGGCTCGATGAGGAATGTGCCGGTGAAGCCTTTTGAGCGGGCATAGTCGCGGGCAATCTTGAGCATTGTAGCCAGATGCTCTTTCTCGCGCTTCTGGTCGGTGTTGAGCAGGCTCATGTAGCCTTCGCGACCACCCCAGAACACATAGTTTGAACCGCCCAGAGCGATGGTGGCATCGATGGCGTTCTTGATCTGCACGGCTGCGCGGGCCACAACGTCGAAGTCGGGGTTGGTGGCGGCGCCGTTCATATAGCGGCCGTTGCCAAATACGTTGGCTGTGCCCCAGAGGTTCTTGATGCCTGTAGCGGCCATCTTCTCCTTCAGGTAGGCCACGATCTCTTTCATGCGAGCCTCATAGGCGTCGATGTCGCCCAGGTCGCCGATAAGGTCGGTGTCGTGGAAGCAGAAGTATTCCACGCCCAGCTTCTGCATGATCTCGAAACCGGCGTCGGCTTTCTGCTTAGCCACTGTCATGGCGTCTTCGCCCTCGTTCCAGGGGAACTTCTTTGTGCCGGCGCCAAACTGGTCGCCACCTTCGGCGCAGAGTGTATGCCACCAGGCCATAGCGAATTTGAGCCATTCCTTCATGGGCTTGCCGAGAATCATCTTCTCAGCGTCATAATAGCGATATGCGAGGGGATTCTTTGAATCCTTGCCCTCAAACTTGATTTTCCCGATCTCGGGGAAGTACTCTTTCACTGCCATAGTGATAAAATTATGTATTAGGTTGGTGATTTGAATATTGTCTATGAGTTTTTCAGCACGGCCTCGAGGCGCTGTTTCCACAGGTCGTAGGCGGCGCGATATGCGGCGCGGTCGGCCTCAACGGGCTCTATCACCTCGATCTTTTCAAGCGAGGCAAAGGCTTCGTTGTTGTCGGCATAGATTCCGGCACCCATTCCGGCGCCCTTGGCTGCACCGACCGATCCGTCGGTGTCGTAGAGCTCGATGGTGGCGCCGCTCACTCCGGCCAGTGTGTTACGGAACAGGGGTGAGAGGAACATGTTGGCGTGTCCGGCGTGGATCTTCTTGAGCTGCATGCCCATCTGCTCCATCACCTCCATACCATACATGAAGGAGAACACTATGCCCTCCTGCTCGGCGCGCAGCAGGTGGCTCTTGTTGTGGGTGAGGAAGTTGATACCGTGGATCGAGGCACCCACTTCTTTATTGCGCAGCACACGCTCTGCACCGTTGCCAAACGGGATTACCGAGACGCCGGCGGCGCCGATGGGGGCCTGGGCGGCCAGGTCGTTCATGCCGGGATAGGATATGCCTTCGGGGGCCACGACTTTCTTTGACCACGAGTTGAGGATGCCGGTGCCATTGATGCAGAGCAGCACTCCCAGGCGGGTCTGCTCGGGGGTGTGGTTCACGTGGGCAAAGGTGTTGACGCGGCTCTGGGGGTCGTAGTTCACCTCGCCGAGCACACCGTAGACCACTCCGGATGTTCCGGCGGTAGAGGCCACTTCGCCAGGGTTGAACACATTGAGCGACAGGGCGTTGTTGGGCTGGTCGCCGGCGCGGTAGCTCACGGGGATGCCGGGTGCCAGACTCAGCTCGGCGGCTGCCTCGGGGGTGACACGACCCTGTATTGAGAAAGTGGGCACGATCTCGGGCAGGATGTCGGCGTCAAAGCCGAGATAGTCGAGCAGGAATGCGGCCGGGCGTGATTCCTTGAAGTCCCAAAGCATCATCTCGGACAGACCCGAGAGTGTGGTGCACACCTGGCCTGTGAGGCGCATGGCGGCATAGTCGCCGGGGAGCATTATTTTGTATATCTTCTCAAAGAGTTCGGGCTCGTTCTCCTTCACCCATGCCAGCTTGGTGGCGGTGAAGTTGCCGGGCGAATTGAGCAGAGTGCTCAGGCAGGTGGTCTCGCCCAGGTCGGAGAAGGCTTTCTCGCCGTAGGGCACACCGCGCGAGTCACACCAAATGATGGCGGGGCGCAGAGGCTTGAGCTGTTTGTCGACCACTACGAGGCCGTGCATCTGATAAGAGATGCCTATGGCAGCAATATCCTTGGGGTCGACTTTCGAAGAGGCGAGCACCGAGGCAGTGGCCTGTTTCATACATTCCCACCACTGTTCGGGGCGCTGTTCGGCCCATCCGGGACGGAGGGCTATAATCTCGGCTTCTGTGCGGGGATAGAAGTCGGAGGCCACGGTCTTGCCGCTCTGGGCATCCACGAGGCTGGCCTTGACAGACGAGCTGCCTATGTCATATCCGAGAAGATACATACAGTTAACGTGAGGTATTATAGATTTTTCTGTCGAATTTAAAGAACCGTGCAGCGCGGTGAGCCACACCCTTTTCGCGCTCGTCGAGCGCTACCACATAGGGCATCTGGGATATCTTTTTGTGGAAGTTGCGCACGTCGAGAGTCTTGTTGTAGACAATCTCGGTGAGCAGGCGCAGCTGCGAGGCTGTGAATTTTTTAGGGAGGAGGTCGAAGAGCACTGTGCGGTTGTTGTCTACTTCGCGGCGCATGGCCTTGAGGGCCTCAAGTATGATGAGGTTGTGGTCGAAGGCCAGCTGGCCCACTTCATCAATCGGCACCCACTGCACCCCGTCGTTGTCGGTGGCGCGGTGCATGGCCTGGTCGAGCTTCACAATGGCCAGATAGGCTATGGTGACGATGCTGTCCACGTGAGCCTGCTGGGCGCGCTCCAGCCAGATCACGTCGCGCGGGTTGCTGGTGCGGTTCTTTGAGCCGAAGGCTTTAAACTGGGTGAGCTTCAGGTCTTTGACGCCGGTTAGCTCAGTCAGCACACGCGATGCTGCCTGGTCGAGATCCTCATCCTTGTATATGAGTGAACCGGGGAGTTTCATGTCGTTGAACTCTCCGGCATGATCCTGGCCGCTGCGTTTCAGCAGCAACACACGGAGCCTTGAGCCGTCAAATCCGACGACTACACAGTCAACAGAGATATGATTGTTGGCTAATGGTATCATGGTTGTTTTGAAGATTACAGGCTTTGTTTCCATGGCCCAGCCCCGTGAGGCGGGAGGGCACTGTGCTTATCAACACCGCAAATTTACAAAAACCTTTTTGAATATCCACCATGTTCACCCATAAATTTTAGTGTTATAAAACATTAAATAATACATTCTTAGTTTTCTTATGCCACACAATATCCCGCTGTGAGTCACCATGTTTTCACAATATATTGAACATCAAAAAGTCACAAACCTTTTTATGCTCTTTTTCAACCTTTCATTAAAACGTTTGTTAGATAGATAGAAGGGAGAATGAGAGACGCTCCCGGACCGAAACAAAAAAACGATCAACTATCAACACGTCTTCAACAATCAACAACATTGACTAACAAAACCAACACATTCCGTCATGAAACGACTATTACTTGCGGCAGCCGTCCTCGCAACAGGCTGTCTGTTCGGGATCAGCGCCCAGAATGTTATCGAACGTCCCACCTTGGCCGACAACTGGAATATCGGCGTTGACGCAGGCGTCACCACACCTCTCACCGGACATTCATTTTTCCAGAACATGCGTGGCCAGTATGGTCTGCACTTGGGCAAACAGCTCACTCCCATCATCGGTGCCGGCATCGAGGGCGCCTGGGGCGTGAACACCACCCGTTCGGCCACAGCGTTTGACACCCAGTATGTGGGTCTCTACGGCACTGCCGACCTCATGACTCTCTTCGGAGGCTTCAGCTGCACTCCCCGCTGCTTTACCATCGACGCTGTCCTTGGCGCAGGCTGGCTGCACGGATATTATGCACACGCCCACGACACCAATGATATGGGTGCCAAGTTCGGACTGAACTTCAACTTCAACTGCACCGACAATTTCAGCATCTCAGTCAAGCCTTCGGTTATCTACAACGTCACCAACGGTGTAGCTCACCTTGATGCCAAGCGTGCTACTTTCAACTGCATGGTGGGCTTCAACTACAACTTCGGCCCCGGCTTCAAGTGTGTGAATGTGCCTGTCGACTATTCAGGCGACCTTGCAGCCCTCAACGATCAGGTCAACGCTCTGCGTGCCGACCTTGAAGGCACAGCAGCCGCTCTCGCAGCCACCACAGCCGAGAACGCAGCCCTCGCAGCCTCGCTGGCCGAGTGCCAGAACCGTCCCGCACAGGTTGTGGCCGACAGCACTCTGCAGTCCGTTCGCTATATCTTCTTCAAGATCGGTTCGGCCGTCATCACCCCCGACCAGCAGCCTAACGTAGAAATGGTAGCCGCTTACCTCAACAATCATCCCGAAAGCACTGTAGTTGTCAAGGGTTATGCATCGCAGGATGGCAACCTCGACTTCAACCTCAAGCTTGCTGCCAAGCGTGCCGAGGCCGTGAAGACCGCTCTCATCAAACGCTACAAGATCAACCCCGACCGCATCAAGGCTGAAGGCCAGGGCATCGGTCACATGTTCTCAGAGGAATCCTGGAACCGCGTTTCGATCTGCACACTCGAGACCAACAAATAAGTCTCAGCTGACACTGACAATATAATATGACGCCGAGGGTGTATCAAGCCGTTCAAGCTTGATACACCCTCCGTTCTTTCTGTCTGTAAATCATCTTTTTCTCTTCTCTATTCTCAATTATCAGCTCTCGCCTGCCGGTCGAGGTAGATCTGGACTTCGGGGCCGAGGTTGAAGATGAGGTCGAGGATGCTAAGCGAGGGTATGAAGCCAAGCTTGTCCGCTCTTACCTGTCGGTAAGACTCAAGCTGGATTGACGGCAGTTCTGTGAGGCTTACGTCAGGATTGGGTGCAGCCTCCTGACCGAGACCCAGAATATCACGTATGCCGGTCTCCCACGCCCAGGCCAGTTGCTCGAGCCGCGGGTAGCGCTCCACCACTCCGAGTGTGAGCATGGGCATGAAGCGGTCTACGTAGAATTCGAAATAGGGTGTGCGTCCGTAGGCGCTCTCAAGAGCCACTCTGTGAACATCCCACCAGCTTCCGTGGCCCGACACCATAATGTCGCTCCACAGGCAGCGGTGTGACTCGGGCTTTACGATGGGCACCGTCAGGCTCAGCGGGCCGCGCGTGTCGGCGATGGTGAAACGGTGGGCTCCCTTCTGGCGCTTGTCAAACCTCACATCCCAGCATCGCCACGAGCTGCCGGCCGCCCATGCCGCCACATACTCCTCCACCGGGCCACACAGGCGCGGCGGCAGAGCCACACAGAGATCGGGACAGGGGACGGGGCGCGACATCACTCGGCATATTTCGCACCGTCGGGATTGGCATCCTTCAGAATGCGGTTCCAGCGTATGCGGCCGTTGAGCAGGCCACGGTCTTTGTCAAACGAGATGAGCACCTTCTCGGGACGTCCCACGATGTGATCTTCGGGCACAAAGCCCCAGTAGCGCGAGTCGAGCGAGTTGTCGCGGTTGTCGCCCATCATGAAGTAATAGTCCATCTTGAAGGTGTAGGTGTCGACGGGTTTGCCGTCGATCCACATTTTGCCGTCGCGCCATTCGGCCGTGGGGTTGCCCTCGTAGTCGCGTATCACACGGCCGTATATCTGCCATGCGCGCTGACTCATTTTGAGTCGCGAGCCCTTGGCCGGAATCCATAGTTCGCCATAGTCCGAGCGTGTCCAGCTGTCGGCCACCCCTGCGGGATAGAGCATCTCGCCGGGCTGGGCGGGCATCTTCATCACGCGGGCCACGTCGGGGTTCTCCTCCAGAGCCTTGACCATGGCGCCGGTGAGCGGGGAGGCATACACTGTGGGCACGCTACCATCGGGGTTCACCACAAAGCCCAGCTGTATCAGCGAAGGGAGGTCGGCTTCGGTGACGGGCACGGTGTGGCGGTCGTCCTCGGCTATGCCCAGTTGTTCCCACATGGCGTCGGTCATGTGGCCGTTGCGAAGCTGGAAGTAGTAGTTGAACTGCACATTGTCGGGCTGCTCTATAGGCTCGCCGTTGATGTGTATAACGCCGTCAACAATGCTTATGCGCTCGCCGGGCAGTCCGACTGCGCGCTTCACATAGTTCTCACGGCGGTCTACGGGGCGATACATCACTTCGCCGAAGGTCTGCGGATTGGCGTCGATGGTCTGGCGCCCGTACATGCGCACCAGGGTGTAGTAGTCGGGGTTTTGCACTTTGGTGCATATGGTGTCGCCGGCCGGGAAGTTGAACACCACAATGTCGCCCCTCTTCACATTGCCCAGACCTTTGAGGCGCTTATAGCTCCACTGGGGATGTTCGAGGTAGCTCTTGGTGTTGATGATGGGGAAGGTGTTCTGCACCAGGGGGAAGTGGACGGGTGTATTGGGCACACGGGGGCCGTAGGCCACCTTGTTGACCCACAGATAGTCGCCCACCAGGAGCGATTTCTCGAGCGACGATGAGGGTATCTGATAGTTCTGCCCTACGAAGGTAAACACGAAGTAGACCAGAATCAGAGCATAGACTATGGCGTCGACCCAGCTCATCACCGAGCGCACAGCCTTCGATCTTGATTTTTTCCACCAGGTGAAGGGGATATAGCCCAGTATATAGATGTCGAGGAGCAGTATCCACCATAGAGCTACCCACCAGTTGCCCAGCCAGGCCACCCAGAGGAAAAATATGAGCGAGACAATGCCGAAGCGCACCCAGCGGCTGGGTTTAGGTGTCTGCAGGCGCTCCTTAATGTCGGGAATAATCGGTCTCATCGGTCGGAGGTTTTGAGGAGGTCGTTCATCATATCGTCAATTGTAAACACTCCCTTGCGGCCGGCTATCCACTCGGCGGCCATCACGGCGCCCAGCGCAAAGCCGTCGCGGCTTTTGGCCTCGTGGGTCAGAGTTATGGTGTCGACCTCCGAGTCCCACTCCACAGTGTGTATGCCCGGCACCTCGCCGCGGCGTATGGCCAGGATGGGGAGCATGTCGGGCTCGGTCGAGGCAGCGCCTTCGGGTCTCTGCACCTTAGTGCCGTCCTCCTCGACTCTCACCTCACCGATGTTTTCGCTCCCCTTGAGGCGCGGATCGGCGGCTACGATATCGGCAGCCATGGTCAGAGCGGTGCCCGAGGGATAGTCGAGCTTGTGTATATGATGGGTCTCGGTGAGCGAGGGGGTGTATTGCGGCAGATGGCTCATAATGGCGGCAAGCTGGCGCGACACCAGGCGAGTGACATAGATACCTATCGAGAAGTTGCTCGAGGCCAGCAGCGCTGTATCGGCCTCTTTTACAGCTTTCTCCACCTCGGGCAGGGAGTCATACCATCCGGTAGAGCCACACACTATGGCCACGCCACGCTTGGCGGCATGTTCGACGTTGGCAGCGGCGGTGGCGGGAGTGGTAAACTCTATGGCCACGTCGGCCGAGGCAAAGGCCTCAGAGTCTATATCGGCCACATTGTCGGCGTCGATCACAGCCACTATCTCGTGGCCGCGTGCCCGGGCTATTTTTTCTATGGCATGTCCCATTTTGCCATAGCCTATAAGTGCTATCTTCATAATCAGAATCTTATGACAAGCTCGGCACATACCTTGTCGGCGGCGTCGAGCGAGGGGGCCTTGACCCCGTGGTGATAAAAATATTTTTCGTAGTCTATCCTGACATCACACCTCACAGCTCGGTAGCCGTAGGTTAGGGTGGCTCCCAGAGTGAGGCGATTGCGTGCGGGGTCGTTGGTGATGAGCTCACGGTCGGCGTTGCGCTTGCCGGTGCTGTGTGCTGTCATGCCGTCCCAGCGCCCCTGCACGGATGCGCGGTTGAAGATGCCGGCGCGGAGCGGGAAGGCGTAGTCGGCAAAAAAGTTCCATGCGTGAGCCGTGTGGTGGCGGTGGTGGGTGTAGTGCTTGTTCATATATTCCCCCTCGAGTGTCAGCGAGCGGTGGACCCATGTGACGCTTGCTCCGGTGAGATTGATTCTTACTGAGTCTGGCTCTATGGTCTGTGCTCCGGCGGCAAAGGTGAGTCCCGCACCGGGCTTGACCACAACCTTTCCGGCATAGGCCAGGGTCTTGACCCAACGGATCTGGTCGGTGATGGAGGTGGGGTTGAAGGCACCGGCCTCAAGGCTGAGTATGCTGCGTGTCCAGGCCAGTTTGGCTCCCACGCCGCGCACATTGTTCATATCCTTGCCTATAAATGAGCGGTTGGCAAATATATAGTTTGACGGGGCCTTGAAGCAGTCGGTGCCAAAGGGCAGACGGAACTGGCCGGCCTGCAGCCGGAGTCCCTGCGCCAGGACAAGGCGCCCCCATGCGTCGAGAATCTTCATTGTGCCGCGGTCGCAGAGGTCGGCCTGCACAAAATAGTCTATTTCGGGCGAGATGAGCCCGTCGATGCTCAGGCGTGCGTTGCGCATCTGAAAACGCTCCTCACCCCCGGCGGTGGCCATCTCGTAGCGGGCACGCAGGGCGCCGTGGAAGTGGGGCATACGGTCGATAGAGTCGGCCGGGGAGGCCTGGGCTATGGAGGCTACAAAAATCAGCAGCCCCGCGAGGAATCTCACCCCCGGGGCACACCATATAAGGCGAAGACGGCTCATGGACGGCTTCATATTTTATCGTTTCAATTATATTGGTTTCACACAGCCAGTGCGATTTTCTTCTCTCCGGCTATGCGGCGCATGTTGAGTATGGCATATCGCATGCGACCCAACGCCGTGTTTATGCTCACTCCGGTGGCTTCTGCTATTTCCTTGAACGACATATTGCGGTATATTCTCATCACCAGCACCTCGCGCTGAGGGTCGGGCAGCGACATGACAATCTTACGCAGATCCTCGTCGATCTGTTCCTCCACCATCTCGTCCTCTATGTTGCGGTCAGAGAGTTCGCGACGGTTGAGCAGGTCTGTCTCCTCGCCGTCGGTGGAGATGGCGTTTTCCATGCGCTCCTGGCGGAAGTAGTCGATGATGAGATTGTGGGCTATGCGGGTGAGCCAGCCTGAAAATTTGCCATGCTCGGCATATCGTCCCTGCTTTATTGTCATGATAGCCTTGACGAAAGTCTCTTGAAAGATATCGTCGGCCACGTCGCGGTTTTTCACAACGTGTATTATATAGGTGTAGACTTTCTGCTTGTGGCGTTCGAGCAAGATGTCGAAAGCCTCGTTGTTGTCGTTGGCATAAGCGGCGACCAGTTCGGAGTCAGACAGCTTAGTCAGATGTTCCATTGTTTTCTCAGAGTGATTGATTAGAGTAGCAATGTTCAATAGGCAACTATGTTTATTATCTTAAAATTCGGTTAAAACTTGTTTCGCGCACACAATATTCCGGCGCTTATGAATGCAAATTTACGAAAAATCCTCCACTTGGGCAAATTATTTGACATAATTTAACCCTGTGGAGAACAATATTTATTTATCACGTTTCTATAAAATGCCTTGAGACAACCTCGATGAGTAATAGCACCCCTGTAGTGGGCACGGTAAAAATAGCCCAGGGGTGAGCCCCTGGGCTATTATGCCGAGTCCACTACTGGGACCGCGCTATTATGCAATGCCCTTTACAGAGACGAAGTTCGGATTCTCCCGCAGCTCGATTTTAGTTGAGGGTGCCCTTATTGGCTGCGTCGATCATCTGCTGGTTGGCGGTGATGTAGATTTCCACACGGCGGTTCTGGGCACGGCCCTCGGCGGTGTTGTTGGAAGCTACATAGTCCTGCATGGGCAGACCCTCCGCCGAGAGGCGGGTGGCCGAGACGCCTGAGTTGAGCAGATAGTTGCGCACGGCGTCGGCGCGGCCGGTGGCCACACGCTCATTCACCTGCAGTGTGCCGGTATCGTCGGTGTAGCCGTAGATCTGCACATTGGTGTCGGGGTTGGAGTTGAGCGAGGCGGCAAACTTGGTCAGGTCGTTCTTGGCGTTCTGACTCAGGGTGGTGCCGTTGGTGGGGAAGAGGATACCACCGTCAAAGGTCACCTTGATGGCCTGCAGGCCGTTCTGGTCGGTGGTCTGCTCCACCTTGGCCTGCTGTGCCAGCTGCTCCTGGAGTTCCTTCTGCTGCTTGTCCATCTTCTTGCCTATGAGCACGCCGGCACCGGCACCTACTGCTGCGCCCACACCGGCGCCGATGGCTGCACCCTTGCCGCCACCTATCAGAGCACCCACAGCTGCACCCAGGCCGGCACCGCCGGCACCGCCGATGGCTGCGCCCTTGCCGGTATTGGTCATCGACGAACATCCTGTCATGCCCATGCCCAGCACACAGAGAGCCAGTGCGGGGACTC
This sequence comes from Muribaculaceae bacterium, assembly GCA_023664185.1. Taxonomy (GTDB): domain Bacteria; phylum Bacteroidota; class Bacteroidia; order Bacteroidales; family Muribaculaceae; genus Duncaniella. The sequence continues at coordinate 776,829 of JAMPGA010000001.1, forward strand.
CTAATACTTTGATAAATTTCATACCGATAGAATTTTTGTTTAAGTTAATTTCGTTAATTTTGGCTGCAAATGTAGTAAAAACATCACGAGTCTGCACAATTTAAGACTTCAAATCTTATTTTAATACGCTCGGAGGGGGTATAAAGTTTAAACCTGGGGCGGGAAGATATAGTTGGCCGATTGCAAAAAATTGCGTAATTTTGCTACACCACAGACACCAACCAAACCTCACGACAATGAATTCCCAGCGTCCGGCTGCAAAGAGCAATTTATGGATTTACCACCTGTGCGCACTCTTCACAGTGACCGCATGGGGCTTATCGTTGGTTTCGACACGCATACTGCTCGACCATGGGCTGCATCCGGTTGAAATCTTCATCTACCGCTCCATCCTTGCCTATCTCGCCATACTCTGTTTCTGCCACAAGAAGATTCTGGCCAACTCAGTCAAGGATGAGCTGCTATTTGTGGCATGCGGCCTGGTGGCAGGCTCGGTCTATTTCATTGCCGAGAATGTGGCGCTGGAGTATACGCTGGTCACCAACGTCTCGCTCATCACGGCCATGCCACCGCTGCTCACAGTGCTCCTCGTGGGTCTTGTCTACAAAAACAACCGTCCCGGTCGGGGTGCCTACATAGGCAGCGTAGTGGCCTTCCTCGGGGTGGGGCTGGTGATATTCAACAGCTCGTTCAACATGGCGCTCAATCCGCTGGGCGATCTGCTGTCGCTGCTGGCGGCCTTCTGCTGGGCCATATACGGCCTGATGCTCAAGCCGCTTAATGCCCACTACACCGAGATGTTTATAACACGCAAGGTGTTTTTCTACGGAGTGCTTACGGCGCTCCCCTTTCTGGCTGTGGAGCCTGAGGTGTCCGATCCGCGCATACTGCTCGACCCCGCCTGTCTGTGGAACCTCCTGTTCCTGGCACTCTTCTGCTCCATGGCGGGCTATCTGCTCTGGGCTGTGGCCGTTGTGAAGATCGGTCCGGTCACTGCCACAAACTACATGTATTTCCAACCGGTGATAACGATGATATTCGCCATGCTGGCGCTCAACGAAAAGATCACCCCTACGGGCTATGCCGGATGTGCTCTGATTCTGCTGGGCGTATGGCTGGCCGACTTCCTGCAACGGCGCAGTATAAAGAAGTCATAAATAAAAAATCGTAAACTACACAGGCAAAAAAGATAAACAACTATGAAAAAAACTTTCCTTACACTGCTTGCAGCCACAGCTCTGTGCGCTTCGGCCGAAACACCGCTGTGGATGCGCGACGTCAGCATCTCGCCCGACGGCAAGACGATTGCCTTCACCTATAAGGGCGACATCTTCACTGTGCCTACAGCCGGAGGCAAAGCCACTCAGCTCACCGCCACCCCCAACTATGAGACTACCCCGGTGTGGAGCCCCGACAGCCGCTCGATAGCCTATGCCACCGACCGCAATGGGGGTATGGACATATATATTATACCCGCTGCCGGCGGTGAGGCACGCCGACTCACATCTCACTCAACCTCCGAGACTCCCGAAGCCTTCACCCCCGACGGTAAGGCGCTCATCTACTCGGCCTTCATCCAGGCTCCGGCCGCTTCACGCACATTCCCCACTGCCCGCATGCCCCAGCTCTACTCGGTGGCTGTGGACGGTTCGTCGGCTCCTGTGCAGATAATGGGCACAGCTGTTCGCAAGCCCGGTTTTCTCAAGGATGGAAAATCGTTTGTATATCAGGATGTGAAGGGCTTTGAGGATGACTGGCGCAAACACCACACATCGTCGGTGACACGCGACATATGGCTCTATGATGCCACTACCGGCAAGCACACCAACCTCACAGCCCGCGGTGGCGAGGATCTCAATCCGGTGGTCGACCCCGCGAGCTCTACAGTCTACTTCCTGAGCGAGCGTGGCGGCGACAAGAGCATCAACGTCTGGTCCGCTCCGCTGTCAGATATGTCAAAGGCTACACGCGTCACAGAGTTTGCCACTCACCCCGTGCGCTTCCTCTCGCGCGCCGACAACGGCGTTCTCTCGTTTGGTTATGACGGCGAGATTTATACCCTCGAGCCCGGCGGCAAGCCCCGCAAGGTGGCCGTCGACATCGTGGCCGACTATTCCGAGCCCGCCAAGATACGCAACTTCGCCAAGGGCGCCACAGGGGCAGTCCCCTCGCCCGACGGCAAGCAGGTGGCTTTTGCCTCGAGAGGCGACATATTTGTCACTTCCACCGACTATGTCACCACCAAGCAGATCACCACAACACCCCAGGGTGAACGTCAGCCTTCGTGGGGTGCCGACAACCGCACACTCTACTACACCTCAGACCGCGACGGACACGACAACATCTATCGCGCCCGCATCTCGCGCAAGGATGACCCCAACTTCCCCAACGCCACGATAATCGAGGAGACAGCAGTGTTCCCTGCCTCCGACGGCATAGAGAGATCAAACCCCATAGTGTCGCCTGACGGCCAGAAGATAGCCTATATCCGCGACCGCCGTAAGATAGCCGTCTACGATCTGCACTCCCACAAGGAGACTCTACTCACCAACGGTGAGACTTATACGGCCAACGATGCCGGTATAGAGATAGACTGGAGCCCCGACAGCGAGTGGCTCGCAGCCATCATCGACACCCACAAGCGCGATCCTTACTACGACATAGCCCTCTATCGTGTCTCGGACGGCAAGATGGTGCGTGTCACCAACGATGCCTATACCAACCACTCGCCCCGCTGGGTGATGGGTGGCAACGCCGTGATATTCCTCTCCGACCGCTACGGCATGAAGAATCTGGCATCATGGGGCTCGCAGGACGATGTGCTCATAGCATTTACAAACAAGGAGGCCTACGACCGCTATCGCCTCTCGCCCGAGGATTTCGCTCTGCTCAAGGAGGTGGAGAAGTCGCAGAAGAAGGATAAGGAGAAAGCCAAGGACGACAAAAAGGGCAAAAAGGACAAAAAAGCCAAGAAGGACGCGGCCACCGATGAGGAGAAGCCCGACGACTATGTGAATGTCGAGGAAGAGGGGATCGAAGACCGCATTGTGCGCCTCACACCCTTCTCGTCCGACCTGGCCGACGCTTATATCGACAACGACGGGGAGAACCTCTATTTCCTCTCGAGAGTCGACGATGGCTACGACCTCTGGAAAATGGATATGCGCAAGGACGATGTGGAGCTCTACAAGAAACTCGGAGCTTCGTCGCTCTCCATACTCCCCGACGCCGCAGGCAAGAACATATTCCTGCTGGGCCCCTCGGCCATGAAGAAAATGGCTCTCGCAGGTGGCAAGACCGAAAACATCACCTATGCCGGTGTCCAGAAAATCGATCCCGCAGCCGAGCGCGATTATATGTTTGACTATATCCTCACCGAGGAGGCCAAACGATTCCTTGTCAAGGATATGTTTGGCGCCGACTGGAAGGGCCTGGGCGAGGCTTACCGCCGCTATCTGCCCCATATCAACAATAACTATGATTTTGCCGAAATGGCCTCCGAGCTGCTGGGCGAGCTGAATGTGTCGCACACAGGTGCACGCTATTATCCCGCCGGCGCCAAGGAGCCCACTGCGGCCCTCGGTCTTATCTACGATCTCGCCGCTCCGGCAGCCGATGGCCTCAAGGTGACCGAGGTGATTGCCAAGGGTCCTTTTGACCGTAAATCATCGCGCATGGTGCCCGGAGCTGTCATCACCGCCATCAATGGCGAGGCTCTCACCGAGCTCGGGTCGCCCATGGAGGCCCTCAACCTTCCCAAGCGTGCCAAAATGCTTGTTAGCTTCACTCTCCCCTCGGGCGAGAAGGTTGAGGAGGTGGTTATACCCATCACAACTGCACAGGAAAACAATCTGCTCTACGATCGCTGGGTGGAGCGCAACCGTGCCACAGTCGATTCTCTCTCGGGTGGACGTCTGGGATATGTGCATATCCGCTCGATGGACGATGCCTCATATCGCCGCATCTATGCCGATGTGCTTGGCCGATATGCCGATCGCGAGGGTATAGTGATAGACACCCGCTGGAACGGTGGCGGACGCCTGCACGAAGATATCGAAGTGCTCTTCAGCGGCAAGAAATATCTCGATCAGGAAATACGCGGCGTGAAGAGCGGCGAAATGCCCTCAAAGCGCTGGCTGCGCCCCTCGGTGATGATAACCTGCGAGGCCAACTACTCCAACGCCCACGGCACTCCCTGGATGTATCACAACCGCGGCCTGGGCAAGATCGTGGGCATGCCTGTGCCGGGTACAATGAGCTCGGTAAACTGGATTGACCTGCAGGACGACAGCATGCTCTTCGGCGTGCCCGTGGTTGGTTTCCGCAATGCCCAGGGCCAATTTCTTGAAAACCAGCAGCTGGAGCCCGATGTAAAGGTGGCCAACGATCCTGCCGTGATAGTGACCGGCCGCGACCAACAGCTCGAGAAAGCAGTGGAAACTCTGCTGAATGGGAATTGAGAATGGAGAATTGAGAGTTGAGGATTCCACTTACAAAGTAATGCCCCGTATGGGGCGTGGCATAATAGCCCAGGGGTGAGCCCCTGGGCTATTTTTTGCCATGTCCCCTACAGGGGCGTGATGAAGTGATAACCAGATGTATATGGCCTCGAAAAGGCCTATTAAAGCCAGAGCCACACCTCGGTGTGGCTCTAACATTAGGCGACCTCTCCGAGGCCGTTTTTTTGAATGACCTGCACACCCGGCTATAAATATGTCGCCTCTCCGAGGTGCACACATGTCTGATTCTCAGTTATATAATCCTCAATTCTCAACTCACCATTCTCCATTCTTGACACACCCCATGGTGGCCGAGAGAGCCTCTACGTCGGAGGCTTTGTTGAGGGCGAATTCGTAGGTATAGTATCGCACCGAGATATGCGACTTCAGCGTTAAAATATATTATGGGACAGGCCTAAAAGGTCCGTACGCCGAGTGTGGAGCGCACGAACCTGTTTTGGTAGTTTTATGTGCAAGATTATTTACCGCCTGGGGTATTGATCTGCTCGGGGGTCTTGTTTTCCTTGAGCAGGCCGCGGTTGCGCAGCAGGGCGTTGACTGAGGGCTTGTGTCCGCGGAACTTCACGAACAGCTCCATGGGGTCGTCGCTGCCGCCCATCTCCAGGATGTTTTCCTTGAAGGACTTAGCAGTTTCGGGGTCGAAGATACCCTTCTCAGAGAAGAGCTCAAAGCCGTCGGTGTCGAGCACCTCGGCCCAGAGATATGTGTAGTAGCCCGAGGCATAGCCGTCGCTGCCGAATATGTGCTTGAAGTAGGGTGAGCGGTAGCGGTAGGCCACCTGCGAGGGCATGTTGAGGCGAGCGGCAACCTGAGCCTCAAACTTGTCTACGTCGATCGAGTCGCCCTCGGCGGGGTTGAGTTCTCCCCATGCCAGGTCGAGCAGTGCAGCTCCGGCCAGCTCGGTGGTTATGAAGCCCTGGTTGTGAGTTGAGGCAGCCTGGAGCTTGCCCACGAGCTCGGCGGGTATGACCTCGCCGGTCTTGTAGTGGAAGGCATAGTCCTTGAGCAGCTCGGGCTCTAGAGCCCAATGCTCGGTGATTTGCGAGGGGAGTTCCACGAAGTCGCGGTCGACGTTTGTGCCGCTCTGCGAGCGGAGCTTGGCGCGCGAGAGCATGCCGTGGAGGCCGTGGCCGAATTCATGAAACATGGTCTCGACCTCGTCGATGGTGAGGAGGGCGGGAGTGTCGGCGGTGGGGCGTGTGAAGTTGCCCACGTTATAGATGATGGGACGACCTACGGAGCCGTCGGGGTCAACATACGAGCCCTTGAACTCGCTCATCCATGCACCCTGTCGCTTGGAGGCGCGGGGGAAGTAGTCGGTCATGAACACTGCTATGTGCTCGCCGGTGTTGGCGTCGGTCACGTCGTAGACGGTTACTTCGGGGTTATATTTGGGAGCATCGGGCATCTCGGTGAACTTCACGCCATAGAGCTTTTCGGCCAGGGTGAAGATGCCTTTGCGCACATTGTCGAGCGAGAAGTAGGCGCTCACCTCGTTTTCGTCGAGGTCAAACTTTTTGGCGCGTACCTTTTCGGCATAATAGTAGTAGTCCCAGGGTTCGATGGTGAGGTTGTCGCCCTCGGCATCGGCATATGCCTGCATTTCGGCCACTTCCTCTTTCACCTTCTCGGTGGCAGGCTCCCAGATCTGCATCAGCAGATCTGTGGCAGCCTCGGGAGTCTTGGCCATGACATTGTCGGTCATATAGGAGGCATAATCCTTGAAGCCGAGCAGAGAGGCTTTTTTGGCGCGAGTGCGCACTATGTCGGCTATTACGGGACGGTTGTCGTAGGGAGCCTCAGAGGCCAGTTTGGCATAAGCCTCATACATGCGTTTGCGCAGGTTGCGGTCGGCGGCATATTTCAGCACAGGCAGACGGCTGGGAGCATGCAGGGTGAACACCCATTTGCCCTCTTTGCCGCGCTCCTTGGCCTCGGTGGCGGCGGTGGCCACGATGCCTGCGGGGATTCCGGCCAGCCCTGCCTCATTGTCAACCACGATCTCGCAGGCATTGGTGGAGGCGAGCAGGTTTTTGTTGAAGGTGAGATAGAGATCGGTGAGGCGCTTGTTCACAGCCTTGAGCTCCTCTTTCTTCTCGGGTGAGAGGAGGGCGCCGTTGCGGGTGAAGTCTTTGTATGACTCCTCGATGGCACGGATCTGAGGCTTGTCGAGCCCCATGGCATGACGGTTATCATAGAGGGTTTTGACACGTTGGAAGAGCTTGTCGTTCATCGAAATTTCGTCGGAAGCCTCGGAGTATAGGGGATACATCACCTCTGATATTTCCTGCATCTCGGGGGTGTTGTCGGTCTCGTCGAGCGAGGCAAACACGAGCATCACCTTGTTCACCAGCTCGCCCGATTTCTCCATGGCCAGGATGGTATTGTCGAAGGTGGGGGCTTCGGGGTTCTCGGCTATGGTTTTGATTTCGGCACGCTGGATGTCGATGCCCTGGCGCATGGCGGGCAGATAGTCGGCATAGGTGATTTCGCTGAAGGGCGGAATCTCATAGGGTGTGGTGTAGGGGACGGTGAAGGGGTTGACCCTTTCGGTGGTCTGAGCGTTCATGGCCGCTGGGATTGTCATGGCCGCCGCAGCGACCGTGGCTGTGATTAATGATTTCATTTATAGTGGGTGTGTATATGTAGTAAAATGACTGTGTTATTCGTCGTCGTTGTCGTCGTCGCCGGTGATGATGAATGTGCCCACCAGCGGATAGTGGTCGCTCGAGGGTATCTTGGGGCGCTTTATGCCGACGGCTTTCAGTTCGCCCGAATAGAGCATCTGGTCTATGCGGAAGTAAAACTTGTTGCCGTGATACGTGATGGTGGGTCCGAAGGCGCAGTCGGCATAGGCGTCGTGCATGTCGCCATCCATGATGGTGCGCACGGCATAGCAGGCGGGGATATCGTTGAAGTCGCCGGCCACAATCCATGTCCCCCCGATGGAGTCCATGCAGTGTCTGATGTATTCAGCCTGAGCCTTGCGCGTCACAAACGCATTGGCCAGCTTGCTGACCAGGCGGTTTTTCACGGCATGCACCTCGCGGTCCAGTTTCTTGGAGCTGAGAGCCGGCTTTTTCAGCAGGCTTTCGTAGAGAGCTTTATCGCCCGGCTCAAGGCCTATGGAGCACAGGTGGCAGTTGGCCAGGTGGACTACACGGCCGTGCATGCTGATGCGGTAAAACGACACTACGCTTGAAAACTCGTAGGGCACCTGTATGCGATCGCACGTGAATGGGTATTTGGAAAGCACGGTAAACTGGTCCTGCACCCCCACGGCGCGGTGGGGATATCGTTTGGCCAGCTCGCGGAGCTGCTCCGAGGTGATGTGTTGCAGGGGCCATTCCTTAATCATCTCGGTTTCCTGCATGCTCACAATATCGGCATCCTCGTCGAGAATGAAGTCGATGGTGGCATTGCTTTTGAGCCCCTCCACCTCTCCGCGGAAGTCCATGAAGTGGAGAGTGTTGTAGGTCATGAATGTGAACGAGCGCTCCTTCTCGCTCTCCGATAGTTTTCCGGCTGGAAGATTGACGGGTGCAAATGCCAGCACCGGTGGAGCTGACAGCAGCCATCCGGTCGTGATGGTCAGGGCAGCCTTGCGCCACAGCAGCAAGTCGATCACCAGAAGCACCGCACCCACTATCAACACTATCGGAAGAGCCATGGCGGCCAGCGAGGCCAGCACACACTCGGCCGGATCGATGGAGCCACCGTAGGCGGAAAACACCGTCGTCATGGCCACACCTACATTGAGCCCTGCCACAACAGCGCGCAGCAGAGCCAGCCAGGGTCGCGAGATGTATTTTTCGAGAAATGACATTATTTTATGTTTCTGCTAACGTCAAAGAGGCGTTTACGTTCCTGTGGAGTAAGGGCTGAGTAGCCTGATTGTCTTATCTTGTCGAGTATGGAGTCGAGTTCGCGGCGGTTTTCGATATCGCTTTGAGCGGCAGCCGGAGTCGGGGCGGGGCGACGTCGGCGGTTGAGGTATGTGGTGACCGGGCGCGTTATATCTACTCCGCGCTTGAGGTTGAGAGCAAAGACCATTCCGGCTATTATGCCGCCCAGATGTGCCACCTCGCCGCCGGCATTAGTGCCACCCGTGCCGAGCAGTACCAGCAGTAGCGTTGCCACGGCTATCCATTTGAGCTTCACGTCGCCTATCAGCAGCAGGCGCAGGCGAAAGTCGGGCATCAGTATGGCTGTGGCCGTTACTATGGCCATCACCGAGGCCGAGGCGCCTATTAGCATCCCCGTGGATCCGGCGAAGAGGGGCAGCGTATTGTAGGCCACCAGGAAGAGCACACCCCCGGCCAGGCCACCGTAGATGTAGAGCACAGCCAGTTGCGCCGGAGTGCAACGCAGCAGCATCACCTGGCCGAACCAGTAGAGCCACAGCATGTTGAAAATGATGTGGAGCACGTCATACTGGGCAAACATATAGGTGGCTACAGTCCAGGGGGCAAACACCAGCATGGAGAGGCGGCTGGGGAGCTCCACGACACTGAGCACCGTGTGGAGCGGATCGTTGACACCTGCCAGTAGGCACACTATCACCGCCAGGCGCAGCGCCACAAACACAGCCACGTTTATCCCTATCAGCCTTCCGGGGACGGTGGCTGTGTGCCACAGCTGCTTCACGCGCTCAATAACGCCCATAGCCACCCCCTCCGAAGGTACCGGTTTTCTTCCAGTAGAGCATGATGAGGAAACCGAATATCATGCCGCCGAGATGCGCGAAGTGGGCTATGCCGTCGGGGCGTCCGGCAGCCTCGCTCAGCCCTATGAGCACCTCGATGACACCCCAGCCTATCACCATATATTTAGCCTTGATGGGTATGGGGATAAAGAAAAGATAGAGAGGTGCGTTGGGAAAGAGCATGCCGAAAGCCAGCAGAATGCCGTAGACGGCACCCGAGGCTCCGATGGTGACCAGAGCGTTGAGCATCTGGCTTATCATGGCCTCGCCGTGGGGAGTCTGCATGGTCTGGTGGAGCCACTGGCGCATCTCGGGATAATCCACCCCGTTGGAGTTGGCCAGCAGGGGCACAAAGGTGTTCTCCCAAGTTAGAGCCCAGGTGATCTCCTGAACCAGCGCGGCGCCTATGCCACACGAAATGTAGTAGAACAGGAATCTTGCGCTCCCCATAGTTCTCTCCAGCGTCATGCCAAACATCCACAGCGTGAACATATTGAAAAATATGTGGGCAAAGTTGCGCGTGTCGTGCATGAACATATAGGTGATGAGCTGTATAGGATTGAAGTCGGCCGCTTTGAAGTAGTGCAGTCCTCCCAGCTCCTCAAGACCCATCCCCAGGCGTCCGGGCAGAACCATCATGGCCAGCCAGACTATCAGGTTTATTATGATTAGATTCTTGGTCACAGGTGGCATTTCGCCAAAAAATGACCCTCTGGAGTTGAAATTCATATCGTCATTTGAAATTTAACTGCAAAAATACAAAATATTGGCGAGATACTCCCTATGACCGGTGATTTTTCTGCTCATATCCCTGTGGTAAATAATGAGGAAAGAGGACAGATTTTCAGTTGTTTAATTATTTTTAACACTAAAACATTTTGTCGTATCGCAAAAAGTGTCTACCTTTGCACCACTGAAAACGACATCGCGGGATGGAGCAGTGGTAGCTCGTTGGGCTCATAACCCAAAGGTCGCAGGTTCGAGTCCTGCTCCCGCCACCAAGACAGAGTCAATCGCTAAGCGGTTGGCTCTTAGTTTTTTATCATTACGCCCCCCTACAGGGGCATCTCTCATACGTTTCTGCGCTACCCCTCTCTCTCTTTTTCTACTGGAATCTCTGGCGGATGCGGCGCATGAAGTTCATGAGGTGCATGTAGATGGGCGACGGGGGCACCACGAGGTCGGTGGCCATGATTTCGGCCATGGTCATGGGCTGCTCTGTGCCGAACTGACCCGGATAGAGCACCAGGAGGTTGTGGTAGGGGAAATATTTCTGCAGGAAGTGGGGCACTTCGTCCATATCGGAGTCAAACGACACGGAGGCTCTTCGTGCGCTCACCACAATGAGCAGATCGTCCTGGCTCACCTCGCCGGTTCTCAGCACAAAGTCGTCGAAGCTCTCAATCTTCTCAAACGACATGCGTATGCCGATTTTGCTCTGTATCAATATGGTGCGTATCATTGGCATGGTGGCCTCCTCACACCAGAATGTGATGGGGCATCCGATGTGGCGGCACAGGTTGCCCACAGCCTGCACCCAGCGGCGAAATCCGGTTTCAAACTGGGCTTTCTTGGGCACGGCCACGAATATGCGGCTGATGGTTGAGAGGGGATTGAAGCAGCGTGTGATGCAGACCATGCGGTTGGTGCTCTGGAGCAGATGCTCTATCTTATTGCCAAGAAACGAGTCGATTATGGCTGTGCGCCGATGCAGGCCGATTATCACCTCGGTGATGTCGCGTTCCTGCATGGTGTTGAGCACGCCGGTGATGAAATTGAGGTCGTAGCGCTCTATGGGAGTAAGCTCCACCTCTACAGTGGCTGCCGAGCGCTCGGCCACATCGAGGGAGTTGCGTGAAATGGAGCGCGATGATGCCGAATTGTCGTTGCGCACGTGCAGGGCATAGAAGTCGCCCGGAATCGACGAGTCGGGAAACCTCATGGCCAGCGCCAGGTCGACGATGCCGGGCGCCGTAAGGGGGTTGGATATGGCTATAAGCGTGCGCGGATGTGTGGTCGAATCATCTTTCTCGGCCTCTACCTCAGCCTGTTGCAGTAGCTGCAGCTTCAGCTTGGCGGCGGCCCTTGCAGTGCCCACCGACGAGACTGTGCAAGTCACCAGAATCATAAGAATGGTGCCGTTGAGTATTTCCACCCCGAAGAGTCCCATGCTATAGCCGATGGTGACCACAGCGAGGGCCACGGCCGTGTGGGCGTTGGAGAGCTGATACATCATGCGGCGGTCGGTGCCAGTGAGATGGAACACCTTCTGTGTCACCAGCGCCGCCAGCCACTTTGTGGTCATGGCCACGCCACACATCACACCGGCTATGTAGAGCGTCTGCCACCCTTTGGCCAGCACGCCCAGGTCGATGAGCATGCCCACACCTATCAGGAAGTAGGGGATAAACAGAGCGTTGCCCACAAACTCTATACGCCCCATCAGAGTGGAGCGTCCAGGTATGAACTTATTGAGCACAAGACCCGAGAGGAATGCGCCAAACACCCCCTCGACCCCTATCCACTGGGCCACGGCAGCCGCCAGGAACACCATCACCATGATGTAGACAAACTGCGAGATGCCGTCGTGATATTTCTTGAAAAACCAGCGTGTGAGCCTGGGGTAGAAATATACCAGCACCAGGCAGTAGAGAGCCAGATAGCCCAGCACAGGGAGCAGCGATCTCACCGACCCTTCCCTCACCACTCCGGTCACAGCGGCCAGCACCACCAGAGAGCCCAGCACGGTCACAATGGTTCCGGCTATGGCTATGATTACGGCCGGCGATTTGGTCACTCCGAAGCGCGCCACTATAGGGTAGGCCAGCAGGGTGTGGGCGGCAAACATCGACGCCAACAGAGTGGCCTCGAGCAGCCCCATTCTGAAAAAGCATATGGCCGCGCCAGCGCCTAAAACCAAAGGTATGAAAAACGTGAACCCACCAAACACCAGGCCCTTGCCCAGGTTCTTGCGCAGGTGATACATGTCTATCTCTATGCCCGCCAGAAACATCAGGTAGAGCAGGCCCACCTGGCCGAACACCTCGAAGCTCATATCCCTGTCGAGCAGACCGAAGCCGTGGGGACCCACAGCCACTCCGGCTATGATCAGACCTATCACATGGGGTATCTTCAGGCGGTTGAGCAGGAGCGGTGTGACCAGCAATATAGCCATCACCGTCAGGAAGATAGGCACCGGCTGAGAGATCACGGGCCTAACAGCCGTCAGAATAGTGAAACAGGGAAGAGTCATAGCAACCACAAAATTACAAAAAATCCCCAATATTTTGCCGGAAAATTCGTAACTTTGGGGCTAAATATACCCGATATTCATCAGAAAATCATCGCAACAAAGTGAAAATCAGAAATATATTGATACCCGGAGCTGCTGCTGTGCTGTGCTGCCTGTATGCCGTGGCTGCAGTGGACAATGTGGCCGAAGAGGTGGCATGGGTAGTGGGCGACACTCCGATATGGAAGTCGGAGATCGAGGATACCTATCAGTCGATGCTCTACGAGAAGGTGCCCATTGACGGCGACCCCTATTGCGTGATACCCGAGCAGATAGCAGTGGAGAAGCTCTATCTCCATCAGGCCGACATAGACACCCTCGAGGTGCCGGAGAGCATGGTGGTACAGCAGGTGGAGAGCCAGATCAACTTCCTCATCAACCAGCTGGGCTCGAAGGAGAAAGTTGAGCAGTATTTCAACAAGTCCATCCCCTCACTGCGTGTGCAGTATCACGACATGATAGCCAACCGCCAGAGAGTGCAGATGGTGCAGCACAAGCTCACGGAAAAGATCACCACCACCCCCTCGGAGGTGCGCCGCTATTTCGACAAGCTCCCCGAGGACAGCATCCCCTATGTGCCCACCCAGGTTGAGGTGCAGATACTCACCATAGCTCCCGCCATCCCGCGCGAGGAGATCGAGAATGTCAAGTCGCGACTGCGCGATTATGCCGACCGTGTCAACCGCGGCGAGAGCGATTTCTACACCCTGGCGGTGCTCTATTCCGAAGATCCCGGCTCCGCCCAGCGTGGCGGTGAGCTCGGCTTCTCGGGGCGCGGCCAGCTCGTGCCCGAGTTTGCGTCCGTGGCCTTCAACCTCAACGACCCCAAGAAAGTGTCGAAGATAGTCGAGACCGAATATGGCTACCACATAATACAGCTTATCGAGAAGCGCGGCGACCGTGTCAACGTGCGCCACATACTGCTGAAGCCCCGTGTGGCCGAGGCCGACCTGATCGATGCCATCAACCGCCTCGACACCGTGCGCCACGAGATGGTGGACAATCATAAATTCACCTTCGAGGAGGCCGTCGGAGTCCTTTCGGCCGACAAGACCACAAATAAGAACAAAGGTGTCATGGTGAACCAGGAGGACGGCACATCGCGCTTCAACATGTCGCAGCTGCCCCAGGAGGTGGCCAAGGTAGTCAACGATCTGCAGCCCGGCGAAGTCTCGCAGGCCTTTATCATGAAAGACCCCAAGACCACACAGGACATTGTGGCGCTTGTGAAGCTCACCGAGCGCATCCCCGGCCATCGTGCCAACCTCTCCGACGACTATCAGCTGATAAAGCGCCTCTACGAGGCACACCGTCAGCAGGAAGTGCTCGACAAGTGGCTGGCCGAAAAAATCAAAGACACCTATACCCGTGTCGAGCCCGGTTGGCGCGACTGTGAGTTTAAACACGAAGGCTGGATAAAGGGAGAGAACTCCGCAACCGTAAAATGACGAGGCGTCCTCTCATCCCGCTGCTGGTGTTGATGGCGCTGTGGCTCCCCGCCGTTGTGGCCAGCCGCCCCACACCCAGGCAGACACCAAGTGCTCCGCGCGAGCGCCTGCGTCCCACCATACCACATGCCGACCGCCATCAGCCCGGAAAGGTGTTCATAGAGTATGCCGACAGGCTCATGACCGACCAGCGCCGCGACTCCGACGTGCAGATACTGGTGGGCAATGTGCAGCTGCGCAAGGGGGATATGTTTATGTATTGCGACTCGGCACGATTCAACGAAAAGACTTCTTCGCTCGAGGCTTTCGACAATGTGCGCATGGAGCAGGGGGACACACTCTTTGTGTATGGCGACATGCTCTTCTACGACGGCGCCACAGAGATAGCCGAGCTTCAAGCCTATGAGGGGCGCAACACCCGCCTCATAAACCGCGATGTGTCGCTCACCACTCCGGTGGTGTTCTACGATATGGTCGAGGATGTGGGCTACTACACTGTGGGTGGCACTCTCACCGACAAAACCAATATTCTCAACTCACAGCAGGGTTATTACTACCCCTCTACCAAGGACTCTTACTTCTACCTCAATGTGGATCTGAGCGGGCCGCGCGAGGGCGACACTCTGCGGATGTATACCGACTCGCTGGCCTACAATACCGACACCGGCATAGCCGAGTTACTGTGCAAAACACTTATACTCAGCAAGGACGGCGAGATAAACTCAACCTCAGGTCTCTACTACACCCGCACCGGTGTGGCCGACCTGTTTGACCGCTCCGTGGTGCACACCTGGCGCGGCAACACCCTGACCGGCGACACACTTTACTACGACCGCAACAAGGGGTTTGGCGAAGCTTTCGGGCGCATGGTGCTCACCGACTCGGCCGGGAAATCGTCGATCATAGGCGACTACGGCTTCTACGACGAGCTGCGCGACAGCGCCTTTGTCACCGGCAATGCCTTGGCCCTTGAATACTCGCGCACCGACACCCTCTATCTGCATGCCGATACCATCACGGCCAAGATGTATTCCGACTCGTCGCGCGTCACCGACGCTTTTCACCGTGTCAGATTTTTCCGACGCGACATCCAGGGCCTGTGCGACTCCATGAGCATGGTGGAGCGCGACTCCATATTATATATGTATTACAATCCTATAGTCTGGAACGGCGACAAGCAGGTGGTGGGAAATGTGATTTATGTGCATTTCACCGACTCCACGGCCGACTGGGCGCGCCTGCCCGAAGTAGGACTCGTGTCGCAGCACATAGGCGAGGACTGCTACAACCAGTTTACCGGCTCGGATATGACCACCTGGATGACCGACACTGTGATAGACCGCGTCTATGCCGAGGGCAATGTGCAGGTGATAATGTTCCCGATGGAAAACGACTCTACCTACAATAAGTTTGCCTATACAGAGAGCTCCTATATGGATGCCTACTTTGAGGACAACGATATAAAGCATCTGGTGATGTGGCCGCAGACCTCCGGCAAAGTCACACCGCTCTACCTGGCCAGACGCAGCTCCTACTTCCTGCCCAAATTCAGATGGTATGGAGCGCTCCGGCCCATGTCGCCCGACGATGTGTTCAACTATCCACCCGAGATGGCCGATCTCTACGGCCAGAATATACTGGGCAAGATGAGCAAGGGCGCGTTGACAGTGCGCGGACAAGCCACGGGCCGACCCAAACCCCCGGCATTGCCCACTGTAGTCCCCGATTCGCTGCCACCCAATCCTTTAGATTCCATTATTGCAGACTCTTTAAATGTCTATATGCCTGACTCTTTGATGCGTATTGAGCCGGACACAGTGACTGTTATTCATCCCGACACGGTGCCTGTGCTTCACCCAAGCAGAGTGTCTAAGACTCACCCAAGTAGAGTGCCCAAGCTTCACCCCACACCCGAGTCTGAATTGCCCGATTCCATCCGGAAACTTTTGCCCGATTCCATCTTCGTAAACAACAAGCGTCAATGAGCGATATAATACGCCTTCTTCCCGACTCCGTGGCCAACCAGATAGCCGCCGGCGAGGTGATACAGCGTCCGGCTTCGGTGATAAAGGAACTTGTGGAAAATTCCATCGACGCCGGAGCCACTTCGGTGACTATTGTGCTGAAAGATGCGGGCCGAACACTGATACAGGTGATAGACAACGGTTGCGGCATGAGCGACACCGACGCACGCATGGCCTTTGAGAGGCATGCCACATCCAAGATTCGCCAGGCCGACGACCTCTTTACACTCCACACCATGGGCTTCAGGGGCGAGGCTTTAGCCTCGATAGCGGCGATAGCCCATGTGGATCTGCGCACCATGCAACAGGGCGCCTCGGTGGGCACACGCCTGGTGATAAACGGCTCGAAAGTTGAGAGCCAGGAGCCCGAGGCCTGTGTGCCCGGCTCCAACATGATGGTCAAGGATATATTTTTCAACGTGCCTGCCCGGCGCAAGTTTCTGAAAAAAGACTCCGTGGAGCTCTCGGCCATCATGCGCGAGTTTGAACGTCTGGCGCTGGTGAACATAGGCGTGGATTTCACGCTTGTGAGCAATGATGTCACCGTCCACTCGCTGCGTCGCGGCTCCATGAAGCAACGCATCTGCGAGCTCTTCGGCAAGAATCTCGACAAGCAGCTCATACCCATCGAGACCGATACCTCCATAGTGAGTGTGACCGGCTTTGTCGGGCTCCCAGCCAATGCCCGCAAGCGCAATGCCCTGCAATATTTTATGGTGAACGGCCGCAATATGCGTCACCCCTATTTCCACAAGGCCGTGATGCAGTGCTACGAACATCTCATACCGGCCGACGAGCAGCCCAACTATTTCATATCGCTGAGGGTTGACCCCGAGACCATCGATGTGAACATCCATCCCACCAAAAACGAAATAAAGTTTGAAAACGAGCAGGGGATATGGCAGATACTCACAGCCGCTATCCGCGACTCGCTGGGACGCTTCAATGCCGCGCCGGCCATAGACTTCGACGTGCAGGATGCCCCGGAGATACCCGTGTTCAATCCCAACGCCAAGGCCTCGCATGACCTGGAAATCGACGTTGCCTACAATCCCTTCGGACAGGAGACTGTGCCCCCGGCATCAGAGTTTTTCCCTCCGTCAATGAAGACGCGATCCTCGGCAGGTAGCAGCCACATAGCCTCGCAGCCTCACCGCCCTGCCGTGCCTACTGACTGGGAGAAGCTCTATGACGACTTCATGCGTAAGCGCGACGAAGGACTCTCTACAATGGTGGAGAGCAAACTGAATGCTGCCAGTGATGCTGAACCGGAGAAGGAGCCCTCGCTGATCGACGAAATGGCCCAGACGGATTCCACGGCGTTCTTCACCCAGCAGTTCGGGGGAGCCTACATACTCACCCCGGCGCGGGGAGGGCTTATGGTGATAGACCAGTACAGAGCCCACCTGCGTGTGCTCTATGACAGCTATATGGACAAGGCTTCCGAGGAATCGCTTGTGGCTCAGGCCACCATGTTCCCCGAGATGCTCGAACTCTCGCCACAACGCCACGATGTGCTCTCGGCCATATCGCAGCGCCTGCGCGAACTGGGTTTTGTGGTGACACACCGCGGCGGCAACACATGGAGCATCGACGGGGTGCCTTCGCTCCTACAGGATGTGTCGGCCAAAGCGTTGGTCGACGAGCTGATAGACAGTGTGGCCGATACCGGTCTTGATGCTGCCTCTACCCTCCACGAGAAGCTGGCGCTCGCCATGGCCCGTTCGGGTGCCATACGCCGCGGGCGGCAGCTCTCAGCCGCCGAGATGGACAGGCTGGTGGCCGACCTCTTCAAATGCTCTTCGCCGGCCATCACTCCCGACGGCAAGAACGTCTTTGCCATAATCCCGGTAGACTATTTCAGCAAAATACTTGGTTAATCGACACTAAAGATATGCGTCTCTCATTGCTTTTCTGCATGCTGCTGTTTGTGTTTGGCTCGCTTGATGCCGCATCACGCTATGATGTGTCGCTGCTCACCTGCAGCGAGGGGAGCGATATATACCAGCTCGAGGGGCACACAGCACTCCGATTCAAGTCGGGCGACTCGCTGGATATCACCGTAAACTGGGGCGTGTTTGACTTTCATTCCCCCGGGTTTGTATACCGCTTTGTGAAGGGAGAGACCGACTATATGGCTGTGGCTGTGCCTACACGCCTGTTCCTCAACGAATATCGCCGCGAAGGGCGCCGGGTGTTGGAGCAGGTGATCAACCTCGACTCCCTGCAGGCCGAGCGGCTGGCATGGATGGTAAACGAGAATCTCATGCCCCAAAATCGCGTGTATCGCTACAACTATGTGCTCGACAACTGTGCCACACGCCCGCTGGCCATGATAGAGAGCGCCCTGGGCGACACCATCACCCTTGCTTCGCCGGCAGTTGACCGCGGCGAGCGCTCCACCTTCCGCCGCGCCATGCGCCACTATCACAGCCACTATCCCTGGTATCAGTTTGGCATAGATCTGGCGCTGGGCTCGGGAATAGACCGCGAGGTGTCTGACCGTGCCTCGACCTTTGCGCCTGTAATGCTGGCCGATATGCTCGCCGGCGCCACTTTGCCGTCGGGCGCTCCTGCCGTCAAGGCCTCCCGTTGGGCTGTGGGCGGAGAGTCTACACCATCGGTGATCCTGTCGCCCACCCCCACGCTCCTCTCCCCCCTGTTTTGGGGCTGGGTGGTGTTTGCGCTGGCCTTCACAGTGAGTGTGCTGCAGGCAAAAGGCATCAAGAAATGGGCCAGGATTTTCGACACTGTCTGGTTCACACTGATGGGCTTGACCGGACTGCTGCTCACGTTTCTCATCTTTGTGTCGGTCCACGAGGCTACCTCGCCCAACTGGCTCTACCTGTGGCTCAACCCCCTTTGCTTCATCGGGGCGGTGGCTCCGTGGCTAAAATCGGGCAAACGCTTGGTGTTTTGCTATCAAATTGTTAACTTTGCACTATTGATAATTTTGGTAATCCTGTTCCTGCTCGGTGTCCAGAGCGCCAACGTTGCGTTTATCCCACTGTTGGCGGCCACGATGCTGCGCTCGCTGTGCGGGATTAAATATGCACTGAAATGACCCGACGACTCCCCACAAGTCTTGCCTGCGTGCTGGTTGCCTCGATGGTGACCATAGGGATTGCTGCGGCCACTCCGGCCGGGGCAGCCCCCTCGCCGCGTCCCAAACTTGTGGTGGGCATATTTGTAAAGGGTCTGTCGGCCGACTATATAGACCTGCTCCGCTCCAACTTTGGCCACGACGGTTTTAACCGCGTCATGGCCGAGGGTCTCACCATTGAGAATGTGGACTACGGCCCCGGTATCGACGCCACAGCGGCCACAGCCATGCTTGTCACCGGCGCTGCCCCGGGTGTCAACGGTGTGCCGTCAGACCGCGTTTGGAATGCCTCTACGCGCACCGATATCCCCGTGCTCCTCGACCCCGAGAAAGCCGGCTCTTATACCGACCGCGATCTCTCGCCGGCACGCCTGCTGGTGTCGACCGTGAGCGATGAGGTGCGCATAGCCGACGGCGGTCTGGGGACAGTGCATGCCCTGGCTGCCGACCCGCAGATAGCCGTCATACTGGGCTCGCATGCCGGCAACACCGCTTTCTGGATAAGCGATGTCGACGGCAAATGGACCTCGGCCTCCCATTTCCGCGACATCCCCACGGCCATAGCGCGCCGCAACGTGGGGCTTACCCTCTCGTCGCGTCTCGACACCATGGCTTGGGAGCCTGCCATAAAGCTTGACCGCTATCCCGACCTGCCCGACTATAAGAAACTCTATCCCTTCCGCATCACCTTCCCCTCGCGCGAGCCAAACCGCTTCAAGGCCTTCAAGGCCTCGGCTCCGGGCAACCGCGAGATAGCCTCGGCGGCCACCGAGCTCATCAGCACCATACCTCTGGGCACGCGTGCGGTGACCGACATGATAAGCGTGGGCTTCGACCTGTCGCCCTATCTCTACACCCGTGACGCCGACAACCGCATCGAGACCATGGATGCCTACATCCGCCTCGACAGCGATATAGCCAACATTATCCAGGCTATAGAGAAAGGCCCCGGCATGGACAGGACACTGCTCTTCATAGCCGGAACGCCGGCACCCACTGGGGGGCGCCGCGACGATGAAAAGTGGGCCATCCCGTCGGGCACATTCTCCCCCCGCAAAGCCGTGTCGCTGCTCAATGTCTACCTCATGGCTATCCACGGCAACGGTCAGTGGGTGAACGGATACTACAACGGATTTTTCCACCTCGACTCCAAGCTGGCCAAGGATCGCGGCATCGACATTGCTGATCTGCGCCGCGAGTGTGCCGACTTCCTGAGCCGCCTGGCCGGAGTGAGCGAGGTCTATACCATAGACGATATTCTGGCCCGTCGTGCCGGCGATAATCCCGTGGCGCTCGAGCGCAACATCTCGGCCCCTCATGCCGGCGACCTGCTGGTCACCGTCAATCCCGGCTGGGAGATATCTGACGGTGAGGAGTTTGACAGCTCCGTTCTGGGAGAGACACGCCTCCCCGTGGTGCGCTGGCAGGCCACCACATCGCCCGTCTTCATAATGGCTCCGTCGGTGGAACCTGCGGTGCTCTCGCAGCCCGTCGACGCCCGTGCCATAGCTCCGACAGTTTCACGCATACTGCGCATCAGGTCGCCCAATGCCGCAAAGCTTCCCCCGCTTAAGTGACGATTAAAAAAATAACTTGGTAAACTTTTCTATGTTATTTTTAAATCGTCGCTAACCTGAAAAAATAGTCATCACCCCCGACCATTACAAAACCAGAATCAAGAAAATGTCATTTGCATCATTTATAACAAAGCTTTTCGGCAACAAATCCACCCGCGACCTCAAGGAGATCGAACCTATAGTCCGACAGATCGAGGCGCTTGAACCCCAGGTGAAACAACTCAGCATCGACGGCCTGCGCGACGCCATCTCCGACATCCGTGCCGACATCCGTGCCGCCGTTGCCCCGCTCGAGGAGGAGAACGCCAAGATACGCGTAGATGTCGAGGAACTCCCCTTTGACGAGCGCCAGCCCCTGTGGGACAAAATCGACAAAAACGACAAAGAGATACTCGACATAATCGAGGATAAACTCAACTCACACCTGCCCATGGTCTTTGCGGTGATACGCGAGACCGCTGCCCGCTTTGCGGCAAACGAGACCATCGTGGTGAAAGCCACACAGATGGACCGCGACCTGGCCGCCAAGGGCAAGGACTTCGTGACCATCGACGGCGACAATGCCATATATCGCAACCACTGGATGGCCGGCGGCAATGAGGTGACCTGGGATATGGTTCACTATCGCGTGCAGCTCATCGGCGGCATCGTGCTCCATCAGGGCAAGATTGCCGAGATGGCCACCGGCGAGGGTAAGACCCTTGTGGCTACTCTTCCGGTGTTCCTCCGCTCCCTCTCGGGCCGCGGTGTGCACGTGGTCACCGTCAACGACTATCTGGCCAAGCGTGACTCCGAGTGGATGGGGCCGCTGTATATGTTCCACGGCTCGACAGTCGACTGCATAGACAAGCATCAGCCCAACACCCCCGAGCGCCGCGCAGCCTATGAGTGTGACATCACCTTTGGCACCAACAACGAATTCGGCTTCGACTACCTGCGCGACAATATGGCCATGAGCCCCGCCGACATGGTGCAGCGCAAACACTACTACGCCATAGTCGATGAGGTTGACTCTGTGCTCATCGACGACGCCCGTACCCCCCTAATCATCTCGGGTCCTGTGCCCAAGGGGGATGATCAGCTCTTCGACCAGTATCGCTCCAACGTGGAGAAGGTATATGAGGCACAGCGTCGACTTGTCACCAAAATCCTGGCCGAGGCCAAGACAAAGCTGGCCTCTGACGACAAGGATACACGCAAGGAAGGTGCCCTGCTACTGTTCCGCGCATTCAAGGGTCTGCCCAAAAACGGCGCCCTCATCAAATTCCTCTCGCAGGAGGGCATGAAGAATGTGATGCTCGAGACTGAGGCATACTATCTGCAGGACAACCAGCGCGAGATGCCCACTGTGACCGATCCGCTCTACTTCGTGATCGACGAGAAAAACCGCCAGGTAGAGCTCACCGACAAGGGTATCGACGAGCTCACCGGCAAGAGCGATGACCCGCAGTTCTTCGTGCTCCCCGACATAGCCTCGCAGCTCTCGGAAGCCGAAAACATAGCCGACCCGGCCGAGCGTGCCCGTGTCAAGGATGAGCTCATGCAGAACTATGCCGTGAAGGCCGAACGCGTCCACACCGTCACCCAGCTGCTCAAGGCCTACACCCTCTTCGAGAAGGATGTGGAATATGTGATAGACGATGGAAAGATCAAGATTGTCGACGAGCAGACCGGCCGCATCATGGAGGGTCGGCGCTATTCCGACGGTCTCCATCAGGCCATCGAGGCCAAGGAGCATGTGAAAGTCGAGGCTGCCACACAGACCTTTGCCACCATCACCCTGCAGAACTACTTCCGCATGTATCACAAGCTGGCCGGTATGACCGGTACGGCCGAGACCGAGGCCGGCGAGCTCTGGGACATATATAAGCTCGACGTGGTCACCATACCCACCAACCGCCCCGTGGCTCGTATCGATATGGACGACCGTGTCTACAAGACCAAGAAGGAGAAATATGCCGCTGTGATCGACGAGATAGTGCGCCTGCGCGACCAGGGCCGCCCCGTGCTTGTGGGCACCACATCGGTTGAAATTTCCGAGCTGCTGAAACGTATGCTCGACATGCGCCACATAGACAGCCAGGTGCTCAACGCCAAGCTCCACCAGCAGGAGGCTATGATCGTGGCCAACGCCGGCAAGAAGGGCATGGTCACCATAGCCACCAATATGGCAGGCCGAGGTACCGACATCAAGCTGACTCCCGAGGTCAAGGAGGCCGGAGGTCTGGCCATCATCGGCACCGAGCGCCACGAAAGCCGCCGTGTGGACCGCCAGCTGCGCGGCCGCGCCGGACGTCAGGGCGATCCGGGTTCATCGGTGTTCTATGTATCGTTTGAGGATCAGCTGATGCGCCTCTTCGCTACCGACCGTGTGATGAAGATGCTCGACAAGCTTGGCCTCAAGGAGGGCGAGGTGATAGAGAGCTCAATGGTCACAAACGCCATCGGCAATGCCCAGAAGCGCGTGGAGGAGAACAACTTCGGTATCCGCAAGCGCCTGCTCGAGTATGACGACGTGATGAACAAGCAGCGCACCTACATCTACAACCGCCGCCACCATGCTCTGCTGGGCGAGCGCATCGGCATCGATATCGCCAACATGATGTGGGACGTCATCGAGAACTTTGTCAACAACACATATCCCGCCGACTATCATGATCTTGCACTCGATCTCTTCAAGACCCTCACCATCGAGACCCCCTTCACCGAAGAGGAGTTTAAGAGCATGGAGAAGGAGGATGTGATACAGAAGATTCACGCCGCCGCCAACGAGGCTTTTGCCCGCAAGAGCGAGCGCATACTCGAGGTGGCTCAGCCCGTGATAGTCGACTGCGTGGAGAATCGTGGCTTCAAAGGGCGCATAGCCGTGCCCATGACCGACGGCAAACGCTTCTTCAACCTTGTTGTCGACCTCGATGAGGCATATCGCACCGGGTGCAAGTCGATAGTGAAAGAGTGGCACAAGGCCGTGCTGCTGGTCACCATCGACGAGCTTTGGAAGGAACACCTGCGCGAGCTCGACCAGCTGCGCCAGAGCGTACAGAATGCGTCATATGAGCAGAAAGACCCGCTGGTGATCTATAAGGTCGAGTCGTTCCACCTTTTCGAGGCCATGCTCAATCAGCTCAACGTAAAGGCAATGTCGACGCTGATGCGCGGCCAGATCTATGTGCAGCCCGCACGTCCGCAGGCTCCCGCAGCTCCGCAGGAGAACCAGGAGGAGCAGAAGGAAGCCACACAGGCTCCGGCTCCCAAACCCGCACCCAAGGTGGAGCGCGCCATGCCAGAGCGCAAGGAGGACTATTCGAAATATCAGACCTCACGCGAGAATCTGCCCGGCGAGGCTGCCGCCCGTGCCGCATCGCAGGGTGCATCGCGCCCGTCCGCTCCCCAGCCTGTAAAGGCCGGTCCCCGCATCAACCGCAACGACCCTTGTCCCTGCGGATCAGGCAAGAAGTATAAGAACTGCCACGGACGTGGTCTGTAATACAAACGGGAAATGATATCCCGCGTACGCTACATAATGGAGCTGCGCCGCCTCTCACAGAGGCGGCTCGCAGCTCTTTTGCGTATGGATCCCTCCAACCTCTCGAAAGTGCTCACGGGCAAGCTCCCTTTCACCGAAGGGCTGGTGAACCGCCTTGTGGCCGACCTGGGCATATCGAAACGATGGCTCAAGACCGGCGAGGGTGTACCCTTCGACAAGCCGGAGCTGGCCACTGACATACCCCTGACTGCTCCGATGCTGCCGCGCCCCGACACGGAGGGCACACCGGTCTACGACCTGGATGTGACGGCCGGATGCCGCAGCCTGGAGTCGCTCTTCGGCGAGAATCTGCCGGTGGGCTCTATCAATATCCCTGGAGTGGCCCGCGACGCCAACATAGTGAAGGTGAGCGGCGACTCCATGAGCCCGCGCATCAACAACGGCGGCTATATAGCCATAAGGCGTGTATCGGCCTCGCGCAACATATTCTGGGGGCAGATCTATGTGGTGGAGCTCGACGACTACCGCATGGTCAAGTATCTGCGCCGCCACCCCGACCCCGACATGGTGATACTTCACTCCGACAATCCGCAGTATGACGATATGGACGTGGCTCGCTCTGACATCCGCTCGCTCTACATAGTCGAGGCTATACTGAACTACGAAATCAAACTCTGATCCATGAAAAAAACTATCATCCTGATGGCTTTGTGTCTGGCCACCCTTATGGTCAAGGGCGCCGGCTATGACAGCTATTACGAAGGGCTCCCAATCGAACTGGCCCGCGTCAGCCCTGTGACATTCCCCGACCGTCATGCAAGCCTCACCGATTTCGGCGCCAAGGGGGACGGCATCACCCTCTGCACACAGGCCTTTGCCAAGGGCATAGAGACCCTCTCGGAGCAGGGCGGAGGTGTGCTCGAAATCCCTGCCGGCGTCTGGCTCACCGGACCCATAGAACTCAAGAGCAACATCTGCCTGAATCTCGACAAAAACGCCATAGTACTCTTCTCGCCTGACAAGAGCCTCTATATTGACCCCGCGCCCAAGGCGCGCCGTGTGCTCCCCGGCATCACGGCCACTCGCTGCACCAACATTGGCATTACCGGCTCCGGCATCATCGACGGTCGTGGCCATGAATGGCGCCCCGTGAAGCGCGGCAAGGTGAGCGATGTGGAATGGAAGGCATATAAGGCCCAGGGAGCCGAGGTGACACCCAAGGGTGATCTAATGTATCAGTGGAACTCGCGTTACGGCTATCCCAACGTGGCCGACAATCCCAAGAAGCAGGAGGGTATGCGCAACGATCTTTTCCGTGTGTTCAACTGCGAGGGTGTGCTGCTCCAGGGTGTCACATTCCAGAATGCTCCGAAATTCCATCTCCATCCCTTCAACTCGCGCAACGTCATCATTGACGGTGTCACCGTGCGTGCGCCCTGGAATGCCCAGAACGCCGATGCCATCGACATCTCCGACTGCCACCGAGTGCTCATAGTAAACTCTACCATCGATGCCGGCGACGACGGCTTCTGCCTCAAGAGCGGCGAATATAAGAAGGGTGCTCTGGTAAACGGATGTGAGGATATACTCATACGCCGGTGCACCGCATTTCACGGCCACGGAGGCTTTGTGATAGGGAGCGAGGATATCTGTGACATGACACGCATAGTCTGTACCGACTGCTGCATGTCGGGCACCGACATGGGGCTGCGCTTCAAGAGCGCCATAGGGCGTGGCGGCAAGACCAAAGACCTGTATCTCTACAACATAGTGATGAACGATATCATCTCGGAGGCCATAGGCTTTGAGTGTTCGTATGCCGACAAGCCCGCCGGGCGCGAGAATGACACAGAGACACAGAAGGAGCTGGTAAACGTACCCGAATTCAAGGATATACATATCTACGACATCACCTGCAATGGCTGTGCCACAGCCATTGCAGCCTCGGGTATAGAGGGTATGAAATGTGTGTATGACATAGAGATATCAAACTCCACCTTCGTCTACCGCGACCGTGCCACTGAGATTGACCAGGCCACGACCCAGATAGAGCTGCAGAATGTGACACTCATCAAGGAGGGTGACACACAGAAATAACACATAAACCAAACGAATCACTAATCTCCTCGCTACATTGTTAGTAAAGACACATGGCGCAGCCGTCAGTGGCATCGACGCCCTAACCGTAACCATTGAGGTGGCTGCCCGACAGGGTGCAGCCTTCTCGCTCGTCGGCATGGCCGACACTGCCGTGAAGGAGAGCTATCAGCGTGTCCTTTCGGCCATAACGCAGTCGGGCTTTTCGTGGCCAAGGCGCAATATGGTGGTAAATCTCTCGCCGGCCGATGTGCGCAAGGAGGGGGCGGCCTACGATCTGCCCATAGCCCTCTCCATACTGGCTGCATGCGAACAGATAAAGTGTGTGCGCCCGCTCGAGGGGTTCATGATAATGGGTGAGCTCTCGCTCGACGGCACTGTGCTGCCCATACGCGGCGTGCTCCCGATGGCCATACGTGCGCGAGAGATGGGCCTGCAGGGCATGATTGTGCCCCAGGAGAATGTGACTGAGGCTGCCGTGGTCAACAATCTCGACGTCTACGGCGTGTCGTCGCTGCGCCAGCTGATAAGCTTTTTCACCGGCGACTCCGATATGGAGCCGATGGTGGTGGACACACGCGCCGAGTTTGCAAGAGCCTCTACGGTCTTTGATGTCGACTTCTCGGAGGTGAAGGGCCAGGAGGCTGTGAAACGCGCTATTGAAGTGGCATGTGCCGGTGGCCACAACATACTGCTGGTGGGTCCTCCGGGATCAGGCAAGTCTATGATGGCCAAACGTATACCCACCATATTGCCGCCCCTCACCCTGCATGAGGCGCTGGAGACGACCAAGATACACTCGGTGGCCGGAAAGCTGAAGGGTGGCTCAAAGCTTATGACATGCCGCCCCTACCGCTCGCCCCACCACACCATATCGCCGGTGGCGCTGGTAGGTGGGGGATCAAACCCCATGCCGGGCGAGATATCGCTGGCTCATAACGGGGTGCTGTTTCTCGACGAGTTTCCCGAGTTTTCGCGCTCGGTGCTCGAGGTGATGCGCCAGCCCTTGGAGGACAGGCATATATCCATATCGCGTGTGCGCTATTCGCTCGACTATCCCGCCGGGTTTATGCTTGTGGCAAGCATGAATCCCTGCCCATGCGGCTACTATAATCATCCTACCAAGGTGTGTCAGTGTCCGCCGGGTGCGGTGCAGAAGTATCTTAATCGCATCTCAGGGCCTCTGCTCGACCGCATAGACCTGCAGATCGAGATAATGCCCGTTCCGTTCGACGCCCTGTCGTCGGGACAGCCGGCCGAGTCGAGTGCCGAGATAAGAGCCCGGGTGATAGCCGCCCGCGAGGTGCAGGCTGCGCGCTTTGCCACCGAGCCCGGCATACACTCCAACGCCCAGATGAACCGACGCCTGCTCACAGCCCATTGTGCACTGGACGCCGAGTCGACAACCCTGCTCCACGACACCATGACAAGGCTCGATATGTCGGCCCGCGCCTACGACCGCATACTGAAGGTGTCGCGCACGATAGCCGACCTTGACTATTCGCAGTCCATGCCGGCACCACAAGCAGCCACGAGACCCATACTCATACATCATCTGCGCGAGGCTCTGGCCTACCGCAACCTCGACCGCGCGTCGTGGGGCGCAGTAAATTCACGTCCTCTCTTCTAAATACACTACCTATGTCACGAAATCTCCTGGGCCGCTACGTCTGGATCATAGACACTATACGCCGTCATGGCGCCATCACACGCGAACGTCTCAATGCTCTGTGGCTGAGGTCGCCGTACTCTGACGGCAACCCGATACCGCGGCGCACCTTCTACAACTACCGAGCGGCCATCGAAGACCTCTTCAACATCAACATAGAGATCAATCCTTCCACCTATGAGTATTACATTGCCGCCGGCGATCCGCAGCAGGAGGGCATGACCGACTGGCTGCTCAACTCGGCAGCCATGAGCAATGTGCTATCGACGGTCTCCGATGTCTCCGACCGCATATTTCTCGAGGATGTGCCCTCGGCGCGCCTCTACCTGTCGCAGGTGGTGGAGGCGGTGAGGGAATACAGGCAGCTGCGTTTCACCTATCGCCCCTACACGCGCTCCACCCCCACGCCCGGCATAGTGCTTGAGCCCTATTTTCTGAAGATTTTCCGCCAGCGCTGGTATGTGACCGGACGAAATACGGCCGACTCGCGTATCAAGACCTACGCGCTCGACCGTATGGAGGATGTGACCCTCTCCGACACCGCTTTCACACCCGATCCGGCCTTCGATCCGGCCGACTATGTGCGCGATGCTTTTGGCATAATATTCTCGCAGGGCGACACCAAGGAGGTGGTGATACGCACCGATCCGCGTCAGGCCAAGTATCTGAGGGCATTGCCTCTACACCACTCGCAGAGCGAGAGTGTGCACGATTCCTACTCGCTGTTTCACTACCGCCTGCGTCTCACTGACGATTTTGTGCAGGAGCTGCTCTCGCTGGGGCCACGTGTCACAGTGCTCTCCCCTCCCGAGCTCCGCGCTATGATTGTATCGTCGCTGCGCGAGACGTTGAAGCTATACTAAATTCCAGAGCACTACCGAGCCTACTATCATAGCGGTCTCGAAGATAAGGCCGGCCACGATGGCTCCTCGCGATATGACGGGAGCTTTGAATATCACCGTGCAGGCTGCCCAGGCCAGAAGTATGAGCGGCAGGGCAACGGCCATAAACAGCAGAATCATGGCCCATCCGCTAAGGTAAGGGGAGGTAAGTGTAAGGTCGAACGTGTCGATCAGAGCGAGCGACCCGGTGGAGATGAATATCACCATTCCGGCTATGATGCACAGCGACAATACGATGAGCGTGAATGCCGCCAGGGCGCCTATGAGGCCGAAGAAACCCAGAACGAAGGTGGCCACGACCTGCACTATCTGGGTCAGCACGCTGCCCGTGGAAGAAACTGTGGATCGCAACGTCTCACCTATGGACTCTACTGTGACAGGCTCGCCCATCATTTCGAGTTTCTGCTGGGGAGTCACTGCCGGCGGAATCACCATCCAGGCCACCAGATAGACCAGCACACAGGGCCAGAAATAAGTGCATACGGTGAGCGCCACAGCCAGCACTCTCATCAGCGTAACATCCCAGCCGAGATATTCTCCGAGTCCCGAAATAACGCCTCCAAAAACCTTATTGTTTTCGTTGCGGTAGAGCTTCTTCTTCACAGGCGGAGCATAGGGTGGGGGGACGCTACCCTGGCATCCGTGTGTGTCGGTATCGCTGTCGGAGAGTTGCTCGGGTCGACCCATTATTTCGATTATGCGGTTCACGTCCGAAATAGAGATGACTCCGTTGCCCCCCAAAGTGATTTCGTCGAAGAGCTCGCTGATGCGACATTCGATGTCTGAGACTATCTCCTTGCCTTCAGGCCCGGTGAAGGCACTGTGGAGCTGGTTGAGGTAGTTGCTGAGAAGATTGTAGGCATCCTCGTCGATATAAAATATCTTGCCGTTGATGTTGGCTGGAAAGGCTTTATTCATGAGTTGAGAAGTTTTTGGCGATTAAGAAGAATGTTGACTGATCCGGATATCTCGTCCCACGACAGGGTGAGCTGCTCCAGAAATTGGTGGCCCAGTTGGGTGATGGAATAATACTTGCGTGGAGGACCCTGGGTTGACTCCTCCCAGCGATAGGCCAGTAGACCGTCGTTTTTAAGTCGAGTGAGCAGCGGGTAGAGAGTTCCCTCCATCACTATCATGTGGGCCTCCTTGAGTGCGGCTATCATCTCGGAGGCATAGGCGTCTCCCTGCCGCAATATCAGCAGCACACAGAACTCAAGCATCCCCTTGCGCATCTGCGACTTCAGATTGTCGATATTGGTTGCCATAAGTTAAAAATAGAATTTTATGCCGCAAAGGTAATGACTCGCCAAGTACTATGCAATACAAAGTACTAATAAATAACAAATTTTAACAAAGTAAATTACTCTGGTATGGGGCAAGCCTCGAACCTCGCAGAGGTCGCATAACCCAGCCCCACACTCTGGGTATGGGCTACCATTAATCGACCTCTCTAAGGCAGTATCTAATTGATAATCAAAGCCCCACACCTTGGTGTGGGGCTATAAGTATATTGCCTTTCCGAGGCGTTGCTCAAAGGGAGCTTCGGCTTATTTCTGGGCTTTTGGAGCGGTCTCCTTTTCGGTTTTACCCTCCTGATTCTTGAGCTCGGGATATGAAATGCGCGAGTGATACATGGTGCGGAGACGCTGGGCAAAGACGTCTTTCACGGCATTGACATCTCTGAACGAGATGGGCGACTCATTGTGGAGTCCTTCGGCAATCTGCCCGTCGATAATCTTGTTGACCAGTGCCGTGATAGCCTCGGGGGTATGATCCTTCATGGAGCGCGAGGCGGCTTCGACGGCATCGGCCATCATCAGCAGCGAGGTCTCGCGGCTCTGTGGATTGGGCCCGGGGTAGGTGAAAGGTGTGGGATCTACTGTCTCGCCGGGGTGGGCGTTGAGATAGGTGGTGTAGAAATAGCGGGCTTTGCCTGTGCCGTGGTGCTGGGCTATGAAATCCTTGATGGCCTGCGGCAGCTTGGCCTTGTCGGCCATGATGAGGCCGTCGCGCACATGGCCTGTCACAATGCGGGCGCTCTGTATGGGGTCGAGGGCATCGTGCGGATTCACTCCATGCTGATTTTCGGTGAAGAAGGCCGGATTGCGTATCTTGCCTATGTCGTGATACAGGGCGCCGGTTCGCACCATCTGCACATTGGCGCCAATGCGCTGGGCGGCTGCAGAGGCCAGGTTGCTCACGGCCATCGAGTGGTTGAATGTGCCGGGACACTCCTCGGAGAGCTCCCTAAGTAGGGGGTTGTTGGTGTCGGAGAGTTCAACGAGGGTCACCTTTGAGGTGTAGCCGAAGATTCGCTCCAGCAGGAACATGAGCACATAGCTGAACGAGATGAGGATGGCGTTGACGGCAAAAGCGCCGAATATGCGTGGCTCGGTTTTGGATATTGTGCCTGTCTGCATCACCTCTACCGACACATAGCACAGTGCATAGGCTATGAAAATCAAGGCGGCGGTGCGTATGAGCTGGCTGCGGCGTGAAAGGTCTTTGAGTGAGTCGATGGCCACGACGCCGGCTATAATCTGCATGAAGAAAAACTCGAGCGGGAAGGAGGCGACTATGGCACACAGCAACACCACGGTGAGGTGGACGAAATAGGCTGTGCGCGAGTCAAGGAAAATCACCACCAGTATGGGCACCATGCTGAAAGGTGTGATATAGTAGCCCGAGGCGAAGGTGGCTCCCATAGCAAAGGCAAAGAGGGTGAACAGGGTGGTAAGGCTCACCAGAAAGAGCACCGTGCGGTCGTCCTCAAAAAACTTTGGGCGGAATATCTTCAGATATGCGTAGAGGCTGGCTATCACAATCATCACATACAGAATCTGCCCGGCCACGGGATAGTGATGTTGTGTGAGCTGCCCCTCATGGCCTCGCTCTTCGGCCATTTCCTCGTAGGTCTGCAGTATGGTGGCTATCCGCGATGTGACGATGTCGCCTTTGTCTATTATTCGTTCCCCCTGTTGCACCACTCCGACGGGAGCCAGAGCCTTCTGATAGGCATCCTCAAGCAGCGAGCGTGTGCGCACCGAATCGAGCGAGATGTTGGGGCGCAGCATCTCGGAGAGTTTTGTGGCCGTGAGGGCGCCGTGGATATTTTTGTCGCGCAGAACGGAGTCGAGGTGCTCGTAGGCCCTGAAAGCCGACAGGAATCTTGATGTGGGCACCGAGATGGCCACATTGTCGTTGACGAAGCGCACAGCCGGGAGGTCGCCCGAGGTGATGCGGGCATACACGTCGCGATCCACAATGCCATCGTCATACACTGCTCTGATGGCCTTGATTATCTGGTTTTTTTGAGCGGGAGTGATGTCGAGGTCGGGGGTGGAGTTCAGGCGGGTGGTATAGTCGGAAATTATGGTTTTCTCCATGGCCGCATCACGCTTGAACACAGGCTCGAAGCGTGCGTCGATGCTGTCCTTGAGGCGAGAAGCGCTCACTGAGTCGAGATGCTCGGGGATATCGAACGGAGCCGTGAACAGTGCATAGCTCCACGGGCGGTTCACTTCGTAGACAAAACGGTCCTTGTCGGAGCGAGGTAAAAAGTAGACTATCAGCGCCACTGAGACCAAAAAAAGCAGAGTGCGCAGAAGCTCCGATCGTGTCGACTTAGGGGTGTTCATGGGAGTGCAGCGGAAGAGAAAAATGATTCGTTGGGATGTGTGTTATAGGGTCATTATTGAGTAGAGCACCGAGAATGGAGCCCAGATAAGGCCTGCCACAAATGTGATGATACACCACCACCCGGCACGCTCGGATGCACGCTCGGCAGCGGCTCGGTCGCCCCTCTGCCATGCCGGAGTCACCTTTGAGGCATAGATTATGGCCACCACGCCTGTGGGGATGAAGCAGATCAGCATCAGCGCTATGGCCCAGCCCAGATATGACGACGGCTTCCCGTCGGCTTCGGGTTCCTGTCGGGCATATGAGGCGCATGCAGGCTTCGGTTTGACCACCCACATGAAGGCCAGTTCGGGAATTGCGGATGCCACAGTCCAGTCGGCCAGCCCCTCGTGCCATACGGGGGTTGATGGCTGGAGTCCGGGATAGTCTTTCAGCTCATCGTAGGTTAGAGGGCCCACACGGGTGTCGCCCGACATTATCCAATAGGTTTTGTCCATTGTCAAGATAGTGATGGTAGAGATGGCCTGGGGGCGGGGCTGTCCACCCCCAGACCTCGTTGATTCAGATTAGAAGAATTTTGTAGGCTCGCCGAGGATATCGGAGAGGATATTGTTGGCCAGACGTGAGGCGCCGATGCGGAAGAACTCGTTGGTCTGCACCCATTTGTCGCCCAGCACGGTGCGCACGATGGTGTAGTATTTCAGAGCCTCCTCGGTGGTCGATACGCCGCCCGAAGCCTTGAAGCCCACCATGCGGCCGGTCTTCTCGTAGTACTCCTTGATACATTCACACATCACATAGGCAGCCTCGAGCGAAGCGCCGTCATATTCCTTGCCGGTGGAGGTCTTGATGAAATCGGCATCTGAGTACATGCTCAGCAGCGAGGCATTGCGAATGTTCTCGGCTGTCTTGAGGGCTCCGGTCTCAAGGATCACCTTGAGCAGGGAGTCGCGGCAAGAGTGTTTCATCTCGGAGAGCTGGTCGCACACCTCCTCATAGTCCTTGTCGAAGAAGTCGCCCAGGGGGAGCACCACGTCGATCTCATCGGCGCCGGCCTCCACGGCCAGACCCACTTCGGCCACCTTCACCTCTATGAAGCTCTGAGCCGAGGGGAAGCAGCCCGACACGGCTGCGATGTCGACCTCAGTCACATCGAGCACGGTGCGCACGATGGGCACAAAGTTGGGATACACGCAGATGGCTGCCACGTTGGGCAGATCGGGGTGCTCGTGCTCGAAGGCGTTGACGCGCTCGGTAAAGTCGGCCACGGAGCGCTGCGAGTCTGTGGACTTCAGCGTAGTGAGGTCGATGGAGTTGAATATTGATTTGAGGACTTCAGGCTTTCTGTTCTCCTCGAGGTGCTTGTCGAGTATCTCGGCAACCTTTGTCTTGACCACGGCGTCGTCGGTGGTGACGCTTGAGTCGGCGATGACTTGCTGATATTTGTCCATGGCTGTAAGTATGAGTTATTGATGATTATCTGTGAAACGGTCGCTGTCGCGGCGGTTTTTCTTGTCTAAGTTGCGCTGGAGGGCTTCGGTGAGGTCTATGCCGGTCTGATTGGCAATCGCGGTGACAACCCAGAGTGTGTCGGCCAGCTCGTCGGCCAGCTGGGGGAGGGTGCATTTGTCGCCCGGTTTGGGACGCTGGTCGCCAAACAGTCGGGCCATGACACGGGCCACCTCGCCGGTCTCTTCGGCGAGGATGGCGGCATTGGTGAGCTCGGAGAAGTATCCGCCCCCTGTGCCGCTGATCCATGTGTCTACGATATGTTGCAGTTCCCGGATGGTCATTCTGAATCTAAAACAATTGTTACGGGTCCGTCGTTCACGAGAGCCACCTCCATATCGGCTCCAAACACGCCGGTTTGCGTGGGTTTGCCCGTGAGGCGCGCGCATTCCGAGCAGAAAAGCTCGTAGAGAGGCACGGCCACATCATGCCCGGCAGCTTCGATATAGCTGGGACGATTGCCGCGCCGCGTGGAGGCCAGGAGAGTGAACTGGCTCACAGCCAGCAGCTCGCCGCCGGTCTGGAGCAGGGATAGGTTCATCACGCCGTTGGCATCGTTGAAAATGCGCATGTTCATGGCCTTTGCGGCCATGCGGCAGACGTCGTCGGCCGTGTCGCCCCGGCGCACCCCGACAAGAGCCAGTAGCCCCGGTCCTATCGAGCTGTGGAGCTTTCCGCCGATCGTTACCGACGCCCCTGTGACACGTTGTAATACGATTCTCATAATGTGCAAATGTACGTAAAATAGTTTAAAGAAGAAAAAAAAACTGTATCTTTGCAGACCATGAATGTACTGATGTGTTGCTCGGATCTGTCCTACAAGGGCGGGATGGTCTCTGTGGCCAAAAATCTGCTTTCGTCGCTCCCTGCCAGAGAGGGCGTCAAGGTCATGTTTGTGCCCACACACTGCGATGGGAGCAAGCTGAAGATGGCTTGGAGGTTTCTGACGGCCTTTGCGCGCATTGCCCGCATGGCTGCCGGCGGCCGCATCGATGTGGCGCATCTGCATGTGTCGGAGCGTGGCAGCTTTGTGCGCAAGGGCCTGCTGCTGCGTCTGCTCCACAGATATCATGTGCCGGTGGTGCTTCATCATCACGGGGCTGAATTTGAGCCGTGGTACGCCTCGCTCAGCCCGGGCAACCGCCGCCGGGTCGACGCCATACTCCGCGAGGCCGATGTCAATATAGTGCTGAGCCGCCGCCTCATACCCATGATTACTGATAAAGTGGCCGATGCCCGTGTGGAGGCCGTATACAACTCCGTTCCCACTCTTAAGGCCAACCCATACACCGGGCGTGAGCGGGGAGTGCTACTGCTGGGGCGTCTGGGGCAGCGCAAAGGTGCATTCGACCTGATCGAGGCTGTCAAGCTGATAGACAGAGATATCCCCGAAGATATACAATTTTATTTCTGCGGAGATGGCGAGGTCGAGGAGGTGAGAAGGCGCATCAGTGAGGCCGGCCTGTCGCACCGCGTGGCCCACGTGGGCTGGATAGCCGGAAAAGAGAAGGAAGAGATTCTGTCGCAGACCATGATCAATGTGCTCCCCTCTTATCACGAAGGGCTCCCCATGACCATTCTCGAGACCATGGCGTGCGGCATCCCCAACATCTCCACCCCGGTGGCTTCGATTCCCGAGGTGATCACCAACGGTGTCACGGGGCTGCTTGTGGAGCCCGGCGATGTCAAGGGGCTGGCCGGAGCGCTCAAACGGCTCATCAACACCCCCGCCGAGCGTATGGCGCTATCGCAGGCGTCGTTCAGCCTCATAGCCGAGCGTTTCTCTATGGAGGCAGCCACCGACCGCCTCATGGAGATTTATGCCGGCGTGGAGCGGTGATGCAGATTGGGTAGCAGGCAGGCCACTATGCCCAGCAGCGGCATGTAGGCGCAGGCGTTGTAGATAGCCTCTATTCCATATGTGTCAGCCAGTCCGCCCAGCACGGCCGAGGCTATGCCTCCCACGCCGAATGCAAATCCGAAAAACAGCCCTGAGATCATGCCCAGCTTTGTGGGTATCAGCTCCTGGGCATAGAGGAGTATGGCCGGGAATGCCGACGAGAGCATAAAACCGGCGCAAAAGCTAAGCACCGCGGTGAGCGGCAGTGAGGCATGGGGCAGCAGAAGGCTGAAGGGCGCGGTGCCAAGTATGGAGATCCAGATAACCGGTTTGCGGCCATAACGATCTCCCACAGGGCCGCCTACCAGAGTGCCCGCAGCCGTGGAGACCACGAAGATGAAAAGGAATATCTGAGATGTGGCCACCGACACCCCGAAACGGTCTATGAGATAGAATGTGTAGTAGCTGGTGAGCGATGCCATATATATGTATTTGGAGAATATCAGCACCACAATCACGCCGATGGTGAAGAGCGTGCGACCCTTTGAGAGGGGCAACTGCAGGCGCGACACATGAGCCTCCGGGCGTGCCTTCAGATCGGCCAGATACCACTTGTACCACCTGCATATGGGGCGCATGGCCGCAAAGCAGAGTGCTGCGAATATCAGGAAGAAGAGCACATATCTGCGCCCGTGGGGAGCTACGATGAGTGCCACCAGCAACGGGCCGATGGAGCCGCCGAAGTTGCCCCCGACCTGAAACACCGACTGGGCAAATCCTCTGCGCTCATGTCCGGCCAGCGAAGTGATGCGCGAGGCTTCGGGGTGGAGTGTGGCAGAGCCCAGACCCACCATGAAGACTGCCACCAGTATGCCCGCAAAGCTCTGCGCCAGCGAGAACAGTATGATGCCTGCCGTGGTCGAGGCCATGCCCATGGGCAGGCTCCATACAAACGGGCGGCGGTCAAACAGATATCCCACCACGGGCTGGAATATCGAAGCCGCTATCTGATAGACAAGTGTGATTACGCCGATCTCTGCAAAATTGAGGTTGAGGTCGGCTTTGAGCATGGGGTAGACGGCCGTTATTACCGACTGGAGCAGATCGTTGAGCGCATGGGAGGCCGAGAGAGCCAGCAGCACATAGAACGCCGGCATCGAGGCCAGCGAGCGCAGACGTGACACGATATTCATTTCGGATAATTTTTTTTATGTTTTACAACATAATTGCAAAACATTTTTATTGCGTGAGGCGTTTTATTAGTGAAAGGAGGAGCAAAGGCCCTCCAGGACGTTTCACTAACACTTAACATTTAGGCATTATGATTACTACGTTCAAGACATTTCGCAGCTCGCTGCGCACCATCATCGACACTGTGGGCTGCAGTGAGAGCTTCCGCACCACAGGCGACTGCACCATCCACCATCACAAAAGCGACGATATGAAATCCTAATACTCATAATTAAAAAGAGGCCCCGGAGAACCGGAGTCTCTTTTTTCGGTCTGAACGGATCAGAGGGAAGGGGAGGGCAGAGATTACTCGGCCTTCTTTGCCACACGACGCTCTTTGATGCGGGCTTTCTTGCCGGTGAGCGCGCGGAGATAGTAAAGCTTGGCGCGACGCACCTTGCCATACTTGTTGATGGTGATGGAGTCGATGAAGGGTGACTCGATGGGGAAGATACGCTCCACGCCAATGTTGTCAGACATCTTGCGAACGGTGAAACGCTTCTTCGAGCCCTCGCCAGAGATGCGGATCACTACGCCGCGATACTGCTGGATACGCTCCTTGTTGCCTTCCTTGATGCGGTAAGCCACGGTGATGGTGTCGCCGGGCTGAAAGTCGGGGTGCTGCTTGCCGGTGGCAAAAGCCTCTTCGACAACTTTAATTAAATCCATTTTACTTGTATAAGGTTAAAATGTGAACATTAACCGCAATGTAGCGGGCTGCATGTCCCATCCAGAGATTGCGGAATCGGGCGCAAAGTTACGGATTTTCGGCGGATATGCCAAAGATTGTGAGGGGATTTTGAAGTTTTTTTGTAATTTTGCACTTGAAAATCTTGCGAATGGGACGACTTCTCGCCATAGACTACGGACGGAAACGCTGCGGAATAGCCGTGACCGACCCTCTGCGCATTGTGGCGACGGCACTTGCCACTGTGCCGTCGGCTCAGCTCGTGGAGTATGTGAAGACTTATGTAGGCGCCAACAGCGTGGACCGTATCATTGTGGGACTCCCCACCACCATGAGTGGCGAGCCCTCCGAGTCGATGCGCTATATCACCCCGGCTCTCGGACGTCTGCGTGCCGCTCTGCCCGGCATGGAGATTGAGATGTGGGACGAGCGGTTCACCTCAACCTTGGCCCACCGCGCCATGCTCGAAGGTGGCTTCAACCGATCCACCCGTCGCGACAAGGGTGCCATCGACCGCATGGCTGCCGTAATTATTTTGAACTCTTATCTCGATTCAACACAAAGATGAAACTACCCATATACGTCTACGGACACCCCGTGCTCCGCAAGGAGTGTAAAGAAATCACCCCCGACTATCCTGAGCTCAAGGAGTTGGTGGCCAATATGTTTGAGACTATGTATGCCAGCGATGGCTGCGGGCTGGCCGCGCCGCAGATAGGCCGCGCCGACCGCATCGTGGTTATCGATGCCGACGGCCTGAAAGAGGCTTTCCCTGAATGCGAGGGTCAGAAATTTGCCCTGATAAATCCGCGCATCACCGTGCTCGACGGCGACACTGTGACCCGCGAGGAGGGTTGCCTCAGTCTGCCCGGCCTGAGCGAGAAGGTGCCCCGCACCGAACACATCTTGCTCGAGTGGGTCGACGAGGATTTCAACCCCCACCAGCGCGAGATCTCAGGATTCCTGGCACGCATAGTGCAGCACGAATGCGATCATCTGGAGGGCAAAATGTATATCGATCACATTTCAATGATACGCAAGCAGCTCATAAAGAGCAAACTCAATAATCTCGTGGCCGGAAAGGTGCGCTGCGACTATCCAGTAAGATTTGCGTCAAAGAGATAAAACAGATGAAGACCTTAACCATCCTTTCATTGTGCGCGCTGCTTGGGCTCACAGCCTGCGGCAGTGGCAAAAACACAGCCGAGACACCCGACGAAGCTGCCCTCGAGGTGGCTGCACGCCAGAATTCACGCCTGGCAGAGGCTCTCAACGACGGACATCTTGACAAAGCCGGCGAGATGGCCGACAGCATGTCGCTCTTTGTCGACGACCTTACACCCGAACAGACCGTGCAGGTGCTGATGGCCTTCCTGCAGATTCACAACAACGCCGTAGAGAAAAAAGAATCGCGCCGCGACCTTGAGACACTGCGCAAGTATGTCGACGTCTACGACATAGCCCTGAGCGTGAATCCCCGCGACACCCGCGAAGCATTCGAGAAAGCCCACCGGGTGAACCCTGCCGTCGACTTCGACTCCATAGCCGCGGCCTTCCGCGAACGTCTCACACAGTATGATGCCGTCCAGGACGGTTCGCTCAACGCCCCTGAGACCGCCGAGGCCGACTCCACCGCCACCGATTCACTGCAAACAGTAGAGGAGATACCTCTCGAACTTCGACCCGCCGAATGATAATGAAACCCAAATATCGCACTCCGCTGCTGTTTCTGCTCGGAGTGGCTGTGATCGCAGCCATAGCATTTGCCTTTTTCTACCCCGATGCCGCCGAAGGGAATACCCTCAGGCAACACGACATGCAGCAGGGTGTGGCTATAGGCCAGGAAGTAAAAGCCTTCACCGAGGCCACAGGCCAGACTTCGCGCTGGACCAACTCTCTCTTCTCGGGCATGCCCAACTTCCAGATTTCACCCTCCTATCCCTCGTCGGGGCTATACACCTGGATCAACACCGTCATGGGGTTGGGTCTGCCCACCCCGTCGTCGCTGCTGGCCATGATGATGGTGGGATTCTTCATACTGCTCATGTCCATGAGAATGCGGTGGTATGTGGCGCTGCTTGGAGCCGTGGCCTATGGGTTCTCCACGTATTTTATCATCATAATCGGCGCCGGACACATATGGAAATTCATCACTCTTGCCTACATCCCACCCACAATCGCCGGCATGATTCTGGCATATCGCGGGCGCTATCTGGCCGGAGCTGCCCTGACCGCCGTGTTTGCCATGATGCAGATTGCGGGCAACCATGTGCAGATGACATACTATTTCCTCTTCGTGGTGCTGGGCATAGCCCTTGCGTATCTGGCCGGAGCCATAAAGCGCAAGGAGATGAAACGCTGGTGCATAGCCACCGGGGCGCTGGCCGTTGCCGCCGTGCTGGCCGTGTGTGCCAACATGCCGAGCCTCTACAACACATATGAATACTCCAAGGAGACCATGCGCGGACGCCACTCCGAGCTCACCGCGGCTGCCTCCGATGCCTCGCAGGCCACTTCGGGCCTCGACAAGGACTATATCACACAATACAGCTACCAGCCCTCCGAGACCTTCTCGCTGCTGATACCCAACATCAAGGGTGGCTCGTCGGCCATGCCCAAGGGTGGGCGTATGGTGGCCGTAAACCTCGCTGAGACCGACCAGGCCAAGGATATGCTCTCTGCCGGGGAGATCGACGCCATGCAGGCACAGTATCTGAGCTTTATGAGCCAGTATTTCGGCGATCCTGAGGGCACCAACGGTCCCGTCTATGT
Organism: Muribaculaceae bacterium; assembly: GCA_023664185.1. GTDB lineage: Bacteria > Bacteroidota > Bacteroidia > Bacteroidales > Muribaculaceae > Duncaniella. Next base: position 817,331 of record JAMPGA010000001.1, read on the forward strand.
GGGTGCACTGATATTTGCACTGTTCATACTGGGATGCGTCATAGTGAAGGGTCCCATGAAATGGGCTCTCCTGGTGCTCACCATATTCTCCATAGTTCTGGCCTGGGGACGCCATGCCATGACCTTCACCGACATCATGCTCAATCTGGCGCCGATGTATTCCAAATTCCGCACCGTGGAGAGCATCCTTGTCATAGCCGAGTTCACCATGCCTCTGCTGGCCGCTATGGCTCTGCAGAAGATGGTCACCGCCACTCCCGAAGAACGCCGAAGCTGGATGAAGCCCCTGTGCTGGTGTTTCGGCGTGGTGGGAGTGTTGTGTGTGCTGGCCTGGATAGCTCCGGGGATGTATGGTAGTGTCATCACCGACAATGACCGCTCCATCGATGGTTATCTCACCCAGTCGCTGGTGCAGCAGGGCTACGACCGCCAGACGACCGCTCAGTTCTCGCTGTCAAATCCCTCGATCTACAGTGCTGTGGAGAGTCTGCGCTATTCGCTTGTCAAGGCCGATGCGCTTCGCTCGCTCCTCATTGTGGCCTTGGGCTTTGTGCTTCTCTACCTGATGGTGAAAGAGCGCCTCAAGGCCTGCCTCACCGTGGGTCTGCTGAGCGTAGTTGTGCTCATTGACCTCTTTGCCGTAAACAAGCGCTATCTCAACCACGACAGCTTTGTGGCGCGCCAGCTCACCGTGGGCGCTCCCATAGCCAAAACACCGGCCGACGAGGTGATACTGCGCGACACCACCATGAACTTCCGTGTGATGGACATCCCGCGCTTCTATAGCGCCGATCCCTCATATTACCATAAGATGATAGGTGGATATCATGCCGCCAAGCTTACACGCTATCAGGATCTTATAGACCGTCACTTAAGCGCTTTCACCCAGGGGCGCGAGACGGATGCCGACTGGAATGTGCTCAATATGCTCAATGCCCGCTATGTGGTGGACTTCGAAGGAAACGCCCTGCAAAATCCCGAGGCTATGGGCAATGCCTGGTTTGTGGACCAGATCACCTATGTGGATGGTGCCGACGCTGAGATGGAGGGGCTCTCCAGGATAAATCCCGCGCGCCAGGCGGTGGCCGACCGCAAGTTTGAGCAGGCACTGCACTCGGCCGCTCCCGGCGACTCTACCGACATGATAGTGGAGACCTCATATGCCCCCAACCGCCTCACCTATCACACCCGCACCGGCTCTGACCGTGTGGCGGTATTCTCGGAGATATACTTCCCCTGGGGCTGGACAGCCACAATCGATGGTGTCGAGACTCCACTGGGACGTGTGAACTATGTGCTCAGAGCCATGCGTATCCCTGCCGGCGAGCACACTGTAGAGATGGTGTTCGATCCCCGCTCGCTCCACACCACCGGCACACTGGCCACGGTATCCATAGTGATAATCTATCTTATGGTGCTGGGGGCTCTGGCGCTGGGCATCAAGCAGATCCTTGCCAAAAAGCCCGGCGATGCTTGACGCTCTCAGGCGGATGTGGCGACGCAGGGGCCATGGCGTGCACTCGCCATATGCCTTCCGTATAGTCACCGAAGTTTTCAAAGATTCCGGAGCCTATTATGCCTATCCACAGCTTGAGCGTGCTGCCCGAGAAGCGGGTGATGATCCCCGTCGCATCAAACTGCTCTTCAGGCTGATGTGTGAATTTGCACCGACCCATCTTCATATATCCGACCCTCTGAACGATGCCGAGCTCACAGCCATCCGAGCTGCCGACAGCCGCACAATTATCACCCACGGCGAGGCTCCGGTGAGCTACAGCCATTCAATGCCCTCACAGATGCCGCCATGCGGGAGTGTGGCCATAATAAGCCGCCCCGACCCCGCTGCTCTCGAGGCGCTGACCGCAGGGCGCACGTGCGGCATGGTGTTTAAGCATCGGTTTTTTACCGTGATAGTGATGCGCCCCGATCTACCGCCACAGACTTTTGAAATATGATGCTCGACGTAGATAAAGCCCTCAAGGACTACGATCTCTTTCTCATGCTTGAAAAAGGGGTCTCCGACAATACGCGTCTGGGCTATCTCTCAGACCTGCACCGGCTCATGGAATGGCTTGTGGAACAGAATATACCCCTGCGGGAGGTGACCCACGAGGTGCTCGAACTCTTTATCGGCGACCTTCATGACCTGGGCATTGCTCCGCGCACACAGGCCAGGATAGTCTCGGCGATACGCTCGCTGTTCAAATGGCTCGATCGCGAACGGCTGCTCGACACCGACCCCTCGGCACTGATGGAGACCCCAAAGACCGGTCTGCACCTGCCCGAAGTGCTCACGGTGGAGGAGATTGACTCCATGCTCGACGCCATAGACCCACTGAAAGCCGAGGGTCAACGCGACAGAGCCATGCTTGAGACGCTCTATGGATGCGGCCTTCGTGTGAGCGAGCTGGTGAATCTGGAAATCTCGAAGATATTTCCCGAAGAGGGGTATCTGGTGGTGCGCGGCAAGGGCGACAAAGAGAGGATGGTGCCCATGAGCGATGCCTCGATCGAGGAGATAGCCGACTGGCTAAAAGACCGCAACCGTCTCAATGTCGATCCTGCCGACGGCAACATACTCTTTCTGAACCGTCGCGGACGGCGTCTGACACGCCAGCGGGTGTTTCAGATTGTGCGCGATCTGGCCGAGAATGCCGGCATACGCAAGACCATCTCTCCACACACCCTGCGCCACTCCTTTGCCACACATCTGCTGGAAGGAGGCGCCAATCTAAGGGCCATACAGCAGATGCTGGGCCACGAGTCGATAGGCACTACGCAGATATATCTGCACCTCGACCGCTCGGCTCTGCGCGCCGACATTATGGCCTGCCACCCACGCAACAAAATGCGCAACAAAGAAAACTAACAAAACCAATCAATACATATGGCTGACGATAAAAAAGTGATTTTCTCAATGGTGGGAGTCTCCAAGACCTACCCCCCTCAGAAGCAGGTGTTGAAAAACATCTACCTGTCGTTTTTCTATGGAGCCAAGATAGGCATCATCGGTCTGAACGGCTCGGGCAAATCATCGCTGCTCAAGATCATTGCCGGCGTTGACAAGAGCTATCAGGGCGAGGTGGTGTTCTCGCCCGGATATTCCGTGGGCTATCTTGAGCAGGAGCCCCAGCTCGATCCCGACAAGACTGTAATCGAAGTGGTGCGTGAGGGCGTGCAGCCCATCATGGATCTCCTGGCCGAGTTTGACAAAGTAAACGAGAGCTTTGGCGATCCCGATGTGCTCGAGGATCCCGACAAGATGGATGCCCTGCTGGCACGCCAGGCCGAGCTTCAGGATAAGCTCGATGCTGCCGATGCCTGGAACATAGACTCCAAGCTCGAGCGCGCCATGGATGCCCTGCAGTGTCCCCCCGACGACCAGCCCGTCAATACCCTCTCAGGTGGCGAGCGCCGCCGTGTGGCTCTATGCCGCCTGCTGCTGCAGCAGCCCGACATACTTCTGCTCGACGAGCCTACCAACCACCTCGACGCCGAGAGCATCGACTGGCTCGAACAGCACCTGCAGCAGTATCCCGGCACGGTCATAGCCATCACACACGACCGCTACTTCCTTGACCATGTGGCCGGATGGATTTTGGAGCTCGACCGCGGCGAGGGTATACCCTGGAAGGGCAACTACTCATCATGGCTCGACCAGAAGACCAAGCGCATGGCTCAGGAGGAGAAACAGGCTTCCAAGCGCCGCAAGACTCTGGAGCGCGAGCTTGAATGGGTGCGCATGACTCCCAAGGCTCGCCAGGCCAAGGGCAAAGCCCGTCTCAGCAGCTACGATCGCCTGCTCAACGAAGATCAGAAAGAGAAGGAGGAACGCCTGGAGATCTTCATCCCCAACGGTCCGCGCCTGGGATCGAAGGTGATAGATGTGAAGGGCTTCTCAAAGGCATTCGGCAAGAAGCAGCTTTTCAAGGATCTGAGCTTCTCGCTGCCCCAGGGAGGCATAGTGGGTGTGATCGGCCCCAACGGTGCAGGTAAGACCACTCTGTTCCGCCTTATCATGGGTCAGGAGACACCCGATGCCGGCACATTTGAGGTGGGCGAGACCGTCAAGGTGGCCTATGTGGACCAGACCCACCACGATCTGCTGCCCGAGAAGAGCGTCTACGAGGTGATCTCGCAAGGCGTGGAGAGCTTCCGTATGGGTGGCCGCGATGTGAACGCACGCGCCTATCTGTCGCGCTTCAACTTCACCGGTGCCGACCAGGAGAAGAAGATAGCGGTGCTCTCTGGTGGCGAACGCAACCGTCTGCACTTGGCCATGGCACTAAAGGAGGAGGGCAATGTGATTCTGCTCGACGAGCCCACCAACGATATCGATGTCAACACCCTGCGCGCACTCGAGGAGGGTCTGGAAGACTTTGCCGGTTGTGCGGTGGTTGTGAGTCACGACCGCTGGTTTCTCGACCGCATCTGCACCCACATACTCTCGTTTGAGGGAGATGGAAATGTGGTGTTCTACGAAGGTTCCTACTCCGACTATGAAGAGTGGAAACGTGCCCGCAACGATGGCAAAGAACCTCCCCGCCGCCGCTACCGCAAGCTGATGGAATAAATCAGAATTGAGAATGGAGAGTTGAGAATTTCCAGTCTCGGCTCAGGAACCCTTACTCATCTCAATTGCAGACAATTCGCCCCTGTATGGGGCGGGGCTCTCAATTCTCAACTCTCCATTCTCAATTCTAATCTTCCAGATAATATACTATCGTCGATACGACTCTCACTTTCTTTATGAAGGGGGTTGATGAGTCGGAGTCGTCGATGGAAAACTGACCCTGCGAAGCCGTCTTGATTTTGCCAAGGCGGCTTTCTGAGTCTGCGGCAAACTGTGAGGCTGCTGCGCGGGCGTTTTTAGTGGCCTCGGCTATCATCTCGGGCTTGATGTCGTTGAGGCCGGTAAACTGATAGTTGATATACGAGTTGGAGAATGGGATTCCCTCCTTGAGCAGATCGCTCTGGCGGTTGAGAAGCTCGCGCACCTTATCTACCTGCTGTGTGGTGACTGTGACGGTACAGGAGATGGAGTAGTTGTAGTTGAACGAGTCGGAGCCATAGCGGTTTGAGGCGCGATCGTAGGTGTCGGGCGGATTCACCGATATTTCGTCGCGCTGTATACCGTTGGAGGTTAGGAAGTTTACTATCACTTCGTTGTTATGGTTCACCTTGTCGTAGATGGTCATCAGATCGTTGCCTGCCAGGGAGTAGGTGATAGGCCAGGTCACCAGATTTGCTTTGACCTCACGTTCGGCCAGGCCGCGCACGGTCACCTCGCGGTCGCGATAAGCAATGTTGTCGATGCCGGCCTTAAGCGTCAGGCCGAGTATAACCACAGAGACAGCAATCAGCGCCGGAGCAATAATTTTAGATAGGTTCATAGTGGGATGGATTATATTTTTGTTATTGCAAATATAACGCTTGTCTACAGAGAAAATCTCTTACTGCAGGGAAATTTTTTCGGATAAGGCTACGTCTCAGTATAGGCAGTTGACTCATAACCCAACCCTACACTCCGGGTACAGAGCTTCCGTTAATCGACCTTTTCGAGGCCGTATTCGGCTGGATATCAATACTCCACACCGAGGTGTGGGGCTTTAAGTATATTGACTCTTCGAGACGTTGTCCGAATATGAGGCTTGAGGCTCTTGGATTTGCAGATTTCAGAGGAACAGGCAGGCGTCGCCGTAGGAGAGGAAGCGGTAGTCGCCGTTGAGGGCGTGGTCGTAGACGGTGCGCCATCCGGGCTGCTCGCCAAGGAAGGCCGAGACGAGCAGTAGCAGGGTGGAGCGGGGCTGGTGGAAGTTGGTCACCATTCCGCTCACCACTCTGTAGGTGTAGCCGGGAGCTATCATCAGCCGTGTGGAGGCCACAAACGATGGTCCGTCGAAGGTTTTGAGCAGGGCTTCCATGGCCTGGGATACTGTGAGTGTGGGGTGCTCGGGGGCGTAGGGATACCACTGCGGCAGCTGGTGTGGCTCAAGCCCCTGCGAGGCCATGCACCCCAGATGATAGAGGCTCTCGAGTGTGCGCACCGAAGTGGTGCCCACGGCTATGACACGGCGGTCGCTTCGGGCCAGCTCCTCGATGAGGGTGCGGGGCACTGAGATGAACTCGCTGTGCATCTCGTGCTCACCGATGGTGTCAGATTTGACGGGCTGAAAAGTGCCTGCACCAACGTGGAGTGTGAGCTCGCGGCGCTCAATGCCGCGGCGGTCTATCTCCTCGAGAACAGCGGGGGTGAAATGCAGGCCGGCGGTTGGGGCGGCCACAGAGCCGTCGATGTGCGAGTAGACGGTCTGATAGTCGGTGGAGTCGGTGGCTTCGGTCGGGCGGTTGAGATAAGGTGGTATGGGTATCTCACCTACGGCTGAGATGATGGATGAGAATGTCACCTCGGGATTGTCCCAGTCGAAGCGTATCACCGAGGCGTTGCCGCGGCGCCCTGTGCGAGTGGCCAAGAGCTTCACATCCGTTCCGTCGACAGTGACTACTGTATGGAGTGCTCCGTCTTTCCAGCGCTTGCTGTTGCCCACAAAGCAGAGCCAAGAGCAACCGTCGGTCGAGGCGAAGTTCTGGGCATAGTCGGCAGGGCTTTCGGGCTCGAGACAGAATATCTCTATGAGAGCCCCTGTGGCATCAGCGCCCTTGCGGAAACGCAGGCGGGCGTTGATGACGCGGGTATTGTTGTAGACCAGCATTGAGTGAGGAGGGAGCAGCGAGGGGAGGGCGTCGAAACGGGTGTCGACGATGCTTCCGTCGGGCTGTCTCACCAGCAGCAGGCATTTGTCGCGCTCGGCCAGGGGGTGGGAGGCTATGCGCGAGTCGGGGAGAGGATAGTCGTATTGGTCGATTCGGATATCCTTGATCATACGTGTCAGAATTTGTAAGAGGCGCCCACCAGGCCCGTAGCGCCCTGGGTGGGACGTGATCCTATCAGATTCCAGCGGCGCGAGAGCAGGTTCTCACCGCTCACAAAGAATGTGAGCTTCTTGGTGTATCGCCATGAGGCGGCCAGGCGCAGGTTGGCCACTGTGCCGAGGCTGATGCGACGGGTGTCGTAATACTGTACAGTTGCATCTCCTGTGGAGGGAGCGGATTTGTATTCATAGAATGCTCTGCCCGAGCGGAGCTCGAATCCGGCCGATATGGCAAGAGGCTTGAGGGGACGCACGGTGAGCTCGGCGTCGACCACCTGGCGGGCTCTGTCGCGCCATTCATACCAGCCTCTGAACTGCGATGAGGGGGCTGTGGACCATCCGGCCTTGACGGCTATGTTGCGGCCGTTGTCGTAGCGCAGGTTTACGCCCAGATGATGGCCTTTGAGGTCCAGGCGCTCGAAGGCCGTGCCGCCGTTGAACACACCGTGTGTAAACACAGGCATAAGCCAGCCGTCGGTGCGGGCGTAGTGGGCGAAGGCCTCGACGGTGAAGTTGAGGAACGGTCCGAACGACAGGTTGCCCCCCAGATCGTAGAGCAGGCGCGACGACCCGTAGGCCAGCGAGGTGTTCAGGTAGGGGCTCACACCCTCGTAGAGCGAACAGACACTGTTGAGCACTGTGCCCCCCTTGCCCGAAAGCTCGATGCCGAAAATCTGCGAGGGCATCCAGGCCAGTGTGACGTCGGGGGCGAAGTTGAGGGCTTTGCCCGACTTGATGGCCACGTCCATGACGGCGCCGATGGTGACCGAGGTGGTGGATGTGCGGTTTATGAAGCGCGGACGCACCGAGAATATGCCTGATGTGGCGGCATCGACACTGTGCATGAAGTCATATTTGTAGGGTATGGAGAGGCCGATGTGGTCGCCGGTGTGAAGCATGTTGAGATCGGCGTCGAGAGCCACCATCGAGGTTTCGCCCAGAGCCAACGAGCCGGAGGCTCCGACTCCAAACAGATTCTGCGCCACAAGATTCATGTCGTTGAATGTAAGGTCGGAGTACACATGATCGCCCCCGGCATGGGTGAAGGCGAAGCGGTTGAATCTGACACGTGCGCTATAGTTGAGCCCCTCGGCCGATGATGAATAGGAGGCGTTGAAGTTGACACGCGATGAGGTGCGCGAGTACATGCCTCTGCCTTCGCCAAAGTCGCTCCAGATGTTGTTGTGGCCGTAGGTATAGTCGAGCCCGGCGTCGAGTATGGCGCGTGAGCCTATGGTCTGGTGAAGGTCGAGCCCCACGGTGGCGGTGTGGTCGCGCCACAGGGCTTTGCCAGCATTCGGAGGATCGGCAACAAGGTTTGCATAGTGTCCGCGGTGATATATGCGGCCGTCATACTGCCCCCAGAGCGAGAGGCGCGTGCGGTCGGTGTCGAGGATGCGGAATCCGGCCGAGATGTCGGCGTTGAAGAGGGGGAATATTCCGCCGGTGATGTAGCCGCGGGTGTCGGTGGCGGCTTCCGGATCCACCCAAGCCGCGGGCTCGAGGGTGGAGATCACGCCGGGCACCCGTGTACTCACCACTTTGGAGCTGTAGGATAGGGCCGGGCGGTTTATGGCCGGGAGTTTAACCTCGGGGAGTATGGTAATGCGGGCGGCTTCACGCTTGACGGGCGCAGTCTGCTGGTCGACGTCGATGTCCTGGTGCAGAGTCTGCGCGGCTGCGGCCACGGGGAGGGCTGCAAGGAGTGATATGATGAGTTTGCGCATTGTCTTATTTAAGCCTGTTGTCAATCATTTCAAAAATGTCGGCTTCGGTGCCGGGATAATTAGAGCGGAGCGATTTCAGATACTCGTCGGCTTCGAAGGTCTTGCCCTGACGGCGCAGTATGTCGCTATAGAGTATGAATCCGCGTGCCAGCCAGTAGGCCTGGGGAGTGTCGGAGGATATGAGCTTGTCGGCTATGACGGCGGCCTGGTCGGTCTTGCCGGCGTCGAGCAGCGACTGGGCGTGATAGTAGGCTGCGCGGGCGCCATAGGTGTCGCGCAGGTCGCGCTCAAGCAGCTCCCAGTCGGCATAGGCTTCGGAGCGGTTGCCCAGCTGATTGTTGGCGGTGGCTCTGAGGAAGCGCACTTCGGCGGTCTCGCCCGACGATGCGGCTGCGGTGGAAGCAAGGAGCTTGTCGGCCATGGCTACGACCTCGGCATATCGACCCATGTCGAAAGCCGTCCTCATGATGCCGAGCCGAGCCTCGCGCAGCATGTTGGAGCCAGAGGCTTTGCTCTCGAGCTCCAGAAATGAGCTGTGGGCTATCTCGGTCTTGCCCATCTCAGTCTCGGCCTTGGCCTTGATGAGCAGGGCATCTTCAGCCACTTCTGCATCGGGGTGGCCCAAGAGCACCTGTGTGGCATAACCCTGGGCTGTGCGTGCATCGCCATCGTTCCAGGCGCTTTCGGCCAGGTAGTAGAGGGCCTGAGCGCGCGACGTGCCGGCGGGATAGGTGGCTATGTAGGTCGACAAAGCCGAAGTGTCGCCCGAGGCTACATAAGCGTTTTCGGCGGCCTGCCAGGCGCTTTGTTCGAGTTCGGAGGCTTCATAGCGCGGCGCTCCGGGGACGGAGGCCAGGAATCCTACCAGCTCATCGAGCTTGCCGTCGGCGGCATAGATGCGCTTCAGGTCGTCGGCGGCTATGCGTGCCTCCTCGGATGTGGGGAAGGTGGTTATCACCTTGCGATAGGTGTCGATGCCTTTTTGCTTCTCGCCCGAGTTGATGTAAGTGATGGCGAGCTGGAGGTATCCGTTACGGCCGGGAGCCGAGTTGGGATACATTCTGACGAGCTCGTTGTATGTGCGTATGGCTGCAGATGTGGAGCCTGTGGCGCTCTGGGTTTGGGCCTTCTCGAGCAGAGCCTGCGGCACGAGTCCCGACGAGGGGAAGGTGGCCATGAGTTTGTCGAGCGCCGAGAGCATGCCGGGGTAGTCTTTGAGCTGACCTTTCATTATGGCGCACTGAAACAGGGCGTAGTCGCCGGCGTTGGGGCTGAGGCTGTAGGCCTCTTCATAATCTTTGAGTGCGGCGGCATAGTCCTCCTCATAGTAGCGGCAGTCGCCAAGGCGGTTGTAGATGTCGGGGAGCAGTGTGGCGCGAGTGTCGGGGCTGAGAGCCGAGGCCATGCGGGCAGCCTGGCTGAAGTCGGAGGCTGCGCTGCCATATTCCTCGAGGGCAAAACGTGTGTAGCCCAGGCCGTAGCGTGCCAGGACGGTCGACTCGTCGTCGGCTCCGCGCGAGGCCGAGAGGTAGGCCTGATAAGATGCTGCCGCACGGTCATAGTCGCCGCGGGCATACTGGGCGTCGCCGAGCCAAAGATTGCACTGGCGCGCTATGGAGGGGTCAGCGTCGATGGTGCGGGCCTCGGAGAGCATTCTCACGGCCTCGCCAGTCTTGCCGGCGGCCAGGGCTCGTGTGCCGAGCACGAAGAGAGCCCGCTGCTTGGCGCGGGTCATGGCCGCAGTAGGGCGTTTTACGCGGCGTATGGCTGCCAGAGCGCTTTCATAGTCGTTGTCGGTCATGTATCCCTCCACGATGTATTGCTCCACCTGGGAGGCATACTGGCTTTTGGGGTATTCTTTCAGGAACTGTTCGAGCAGCGCCACCGAGTTGCCAAAGGGTATGCGGCCGCCGTCCATGCGAGCCACGGCGTAGTTGTAAAATGCCTCTTCGCGCACCTTGGAGTCGAAGTCCATGCGATAGGCTTTCTCGAAGGCCATGAGGGCAGCCGATTTGTCGCCTCTCTTCATGTAGGCCTGACCCAGATAGAGCCATGCGCTCTGCCCCATGGCCGAGGGTGAGTCGGTAGCCTGCTGGAGCAGCTTTATGGCGGCGTCGATATCGCCCTTGTCATACTCGTCGGTGCCGAGAATGTAGAAGGCCGACGGCTGGGGTGTCTTTGCCTCGGCGCAGTATTTCCACAGGTAGGGCACGGCCTGGGAGGTCTGCCCAAGATTGTAGAGCGACTCACCGGCCAGCCTGTTGCACTCGGGCATGAACTCCTTGACGGCTCCGGCTGCCAGCAGACGGCGGGCGGCCTCGAGAGATGCCTGATAGTTGCCTTGGGTAAACTCTATCTGCGCCACATAATAGGGGGCGGCATTGCCGGGAGGGGTAGTGGTGTCGGTCTCGCGGAAGTATTGGAGAGCCAGCTTATAGTCTTTTTCGCTGTAGGCCAGATAACCCAGATAGAATCGGGCTGTGTCGCGCCACTGGGGCTTGCCCAGCAGAGTACGCAGCATCTGGGAGGCTGTTTTGTGTTCGCCCAGCAGCATGTAGGCATAAGCCATGCGGAAGTGCATCTCGTCGGCACGGCCGGGGGTGAGGGCCAGTGGGTTGATGTGCTCATAGACGGCTATGGCGGCGGCATATTCTCCACGGTCCCAGTGGTAGTCGCCTATATAGCTTGCCACTTCGGCGCGGCGGGGCGACACGGGATAATTGCCCAGAAAGCGCTCCAGGATGGGGAGAGCCTCGTCGTCGCCGGCGCGCAGAGTGGCCACGCCCATATAGTAAAGGGCTTCCTCGCGCTGTGCGGCATTGGCCGGCAGAGAGTGGAGCCGGGCCAGCTGGTCGATGCAGCCGCTGTAGTTGCGGTCGTTTTCCAGCATGGCCTTGGCGCGATCCAGATAGCCGGCGGCATCTGGATTGTTTATTTGGGCTCCCAGCGGAGCCATTGCGGCTCCGAGGGTTGCGGTAAGTAGAATCAGACGTTTCATATTTGCAAAATTACACAAATATGCAACGATTTGAAAAATTATTCTCTAAAAACTGTTGTAAATGGTGCGAGTGGAGAGAATGGTCTGTTTGTCGAGGTCAATGAGGGCAAGTGTCACCAGTCCGGAGTCCAGTTTTTTGGCTTCAATGACCATGGGGTTGTTGATGGGATAGGTGGTTGAGGCGGTGCCCCGGCTATAGATGAGGAGCTCGAGGTTTTCGATGGGCAGCTTGTTGCTGAGAATGTCCACGTAGATGCGCCCTTTGCGGCTTTTCACCTGCAGCACGGCACCCTCTTCGCTGGCCTTGTCGAGCTCTGTCTCGCCCGAACGGTCGTCGGTCGAGTAGGCCTCAAGCCTGTAGCGTTTCCCTTTCTGCGGAGTGAACAGCAGGTGACCCATGCCTTTGAACTGTGTCTTCGAAGTGGCCACGATGGAGTCGGTCTGAATATCCACCAGCTCTACCTGGGCGTCTTTTGGATGAGAATTATAGTCGGTGACGGTAAATACGATGTTTTGCAGCTGATCGGTCAGCAGAGTGCCACCTTCGGGATATACGCTGACCTTCAGATATTCGCTCTTCAGGGGTGGGTCGATGTCGGGCAGATTGCCGTCGCCTATCACCCGGAATTCGTGATATGCAAAATCGTCTTGGCTGAAGTTCATCATCCATCGGGTGTAGGCCACCAGCATATAGTAGCCCTGGGGTATATCGTAGGAGAGGGGTATGCAGTTGGCAAATACTCCAGCCGAGTCGGCCTTAATCTTGTAGCGTGCCATCAGAGAGTCGGCCTGGACGTCGTGGAGCTCGATGTAGACAAACTTCGAGCGGTCTTTCGGGTATAGCGGGCTTGTCGATGGAATGTATGTAGCACCGTCTACCAGATTACACCTGAACCATATGGTGTCGCCCTTGGCATAGTCGGGCTGGTTTGTCTGAATATATATTTTCTCACGCGGCTCCTTATGCTGAGCTATTGCTATCCTTTCCTCAACGGTGAGTTGAGCGTGCAGTTGTGAGGCTAACAGTAAGACTAAAATAGATATTATTAAATGTTTCATAGCTTTAATTTTTTTCGTCTGTTTATTATATCGCCGTTGTCGCTGATGCCTTCGATTCTCACGACGATATTGCCGGAGGTTTCAAGGAGGTCGAGTCGGGGATCCATGGGGCTCGAAGGTGAGAATTTAGGATTCCAGTAAAGCGTTGGATTGGAGGAGTATTTCGAAAAATTAAACTCCATGGGTGCAGTGTATCCTAACGGCTTGATCGTAGCCAATGACGATGGCCTATTGAGTCTGAACCGTGAAAAATCTGTTGGCGATTTTGTCCAGATCATCAAAAGGCCTCGGGCACTTGCGTTTCCAAACACTCCTTTTAACGGATTGGTTCCTCCCACACCAGCAAGATTTCCGAACATTTCATAATTGGATGGGACAAAGTATTCAATTTGCTTAATTGTTTTTGGAGCGATATTCAGAATATCCGACAATTCGGCACCGCTTAACAGATGCTCATCCAGCATGATCTCGCAGGGGACGTGAACACCTCTGTAGAGCCTTCCGATAGTTTCTATATAACCTGCACCTTCTATTTGACTCATCCCTTTTTTTAGACCTATTCTTGAGACTACCAGTTCTAAAGTTGGGGCGTTTTCAAAAATAGGATCATTTTCGGCTATGGTGCGATCCGGATCCATGTGTCGGAAATTCATAGGTTTCACTCGTCTTTCCTTTACGATAATTTCGGGAAGGTTTATGGCATCGATTAAGTCGGCCAATCTTGCTTTCTCTTTGAAGTATTCGGGCGTTTTATTATTACACCGCTGAGAATGATGGTGTTTCTTTACGGAAATCTTGGGAAATTCCGGCTCATCAACATGCAGTGACAGTGAACCATCCTTGCCATTCTTTTTTAGTACTTGCAGATTAAATACAGTGCCATCTATAAACTCCAGTCCTGAAAGCTTGAAGTGGCGACCAGTTACTTCTGTTTCGTAGACCTTTCCTATGGAGGGTATCAAAATTTTAAGGCAAAATTGATTGAGCTTTTTTGATCCGCCCTCAATATGTCCGCTGATAATTTGTTCTGTCTCGAATTTGTATTCATTAATTACTTTTTGAGTAACCAATAGATTGTTGATCTTATTGTCAGGAAAATCAAGAAGGCAAAGATAATCAATATTTTGGTTGTTGTTCCTATTGTTGTTAGTTGATAACCCTGAAGCCTCAGAACTGAAATTTAATGAATACAGCATTCTTGTTTCATCGTTATCAAGATATGAGAATTGATCTTTCGATATTGTTAAAGTATATGTTCCCTGCGGCAGCTTACGGCACAGTTCCTCGATTGTGGTTGATAGATCATTACCAAACACACTCAAAGAGCATAGAGCTATGATTATGGAGCAGAGCGAGCGCATATGTTATTTATGTTCCCCAATTAACAATATATAGCACATTGATCAAACGCAGCTGATGCGATCATTTCACAGTATTTTGTGCCTTCCCACAGTTCTCTTTTAGTGTCGATATCATCTTTAGGATTATGGCCTGGGCCATAGCCATCTGTTGGGTCACAACTGCTGTAAACTCGGTTATATATTAGCGAGCAATCATATAGACATTCCTCTGTGTCTGCTTCATTTGTTGATCTGGACCGAGGGATGGCTCTCATGTTGAGGCAATGGCGTTGCATGGCCTTGAGTAACTCAACTTTTGAGAAGTTAATTTTTGAAATAAGATTCATTCTTGCGTCATGGAGCTTATGCAATCTCGCATCCGTATCGATTCCGGTGAGCTCTTTAATCTCGGAGACGATATTGACATACTCCTCCTCGGTCATGTCGAGGGAAGCGCTATTCATCAATGAAAAGTAGCGCTCTTTTTCTTCCTGGGTCAAAGCCTTGAGGGCATTTTTAAGGATTCGGCCGTCCTCTTTAACGATACGTTCATACTGTTTGAAGTCATTGGAGACCAGAAAAAGATCGGCCTCGGTGATGTCGGTGCTATCGCTGACATCGACCATCTCCTGAGTGCACGATATGCAGAAGAGCACGGTTGCTAAGAAGATAAAAAGATAATTTTTCATGTTAGTACCAAATTTGTTTATTATCGTTATACATAAAGATTCGTTCTTCTTTTCCATGTGTATAGTCTCTCAGAAGCAGCAATGCATTTTCTGGGACATTGTTATACACAAGATGATCAGATTCGGCTGTTTTTCTCCCAAGAGAATTCCAGATTCCGTTATTGAAGTAGAATAGTTCATAATTATGGGATGGTTGAATCTGATTTTCATCATTCCACATTATGATTCTTAGCTTGTCAATTTTGCCATTGATGCTTTCTAAATTAAACCCAATCCAGAATGGAAATCTTTTGAAGAATGTCGTTGATAGTTTGTCATCAAACAGCTTTCCGGTTACAATTGTGTCACCAGTCAATTTTCCCCCCACAGCATAAATGTCACGGCTTGTATATTTAATGATGTGGTTGTCTTTGTCAAGTAATTGTAGCTCTGCGAAAACCGGATAAACATCGGCCTTAGGCAAAATGCGAATATATTTCTTCAAATTTTCACCCAGATTTATGGTTATGGTTTCACTAATAGGTGTATTATTGAATGTGTGAATATTATAAACGCTATTTTTAAACTCACTATCATCGGAAGTTTCGATTCTTGTTCCGATAATCTCGTTCCATCTGTTCAGCCATGTGGTTCGCAAAAGATATTTTCTATGCAGATCTACAGTTCTTGTGTGTGAAAGTACAGGATTGATCTCCATAGGGCTCTTATCATGGGAGATAAGATAAGCGGAAGAAACAGGAATAAGATTGCCATTGTTGTATTCAGCTACGATAACTATATTGTCATCAAGCAATGGCCCTATATTAACTTCTCCGTTGATTGATCTATGTGCTTTCCCCACAGGAATCCATCCCTCACTTTGAGTATACGTACATACATATAGATTGGAAAACTTGCTGGAATTTACTTGAACGATATTTTGTGTTGTGACGTTTGTGTATTGCTCGGTGACATCATATGTATGAGCATCGGTTAGATAATCGTATTTGCTGTGGTTGTTTTTGGATATATGATTTTGCGTTTCCTCAAAAGTCAGACGGTAAATCTTTGATATCTTCTTAAGACTATCAATACTGCTTGTATATCTGCTCTTGTCAATCTCCATATGGCAAGGTTCATATGTCCCTTCAACCTGTTTTCCAGCAGTGATAACTTTTCCGGTTGAGTCAATTAGGGAAACCCAGAAGTGCCCATTCTCACCATAATTTGCCCAAAAAGGGGTATAATCTACGGCTACAGGCACGCCAAGAGCTCGCATGACATATGCCATATGGTATGCCCTCTGCCTACAGTTCCCTCCTCGAAGTTCATCAAGCAATATCGGATCCTGTTCGTAAGGATAATATGTGTCTATTACGGGGAAATTCTTGATCTCAAATTCGTGGATCCGCAGAAAAGCCTCTCTCATATCCTGGATACCTGTTATTATAAAAGAATGCTTTTCCCGGTAGTGGGATTTCCAGTCAACTATGGGCTCTTTGTTTATTTTATATGGTAAGATGAATTTACAGAAATCATCAAAACAGACGTTTTCATGCCAGGGTGAGGCTTCCCAGATGTCAATGGATTCCCTAATATTGGATATCAGAATATCTTCAGGCACCTCCTGTATGTCTTGGCACAATTCGGGCTCACTGTCGATTTGTGGGTTGAATTGAAGCCATACTTTCTTTAATGGCAGGCTGTCGTTTTCTCTAAGGTATTTTAGATACTTTTGGGATAGAGTATTGTTGTAAGAATATTGATTGGTCATGTTATCCAAGAGCCAATGAGCGGCTTTTTCCTCATTGCCTGTAGTGCACTTTTTGAGAATTACATTTTTCTTGTTATGTCCTTTGATGTATTTCTTGCAGTAGGTTGAGGTCACATCAACAAGACCCTTATTAATTACTATCACAAGAGATAGCGTTAATAAGGATATAAGTCCGGTAAATAAAAAAAGTGTCTTAAAAGATGTTTTGGCTTTCTTCATGTATTATCTTTTTGGATTGTTGTTTCATCAACCGAATTTGATATGAGCTGATTTTGACCTCTTTAATCTCGATAGTTTTTGCTGTTTCTAAATATTTGTGTTTATCTGTCTCTTTATAGCATTGAAGCAAGCCCCACAAAGGATAAAACTTTGACGGGCACATTTTGTGTGAGTTTTGATATTCACCAATGGCTTCCTCGTATTTTTTAAGCTGGTATAAATTATCGGCCCTTAGGATGTTTGCCTGGTAGTCGTTTATATAATCGTTGTATAACTTCAAAATTTGGTTGCTCGTGTCAAAGTCCTCAGATGCATTTAATACAACTGCATAATTATACAGAAAAAAAGGATTATAATGCCATTTGTTGTACAGTGCTTCGTATCCCTTTACAATGTTCTCATCTATCATATTTCCACGGCAATTGTCGTATAATCTCCGCCATGAGATCTCAAATTTCAAATCTGAGACAATGAACACAGAACATATCGTGACAACAGGGATGAGTATGTATTTTAGTTTATCCCAATTGAATTGCAGCTGATATTTTCTTTTGATCTGTGATATGCAAAGTATTGAGAAGATCCACACAAAAGAATAGCTCAAGCAATTAGTGAATGCTAAAAGAATAATGATGTTTAGAATACATACAAAATATACTGAGTGGAGGTTTACCCGTTGGTTATAGACGATATAGATAAATAGGGCAATAAAAATTAAACCAATATATCCTATATTAAGTACGTATGAAAGGTATTCATTTAAGGGGTGCATGGGATTGCCCTCAACACCGGAGAATAATCTCATCCAATCATACTCGAAATTCCTCAATTGTTCGTACATGTAGTGTTTGGTAAATCCATGGTTCCCATAACCATATATCGGCATTTTTAGCATCAACGTGAAGGAGTTGATAAGGATTAGCAGGCGTCCCAGTGTTGATTGGTATTCAAACATACATGCTGCTATAAGCGCAATTGTAAGTCCGGCCCAAAGATGTCTATTCGAGAGATTTGTTTTTGTTTTAGGAGTTATCAATACAATTGACATTAGCGCACACAGTATTGCTATTTTGCATTTCATCAAAATGAACAATATTATTGTGCTGATAATAATCATCATGCAAATCCATCGATATAGAGATTTTGTATATAAAAATAATATGAATGGTATGCATAGCGATACAAAGATTCCATAAGTATTTGGATTCTCAAAACTACCTGTTATGGGGAAGTAAACCGCAGGTGATCCAATGAAATTGAACAATTGCAGATAACAGTATAAGGTCTCAAATCCACATAAAATCAATATGGTTTTCGAAAGTGTAACGATGTTTAATTCAAATTTTGATAAAACCAGAAGTGTAGAAATGAATGTTATAGCATAGACTATAGAGAGATATTCGTGAATATTTCTGACTACAAAGAGAAAAAGAGCAGCTAAAGCCAGTCCTGTTAGAGGATTAACTTCAATACTGTTCGGCCTTTTTGATACGGAATATGTGGCACACAAAATCAAAGAACATAATGCGAAATAATGATTTCGCATTATGTTAAAATTATCCACTACAAAACTGCTTGGGATAAAAATCACCCCAAGTAGAATAACAAAAATTGTTACATATGGGAGTATCTCAATCCTTTGAGATAACATTGGAAACCACGTGTATATAGTGAATTATGGTATCAGTATTGGCCTCGATGATAACAAAATTTTCACTTGGCCCATCTTTACCGGTGGAGTCAAATGAAATGTGTATCGTTGTCGAATCGTTTGGTAAGATAGTCATATTGTCTATTTTGACTTTTGTACAAGAACAATCTGTAGTGACAGTTCGCAATACGAGTTTGTCATTACCTTTGTTATACAATTTTGCTTCCTGATATGCCTGAGTATCCTCAGCTATATCTCCTAAATTAATTTCATAATCCGATAGTTTCAGATCTGGTTTCTTAACATAAGAGCATGAGACTGCTATTATGCCTGCTAAAACATATATTAGTTTTGTTAATCTCATAGATTAATCCGTGTTTGTTTTTTTATTAATTCTCCGTTGTCACTGATGCCTTCAAGCTTTATGGTTATGTTTATTAACCCATTAATATTATTTAAATCATGGAGGTCATTAGTATTAACGAGCATGTTGAAGTTGCTCTCCCAATATACGCATTGTGTATTTGAGTATGCTTGTTTTGTAAATGTTTTAGGCGCTAAATATCCAAGAGGCGTAACGGTAATCAGTGACGATGGTCTGTTCATCCGGTAATAAGAGAAGTCTACCGGCGATTTTGTCCAGATCATCAAAAGGCCTCGGATATTTGCCTCGCCATATAATCCCTTGATAGGTGAAGATGGAATATAATCAGTTTTTTTGCCTCCCGCAAGATTTCCAAACATGTAACTATTGCCGGGGATAAAATATTCTATTTGTTTTATATTTTTAGGGTTCAGATTGATAAGGTCGGTAAGTTCATAACCTTTAAGCAACTGATCGTTTAGCATCACCTCACAATACATAAATTTGCCTCCCACAGGCCGCCCAATGGCTTCAAGAATAACTTTTTCATCACTTTCACTATCATCTACACCAAAGGGTATCTCACATAGACCCTTTCTTATGCCAAACTTTGAAACTAACAAATCAAGAGTCGGGCATGATTCAAAAAGAGGGTCATTTTCAGGGATTATTCTATCAGGGGTGATTCCTCGGAAATTCATGGGCTTTGCGCGTCTCTCCTTTACGGTTATCTCCGGAAGATCTATGGCATCAATCATATCGGCCAGTCTTGCTTTCTCTTTATAATATTCAGCGACATTGCCAACGGGTTTCTTTTCCCGGTGATATTTTTTTACTGAGATCTTGGGGAACTCCGGCTCATCAACATGCAGAGACAGCGAACCCTCCTTACCATTATCTTTCAAAACTTGCAGATTAAACAGCGTGCCATCTACGAACTCCAGCCCCGAAAGCTTGAACAGGCGTCCTGACACCTCAGTTTGGCGCAATAAGCCCAAAGACGGGACCATGACGTTTAGTTTGAAATTATTGAGCTTCTTATCTCCTCCTTCAATACGTCCGCTTATGGTCTGTTCAGTCTCAAACGGGTAAATTATCTGTGTAGTGCTAAAGGCAATGGTATTGGCTGCATTACTGTTAATCATGCATAGATAGTCAAGCCAAAGCTTTTCGGCTTGGGGGTTCAGTTTCCGATCGGGAAGGAAGACAGATGATTTGTGGCTGAAGCTTAGCTCTTCTCTAACTCCAGTTCCAGCATAGGCTGGAGCTGAATATTCCGACCGCACTATCGAAAGTGTATATGTGCCCTGCGGTAGATCACGGCATAGCTCCTCGATTGTGGTTGATAGATCATTACCAAACACACTCAAAGAACATAGAGCTATGATTATGGTGCAGAGTGAACGCATGAATCCAATGTGGCTTTTAGAAAATGCAGGTTGTCGGTTTATTAGTGATTAGCAATGCTTTGCGCAATCGTCATAAGCAGCAGAGGCCACCATTTCACAGTATTTCCCATCTTCCCAGGACGAATTTGAACCATAAGCAGGTTTACAGCTTGTAAAGACTTGCCAATATATCTGTGAGCACTCATATAAACATTCCTCGGTATCTGCTTCACTTGTTGATCTGGATCGAGGGATGGCTCTCATGTTGAGGCAATGGCGTTGCATGGCCTTGAGTAGATCTACTTTTGAGAATGTGATTTTTGAGATGAGATTCATTCTTGCGTCATGGAGCTTATGCAATCTCGCATCTGTATCGATCCCGGTGAGCTCTTTAATCTCGGAGACGATATTGACATATTCCTCCTCGGTCATGTCGAGGGAAGCGCTATTCATCAATGAGAAATAGCGCTCTTTTTCTTCCTGGGTCAACGCCTTGAGGGCATTTTTAAGGATACGGCCGTCTTCTTTTACGATACGTTCATATTGTTTGAAGTCATCGGAGACCAGAAAAAGATCGGCCTCAGTGATGTCGGTGCTATCATTGATATCGACCATCTCCTGAGTGCACGATGTGCATAAGAGCACGGTTGCTAAAAGGATGATAAAATAATGTTTCATAGCTTTAGAGGTTGTTTAAAAATAATTGTTAATAGAAGTCAGTTTACGAAGTGTTATA
>JAMPGA010000001.1:838286-904037 GCA_023664185.1 Muribaculaceae bacterium
AGTCACTTACGGACACGAAAAAAGGGCCACTTAAAAGTGACCCTTCTGTGATCCGGATGCGACTCGAACGCATGACCGTCTGCTTAGAAGGCAGATGCTCTATCCAGCTGAGCTACCGGACCCGGCTGCTCACCTCGTCGTGGAGGTTTCAGCAGCGCAAAGGTAAGGATATTTTGTCAGACTGCAAAATAGATTGAGCTAAAATTGTGGCTTCTACATTTCAAAGTAGTTTTCGCTAATGCTCATTGAAATGTTTGGTTCTTCGAGCTTATTGAAAAATGCTTTGCGACAATTGCACTCTTTTTCAAACATTTCCGATGTGCCCTCTTCGGTTGCGCTAAAGGCAAGACAGTTGTTGATGGCTAGGGATGCTGACACTGTCTCGACATCCTGGTTGGCTCCGATGTAGGTAAACACCCATCCGTTACCGCTCATCTCCTCGACGAGTGCCTTGATGGATTTTTTGCCCCACTCTTTCGAGGCATTCTCGTAGCCGTCTGTTATGATGGTGACCAGGACGATATCACCATCGATTGTAGCTCTGCGCATATCATTGATGGCATGAGCCATGGCGTCGTAGATGGTCGACATTGAGCCGCTCTCATCGAGGATAATGAGGTTGAACACGCGTCTGGTCTGCTTGGTTGATGCCTGGGCGTTGGTGTTGTTTGCTGTCATGGCTGCGTCGTTGGAGTGTGAAGTGGTGTTTGCCATTTTTTATCGAGTTTGGTGTATGTTGTTTTTCATATCTGTAGTTGTATACCTTGGAATTGCCAAATATAACACTCTGTGTTGTTGATTTAATATATTTTAACAAATGAGACGCTTTTCCGACCAGTGTTTTGATGGTTTATTTTCGTGTGGTGATTGATAGATAGGGTATTGTTTTGGCAGTTAGAGGGAAAATGAGTAATTTTGTGGCGGTATAGGTCTCCGTGCGTCGCAGCCGGGAGGATTCTGCACCGTTCAGTCCATTGTCACACATTCATCAGAGCATAATAGAACTATAGCATAAAGATGGTCGTATTTTTCAAGAAAGGCACCTCTACGGTATATGCCGTGGAGACCGCCCGCAAATTTACTCCCGAGGAGGCTGAGACTCTCACATGGCTTTTTGACGGAGCCACACCCCTGTCAGGGACATCGGTGAAAGGATGTTTTGTAGGCCCGCGCAAGGAGATGATAACACCGTGGAGCACAAACGCAGTGGAGATAACCCAGAATATGGGTCTTGAAGGCATCACACGTATCGAGGAATTCACCCGCGTACCCGCCGGTGAGGAGCCTGTGTTCGACAAGATGCTGTCGCGTCTCTACCCCGATGGCATGAACCAGAAGGTGTTTACCACATCCACTGTGGCCGCACCGATAGAATATATAGAAGATATCACCGAATACAACAAGCGCGAGGGCTTGGCTCTGTCGGTCGAAGAGGAAGAATATCTCCGTGGCTTGGCCAAGCGCCTGGGCCGTCCGCTGACAGACAGCGAGGTGTTTGGCTTCTCGCAGGTCAACTCCGAGCACTGCCGCCACAAGATTTTCAACGGCTCCTTCGTGATAGACGGCGAGGAAAAACCCCTGTCGCTGTTCAAACTCATCAAGAAGACTTCGCAGGTCAACCCCGGCACGCTGGTGAGCGCCTACAAAGATAATGTAGCCTTTGTAGAGGGACCGGTAGTAGAGCAGTTCTATCCCACACACCCCGAGCGCCCCGACTACTTCGAGGTGCGCCCGCTCCCTACGGTGCTTTCGCTCAAAGCCGAGACCCACAACTTCCCTACCACCGTCGAGCCCTTCAACGGTGCAGCCACCGGTAGCGGCGGCGAGATACGCGACCGTCTGGGTGGCGGTCAGGCTTCACTCCCCCTGGCAGGTACCGCCGTATACATGACATCATACCCCCGTCTGGGCGGACACCCCTGGGAGCTGATGATGAATCCGCGCGCATGGCTCTACCAGACCCCCTCGGAGATACTCATCAAAGCCTCAAATGGAGCCTCAGACTTTGGCAACAAGTTCGGACAGCCCCTCATCTGCGGCTCGCTCCTTACATTCGAGCACGATGAAAATGGCAAGCTCTATGCTTACGACAAGGTGATAATGCTGGCCGGAGGTGTTGGATATGCTGCCGCCAAGGATGCCATAAAGGGTGTCCCCGAAGCCGGCGAGGCCGTAGTGGTGATGGGTGGCGATAACTATCGCATCGGCATGGGCGGCGGTGCCGTCTCGTCGGTCGAGACCGGACAGTATGCCTCAGGCATCGAGCTTAACGCCGTGCAGCGCGCCAACCCCGAGATGCAGAAACGTGTCAGCAACGTGATTCGCGCATTGGCCGAGAACGACGACAACCCCATCATCTCCATCCACGACCACGGAGCTGGCGGCCATCTCAATGCTCTCTCAGAACTCGTTGAGGAGACCGGCGGCAAAATCATGATCGACGCTCTTCCCATCGGCGACAAGACTCTGTCGTCAAAGGAAATCATAGGCAACGAGAGCCAGGAGCGCATGGGCATGGTGATGAAGAAGGAAGATATTGACTATGTCAAGACCATTGCCGACCGCGAGCGCGCACCGATGTATGTGGTGGGCGAGACCACCGGCGACCATCGATTTGTCTTCGAGCAGAAAGATGGCGTGTGCCCCATCGATCTGGCCATGTCCGACATGTTTGGCTCATCGCCTAAGACCACCCTCACCGATACAACCGTAGAGACAAAATATAAAGGTGTGGAGTATGAGGAAAAAGAGGTAGACCGCTATGTGGCATCTGTGCTTTCGCTCGAAGCCGTAGCCTCAAAAGACTGGCTCACCAATAAGGTGGACCGCTCTGTGACCGGCAAGATAGCCCGCCAGCAGTGTCAGGGCGAGATTCAGCTCCCTCTGAGCGACTGCGGCGTTGTGGCTCTCGACTATACCGGCACCAAGGGTATAGCCACTTCCATAGGCCATGCTCCCCAGGTGGCTCTGATCGACTCAGCCAAAGGCTCTGTGATGGCCGTTGCAGAGGCGTTGACAAACATCGTCGGCACCCCGCTTAAGGATGGCATAAAGACCCTCTCGCTCAGTGCCAACTGGATGTGGCCCTGCAAGAATCCCGGCGAGGATGCAGCCCTGTATCGTGCCGTCGAGGCATGTAGCGACTTTGCCTGCACCATCGGTGTAAACATCCCCACCGGCAAGGATTCACTATCCATGACACAGAAATATGGTGCCGACAAGGTATATGCCCCCGGCACCGTTATCATATCGGCTGCCGGCGAGGTGACCGACGTCAAGAAGACCCTCTCGCCCGTGCTGCGAAACAAGGCCTCAGAGCTCTACTATATCGACTTCTCCTCGTGTCCCCTCATGCTGGGCGGCTCGGCATTTGCTCAGATGATGAACCGTCTGGGCGACGAGGCTCCCACCGTTGAGGATCCCTTCAAGTTTGTGGCTGCCTTTGAAGCCGTGCAGACCCTGGTGAAGAAGAATATGCTTCTGGCCGCTCACGATATCTCGGCCGGAGGTCTGGTGACCACCCTGCTTGAGATGACCTTTGCCAACACCACCGGTGGCGTGGCTCTCGACACCGCAGCCTTTGAAGAGAAAGATCTTGTTAAGATTCTCTTTGCTGAGAATCCGGCTCTCGTAGCTCAGGTCGACGCCCGCAAGGTGACCAAGGTCGACGAAATCCTCACCAAAGCCGGCGTGAAATTCTATCACATCGGTGCTCCCACTGCCGAACGTGCCCTCATCATCACCCACAACGGCACCGAGCGCCTTCTCGGCATAGACCACCTGCGCGATGTGTGGATGCACACATCATATCTGCTCGACTCTCTCCAAAGTGGAGAAAAGTGTGCAGCCGAGCGCTATGAGAACTATAAGAAACAACCCATACGCTACCGCATGCCCTCGGGCTTCGACGGCAAGCTTGCCTCGCGCAGCATAGCTCTGAGCCGAAAAGGACACGGTGACAAGGTGAAAGCCGCAATCATACGCGAAAAGGGTGTGAACGGCGACCGTGAGATGGCCTATTCGCTCTACCTGGCCGGATTTGACGTGAAGGATGTTCACATGACCGACCTTATGAGCGGCCGCGAGACACTCGAGGATGTCAACATGATAGTGTTCTGCGGCGGTTTCTCCAACTCCGACGTGCTCGGCTCGGCCAAAGGTTGGGCATCAGGCTTCCGATATAACGAAAACGCCCGGAAGGCACTCGATGACTTCTACAAGCGCGACGACACCCTCTCGCTCGGCATCTGCAACGGCTGCCAACTCATGGTGGAACTCGGGCTCATCAACCCCACACACGAGAAGAAGACCCGCATGCTCCACAACGACTCCCACAAGTTTGAGTCGCAGTTCCTCGGGCTCACCATTCCCACCAACAACTCCGTGATGTTTGGCTCGCTCTCCGGGAGCAAGCTGGGCATCTGGGTGGCTCACGGTGAGGGCAAATTCCACCTGCCCCTGCCGCTCGACCGCTACAACATCGTGGCTCGCTACAACTACAACTCTTATCCCGCCAACCCCAACGGATCGCGTTCGGCTGTGGCCGGCATCTGCTCAGACGACGGCCGCCATCTGGCCATGATGCCCCACTTGGAGCGTGCCATATTCCCCTGGCAATGTGCTTACTATCCCGAATCTCGTCACACCGACGAAGTAACCCCCTGGATAGATGCCTTCATCAACGCCCGCAAATGGGTAGAAGAGCATGTTTCACATTAATTCACACGGCAGATTTACAAAGTTTTACTGAAATTTTGTAAATTTGCCGTTGAATTTCCTTGAAGTTTGTTCGTCAACCCCCCGTTCAGACTATTCTAACATTCGCCTTAAAATAATCCAAACCATAGCAAATATGAGTCTCAACATCATCGTGCTCGCCAAGCAGGTGCCCGACACCCGCAATGTGGGCAAGGATGCCATGAAAGAAGACGGCACCATCAACCGAGCTGCGCTC
Organism: Muribaculaceae bacterium; assembly: GCA_023664185.1. GTDB lineage: Bacteria > Bacteroidota > Bacteroidia > Bacteroidales > Muribaculaceae > Duncaniella. The sequence continues at coordinate 843,241 of JAMPGA010000001.1, forward strand.
CCCGCCATCTTCAACCCCGAGGACCTCAACGCCCTCGAGCAGGCACTTCGCTTAAAGGATGCCAATCCCGGCTCCACAGTGACACTTCTGACAATGGGTCTGCCCCGCGCCTCAGAGATAATCCGAGAAGCCATCTATCGCGGTGCCGACGGCGGCATTGTCCTCACTGACCGCGCCCTGGGTGGCGCCGACACTCTGGCCACATCCTACTCGCTGGCACAGGCCGTGAAGAGAATCGGCAACTTCGACATCATCCTCGGCGGTCGTCAGGCCATCGACGGCGACACCGCTCAGGTGGGTCCCCAGATTGCCGAAAAACTCGGACTTCCCCAAATCACATATGCCGAGGAAATCCTTGAGCTCAAGGATGGATACGTCACCGTGAAGCGCCGCCTCGAAAATGGCGTGGAGACACTCCGCTCGCCGCTCCCCTGCGTGGTCACAGTCAACGGCTCAGCTGCACCCTGCCGCCCCCGCAATGCCCAGCGCATCATGAAATATAAATATGCTGCATCGCCCACAGAGGCCGCCTCGATGAGCCCTGAGCGCAAAGAGATGATAGAGAAACGTCCCTATCTCAACATCCCCGAGTGGAGCGCTGCCTATGTTGAGGCCGATCCCACACAGATAGGTCTGCCCGGATCACCCACAAAGGTTAAGGCCGTTGAAAACGTTGTCTTCACAGCCAAGGAGAGCCGCGTGCTCGACGACAGCGACGAGCAGATCGAAGAACTCGTCAAAGAACTCATAGCCAACCACACAATCGGATAATCACAGCCATGGATCAGAACAACTTAATCGTATATCTCGAAATCGAAGATGGCCGTGTGGCCGATGTGAGCCTCGAACTCCTCACCAAGGGCCGCAAGCTGGCCGACCGCCTCGGCGTCAAGCTTGAAGCCCTCGCCGTAGGTGCCGGTCTTGACGGAATAGACCAGCAGGTGTTCCCCTATGGCGTTGACCGTCTCTACAAAGTGGAGGACGAACGTCTCCGTCACTACACCTCCAATCCTCATGCCGCAGTCCTCATAAACCTCTTCCGCGAAATCAAGCCCCAGATCTGCCTCATGGGCGCCACATGTGTGGGCCGCGACCTGGGTCCCCGCGTCAGCTCGTGCCTGCACAGCGGCCTCACCGCCGACTGCACAGCTCTTGAGATCGGCGACCACAAAGATCCCAAGACCGGCAAGGAGTATACCGACCTTCTCTATCAGATCCGTCCGGCCTTTGGCGGCAACATTGTGGCCACCATCGTCAATCCCGAGTGCCGTCCGCAGATGGCCACCGTGCGCGAGGGCGTGATGAAAAAGCAGGTACTCGACCCCGAATACAAAGGCGAAGTCATCGTGCTCGACCCCAAGAAATATGTGGCCGATGAGGATTTTGCAGTGGAGATAATTGACCGCCACATAGAGAAATCGAAAATCAACATCAAGAACGCCTCCATCATCGTGGCCGGCGGTTACGGTGTGGGCTCGAAAGAAAACTTCCAGCTGCTCCACGACCTGGCCGACACCCTCGGAGCCGAAGTGGGAGCATCGCGCGCTGCCGTCGACGCAGGCTTCACCGAACATGCACGCCAGATAGGCCAGACCGGTGTGACTGTGCGCCCCAAACTCTACATAGCATGCGGCATCTCCGGTCAGATTCAGCACATAGCCGGTATGCAGGAAAGCTCCATCATCATCTCAATCAACAACGATCCCGCAGCTCCCATCAACTCCATAGCCGACTATGTCATAACCGGCAATCTCGAGGACGTGGTGCCCAAGCTCATCAAACACTATAAGAAGAACTCTAAATAACGCTGTCACATCATGGCTAACTTCTATACAGACAATCCCGACCTCAAGCACCATCTCACCCATCCGTTGATGGAGAAGATTGTGGCTCTGAAGGAACGAAACTATACAGACGCCGAGAAGTTTGACTACGCTCCTCTCGACTATAACGATGCCCAGGACTCTTACGACCGTGTACTGCAGGTGGTAGGCGAAATCTGCGGCGACATCATAGCCCCCAACTCCGAGGATGTGGACCATCAGGGCCCGCACGTTGAAAACAACCGTGTTATCTATGCCGACAAGACCAAAGATAATCTCGAGGCTTGCCGCAAAGCCGGACTCATGGGTATGGCTATGCCCCGCCGTCTGGGTGGACTGAACTTCCCCATCACCCCCTATATCATGGCCGCAGACATCGTCAGCCGCGCCGACACAGGTTTTGAAAATCTGTGGGGTCTGCAGGACTGCGCCGAGACCATCTACGAGTTTGCCTCGGAAGAGCAGAAGTCAAAATTCATCCCCCGCGTGTGTGCAGGCGAGACCATGTCTATGGACCTCACCGAGCCCGACGCCGGTTCAGACCTTCAGAGCGTCATGCTCAAGGCCACCGAGCAGCCCGACGGCACATGGCGCCTCAACGGTGTGAAGCGCTTCATCACCAACGGTGACTCAGACATCCATCTGGTGCTGGCCCGCTCAGAAGCCGGAACTAAGGATGGCCGCGGCCTCTCGATGTTTATCTACGATAAGCGCGACGGCGGTGTCAATGTGCGTCGCATTGAAAACAAGATGGGTATCAAAGGCTCTCCCACCTGCGAGCTCACCTATAAGAATGCCAAAGCCGAACTCTGCGGCTCGCGCCGCATGGGTCTCATCAAATATGTGATGGCCCTTATGAACGGCGCCCGCCTGGGCATCGCAGCCCAGAGCGTGGGTGTGAGCGAACTTGCCTACCGCGAGGCTCTTGCCTATGCCCGCGACCGCAAACAGTTTGGCAAACCCATCATCGAGTTCCCCGCCGTCTACGAGATGCTCTCAGTGATGAAGGCCAAGCTCGACGCCTCACGCTCGCTGCTCTACGAGTGCGCCCGTTATGTAGACATCTACAAAATCTACGACGACATCGCCAAAGAGCGCACCCTCACCCCCGAAGAGCGCAAGGAGTCGAAATACTACTCCAAGCTGGCCGATGCCCTCACCCCCATGGCCAAAGGCATGGGTTCGGAATACTGCAACCAGAACGCCTACGACTGTATCCAGATCCACGGTGGATCGGGCTTCATGAAGGACTATGCCTGCGAGCGCCTCTATCGCGATGCCCGCATCACATCTATCTACGAAGGCACCACCCAGCTCCAGGTAGTAGCAGCCATCCGCCACGTCACCACCGGCACATATCTCAGCCTCATCCGCACATATCAGGAGGCCGAAGTGCGCCCCGAGCTGCAGGCTCTCAAAGACCGCCTGGCAGCCCTCACAGAGTGCTATGCCAAAGCCGTTGAGAAGGTTGCCTCAGTTGACAATCAGGCTTATGGCGACTTCATGGCTCGCCGACTCGTGGAAATGGCCGGCGTGATCGTCATGAGCTACCTCCTCCTGGCCGACGCCCAGCGCAACGAAGCCTTCAATCGCTCTGCCGAGATCTATGCCAACCTCGCCGAGGCTGAAGTGGTGAAGCATGCCGGATTCATCGACATGTTTAACCCCGATGAAGTAGAGCTCTACAAAGCAGAATAAAACTCGACTGTTTCCCAAATAAACCCGCCTCGTTGGCTTCATGCCGGAGAGGCGGGTTTTTTCAAATTTGTCAGTTAGGCAAAATTTGGGGACACTCCCTTAGGAAAGTTTTCCTGAAAAACCGTCAAAATAGTTTTGCTAAATATTGCTGTCCGATAAAAATTTTTGAGGGCATCCCAAAAATTAGGGCTGGCACCTATTGCAGGAGTCAGCCCTTATTGGTTATTTAGAGGTCGCCAAACTTTCTTAAATAACCATGGGTAAAAGTAGTCATTTTAGCGGACATCATCCCGAAAAGGACTGGGAATCCATACTTGAATCGGCCTCCGGACTCCTTCCTCAACCATCACTTTTTGACTGAGGGGGGCTTGGAAAACATAAAAAGCAGACTCGACCGCTGAAAATCAGCAGTCGAGCCACATGTTTTTGTCCTTATCAACTTTTATCGGACAGCAATATTTAAAAATTGATTACCGACGGGGCGTAAGTAAACTGTTGATAATCCGCTATATAAGCAAAAAAAACTCGACCGAGGTCGAGTTCTATTGAGGTTCCTAGCAGAATCGAACTGCTGTAAACGGTTTTGCAGACCGGCGCCTAACCACTCGGCCAAGGAACCATTGCTTTTTTTCTTTTGCTCTGCAAAGGTAGGACTTTTTTTTTGAATCTGCAAGAGCCGGAGTGTAGTTTTTGCAATTTTTTTGGTCGGTGTGATGAAAAAAACGGCTCCCGGATGGGGAGCCGTTGGGTGGGGTTGGGGATATTCGGTTTATTTCTCCAGACGAGCCTTAATGGCTTCGGTTTCAGCCTCATATCCGGGCTTGGCCAGGAGTGCAAACATGTTGCGCTTGTAGGCCTCTACGCCGGGCTGGTTGAAGGGGTTGACTCCGAGCATGTAGCCGCTGATGCCACAGGCTTTTTCGAAGAAGTAGATGAGCTGGCCCAGATATTTCTCCTGGATGGCGGGGAGGGTGATGAGGATGTTGGGCACTCCACCGTCCACGTGTGCCAGGCGTGTGCCGAGCTCGGCCATCTTGTTTACTTCGTCGACGTGCTTGCCGGCAATGTAGTTGAGGCCGTCGAGGTTGGCATCGTCGGTGGGGATGAGCTTTTCGTGAGCGGGCTCTGCTACTGAGATTACAGTCTCAAAGATGGTGCGTTCGCCGTCCTGGATCCACTGACCCATGGAGTGGAGGTCTGTGGAGTTGTCGACTGCGGCGGGGAATATGCCTTTGTGATCCTTGCCTTCGCTCTCGCCGTAGAGCTGTTTCCACCATTCTCCGAAGTAGTGGAGTTTGGGGTTGTAGTTCACGAGGATCTCTATTTTTTTACCTGCCTGATAGAGAGCGTTGCGAGTGGCGGCATAGAGGTATGCGGGGTTGGCTTCGTCGGGGGCGTTGGTGGCTTTTTCCATCTCGCCTGCGCCGTCGATGAGTGCGCGGATGTCAAATCCGGCCACGGCTATGGGCAGAAGGCCTACGGGGGTGAGCACTGAGAAGCGTCCGCCCACGTTGTCAGCGATTACAAATGTTTTGTAGCCTTCTTCGTTGGCCAGAGTGCGGAGGGCGCCGCGTTTGGCGTCGGTGATGGCCACAATTCGTTTGCGGGCTTCGTCGATGCCCAGCTGACGCTCCAACTGCTCCTTGAGCAGACGGAATGCGATGGCGGGCTCGGTGGTGGTGCCGCTCTTTGATATTACGATGATGCCGAATCGTTTGTCTTTCAGATAGTCCTGAAGTTCATACAGGTAGTCTTCGCCGATGTTCTGGCCGGCAAAGATCACTTTAGGCTCGCCTTCCACGCCGGGACGATAAGCTGCAAAGCTGTCGCTGAGGGCTTCGATCACGGCCTTTGCTCCGAGATAGCTGCCGCCGATACCGATGGCTACGACGGTGTCGCAGGTGGCGCGGAGTTTTTCGGCGCTTGCTATGATGTCGTCAAGCTGGGCATCGGTGGTTTCTGTGGGGAGGTTTACCCAGCCAAGGAAGTCGTTGCCTTCGCCCGAGCCGGTGAGCACCTTGTCAAGGGCATCGGTGGCTTTGGCGTCGAGGTTGCTGATCTGCTCGCAGCTCACTGCCGAGAGGACATCCTTGATGTCAACGTTCAGAGTTTTCATGCTATTATATTTTAGAAGTGATGTTTATTTTCTCTCAGATAAACCATTTGCCCAGGGCGCGCATGGCGCGCTCGGCGTTGGCGTGACGGTAGAGTATGTCATACACGGCATCGAGTATGGGCATCTCTACTCCGTAGCGTTTGTTGATTTCCTTGATGCACTTGGTGCCGTAATATCCTTCGGCAGTCTGTTCCATCTCCATGCGGGCGGTAGACACTGAGTAGCCTTTGCCTATGATCGACCCGAAGTTGTGGTTGCGCGAGAATCTGGAGTAGGCCGTCACCAGCAGGTCGCCCAGGTAGACGCTGTCGCATATGCAGCGGGGACGGGGACACACCTCGTCGATGAAGCGCTCCATCTCGCGGATGGCGTTGCTCACCAGCATAGCCAGGAAGTTGTCGCCACCCTTCATGCCGTGGACTATGCCGGCGGCTATGGAGTAGACGTTTTTGAGTACGGCGGCATATTCGATGCCTTCAACATCGCTCGAGGGTATGGTGCGTGTGGTGGGCGAGTTGAGACATTTGCCAAATTCTTCGGCATACTCCACGTTGTGGCATCCCACGGTCAGGAAGCTCGGACGCGACAGAGCCACCTCTTCGGCGTGGCAGGGGCCTGATATCACGATGCTCTTCTCGGGGTTCACGCCGAAACGGTGGGTCATATAGTCGGTGATTATCTCATTGTCGCCGGGCACTATGCCCTTCACGGCCGAGACTATCGTCTTGCCCGAGATGTCGACTGATATCTTGTTGATGTGTGTCTTGAAGTAGGGCGAAGGCATCACCAGCAGCAGTGTGTCGGCACGGCTGCAGACGTCGTTTATGTCGCTCGAGAAGTCGATGCGGCTCACATCAAACTCCACATCAGTGAGATAGGCCGGGTTGTGGCCCATCCGTTTGAAGTCCTCTATGCGGTCGTCACGCCTCATATACCAGAGTATGCTCTGGCAGTTGCGCAGCAGAAGTTTGGCGAGAGCTGTGGCCCAGCTTCCGCCTCCCATCACCGCTATTTTTTCAAAACTCATGGCTTAGGTGGCTTGATGAGTTAATCTTCAGTTTTCTCTTCGGTATTCTGAACCGGCTTCTTTTCGGGGCGCATCTGCGGGAAGAAGAGCACTTCCTGGATGGTGGTCTGTCCGGTCATGAGCATCACCAGACGGTCCATGCCTATGCCCATGCCCGATGTGGGGGGCATGCCGTATTCGAGAGCGCGGATGAAGTCTTTGTCGATTATCATTGCCTCGTCGTCGCCCTTTTCGCCCAGACGCATCTGCTCTACAAATCGCTCATACTGGTCGATGGGGTCGTTGAGCTCGGAGTAGGCGTTGGCCAGCTCTTTGCCGTTGACCATGAGCTCGAAGCGTTCGGTGAGCTCGGGGTTGTTGCGGTGACGCTTGGTGAGGGGCGACATCTCGATGGGATAGTCGATGATGAATGTGGGCTGTATGAACGAGCCTTCGCATTTCTCGCCAAAGATTTCGTCGATGAGTTTGCCTTTGCCCATAGTTTTGTCCACCTCGATTCCCATGGCCAGGGCAGCCTCGCGCAGCTCATCTTCGGTCTTGCCGGTGATATCAAATCCGGTCTTCTCGAGGATGGCATCTGTCATGGTGAGGCGGCGATAGGGAGCCTTAAAGTTGATGACGTTGTCGCCCACCTTGACTTCGGTGGTGCCGTTGACGTCGAGACAAATTTTCTCGAGCATCTTTTCGGTGAACTCCATCATCCAGTTGTAGTCCTTATAGGCCACATATATCTCCATGCATGTGAACTCGGGGTTGTGTGTGCGGTCCATTCCCTCGTTACGGAAGTTTTTGGAGAACTCATACACACCCTCGAAGCCGCCCACGATGAGGCGCTTCAGATAAAGCTCGTCGGCAATGCGCAGATACAGAGGTATGTCCAGAGCGTTGTGGTGGGTGATGAAGGGGCGGGCGGCGGCTCCACCGGGTATAGACTGGAGTATGGGGGTCTCCACCTCCATATAGCCTGCGCGGTTGAAATACTCGCGCATGGAATTGTAGACTTTGGTGCGCTTGATGAAAATGTCCTTCACACCGTTGTTTACCACGAGGTCTACATAGCGGCGGCGGTAGCGCAGCTCGGGATCGTCAAATCCGTCATAAACCACGCCGTCCTTGATCTTGACCACGGGGAGGGGGCGGAGCGATTTGCCCAACACTGTGAGCTCGTGCGCATGCACGGAGATCTCGCCTGTCTTGGTGCGGAACACATAGCCCTTCACACCCACAAAGTCGCCTATGTCAAGGAGTTTCTTGAACACCACGTTATACATATCCTTGTTTTCGCCGGGGCATATCTCGTCGCGGTTCACATAAACCTGAATGCGGCCGGTGGAATCCTGGAGCTCCATGAAGGAGGCTTTGCCCATGATGCGGCGCCCCATCACACGTCCGGCCACACACACCTCTCTTTCGGGTGCGTCGTCGGAGAATGTTTCTTTGATTTCAGCGGCATATCCGTCTACCGGATACTCTGCTGCGGGGTAAGGCTCGATGCCCATGCGGCGCATCTCTTCGAGGCTCTGACGCCTGATAAGTTCCTGTTCACTGAGTGAAGGTGCGTTCATATCGTCAATATATTGTGGTGTCGTTTTTACACTGTTATTACTCTAATTGCAAAATTACAATTATTTTTGTCTATACTGTGTTAATTTAAGTTTAAAGTTTCACAGCCATCAGCTTCGGGTGACGTTGAGGCCATGACGGGAGAGGGTCATTTCTATCATGCGCCCGTTGGCCGGGAGGCCCGGAGAGGTCTGGAGAATGTGTTTTATCCTCGAGGCTGCACCGGGGTCTTTAGCTATCATGTACAGGTAGCCTCCACCCCCGGCACCGGGGAGTTTGTAGCCCAGACAGAGATCGTCAATAAGTCGTGTCACAGCCTCTACGGCCGGCGGATTGGTGCCTGGGTCGAGACTGATATTCTGTTGCCAGGTCTGTCTGACGAGCTGCCCCATGCGGTTGAAGTCGTCGCGCTGTATGGCGTCATACATCTCCATGGTGTGGGCTTTCATGCGCCTGAGCATCTGCAGCTGTTTGCCCTGATTGAGAAACATGCGTCTTACGATCTCGGCCAGGATATCCTTGGCCGTGCGTGTCAGGCCCGTGTAGTAAAGCAGATGGCACGGGGCATATTCGGGCGAGGTGAACAGATCGGAGGGAAGACGGCGCACCATGGGAGTCTGGTCGAAACCCTTGGTGGTCTGCAGCAGCTTCACTCCGCCTATCACTCCGCCATACTGGTCTTGCCAGCCTCCGCCGGTGGTGAGAAGTTGCTCCAGCACAAGTGTGCGGCGGCATATCTCCACCTTGTCCCAGGCCAGGTCGCAGAAGTCGCTCACGGCTCCGAGCACAGTGGCTGCCAGAATCGAGCTTGTGCCCAGGCCGCTTCCGGCCGGAATAGCCGAGAAGAGGGTTATCTCCAAGCCGCCCCCTATGGACTCGAGCTGCGCTTTGAGCGATGCATACTGCTCCAGGCTGAAGCGCGGATGGAATCCGGCCAGAGCCAGGGCAGCCTTGGGGATGGAGAAGGGCGAGCCTACCTTTTTGAAATCCATCAGCTGCTCGAAGGTCGTGATGGTCTCCGAGGCTCCAAGGTCGATGCTACGGCAGACAATATGGGGCTCGGGGCATGGACGGATATAGGTCTGCAGCGGAGGCTGACCGTTGAGCTCGATGGCCAGATTTATCACATTGCCACCTTCAACGAGGCAGAAGGGGGGAGTGTCAGTCCACCCACCGGCAATATCGATGCGCACGGGCGAGCGGCTCCACACTATCTGGTCGGCACACACTGCCCTGCGCGGGGAGTTAGGCGATATTCCCAGAGTGTCTATAAGACCGCTGCGCAGCAGCGAGAAGGCTTTTTCCTCCTGCTCCTTCCACAGCTCATCGCCGCGACGGCGCAGTATCTCGCCGCGCCACATGGCGTCGCTCATGCGTTTGAGCAATGGTTCGGACGAAGGGAGAGGGACGGGAATGGCTATGGAGCCGGAAGCAAATGCCGAGGCTTCCTCGTCGAGGTCGAGCTGATAGAACACGCTGTGCTGATGATTCACGGCCATAGCCTCGCGGTTGGCGGTGCTGAAACGGCGGCGTTGCTCCACAAGGCGTCGCAGAGAGGCCACATCCGATATCTGCTCGGCGCTCATCAGAGTCACTCCTTCGGGCAGCGGCTGTCCGGCCAGCATCAGCGAGGCCATCCGGCCCATCGCTTCAATATTGTCGACCACAGGAAACTGCGGGCGCTTCTGTTCATCCCCTGCAAAACGGTCGTCTATGTCATATACCCTCACCATCCAGCGGTCTGAATCCAGCGGCACTATGTCGAGGCATTGACCCGGCGAGAGTGTAATCTCCCAGTCGTTTTCGGGCACACCGGTCACTATATTGTCGGTAGTGATGGTCCATCTCGGACCTATATATGAGTTTTCCACCCACACGTTGGTATTGGCCGGTGTAAACGGAGTGCGTGTGATGGAGTTCTGCACAAATATCGAGGGGTGAGGCTTGCGGTCGCGGTGCATTATCTCGCGCTGATCGTTGACGATGTTCTGTATGGCCAGCGTCGATGATATCATTTCGCGGCTTGTGCCAAAGTGATAAAACTCCCCACCGGGCAGGGGCAGAATCTCCACAGTGAGTCCGGCCAGTTCGGGGTCGGGGTGTGAAGGGTTGCGCCCCAGGGCACGCCCGAAGTCGGAATAGAGGTCATACTCCCTGAGATTCCCATTTTCGTCGCGCGAGCGGCGGCGCAGCAGCTCCACGGCCTTATCGCTCAGAAGCCACACGCCTATATCTGTGAGATAATACCCCTCCTGAAGCAGAGACGAGAGGGTTTCGGGCGAAGGTTTCTGCAGCATCCTGTCGAGCACGTTGGGCGAGGAGTGGCGGCTGAAAAACACACCGTGATGGCTGGCAATCGAGGCGTCGAGCCAAAGGCCGTAGCACACCACGTCGGCATCCGGGATAGGCCCGAGCTCCTCGGCGGCACGGATGTAAACGTCTCCGCTCACAATCATGGTGTTGAGGCGTGATGGTGCCTTCTCCATGATACGCTCGTAGAGAGGCAGCTGCAGGTCGAGCAGCGTCTGCGACAGGCTCTGTCCGCGCTCCCAGCGAAATATGGGTATGGGTGTCAGAATCTTGCCCGAGGGGGCATAGGCCGGGAGACGTCGGCTCTGGCCTCCGGCATGCAGCAGTATGCGTCGCCTTGAGGAGAGCCACGACTCAAATGTCGAGTCGGGAGCCCAGGCGCGGTGACACTCTTCGAGGAGCCATGTAGTGCCACCTCCGCTCCCCAGACGTGAGCCTATGGGATCGGAGGTGCAGAAGTATTCGTCAAAGCCAAGCCCCGTCACCTCGTGGAACGAGCCCACGAGGTTTGGGGGTAGCGACAATAGTTTTTGTGTCATTATTCTGCGGAGTCGGCATTGGTGGCCTGAGGCTTGAGCCATTTGTCAAACCAGCGGAAGAAGAGACGCTGCCACAGTATGGCGTTCTGGGGTTTGAGTATCCAGTGGTTTTCGTCGGGATAGATCACCATCTCGGCGGGGATGCCGCGAAGTTTTGCGGCGTTGAAGGCCATCTGTCCCTGCGACGAAAGGATGCGATAGTCGAGCTCGCCGTGCGATATCATGATGGGAGTGTCCCATTTGTCGACGAAGCGGTGGGGCGACAGTGCAAATGTGCGCTGGGCTGTGGCATTGTCCTTGCGCCAGAAGGCTCCGAAGTCGGGCTCTACGGTGGCGTCGGGATTCTGGCGCATGGCGCCTCCGCCCATATCCCAGTTGGCAAACCACATTTCCTCGGTCTCCAGATACTGCGACTCCATGTTGAAGATACCTGCGTGAGCCAGGAAGGCAGCGAAACGCTTCTCATGGTTGCCGGCAAGCCAGTAGGTTGAGAAACCTCCGTAGCTGGCACCGGTGCAGCCGATGTGGGCAGCGTCAACATAGGGGAACTGTTTCATATAGTCAACAGCGGCAAGATAGTCCTTCATGTTCTGGCCACCGTAGTCGCCCGATATCTGTGCGTTCCATTCGGTGCCGAATCCGGGCAGACCGCGGCGGTTGGGGGCTATGACCACATAGCCGTTGGCTGCCATGAGGGCAAAGTTCCAGCGATAGCTCCAGAACTGGCTCACAGCCTGCTGGGGTCCACCCTGGCAGTAGAGAATGGCGGGATATGTCTTGGTCGAGTCGAAATCCTGGGGATAGATGGTCCACACGAGCATCTCCTTGCCGTCGGTGGTGGGCACCATCTTTTTCTCCACGGTGGGCATCTTGAGCGATGCGAGGAGCTCGGTGTTGACGTTTGAAATCTGCTTCACCTCGCCGTTGGCAGCGACGTGGAACACTTCGTTGGGATACAGCATGGAGTGGCGCAGAGTCACCAGCGATCCGTCGGCCACGGGAGCCAGTGCAGCGTAGTCGCAGATGCCGTCGGCCACAGTCTTAATCTCGCGTGTGGCCACGTCGACGCTGAATATCGGTGTCACACCATCCTTGGCGGCTATGAAATAGATCGATTTTCCGTCGGGATTCCATGCGATGGCATCGGCAGTATAGTCCCACTGCTCGGTAAGATCGGATTTAGCTCCCGAAGCGAGGTCGAGTGTGAAGATGCGGTTTTTGTCGCTTTCATACCCATCGCGCTCCATCGAGAGCCATGCCAGGGTCTGGCCGTCGGGCGAGAAGGTGGGGTTGATGTCGTAGCCCATCATACCCTCGGTGAGACAGCTGGTCTGCTTGGAGTCGAGAGTGTAGAGATAGAGGTCTGAGTTGGTAGACACGGCATAGTCCACGCCGCTCTTTTTGCGGCAGGTGTAGACAAGGCTCTTCGAGTCGGGAGCCCAGGCAAACTGCTCGATGCCGCCGAAGGGGCGCATGGGCGACTCAAAGCTGGGCTCGTCGGCCATGATATCCTCAAGGGCTGTGATCTTCTTGCCGTCAAACTCTCCCACGAAGGGGTGGGGTATTTCGGTGATCCACTCGTCCCAGTGCTTATACATAAGGTCGTCTATCACACGGCCGGTAGCCTTGGGCAGATCGGGATAAATATCCTTGGCCTCGCGGGCATATTTCACGGTCGACACCACGATCACCTTGCTGCCGTCGGGCGAGAAGAGGAATCCTTCTACGCCTTTCTCCACTTCGCTGGCCTGGGTGCGTCCTGAGCCGTCGGCGTTCATCACAAACACCTGAGGCTTCCCATCTACGGGATATGTGAAGGCAATCTTCTCACCGCCCTCTATCCAGCAGAAGTTGCCTTCGCTCGAGGCGGTTTTGGTGAGGCGCTTCAGCTCCGAGCCGTCGAGGTTCATGGTATAGAGGTCGGCGTTGCTCTTGTTCTCCTCCACGCTTTCATATGATATGGCAAAGAGCACTTTCGAGCCGTCGGGCGACACTTTCACGTCGCTCACACGACCCAGAGCCTCAAGGGCGTCGATATCAAAAATTCCTGTGCTTGTCTTGAAATCGGGCTTGTCTATTACCTTGCCCTCGTCGGCTGATTGTGAGCCGCCACACGACACCAGCACGGCTGCTATACCGGCAGACATCATTACAGACTTTAGATTCATGGTTTTTGAAAAAACGGGGAATTATCGCCCGGAGGCATCGGGTGCCTGCCGGGAAGATAATTCCCCTATGAGGTTTATTTGATTATTTTATCAGATATTGCGATGATATGGACTCGTGGGTGTGTACTCGACGGATGGTGTCGGCAAAGAGACGTGCCACTGAGAGTATGGTGGCTTTCTTGCAGTTTTTCTGGAAGGGGATGGAGTTTGTAAACATCATCTCCTCGAGAGCCGAGTTGTCCACACGCTCGGAGGCGGGATCGCTCATGATAGCGTGAGAGCACAGGGCGCGCACTGAGCGAGCTCCGTTGGCCTTCATGAGGTCGGCGGCCTTGGTGATGGTGCCGGCCGTATCCACCATGTCGTCAATCAGAATCACGTCCTTGTCCTTGACGTCGCCAATCACGGTCATGTTGGCCACCACATTTGCCTTGGCACGCTGTTTGTGGCAGAGCACCAGCGGCACGTCGAGGTATTTCGAGTAGCTGTTGGCACGTTTTGCGCCGCCCACGTCGGGAGAGGCTATCACAAGATCCTTCAACCCAAGGCTCTGGATATAGGGGATAAACACCGACGAGGCATAGAGATGATCGACGGGAATATCAAAGAAGCCCTGTATCTGGTCGGCATGGAGATCCATGGCTATGATGCGGTCTACGCCTGCAGTGGTGAGCAGGTTGGCCACAAGCTTGGCGGCGATGGATACACGTGGCTTGTCCTTGCGGTCCTGACGCGCCCATCCGAAGTAGGGCATGACGGCGACAATCGAGGCTGCCGACGCACGTTTGGCGGCGTCGATCATGAGCAGCAGTTCCATAAGGTTGTCGGAATTCGGGAAGGTGGACTGCACGAGATATACCTCGCAGCCACGGATTGACTCCTCAAACGAAACTTCAAACTCGCCGTCGGCAAAGTACTGGATGTTCATCTTGCCGAGCTCGCAACCCAGCTCGCGGCATATCTCCTCGGCCATATAGGTAGAGCGTGTGCCGGAAAAAATTTTGATTGGTGGCAGATTGTCAATCATAAGATTATGTGAAATGATTGGGACGGCTTTGTAGCAGGGCAGCCTCCACTACGGAGAGTGTGCCCTCAAAACTCGCCACAAAATTACGAAAATTCAGCCTAACTTCACCTTAATTTGCCAAAAAATCATCGTCTTCATCCGAGAAATTGCCCTCTTCGGCTCTTTTGAGCTCTCTCATTAGCTCTGTGCGGATGTAGCAGTATTTGTCATTGGGCCGGATCTCCGATAAGGTTTTCCTCAGCCTCGGGGCATATTCCTCGAATAGCCTTGTGCTACACAATTCCTTAAGTGTGTCGGAAAAAAGTTTTACGACCTGTTCTACCTTATTTTCTTCAAGATAGTTGTTTTTGGCATACTTACAGATTTCCAGGATGGTATTGACCATCAAGCGTGCCACTGCTTCGTCGCCCGGCTCAAGCTTGGAAAAACGCTTTATTATGGAGCGTATCTCCCTCACGCGCATGGCCGGCACGTAGTGGCGTGTGCGGTATATCTCCTTGATTATTAGATTCAGATACTCATCCGACTTTTTGTCTAAATCCGGTGAGGCAAAAAAATCAAGTATCTCCTTGGCTTCGCGGCTTTTGGAATATAGGTCGAGAATTATGTCGAGCAGTTGCGGGGCCGTAAAGCCGTTGAGGGTTTTACGCAGACTTGCCTTGCTCATTTTTTCAGACCTTTTTCAAGAAATTCGGTGAATCGGGGTATGTTTTCGTCATACGAGAAGGGGCCGGAGAGTAGCTCTCCACGATCGTTGAGTATCACATAGTAGGGTTGGGCATTGGCGTTGAATTTCGAACGCTGCAGATAGCTCCATTTGTCGCCATAGGTGTCGAGGGTGACGGTGCGGCCGTTCTCTTCCACCTTCATAGGTTTGGGCAGAGGTTTCTTTTCGTCGACCATGAGTTTTATCACCACGAAGTTGTCGGATATCATGGTCTTAACCCCTTCGTCGTCGAGCACAGCGCCCTCCATCTTGCGGCAGTTGACGCATCCGTGGCCCGAGAAGTCGATCAGCACAGGCTTCCCTTCGAGGCGCCCGGCCTTCATACCCTCCTCAAAGTCGTCATACTCCTTAAACGAGTTGCCGTAGAGGTTGAAATCCTGGGTCCACAGCGGCGGCACAAAGGCGCTAACACCCTTAAGCGGCGCGCCCCACAGTCCGGGAATGAGGTAGACAGTGAATGCCAACGAAATGAGCGCCAGGAAGAAGCGGGTGACTCCTATCGAGGGCTCGGCATCGCCATAGTGCGAGAAGTTGAACTTGCCCAACAGGTAGAGTCCCAGCAGCAGGAATATGGCAATCCAGAGCGCCAGGAATATCTCACGGTCCAGTATATGCCAGCCATAGGCCAGATCGGCCACCGAGAGGAATTTGAGCGACAGGGCCAGCTCGACAAATCCGAGCACCACCTTGAGCGTGTTCATCCATCCGCCTGAGCGCGGGGCGCTCTGGAGCATCGTGGGGAACATGGCAAAGAGCATGAAGGGAAGGGCAAGGGCTGTTGAGAATCCGAGCATACCTATGGCCGGACCCCACACATTGCCCATCGAGGCTGCCTCAACCAGCAGGGTGCCTATGATGGGGCCAGTACACGAGAAGGAAACAAGCGTCAGGGTAAAGGCCATGAAGAATATGGAGAGCAGGCCGGTGGTGCGCTCGGCGGTGGCATCCATGCGGTTGGCCCACGACGCCGGGAGCTTTATCTCGAATGCGCCGAAGAAGGAGATGGCAAACACTACGAGAAGCAGGAAGAATATTATGTTGCACACGGCCGATGTGGAGAGCGCGTTGAGCGAGCTGGCTCCGAATATGCCGGTGATTATCAATCCTAAGGCTACATAGATTACTATAATGGATATGCCGTAGATACAGGCGTCCATCACCGAGCGTGAGCGATCCTTACCCTTTTTAAGGAAAAAGCTCACTGTCATCGGTATCATGGGCCACACACATGGAGTGAAGAGAGCCACAAGGCCGCCTAAGAAACATGTGAGGAAGATGTAGAGCAGTGAGCGTCCGGCTATCTCATTGCCTGTGTCACCCTCCGAGAAATCAACCGGTGCCCACAGGTCTATCTCGTCGGCCGGGGCTATGGCTGTGGTTTCCGTGGATGCAGTGTCGGGCTGTACTGGTGCGGTAGCCTCTATTGTAGCAGTATCGGCTGCCACAGGTGTTGTTGTAGCTGCTGCGGGTTCCTCGGCGGGGGTAGCTTTTATCTTGGCTTTGCCGGTGAATGTAAACGACTCTTTTGACGGAGGGATGCAGTTCTGATCGTTGCAGGCGCCATAGCGGATGGCTGCATCGATGCTGAAGTCGGGCTTGGTGGCGGTAAACTTCTGTGTGATGGTCACACTTGAGGTCCACCACGAAAGCTCCATCTCGAATATCTCGTCCATCTCTTTATGGGCAGGGGTGGATGGGGTCTTGGCGCCGTTGAGCACGACGCCCTCGGTGGTGAAGTTTATCTCGAGAGGCTGCGGGCCCTCGCCAGCCGGGAAATCCCATGAATACAGATGCCAGCCAGGCTCTATGGCAGCAGTCAGTGTTATCTCACCCTTGTCATCGCCGGTCATCTTCAGCTCGCCGGTCCATTTTACCGGTGCCATTATCTGGGCTGACACGCCAATGACGGCACAAAATATTAGAAGTATGAAAAATGAGAGTCGTTTCATTATACTTTCATCTGTAAATTTGTGCAAAATTACGCATTTTACCGCTGATTTTGTGTTAAAATGTACAGAAAATAAAAAAATCGCCCCAACAAGGCTCTGTCGAGGACCTTGATGGGGCGAAAAGACGGTGTAATCAGAGTGCGGCGATCACCTCAATCTCCACCAGCACCCCTTTTGGGAGCTCGCGCACGGCCACGGCCGAGCGTGCGGGGTAGGGAAGAGTGAAGAACTGGCCGTAGACCTCGTTCATGGGGCCGAAATTGGCCATGTCTGACAGGAATACAGTGGTCTTCACCACGTTTTCAACTCCTGCGCCTGCGGCGTTGAGCAGTGCGAGCACGTTGGCCAGAGCCTGCTCGGTCTGTGCCTTGATGCCGCCGGGTATTTGTCCGTCGGCGGGGTTTACGGGAATCTGACCTGAGCAGAAAAGCAGATTGCCCACTTTGATGGCCTGGCTGTAGGGGCCGATGGCGGCGGGTGCAGCTGTGGTTGCGATAGCTTCTTTCATGATTTTGATATTTGGATGAATTTTAGATGTACATCTTTACCTTTGTCCTGTGCGGCTTGGGCCACGGCCTGGAGCAGCGGGGTGAGCTGTGCGGTCTCAGCATCGAAGGTGTTGAGAAAATCCGACGAGCCGAAATTGTCGAGGGTGCGGTCTACGAATTCAAGCGTGTATTTCTCGGGCGACAGTGCGGGCACCACCGGGAGCATCGTGGGGTCGACTTCCGTTGTCCCCTCGGGGAGAATGTGTGAGGTGAGCCCGGCCTCAGTGAGTCGCTTGACTGTTTCGTTCATCAGTCGCAGGGGTATGGTCAGCGTGGAGGAGAGTTCAGAGCAGGTCTGCGGCTTCTTACCGGCATCCATGCGCTGCACTATGGCTGCCATTACGGCTATCTCGATCTTGCGGCGGTAGACAAACGATATGGTGCGCGTCTGTTTGTCGTAGCTGAACATCGATATGTTCTGGGCTGCACAGCATATCAGCGCTCCGGCCAGAGTGATGAGCCATGACAGCTGCATCCATATGAGCATGAGGGGCAGGAAGGAGAAAGAGCCATAGATGGCATTGTATTTGGCCACATATAACTGACCCGAAATAAACAGCCATTGCAGTATCTGAAAGGCTGTGCCGGCCACGATTCCGGCAACGATGGCGTTTTTAAACCTCACCCTGGTGTTGGGGATGAGGATATAGGCTCCGGCAAAAAAAAGCCACGCCAGCATGTAGCTGAGGCAGTCGAATATCACCTCGAGCAGTGGGGTCATGAAATGGGGGAGCAGTTTCTGTATGGCCGTCGACATGAACACCTGCAGACCACCCGAACATATCATGAGTATGGGCAGTATGATGCAGATGGCCAGATAGTCGGTGGCCTTGCGGAATATGGAGCGGTCTACCGTGACGCCCCAAACCTGATTGAAAGTGTCTTCAACGCTGTCGAGCAGTGAAATTATGGTCCACAACAGAAAGACTATGCCTACACCGACAAATATCCCCTCGGAGGCCTGGGCAAGTGTGGAGTCGACAAACGAGAATGCCATCTCCAGGGCTCTGTGCTGCGAGGGGAGATAGCTAAATAGCTGAGACTGGAGCAGATTTTGAAACCCGAATCCACGCCCTATGGCAAACAGCAGGGCTATGGCGGGAACTATGGCCAGAAGGGTGCGGTAGGTCATGGCGCAGGCCTTCGACTGGAGATCGGTGCTGAAAAATGTGCGCACAGTGAGGTTCAGGGTCTTCACTATGTTCACCTTCAGAATGTCGCGATGGTCGTCCCACACCCCTTCCGAGACATATTCCCAGAAGGCGAGCGCTTTGTCGTAGAGTCGGTCGAATTTGCTGCTCATGACGTTGGTTTTCGTTATTCTTCGTCTTTATCTTCTTCTATATAGGTGCGTGCGGCCTGCGAGCGTGAGGTGTCCAGAGCTCTTGTGTATTTTTCCTTATCAAGCGAGGCCTGCCGGGCACGGCGCATGGTCAGGGCATAGTCATAGAGTGTGGCTATCTGCCTGACGGTTTTCTGCGGCAGTGTCAGCGATGAGGTGGCACCCCCCTCTCCGTTGAAGGTGAGGGTCACTTTCGAAGTCGGGTGATAGTAGATTAAACGGCCCACGCTGTCACATTCGGCAGCTATGAAGGTGATGCGCTCCTGTCCCGATGAGCGGTCGTTGCGCTCGCCGTCGAAGCCGACAGCGCTTGTCGAGGCTGTATCGCCGTCGGCAGTCACAGTGACCGAGGTCGATTTTATGCCTTTGCCCTTGAGGGTGGATATAAGATAGAAGTCACCTTCGGGCGACAGACGGGCCTGTATGCCGCTGACATTTAAAATATCATCCGGATTGGCGCCTACGGCCACATAGTAGCCCTCAATGGGATTGCTCACATACTTCACCAGCGATTTCAGAGAGTCTGCTCGGGCGCTCAGGATGGCCAGCTGCTGATCTGAAAGCTCCAAGTTGAACAATGTGATCCCCTCGACGGCTCTGGCTCCGATATGCATGGCCTGCCTGCGTGCCTCTATGGCGCGGGGATAGGCGTGGTTGATGGAGTCTACCAGAAGCTTGGCTTGTTTGTAACTGTGAACTTCCAATGCATGGGCGGCCTCCTGAACCAGTGCCGAGGCCTCCTTCTCGCCGTTGTCTGTCGAGCAGGACGGTGAGAAAATCAACACAAGGAGTGATGCTGTGATAATGATGGCTTTAATTGCTGCGTTGCACATTTTTTACGCCTTTGACTGCTTGAATTTTTTTGATCACATTGTTGAGAGCCTCAGTGTCGTTGACACCCACAACGAGAAATCCCGAGAAGATGCCGTCGTGGCTCTCTATGGAAATGTTGCGTAGAAGCACGTCTTTCTCTTTGTTTATCACCGAGGTGATGTTTGTGACGATGCCTATGTCGTCATTGCCCACTATGCGGATGGTGGCGGCGGTCTGATTGCCGGTCTTGCCCGACCAGCGGGTGCGTATCACACGATAGGGGTAGCGCTCGTGGATATGTGCGCTGTTGGGACAATCCTCGCGATGTATTTTCACCACACCTTCCGACGAGATAAAGCCGAATACTTTGTCGCCGAAGATAGGGTTGCAGCAGCGGGCCATACGGTAGTTCATGCCGCGAATGTTGTCGGTGCCTATCACGAGCACGTCGTCGTTTTTCGTGGCTTCCTCCATCTTTTGCGTTGGGTCGGCCAGCTCAAACTCCTCGGCGCTGCGTCGTTCTGGCTGCAGGGCAGCCTTGGCATCTGCCGCCTGGATGGCTTCGTAGCCGGCTATCACGTCGGCCGGATCGATGGTCTCGTCGGCCAGCGATTTATAGAAGTCGGTCACGGTCTTATAGCCCATCTTCTTGATGGTGCGCATCAGTATACCCTCGTCGAGCTCGATCTTGCGATTTTTGCAGCGCCGCTGCAGCAGCTCCTTGCCGTATTCGCTTGATCGGGCTGCGCGCTCGTTGATGGTCTGGCGTATCTTGGTACGTGCCTTTCCGGTCACCACAATGTTGAGCCAGTCCTGTTTAGGTGTCTGCGAGGGTGAGGTGAGAATCTCAACAGTGTCGCCGGAGCGCAGCTTGTGGCCCAGTTTGCGGTTGCGGCCGTTGACTTTGCCTCCTATACATGCACACCCCAGCTTCGAGTGGATGGCAAAGGCAAAGTCGAGCACCGTGGCGCCCAGGGGGAGGCGGTGAAGGTCGCCCTGCGGAGTAAAGACGAAAACCTCTTTGTCGTATAGATCCATCTTGAAGTTTTTCATCAGCTCCATCGGGCCCTCGGCGGTCTCAAGGATGTCGCGAACGTTGTTCATCCACTGGTCCAGAGAGCTTTCACTCTTTATGCCTTTGTATCGCCAGTGGGCAGCCAGACCTTTCTCTGCCACGAGATCCATGCGGTGGGTGCGTATCTGCACCTCCACCCATTTCCCTTCAGGTCCCATCACGGTGGTGTGGAGCGACTCATAGCCGTTGCTCTTGGGTATGGTGATCCAGTCGCGCAGACGCTTGGGGTTGCTGGTATACATGTCGGTGACTATCGAGAATACTCTCCAGCACTCGGCTTTCTCGCGCTCGGGCTCTACGTCGAGTATGATGCGTATGGCAAAGAGGTCGTAGACACCCGAAAGATCCACCTGCTGTTTGCGCAGCTTGTTCCAGATGGAATAGATGGACTTGGTGCGTCCCTTTATTTCATATTTCAGCCCGGTATGATCGAGTTTTTCCCTAAGCGGGGTGATGAACGAGGTGATGTAAGCATCGCGCTCGGCCTTGGTCTCGTTGAGGCCGCGGGCTATGCGGGTGTAGGTGTCGCGTGAGGTATATTTCAGCGACAGATCCTCCAGCTCGCTCTTTATTTTATACAGACCCAGACGGTGGGCCAGTGGGGCGTAGAGATAGTTGGCTTCAAAGGCAGTGTCGGTTACGAATTTCTCGTCGGGGTGATGGTTTATCGCCCTCATCAGCGTGAGCCTCTCCACTATCATTATGATGATGACGCGTATATCGTCGGCCAGAGCCATGAGCAGCCGTCGGAAGTTGTCGGTCTTCACCACGGTCTGCTTGCCATAGAGCGACGACACTTTTATGAGTCCGCTCACCAGGTGAGCCACGTCAGGGTCCCAATCGGCGGCTATGCGCTCTGTGCTCACCGCACCGGCGGCTGCGAGCTGATAGAGCATCACGGCCAGAATCATGTTGCGGTCGGGCGACACCATCTCGCACAGGGCTATGGCGGCGTTGAGCGACTGCACTGTGGGGTCGATGCCATGGCGCGGAGGGAGGCTGGCGCCTCTCTCCGCGGCTTGGCGGTAGATATCTTTTAGTTTCCCATAGTCGCCCGTAGCTGCCACATCGGCGCTGAGGCCGACAAGCTTTCTGACGAGAAGGGGTAAGGTGAGGTTTGTGGCTTTTTCCATTAATTGCTCTGATCGTTAATCGCGGCGATATATGCAAGCGCCTACTGAGTTGAGGCGTGTATCTATGGCTTCATATCCGCGGTCTATCTGGTCGATGTTGTCGATGGTCGATACGCCCTTGGCACTCATGGCCGCTATGAGCATGGCTATGCCGGCGCGGATATCGGGTGAGTGCATATTGTTGGCTCTTAGGGCAAACTTGTGATTGAGGCCTATCACCACAGCGCGGTGTGGGTCGCAGAGCATTATCTGTGCGCCCATGTCAATGAGACGGTCCACAAAGAAGAGTCGGCTCTCAAACATCTTCTGGTGAATGAGCACGCTACCCTTACACTGTGTGGCTGTCACGAGCATCACCGACAGAAGGTCGGGCGTGAGTCCGGGCCACGGGGCATCGGCTATCGTGGGTATCGATCCATCGAGGTTGGTTTCGATCTCATAAACCTCTTGCTCGGGCACTACGATGTCATCGCCCCTGCGCTCCAGGTTTATGCCCAGGCGCCTGAAGGAGTCGGGGATGATACCCAGATTGTCATATGACACATCCTTGATGGTGAGTGTGCTGCGGGTGAGGGCTGCCATGCCTATGAACGAGCCCACCTCAATCATGTCGGGCAGTATGGTGTGGTCGGCACCCGTAAGTTTCTCCACTCCGGTGATGCGCAGCAGATTAGAGCCTATGCCGTCAATCTGCACGCCCATCCCCACGAGCATCTTGCACAGCTGCTGCACGTAGGGCTCGCAGGCTGCATTATAGATGGTGGTGGTGCCTTCGGCCAGCGAGGCAGCCATAATGATATTGGCTGTACCGGTCACCGAGGCCTCGTCGAGCAGCATATAGCATCCCTTCAAGCCGTTGACGCTTACCAGATAATAGGCCTGGCGCTCTTCATTATAGGCCATCATGGCTCCCAACTTGGTGAGTCCGGTGATATGGGTGTCCACTTTGCGGCGTCCTATCTTGTCGCCGCCGGGTTTGGCAAAGTAGGCCTGTCCGAGTCTGGCAAGAAGCGGTCCCACCACCAGCACCGAGCCACGCAGCCCGGCGCAGCGAGCCACAAAGTCGGCGCTCGACACATAGTCCTCGTCAATGTCGTCGGCCTGAAAGCGGTAGGTCGAGTCGTCGAGCTTGTCCACCTTCACCCTCATGGCCCTGAGCAGGTTGATGAGGTTGGTGACATCAAGAATGTTGGGAACATTATGTATTGTGACAGGCTCGGATGTCAGAAGTGTGGCACTGATGACCTGCAGAGCCTCGTTTTTGGCTCCTTGCGGACGAATATCGCCATGCAAGTGATGGCCTCCTTCAATAATATAGGTGCTCATAATAGATAGTTGAGAGAAATGAGAGAAGAGTGTGGCTGATAACTTTTATAATTGTTTAACAATCGGGAGGTCAGATGTGTTCAACCTCGGGGGTAAGAGTTATGCCAAAACGTTCTCTGACGCTCGAGATCACGGCTTTTTCCAGAGCCACGATTTCGTCGGGCGTGGCCTTGTGGTCGGGATTGACTATGACGAGCGGCTGAGAGTGCCACACGGCGGCGTTTCCCATCGAGCGCCCCTTCCAGCCACATTGGTCTATGAGCCATGCGGCCGGAATTTTTACTCCACCATCCACTTCATAGTGTGGCACTTGCACTTCCTCACCCTCGGCGGCCACAATCTGCTCGTAGGTCTCGCGGCTCACCACCGGGTTTTTGAAGAAGCTTCCGGCGCTGGGTGTCGAGGCCGGGTCGGGGAGTTTGGTGTTGCGTATGGCTATCACGGCCTCCCTCACTTGTCCGGGAGTCGTGGGAACCTCTGAAAATGCCTTGGCCAGTGCCGGATAGGACACCACCGGGCGCGGTGTAGCCGACAGACGGAAGGTCACGGCTGTGATGATATAGTTGCCCTTTAGGCTCGGGCTCTTAAACATTGAATAGCGGTAGCCATAGTCGCAGTCGGCGCCCTTGAGGGTGACAAATTCGCCACTTGAGCGGTCGAAAGCCTCGATTGTGTCTATCACATCGGCAGCCTCGACACCGTAAGCCCCCACGTTCTGCACAGCCGCCGAGCCCACCTCGCCGGGAATGCCCGAGAGATTTTCTACACCCCACAGGTTGCGCTCACACATCTGGGCTATGAAACTGTCCATGGTCTGGCCGGAGCCCACACGCACCAGCACAGAATCTCCCTCCCGGCCCGCCTCCTCGATGAAGCGGATGGCACTGTGTATCACCACTCCGGGATAGTCTCTGAGAAAAAGCAGATTGCTACCGGCGCCGATATGAAAGATATCGACTCCGGGACGGATGCTGGAAAGAAGAAAAGGGATGTCGGAAGCTTTGTCATACTCCATGAAACACCCGCATTTCACCGGCATTGCAAATGTGTTGCGCTCAGTGAGGTCGTAATTTTGGCTCGTCGTAATCATAAGCGCAAAGTTATAAAAAAAGTTGAGTAGAAACAAAAAATCCCAGGGGAGAGCCCCTGGGCTATTATGCCGAGCCCCATACTGGGGCGTGAGTTACCTTGGATTATTCTGTGAGATTTGTGGTGTCGATGGGGATAGGAGTGGGGGAGAGGGTGGTTTGGTCGGGGGTGATGTAGGCCTTGGTGGAGTCGATGGCTATAAGCACTCCGTCGCGGGTGTCGGCGGGGATGTGGGTCACGTTTTTATCCTTTTTGCCCAGGTAGGTCAGCGTTCCGGTGGCCGCATCCATCCACCACAGGTTTTTCTCTTTGCCCGAGATGCCGGAGAGGTATATATCCATGGGTCGGCCGGTGTGGTTGTAGACCAGGATATAGTCGTTGCCACGTGTGGCTATCAGTCGGTCGTAGCGCTCGCCGTTGTTGCGTATCACACTCTGATCGGCCACACGGTCGAAGTAAGGCATCGTGAGCATAAGGCGCTTCAGGTGGATCATCTGATTGTATCCTGGATCGTCGAGTGCCTTGTACCAGGGCTTTTTCTCACCGTCGGCAAAGTAGGCTCCACCCACTCCGGGCCTTACAAACTGCATTATGGAATTGTGGCCGTAGGTGTGTCCGCACGAGCCACCAAAGACACCCCAGTAGGCATAGCGGCGCACATCCTTGTCGGTCCAGCGGGGCTCGGCGTCGGAGTGAAGACCCTGAGGAATATCCTCATAGCTCGGTTCGCCGTCGAGCACGGGCTTGACGGGCTTATACATTCTGGCAGAATCCACATACATCCAGGCGTCCTCTTCGGTGCCGTCGGGGATGGGATACTCTTTGTTGCCCATGCGCTGATTGTAGCGTCGGTGGCCGCTCTGATACATATTGAAGTCGAGCCACGGGCGCGAGTTGAACCAGCGGGCCGAGGTGGTGCGTCCGCGCGGATGGAAGGTCATGATATGGTTGGGGTCGTTTTCCTTTATGGTCTCAGCAAGTGTCTCCCAGACCTCAGGCTTCACATCGCCCTGAATGTCGCCACCTATAATCCATATGATGTTTGGGCGACCTTTGTAGCGGTCGGCCAGGAATTTTCCATAAACCTTGGCCTGGTCCACATTCATCATTCCGGCTTTTACGAGCCCTCCCCATATGCAAACCATGCCGATGTAAATGCCTTTGCTCTCGGCTGTCGAGATGATCTGATCCATGTGGTCCCAGTAGCCATACTCGCCGGGCTTGTCTATATTGTCCATATTCCAGCCGTCGGGGTGGGAGTATTTGCCATAAGCATTCATGGTAGGGACTCCGTTGATGGTCTGCACCTGCACCACGTTGAATCCGGCCTGCGAGGCGCGCCCCAGGTAGTAGCCGGCCTCATCGCGGTCAAGGCGTTCGGGCAGAAGCCATCCGGTGTCGCCAAGCCAGAAGAAGGGAGAGCCGTCGGTGTGCTGCAGATAGAGCCCGTTGTCACTGACGCGCAGGGCGCCATGCTGCCATGGCTTATCAATTTTGGGCGCTCCTGTGGCCGATATGGTGGCCATAATCACGGTTAGCAGGATATACAGTTTTTTCATGGAATTGAACTATGTGGGTTGAATGTGAGTGAATGGCAGGGGGCGGAAAAACAATCACAGCCTCGCGGTCAGCTTTTTGACTCCGAGGCTGTGATCTGTAGGTTCAACACCCTCACGGGTAGGGGTTTATTTTTCAGTATAGAGTTTTTTCAACTCTTTTTTGTTGAGTTTTACCTTGTATTTCTTTTTCAGGTCCTGCACCCAGGCCTGCTCGAGTTCCTGCTGGAGGTCAGACGACACGGCGGCCTTGACATCGGCAGCCTCCTCGGGCTGGTCGATTACCTTGTAGTCGTAGGGGAACCAAGCAGCCCACTTGCCTACGGGGTCGGCCTTCTCACCCTGGAATGCTATCTCATCTACAATCTTGTTGTCGCCTTTGGCTGTGAGCACGTGCTCCACCTTGACGTCCTGGCCAAACTCGTTGCGCATGGTCTTTACCAGCGAGTCGCGCTCCACGGTGTGCGATGCCAGATAACCCTTGGCTGCCGAGGCGATGGAGTCTGAAGTGGCAAGCACTACGTAGCCCTTGAAGCGGGGTTTGTCCCAGGTGGTATACTTGTCGCGGTGGGCCTTGAAATATGCTTCGAGAGCATCGGCATCTTTGTTGGCGCGATCCCAGATGTTGCGGTTTGAGATTTCGAAGAGCAGAATACCGTCGCGATACTCGTTCACGAGATTGCGATACTCGGGGTTCTCTTTGGCAAACTCTGTGCGTCCGTAGCGGATGGTGAGCTGGGTGAGCAGGTCGTTGGCCTGGCGCTCGAATGTGCCAAAGGGGTCGCGGTCTTTCTCGCGGGTCGAAGCCGGAATCTCGGCCAGCACCTGTGCTGCCTTCACTGAGCCGTCAGGGGTGGAGCAAATCACTGTCGAGGGGTCAACGGCATCGAAGGCCTCAGCATTCTTTTTGTCTGCCATTGCCAGACGCACCTTGGCCAGGCCCTCATTGTCGATGGAGAATCCCCATTTCTTCTGCAGCTCGGCTATGCGGGCCTCGCGGGGCATGTTCTTGCGGTTGTCGCGCATCATCGACGAGAGTATCATGCCGCGGTGTTCGGCGAGAGTGCCCAGGGGCTTACGCTCGGTCACCAGCACGATGTGATATCCAAAGGGGCTCTGGAAGGGTTCGGAGAACTGACCCACGGGGGTGGCAAACGCTGCCTCCTCAAACTCGGGCACCATGACTCCGGCGCCAAACAGACCCAGATCGCCGCCATTCTGCTTCGAGCCGGGATCCTCGCTCTCGGCCTTGGCCAGCTCGGCGAAGTCGGCTCCATTCTGCAGCAGTGTGTAGATCGAGTCGATGCGTGCCTTCTGGGCTGCCACTTCCTCGGGCGACATGTTTTGAGTGAGTTTCAGTATATGGCTTGCGTGCACTGATCCAGGGTTGGGCTTTTCGTCGTTCACACGGATTATGTGCCATCCGTAGGGTCGATCGTCGATCACGTCAGAAATCTGCCCGACAGCTGTCTCGTAGGAAGCTTTCTCAAAGGGATAGGGGAAACGCCCGGTGGTAAACCAGCCCATGCTGCCGCCGTTCTGCAGAGCAGAGCGGTCGTAGGAGTATGTCTTGGCCATCTCGGCAAAGTCAGCTCCGGCCAGAATGGCGCTGCGGATAGAGTCGAGTTTCTGGCGGTTGGCATCGCGCTCGGCCTGATTGTCGCCCATCGGGAGCATGATGTGGCTCACATTGCGCAGGGTCTGCATATGCAGCCAGGCGTCGTTGATGAGTTTCTCTCTCACCAGGGTGTCGGTAAGATAAGGCGTGGAGATGTCGGCACAATAGCCATCAAGCTCTTTGATGAAGCTTGCGGTTGTGTCTATGCCGGCAGCCTCCGCATCGGCCACCTTGAGCTTATACACCACAAACATGTCGAGATACTCGTCGATGCTCTGGGGCTTCTCCTGCTGAAGGTTGTTCTTGTTGTAGAGGTATTCAAATTCGCTCCGGCTGATGTCTTTGCCGTTGATTGTCATCACGACCGGATCGCCTGCAGGCGCGGCTGCTGTGGCTCCAAGGATTGCGGCGGCAATCAGCGCGGCCGGGAGAAAATGTTTTTTCATTGAAATGGATGAAATGATTTTTTTGTGTCTGTTCTATCCTTTAAAACGGAAACAGGCGCGTTTTATTGCAAAAATGCACAACTCAGATATTGAATTGTGCATTTTTGCTGTATTCATCATTGCGGATGGCTCAGCGGCTCGACGAGCTGTAGTTGGGAGCCTCGCTGGTGATGGCCACGTCGTGGGGGTGGCTTTCGGCCACGCCGGCGTTGGTGATACGGGTGAATTTGGCATCGTGGAGGGCGTCGATATCCTTGGCGCCGCAATATCCCATGCCCGAGCGGAGTCCGCCCAGCATCTGATATACCACCTCATAGAGGTTGCCTTTGTAGGGCACACGGGCAGCTATGCCTTCGGGTACGAGTTTCTTGGTGTCGGTCTCTCCGGCCTGGAAATAGCGATCCTTCGAGCCTTTCTCCATGGCCTCGAGCGAGCCCATGCCGCGATACGATTTATATTTTCGTCCGTTATAGATGATGGTGTCGCCGGGGCTTTCCTCTACGCCAGCCAGCATGCCTCCCAGCATCACTGAGTATGCGCCGGCGGCCAGGGCCTTGACGATGTCGCCCGAGTAGCGTATGCCGCCGTCGGCTATGAGGGGCACACCTGTGCCTTTCAGAGCCTTGGCCACATCGTAGACGGCTGTAAGCTGTGGCACACCCACACCTGCTATGATGCGGGTGGTGCAGATGGAGCCCGGTCCGATGCCCACCTTGACGCCGTCAGCGCCGTTGTCCACGAGATAGCGTGCGGCCTCGCCGGTAGCTATGTTTCCAACCACTACATCTATATGGGGATATTTCTCCTTTATGGCTTTGAGAGTGCCGATCACACCCTTCGAGTGGCCATGAGCGGTGTCGATGACGATGGCGTCTACACCGGCGTCAACCAGTGCGTCTACGCGCTCCATCGAGTCGTTTGTCACACCCACGCCGGCGGCTACCCTGAGGCGTCCCAGATGATCCTTGCATGCAAAGGGTTTGTCTTTGGCCTTGGTGATGTCCTTGTATGTCACCAGACCCACCAGACGCCCTTCGGCATCCACCACGGGGAGCTTCTCTATCTTGTGCTGCTGCAATATGCGGGCGGCCTCCTCAAGGTTGGTCGACTGATTGGTGGTAATAAGGTTTTCGGTGGTCATCACCTCGTCGATAGGGCGGCTGGGATTCTGCTCGAAACGCAGGTCGCGGTTGGTGACGATGCCCACCAGTTTGCGGTCGTGGTCGACAACGGGGATACCTCCGATATGATATTCCTTCATCATGTTGAGAGCGTCGGCCACAGTCGATCCGCGACGTATGGTGACGGGATCATATATCATGCCGTTTTCCGCACGCTTCACTGCGTGCACCTGGCGAGCCTGCTCGGCTATCGTCATGTTTTTGTGGATCACACCGATGCCTCCCTCTCGGGCTATGGCTATGGCCATGGCAGCCTCTGTGACGGTGTCCATGGCGGCCGACACGATGGGGACGTTAAGCGTAATGTTGCGGGAAAAACGTGTGGAAAGATTGACTTCGCGCGGGAGCACTTCCGAATAGGCGGGTATCAGAAGGACATCATCGAAGGTCAGTCCATCCATTTTTACTCTATCAGCAATAAATGACATACTTGGATTGGATTTATTGCGTGCAAAGATACATATTTTTCCCCAATTATGCGTAATGGTTTTTGAAAAATGTGTAAATTCGCAATATGAACAACCACCAGTCGCGCCCGTTGAGGCTTTTGTGCACCTTCTTGTGCCTGTCGATGGCTATGGCAGTCGGCCGGGCGCAATCATCTGCCGAGGGGTTCTGCCCCGATGTGGAGCGGTTGCTACTGGAGTATGGTGGCACCCGTGTGCCGATGCTACCTGACCCTGACGGCTGGACCGACCTTGACTCGCCCGTGTCGGCGGCTCCGGGCAGAATGAGGATTCCAAAGAATATAGTGGTCGACAAGCCCAACACACGTCTCTATATAATTAATGTGTTTTCCGATACTCTGGGGCGCTACAGGGTGTGTGCATCGCTCAAGAAAGGGCAGAAGCATAGAGCCGACGACTGGCGCACACCCGAGGGCACTTTCCGTATTCACGGTGTGTACAATTCCACCGACTGGACCTATAAGGACACCAACGACAAGTGTTACGGCCCGTTTTTCATATCGCTTATCACTCCCGGATTCTGGGGCATAGGTATTCACGGTACCAACTCGCCGTCGTCGGTGCCGGGGCGGCGCAGTCATGGGTGTATGCGTATGCACAACGAGGATATAGTGAGGGTGCGCCGCATGGTCGACAAGGATTCGCGCGTCACGGTGCTCCCCGATCCTGAAGAGACTCCAGTTTCTCAATAAGTTGGTCGATGGTTATGCCCAGAAGCTTCATTTCGTCGTGCAGGGTGGGAACTGTGGAGTTGAAAAATTCCTCACGCCTGGCGGCATCGACCTTCTCCAGGGCATCGGGAGCCAGAAAGAACCCCAGGCCACGGCGAGCCACGATGATGTCGTGGGCCTGCAGATATTCATAGGCCTTGAGTACGGTGTGGGAGTTTACAGCCACTGTTATGGCCAGCTCTCTCACCGACGGCACCCTCTGGCCCGGACACCACTCGCCCGTGAGTATGCGCCCGAAGCTGTAGTCGATTATCTGGCGGTAAATGGGTCTGTCCTGATTAAACTCCATTAGATTCTCTTGAAATGTTTGTAGGTGGCACGGATGAGGAAGACGGAAACCGCCAAGGCAAGGAAGTCGATGGTCAGGGACAGTGGCAATATCCAGCTTTTCGCCATCGTTTCGGCGTCCTCGGGGTCATATTCAAGGCCCAAAAATCCGTCATGCAGACCTACGTAAAATCCTATGACACTTATAATAAGTCCGGTGACGAAGTAGATGCCGAAGTAGGTGATCACGGCTCGGGCCACACGGTGGGACCTGCGAGTACACATCACTATCCACAACGTCAGGGCTATGGAGAATATTGTCTGTGTCACTCCTGCGACTATGCTCAGCCAAAGTGGCGTGTCGGTGCGGCTCTGCTGAAATAGCATCTCTATCGACTTCATCGACAGATTGCCCACGGGGAGAAACAATCCCATAAGTATGCACAAAAGGTACCACACTCCGTTGAGCAGAACGGGCACTATGATGATGGAAAACAACAGATAGAACACGGTTTTCTCGGCTGGTGTCACCGGGAGCTGGGCCATGAGCGTGTCGTCGCGATGATTGAATATCAGGGGGCTGAGCGATACGAACAGACTGAGGACAACAGATATGAATATGTAGAGTGGCATGAATCCATAGCTCACTCCCACAGTCAGTGCGCATGCCACATAGGCCAGGATCACGCTCACCAGACCCCACGTACACCAGCGGACGACGCTCTGACGGTAGAACCCGAGCAGGCTCATGGCTCTGCGCAGCGAAAAGGTATCAGTTTGCATAGTCACAGTTTATCATTTTTACAATTTCCTCACCGCGCTCCGAGAGCAGAGCCGAATAGAGCAGCGCAAAGTCTACATCCGTAGTAGCCTCACTGGCAGCCTTTTCGGAGGGGATGATGGAGTTGAAGCGTCCCGATTCCTGTTCGGTGAATATGGCCGCGCGGTCGGGGATAGAGGTGGAGACGAATATCAGTCGGGAGGCTATTTCCCATGTGGGGGCACACACTTTTAGATGGCCGTGGCTCACCATTAACACCCCGTCGTACAGGGCTTTAAGATCGGCCACGCTGTGGGTGGAGACCACAATGGTCTGCGAGTCTGAGATGCTGCGGGCCATCATTGAGCGCAGCAGTTTTCGTGAGGTGATGTCCAGACCGTTGGCCGGCTCGTCGAGCAGCAGCATATCCACACCAAGCGCCAGCACATAGGCCAGTTTGGCTTTACCCGACATTCCCAGAGAGAGTCCTTTGAGCTTTTCATTGCCTGTGAGTCCGAAGTCGCTCAGGTTCTGCTCGAAAGCTTCGGCTGAGAATTCGGGGTAATACACCGAGTGTATGCCGGCGAAATCTCTGATGGTCTCAGTCGGAATTTCGAGAGAGTCGGGCAGGAAAAATATGCGGCGCCTCAGATTGGGGCTAGTTTGGGTAGTGTCGGTGCCGTCGAGAAGACAGTGACCTGACAGCGGTCGTGCCAGTCCGGCCATCACGCGCAGCAGAGTGCTTTTGCCGGCCCCGTTTTCGCCCATGAGCAGGTGTATACCCGGTTCGAGCGTGCCGGTCACTTCCTCCAGAGCCCTGGCTCCGCCACTGCGCGGATAGCTGTAAGTGATATGGTCGAGGGTGATCATTTTACCGGAGTAACGTTGAATCCTTCCTTGCGTAGCAGCGAGATAAGTCCATCTTCGCCGGGCAGGTGTCCGGCTCCAACGGCTATAAGCACGGAGGCAGTGGGAAGCAGTGCAGCTATCACTTTCATCCAGTTGAGGTTGCGTGTGCGTATCAGACTGTCCGAGGCTTCAGCCATGCCGAAATTGGGGTCTTCCATCAGCTGGAGCATGGCATTGAGGTCGCCCTGCAGATAGGCCTGAGCCAAACGGCGGCTGAAGTCGAGCGCCATACCGTCGTGGCGCACAGCCTCCATAAGCTCCTCGGCCTGCTTGAGTATGGGTGAGCCAAACAGGAGCGACGCCTGCTGCTCAACGGTCTCCAGTCCGGCCACGGTTTTGCCGACAGCCTTTGCGCGAACCTGTATCTCGCCGTCTATCTGCTGGGCTGCGTTGAAGTCGGGAAACTGCTGCTGAGCCTGAAGCATAGCCAGAACAGTTGATACCATTGCGGGTTTGAGTGGCGCCATCTGGCTTATATCAGCCATCGCACCCATGTATTTCTTGATTACTGTGTTTACTGAGTCCTGCTGAGCCGGGGTGAGCACCATGGTGAGCAGCGAGTCGGCCGGAGCCATACCTGCGGTCATGATTATCTGCTGAGCCTGAGACGTCTGAGCGGAAGTCATGTCCATCTCGCCATACACCTGGTCGACAGCCTTGAGAGCTTCAGTGAATCCGGGAACACTATCGAGCACCGATATGGGCGCTACGTGATGAGTGCCAAAAAGATACGATGTCGGAGCGTCTGCACCGGGAGGTGTGATTTTCCATAACAGCTGAGCACTGGCAGTGGAGACCACAGCCACAGCGATGATAAGCGAAAGGATGAACCGTTTCATAGTCGATTGCGTTTGTTTTGATGATTCGAATTGAGGTGTTGAGGTGTTGTAGTTATCTAACACACCGCAAAGGTATGGCAAAAAACTCAAACCACCAAACAAATCACAAAAAATCCTGTCCAATCGGATAGGGTGGGCAGGAAAATGAATTCTAAAAGAGTTCAGAGTGGAAGTCGTAACGAACAAGCTTTATTACCGGAATATCTCTGTCAAACCATATTAGTAATGAGTCGTTTTCAACATGACATTCCAGGTGGTTTTTGTAATTGCCATGAAGTAGATGCGGCCGAAATTCATCTGGGATATCAATTCCTTTAGTGAGTAGATCGAGAGTTTCGAGGTCGTCAGACTCTTCGGCTTCTTTCATAGCGGCCAAGGTAGTCTTGTTGGTTCGTTCCGCAATAAAAGCCATCAGTACGCTTTCCACTAAATTGTTGAGGCTCCGGTTATGGCGCTTGGCTTCCTCTTGCAAGAGTGAAAGCAGTTCAGAATTAAGTCGGAAAGATGTCTATTTCCTTATTGTGTAATACAAAAATATAACACTGCAAAATTCTATAAGTTTTTATTGTAGGGGTCGTAAACAGAAAAACGGAGATCCTCAAAGTGAGGATCTCCATATCGGTGTACCCCGGAGGGGAATCGAACCCCTATCTGAAAATTAGGAATTTCCCATTCTATCCATTGAACTACCAGGGCTTGCGGGTGCAAAATTACACAAAATTGTTGGGATAAACAAATAAACCAATTGCTCAACATTCTAGTAGTCGATATATACCGGCAGAAGAAATTTAGACAAATTATTGATATATAGCGGTGAAATTCATGAACTTTTTTGTATCTTTGTGGTCGTTTGTGCTCGATGTTCCAGCTAAGGAATATGCACAGACACATTAAGCTGCAAAAACGACGAAACTAAAAAGCTGAATTTAAACATTTTATGAGACCAATCAAGAAAACCATCGAACTGCCCGACGGTCGCACCATCACCCTTGAGACCGGCAAACTGGCAAAGCAGGCAGATGGAGCGGTAGAACTTCGCATGGGCAACACCATGCTTCTGGCCACAGTATGTTCGGCCAAGGAGGCCGGCGAAGGCGTGGACTTCATGCCTTTGACTGTGGAGTATAAAGAGAAATTTTCGTCCAACGGACGTTTTCCCGGCGGCTTTTTGAAGCGCGAAGGACGTGCCAGCGACTATGAGATACTCACATCTCGTCTTGTTGACCGCGCACTCCGCCCCTTATTCCCCGATAATTATCATGCAGACACCATCGTGCAGGTGACAATGTATTCGGCCGACGGTGTAGATATGCCCGATGCCCTCGCAGGCCTTGCAGCCTCAGCTGCCATGACCGTGAGCGACATCCCCTTCAACGGTCCTATCTCGGAGGTCCGCGTGGCCCGCATAGACGGACAGTTTGTGATCGATCCTACCTATGAGCAGCTTGAGAAAGCCGACATGGAGCTTATGGTAGGTGCCACCTACGACAACATCATGATGGTGGAAGGCGAGATGAACGAGGTGAGCGAAGCCGATCTTCTGGCTGCTCTCCGCGCCGCCCACGATGCCATCAAGGTACAGTGTAAGGCTCAGATGGAACTGGCCGAGGAAGCTGGCGCCACCGTGAAGCGCGAATACTGCCACGAGGTGAACGACGAGGAGCTCCGCAAGGACGTGCGCGAGAAATGCTACGACAAGGCTTATGCCATCGCCAAGGCTGGAAGCGCCGACAAACACTGGCGTCAGGACTCGTTTGATGCCATCTGCCAGGAATATATCGACTCACTCCCCGAGGAGGAGCGCGACGAGAAGACACCTCTGGTGAAGCGCTACTATCACGATGTGGAGAAAGAGGCCATGCGCCACTGCGTGCTCGACGAGGGCATACGTCTAGACGGCCGCAAGACCACCGAGATCCGTCCCATCTGGTGTGAGGTGGACTATCTCCCCGGCCCCCACGGATCAGCCATATTTACCCGTGGTGAGACTCAGAGCCTTGCTACAGTGACCCTCGGCACCAAGCTCGACGAGAAGATTCTCGACGAAGTGCTCAACCAGGGTCGCGAGCGCTTCCTGCTCCACTACAACTTCCCTCCCTTCTCCACAGGCGAGGCCCGTGCACCCCGCGGTGTAGGCCGTCGTGAAGTGGGTCATGGCAACCTGGCTCACCGCGCTCTGAAGCGTATGCTCCCCGACGACTTCCCCTACGTGTGTCGCGTAGTGAGCGATATCCTCGAGAGCAACGGTTCGTCGTCAATGGCCACCGTCTGCGCCGGCACCCTCTCGCTGCTCGACGCCGGTGTGAAGATGAAACGCCCCGTATCAGGTATAGCCATGGGTCTGATCTCTGACAGCGCCACTGGCAAGTATGCCATCCTCTCGGATATCCTTGGCGACGAGGATCACCTCGGCGACATGGACTTCAAGGTGACCGGCACACGCCAGGGCATCACAGCCACACAGATGGACATCAAGGTCGACGGCCTCAGCTACGAGATACTTGAGAAGGCTCTCATGCAGGCTCGCGACGGACGCATGCACATCCTCGACAAGATCCAGGAGACCATCCCCGCACCTCGCGAGGACTACAAGCCCCACGTGCCCCGCATCGTCACCATGCTCATTCCCAAGGAGCTTATCGGTGCCGTGATTGGCCCGGGCGGAAAGGTGATCCAGGGCATCCAGGAGGCTTCGGGCGCCACTGTCAGCATCGACGAGATCCCCGAAGGCGGCTACATCGAGGTGGCTGCTGCCAACAAGTCCTCGATCGACAAGGCTCTCGAGATGATCAACGCCATCGTTGAGCTCCCCGAAGAGGGCAAGGTATACAAAGGCAAAGTGCGTTCGATACTCGAGTTCGGAGCCTTCGTTGAGTTCATGCCCAACCGCGATGGTCTGCTCCACATCTCAGAGATCTCATGGGATCGCCTCGAAAACATGGAGGCTTCCGGCCTCAAGGAGGGCGACGAGGTAGAGGTGAAGCTCATCGAAATCGACAAGAAGACCGGCAAATACCGTCTCTCAATGCGTGCACTGCTCCCCAAGCCCGAAGGCTATGTGGAGCGTCAGCGCCCCGAGCGTGGCGACCGTCCCCGTCGTGAAGGCGGCGAACGCCGTGACCGTGGCGACCGTCCCCGTCGTGAAGGCGGCGAACGCCGTGACCGTGGCGACCGTCCCCGCCGTGAAGGTGGTGATCGTCCCCGTCGCGACCGTGGTCCCCGCGAATAAGAGCCTTACCCATAACACATATTATAGGACAGACCCTAATGCGATATTAAATCAAACACTTCCCCTGGCCTCGTCTGAAGGCCGGGGGATTTTTTCTGCAATATGAATACGTTGTCAAATATTTTTATCGTGGGTGCCGGCAGCTGCCTGGGGGGCGTGGTGCGCTATCTACTGAGCCGTGTGGTGCAGTCGGGCTTACACACTGCATTCCCATGGGGCACATTGGTGGTCAATTTGCTGGGATGTTTTGTGATAGGCCTGGTGTATGGACTGATAGACAGGGGCTTCCAGCTGTCCGACTCCATGCGGCTGTTCATCACCGTTGGGTTTTGCGGAGGCTTCACCACATTTTCCACCTTCATGCACGAGAACTATCTGCTCTTTACCGCTCCAAACCATCTGCTTGTGGCTCTCTACCTGCTGGCAAGCGTAACAGCCGGATTTATAATGGTATATGCGGCCTACAGCATTGCCAGAATGTTCTGATAGGTGACACTAAAAATATCGCGCCCCATGGCTGCAGGCTTGCAGCTATGGGGCGCGTTGTTTAAGTCAACTGTCAGGTAATCTTAATAAATCTTATTTACCTTTTTTTGAAAAACAGAAAATATAATTTACTAATCAGTGAAAAAGCTGTTCGTTTATTGTGCGGTCAGGTCAACGGCATATATGCCTCGACGACCGGTGGGATAAACTCCGCGGAGTATCATCACCTTCTCGTCTGACTGGCCTCGCATTATCGATCGGTATATCTTCTCCACATCCTCGGGTGTGGATACTCGGGTGTCGTTGATGGAGACGATAATGAAGCCCTTGCGCACGCCGGCATCGGCAAAAACGCCGTCCTTCACATCGGCCACACGCACGCCGTTGTCAATGCCCAGCTGCTTGAGCTGCGAGGCGTCGGGCTTGGCAAATGCGCAACCCAGATCGGCAAAATCGCCCGCCTTGGTCACAGTGGTGTTGCCCTGCGAGTTGAGGAGCTTGATGTCGACAGTGTGCTGCTTGTTGTCGCGGATATAGGCCACCGTGATCTTGTCGCCGGGACGGTATTTTGCCACCTGCTCCTGGAGCTCGGCGGTATTGTTGGTGGGAGTGTCATTGATAGCTGTGATCACGTCGCCCTCCTTGATGCCTGCCTCACGGGCCGACGAGCGTTCCGAGACACCGGCCACATAGACACCCTTGGTCACAGCGGTGATGCCGTGCTCCTTGGCGGTTTCGGCGGTGAGGTCGGTGATGGATACACCGAGCACAGCACGCTGCACAGAGCCATACTGACGCAGATCGCTCACCACTTTCTTGACGATAGAGGTGGGGATGGCAAATGAGTATCCGGCATAGTTGCCTGTCTGCGAATAGATGGCTGTGTTAATGCCGATGAGCTCGCCGTTGAGAGTGACAAGTGCTCCGCCCGAGTTGCCGGGATTGACGGCGGCGTCGGTCTGGATATACGACTCAATACCCATGGGACGCGAGTGGGCTGCCGACGATATGCTGCGCGACTTGGCCGAAACAATGCCGGTGGTGACCGTAGAGGTGAAGCCGAAGGGATTGCCCACGGCAAGCACCCACTCGCCCACCTTGAGCTGCTCACTGTCGCCCATCGGGATTACGGGCAGATCCTTGGCATCGATTTTTATAAGCGCAAGGTCGGTGGTGGGGTCAGCGCCTATCACGGTGGCGTCGAATGTTCGGTTGTCGTTGAGGGTCACCTCAAGGCGCTCGGCCTCATCGATTACATGGTTGTTGGTGACGATATATCCGTCAGCGCTTATTATGACACCCGAGCCAAGGCCACGCTGCTGCTCGCGCTGAGGAGCCTGCTGCTGGCGCTGCTGCTGGCGGGGTGATCCGAAGAAGTATTCAAAAAACGGGTCGTCCATAAAACCCCCTCCCTGCTGATAGCCGCGGGGAGTGGCAAAACTCTTTATCGAGACAACGCCGTTTATGGTGCTCTCAGCGGCCTTGGTGAAGTCGGTGGCCGGAGTGACAGCTGATGAAACTGTGTAGAACTGTCCGTTGTTCGAAGCCTGAGTAGAGGCTGATGGTGTAAAGGCCGAACCGGTGAGACTGCTGACGGCAACAGCTGTCAGCGCGGAGCTGAAGATGGCTGTGCCTGCTGCGAGTGCTATGATCTTTGCTGTTGTTTTCATGAATTTTTGTGATGTATGTTTACTTATAAGACTGCAAAAAACGTGCAATGTTACATCGCAATTGCCAACTTTAAAGTATTTTAATAGCGTACGGAGGTTTTTAAGGAATATTTAGGAGCGCGGGGGAAAGTATTCATAAAATTTTCTTAATTTTGCATGTCATGTCACGCACTATTTCATACATCGTAATCATTTTGTCAGTCATGATGCTGATGGCGTCATGTTCCACGACACGCCGGGGTGTGCCGGTGGCAGTTTCCGACACTCCGGGCCATGCTGCTGCGGTGCAGCCATCTGTGCCCGATGGCCGCGACTTGTTGCATCCTCGCTCCAAGGCTTTGGTGAGCGAGGCCCGTTCGTGGCTGGGCACACCTTATAAATATGGCGGCGAGGATCACAGCGGAGTCGATTGCTCCGGCCTGGTGATGCAAGTCTACAAAAATGTGCTTGATATAAAGATGCCCCGCTCGTCGGGCGAGCAGCGTGACTTCTGCTCGCTCACTGCAGTGGCATCGCTCATCCCCGGCGATCTGCTCTTCTATGCCACCGGAAAGGACAAGGAGAGAGTCTCGCACGTGGGTATATATATAGGTGGGGGCAAGATGATACATGCCTCCGCATCGCGTGGAGTGGTGGAGAGCGATATAAGCGAGCAGTATTTCGTAAACCGTTTTGCCGGCGCCGGCTTTGTGGATCGCTATCATGCCATGCTCAAACCATCAAAACCGACAAAACCCTCCAAACCCGAACGTACCGCACCGCGCCCTGTGGATGTTGGGGTTGAGCTTGCCTCCACTCCCCAACCCGCTGTGGAAGAAAAGACTCCAGAGCGGACACAGCCCGAACCGGAGGCTGCACAGGTAGCTGTGGCAGCCACCACTGCTTTAGCCGTGACAACACCGATAACATCTACGGTCGAGACCACTGCATCGCAGCCGACAGCCGAACCCAGTGTAGAAGATGCCCGCAATGCTGTGTTGGGCTCAATCATCGAAAGAAAATTGAAATGAATATTTCGCCTGACAGAAACATACGCCCCGCCATCCATCGTATAGGCCCCCTCTCGCTGGCTCCCGATGTGGTGAGCATGCTCCCCAACGGCATCACTCTTCATGTCGTGGACAATGGACCTAACGAAGTGTGCCGTCTGGGCATAGTACTCCCGGGTGGATTGGCGGAGAGCCGTGTGGCCGGAGAGTATGAGATGATTTCAAAGCTGCTCCCCGAGGGGAGTGTGCATACCCCCGGATCGCGTATGGCCGACATGCTCGAGACCAACGGCGCCTGGGTGATGCCGTCGATATCGACTCACCACACCGTGCTCAATACCTTTGCCCTCTGCTCAGTGTTCAGCAACATATTGCCACTGGCGCGCGAGATGGCCTTCGAGCCCTCGTTTGAGCCTGAGGCCGTGAGCCGAGTGGCGCGCCGCATGAGCTCGAACATAGCCGTGAATCAATGTAAAGTGGGATATCTTGCCACAAAGGCTTTGAATCCCGCCATGTTTGGAGCGACCAATCCGCTGGCCCAGATGCCCGATCCCGATACTGTTTTGGGTTTCACTCCTGAGGCCCTGCGCGAGGCTCATATTCGGCGTCTCGACCTCAGGGAGGTGCATATCTATCTGGCAGGCAAGATTTCGGCTGAGATGATCGATGCCGTGACGCGCGAATTCGGCCGCATAGACATCGGAGTGCGCTTCGCTCTGACTGAACCCGTTTTTGAGGCTTATCCAGAGCCCTGCGAGATATTCACCCCCATGCCCGATGCCCTGCAGAACGGCGTGAGAATAGCCCTGCCGGTGCCAGGCAGAGATAATCCCGATTTCATCAGGCTCCGCATTGCCACATGTGCTCTGGGTGGATATTTCGGCAGCCGCCTCATGGCCAATATACGCGAGGACAAGGGGCTCACCTATGGAATCACAAGCGCGCTCTATGGCTATCCAGAAAACGGGTATATGGTGATCTCCACCGAAACTGCGTGCGAGAATACCGATCTGGTCATATCGGAGAGTATAAGTGAAATAGAGCGTCTGAAGGATGAATCTACTTTCACACACGAAGAGCTCGACAGCCTCACCAGCTTCCAGATGTCCGGACTGGCTGCGGTGCTCGACACCCCTTTCCAGCGCATGGACTTCTTGCAAAACCAGGTGCTGGCTGACACCCCGTCAGATTATTTTGCACGCCAGTATGAGGCAGTCTCCACCACTACGGCAGCGACAATAGCCGAAACGGCTGCCCGATACTTCGACACTTCGCGCGTCATAGTCTCGGTGGCCGGAAAGAGAATTGTGGAGGCTACCAGCTGAAATCGAAGCGCTCTATATCCTCCTCCACCAGATTGGATCCAGACTGGACTTCGATGAAGGTGAGGCTTGTGGTGGCTCGCAGAGCGTGTTTCACGCCACGGTTTATCACGATGGTTTCGCCGCGCCCCACGCGGCGACGCTCGCCGTCGAGGATTATTTCACCCTCGCCGTCGATGAAGGTCCACACCTCATTGCGGCACGAATGGCGTTGATAGCTGATGGAGCACCCGGGATTGAGGGTGAGCTGCTTGGTCAGGGCACAGTAACCGTCGGGAAATTCTACGTTGTCGATCACCTTGTATGTGCCCCAGCGGCGTTCCTCATACATGGGTCGGCTCTTCAGCTTCTCGGCAAAGACCTTTACGTTTTCGCTTTTGCTTTTCTCCGATACGATAATGCCGTCGGGCGATGCGGCCACCACCAGGTCGGAGGTGCCCAAGCAGAGCATGGGTATACCGAGCTCATTGAAAATGTGGGTGTTGTGGTCGGTACCATCGGTAAATACGTTTCCATATGTCCGGCATTTCAGCTCGTCGGTCAGAGTGATCCATGTGCCCAGATCCTTCCATTGGCCGTTATATTCCACCATGCCTATGTTGGAGAGCTTCTCAGCCACCTCGCAGTCAAAGCTTATCTGAGGGAACTGTGTGTAGCGCTCGATTATGCCCATCACAGAGTCGGCGTCGACATACCTGTGGGCTATTTCCGTGAGATAACCCAGTTTGAAGGCAAAAACTCCGGCGTTCCATTTTCCGCCTTCGTTTATGAGCTTTTGGGCCGTAGCCACGTCGGGCTTCTCAGTGAACCGTTTCACAGGGATAATGCCGTTTTGGTCGGGCTCTTGGGTGCGGTCGGGCACTATATAGCCATATTTTCCTGACGGATAAGTCGGCGTAATGCCCATCACTATCAGCCGGGCTGATGAGGTTTTTACTCCCTCGGCCATCTGCTTTA
Organism: Muribaculaceae bacterium; assembly: GCA_023664185.1. Taxonomy (GTDB): domain Bacteria; phylum Bacteroidota; class Bacteroidia; order Bacteroidales; family Muribaculaceae; genus Duncaniella. Next base: position 884,941 of record JAMPGA010000001.1, read on the forward strand.
TGGCTTCAAAATATCCCAGATCGGTATATGGGTCGCATGGGATCACCACCACTGTCTCGTCGGGGCTGCAGTGCTTCTCGAGAGCCAGATACCCGCATGCGAGGCAAATGGCGGGGAAAGTCTTGCGGCGCGAGGGCTCGGTGACGATGCCTACAGTGTCGCCCAGCTGCGACACCACAGAGTCGCGCTGAGCGATGCTGGTGGCCACGGTGATGTCATCGTCTATGCCAGCCTGGCGCAACTGACGCACCACGCGTTGAACCATCGACTCTTTGCTGCCCGAGCCATCTTCAGTGTCGAGGAGGCGCAGAAACTGTTTGGAGCGGGCATCGTTTGAAAGTGGCCACAGGCGTGTGCCCGAACCGCCTGAGAGTAATATGATTTGCATGAAGAATAGTTTTATTTTTTACTTGTCTTCTTCCGACAAGAGATGCAAAGTAAGCAAAATTTTGACAATTGTGCAAATCTGTGTGTCGCCACCTTCATAATCCCGCGAAAAATGGTTATCTTTGCACTCCCAAAACAAAAAACAAGTCAATACCACACACAGCATACAGATATGGCACTACAATGCGGCATAGTCGGACTCCCCAACGTGGGCAAGTCCACTCTCTTCAACTGTCTCTCCAACGCCAAGGCCCAGTCGGCCAACTTCCCGTTCTGCACCATCGAGCCCAACGTCGGTGTGATCACCGTGCCCGACGAGCGCCTGAACAAGCTTGTTGAGATGTGCAGTCCGCGCTCCGTGGTCCCGGCCACTGTCGAGATTGTCGATATCGCCGGCCTCGTCAAGGGTGCAAGCAAGGGTGAGGGACTGGGCAATAAGTTTCTGGCCAATATCCGCGAGACTGATGCCATAATCCATGTGCTCCGCTGCTTCGACGATCCCAATGTGACGCATGTGCACGACACCGTCGACCCCGTGCGCGACAAGGAGATAATCGATTACGAGCTCCAGATTAAGGATCTTGAGACCGTGGAGAGCCGTATGGCCCGCACTCAGAAACAGGCTCAGACCGGTGGCGACAAGGTGGCCAAGATGCAGTATGAGGTGCTCCGCAAATACTATGATGCCCTGGTGGCCGGAAAGCCAGCGCGTACCGTAGAGCTCGAAACTCCCGACGAGCAGAAATTTGCCCGTGAGCTCTTCCTGCTCACATCCAAGCCGGTGCTCTATGTTTGCAACGTCGACGATACCGCCGCTGTCGAGGGCAACCGTTACGTAGATGCCGTCAAGGAAGCCATCAGCGGAGAAAATGCACAGATGCTAATTGTGGCCGCCCAGACTGAGAGCGAGATTGCCGAGCTCGACACCTGGGAGGAGCGCCAGGAATTTCTGGCCGAGATAGGGTTGCAGGAGTCGGGTGTGGCTCGACTGATTCGCGCCGCCTACGCACTGCTCAATCTGCAGACATTCTTTACCGCCGGCCCCGATGAGGTGCGTGCCTGGACATTCCTCAAGGGGAGCAAGGCTCCGCAGTGTGCCGGTACCATCCACACCGACTTCGAGAAGGGATTTATCCGCGCAGAGGTCATTAAATACGATGATTTCGTGTCGCTCGGCAGCGAGAGTGCCGTGCGCGAAGCCGGCAAGATGGCCATTGAGGGTAAAAACTATGTGGCTCAGGACGGCGATATAATGCACTTCCTCTTCAACGTCTGAGACGTCGGGCTGCGTTTTCTCCTCCATCCTCATATGACACTCCGGTTTCTCCTTCCTCTGCTCGTGGCCGGCACATTGTCGGCCATGGCCGCGTCGTCGCCATCAACCACCCTGTGGTTTGACAGACCGGCTTCATATTTTGAAGAGACCCTCCTCATAGGCAACGGGCGGCTTGGAGCCATACTCTATGGAGGTGTTCAAGCTGACAGTGTCTCGCTAAACGATATCACTCTCTGGACCGGCGAGCCCGATACTGCCAGTGTCCCGGCAGCGGCTGCCGGAGCTATGGCAGAGATACGCCACGCGCTTTTTGCCGAGGATTATCCCAAGGCCGACTCTCTGCAGAGACGTCTGCAGGGGCATAACAGCGAAAACTACCAGCCGTTGGGACAAATGGTGATAACCTACGACTCATTCCCTGCGGGATCGGTGTGTAGGCGAAGTCTTGATCTGCAGAACGCGGTGGCCACAACCACAACCGGAGTGCGCACCACTACATGCTTCGCATCGGCTCCCGACTCGGTGATTGTCTTCAGCATACAAAGCCCCGAACCCTTTTCGGCCACTCTGATACTCGCCTCCAAGCTGCCCCACACATCACTCTCTACCCCCGACGGCACCATCACTATGTCCGGACGAGCTGCCTATAGCTCAGCCCCTTTCAGATACGCTTCCGGGCGAGGCACACCCTTCTGTTCGGTGGCCAGAGTCTTGCTACCCGACGGTGGCACCCTCCGCGCTCTTCCCGACGGAGCTTTGAGGCTTGAGGATTGCAAGAGTGCAGAGATATGGTTTACCAATGCCACAGGTTTTACGGCCTTCAACCGTCTCCCTGCCAGTATGGAGAATACGGCTTTGCGAGCCAGGAGTACACTTGAGTCAGCCATCAGTCGTGGTTATAAAAATGTGTTGGACAACCATATCAGTGACTATGGCGAATTGTTCGGGCGTGTGTCGCTCGATTTGGGCACGACCCCCGATTCCATAGCCTCGCTCCCCACCGATGTCCAGCTGCGTCGCTACACAGATTTTGAGGAACATAACCCCGACCTTGAGGAACTCTATTTCAATTTCGGCCGCTACCTGCTCATAGCCTCGGCTCGCACACTCGGCGTGCCCGCCAATCTACAGGGTTTGTGGAATGAACACATTCAGCCCCCCTGGAGCTCAAACTACACCACAAATATCAATGTCGAGGAAAACTATTGGTGCGCCGAGACTATCGGGCTTGGCGATCTGCATGTCCGATCGCTTATCCCTTGGATAGAAAATCTGTCGGTCACAGGAGCCAAGACGGCGCGAGAGTATTACGGCGCACGCCGAGGCTGGTGTGCTGCCCACAACTCCGACATATGGGCCATGACGTGTCCCGTCGGCCAAGGGTCGGGCGATCCCTCATGGGCTTGCTGGAACATGGGTGGAGTGTGGCTGGCAACACATATATATGAGCACTGGCTGTTCAGCCGCGACGTGGATTTCCTGCGCCGTTATTATCCAGTGATGCGCGGGGCTGCAGAGTTTGCGCTCGAAATGCTTGTTGAGAATGAGGGTCTGCTCATCACAGCCCCCTCCACATCTCCAGAAAATAAATATGTGACACCCCAGGGATATAAGGGAGCCACACTCTATGGCGCTACTTCAGATCTGGCCATGATTCGAGAGCTGCTGCTCGACGTAAGTGATGCGGCCAATACACTCGACACTGATTCTGCCCTTTGCAGTGAAATCACCACCGCTCTCCAGCTCCTTCGACCCTATGGCATCGGGAATAAGGGGCAGCTCATGGAGTGGTATCACGACTGGGACGATGCCGAACCTACCCATCGGCATCAGTCGCATCTGTTCGGCCTCTATCCCGGCCACCATCTGTCGGTGGCCGAGACCCCAGAACTGGCACTGGCTGCCACACGGACTTTGGAAATCAAAGGGCTTAAGACCACAGGCTGGAGTGCCGCCTGGCGCATAAATCTGCTGGCACGTATGCGCCAGGGTCAGGATGCCTACACTATGTTCAGGAAGCTGCTTCGCTATGTGTCACCTCAGGATTATCGCGGCCCCGGCCGACGCACCGGTGGCGGCACATACCCAAATCTGCTCGACGCCCATCCGCCGTTTCAGATCGACGGCAACTTCGGCGGTACAGCCGGAATAGTGGAGATGCTCCTGCAGTCGACCTCCGCGGGCGAAGTAATCCCCCTGCCCGCGCTCCCCGCGGCATGGCCCTCAGGAGCTTTCAGAGGCATCCGCACCCGCTCAGGCAAAACCGTAGATCTCACCTGGCAAAACGGCAATATCACATCCTTTAGGGAATACTGAAGGAAAGGCCGGCCTGGTTTTTTCAATCAAGTTCCATCATATCGAAAAACATCAGACGGGTGTGTTCGTTTTCTTCTTTCTGCGTGAGTTTTATGAAGCCATTCTTTTCTTGGAACCTTACAGCGGTAATATAAGCATTCCTTTGTGAGGTTGTCGACTTGACGCATCCTTTCCTCGAAGCGGATTGCGTCCTCGCCTGTTAGTATTGGGGTTTCAGCTATAGGTCTTGCTATGGTTTTATCTTCTGTTTTTGTCCGTTTACAAAGATATAAAAATTTCTGACATAACTGGATTTTGGTACTGAGAAACTTGTTATAATACAAACAATAAGTGCCCGAATGATTCCGGGCACTTATTCCAAATTCCTGTATTCTGAATTACTTCACGATACCTTTTTCAAGATATTCGGCGAGGTTGGTGCGCACTTGTTCGCCGGCGCGCTCTACGGCCACCTTGGCCATGTCGGCATCTACCATAATGTTGACCAGCTGCTCGAAAGAGGTTTTTTTGTCGGGATCCCAGCCCAGCTCGCGGCGTGCCTTGGCGGGATCTCCCCAAAGGTTTACCACATCGGTGGGACGGTAGAAATCGGGCGATACCTCGATGAGCACACGTCCGGTGGCCACGTCGATGCCTTTTTCATCGGCGCCCTCACCCTCAAAACGCAGCTCTATGCCTGCGCGGCGGAAGGCCAGCTGACAGAAATCGCGCACGGAGTGCTGATGGCCTGTGGCTATGACATAGTCTTCGGGCTTGGGCTGCTGCAATATGAGCCACATGCACTCCACATAGTCGCGTGCATAGCCCCAGTCTCGGCGGCTCGAGAGATTGCCCAAATAGAGTTTCTGCTGTTTGCCCTGGGCTATGCGGGCAGCTGCCAGGGTGATCTTGCGCGTCACAAAGGTCTCGCCGCGGCGTTCCGACTCGTGGTTGAAGAGTATGCCCGAGCAGCAATACATGTCATAGGCCTCGCGGTATTCCTTGACCATCCAGAAGCCGTAGAGCTTGGCCACAGCATAGGGTGAGTAGGGATGGAAGGGGGTGTTTTCGTTCTGCGGCACTTCCTCCACCTTGCCGTAGAGCTCCGATGTAGAGGCTTGATAGATGCGGCAGCTTTTGACTAGTCCGCTCAGCCTCACGGCCTCGAGAATGCGAAGCACGCCCACGGCATCGATGTCGGCGGTAAATTCGGGTGAGTCAAACGACACCTGCACATGGCTCTGTGCAGCCAGATTGTAGATTTCGTCAGGCCTTACGGAGCCTACCACCTGCATCACCGACATGGAGTCGGAGAGATCAGCATAGTGGAGGTGGAAACCTGGAGTACCCTCGAGGTGGGCTATACGCTCGCGGAAGTCCGAGCTGGAACGGCGGATGGTGCCGTGTACTTCATATCCTTTTTCAAGCAGGAATTCGGCAAGAAAGCTGCCGTCCTGGCCGGTGATTCCGGTGATGAGAGCTTTTTTCATGTGGTGGGGCGTTGGGTTTGGGTGTTCAGTGGTTTGTAGGCCAGGGGGTATTCCTGGCTTGATTTGGAGTGGATTATACGGGGCAGAGCCAGCTCGAAGAGTCGGGTGACATAGCGTACCGACTCAAACAGCAGGCACGAGTGAATGCGGTTTTTGCGATAGGCCTCGAAGTGGTCGTGCAGAATGTTGCGGTGGCTGCCCAGACCAGAGTTGGAGATGCCACCGGTGCGCATGGTGACGAAGTCGAGGGGCAGATATCGGCAACTGATGCGGTGTATGTAGATGAGTCGCAGCAGCAGTTCGAAGTCGGAGGCCACGCGGAAGCGGGTGTCAAAGGTGCCGTAACGCTCATAGACGTGGCGCCGGCAGTAGAACGACGGATGGGCAGGCATGTATCCGAGCCTCATCATCCAGGGGCGAAACGAGGCCGACGAGTAGCAGCGCACACTGGTGGAAAGATCGGTGGGAGAGACGTAGTGGACATCTCCATACACTGCATCGACACCTTCCAGCCCTCGGGCCACACGGCTGAGCACGTCGGTCGAGGTGAGGAAGTCGTCGGAATTGAGTGTGCCCACGGCATCGCCTGTGGCCATTGCTATGCCACGGTTCATGGCATCATAGAGGCCATTGTCGGGTTGGCTCACCCATTTCAAGCGTCCGCCATAGCGTGGCTCATACTGTTTTATCAGGTCGACGGTGCCGTCGGTCGAGCCGCCGTCGACTATGATATGCTCAAAGTCTTCATAATCTTGTGCCAGCACACTCTCCATTGTGTCGGCAATGGTGGCGTGGCTGTTTATGGAGACTGTTATTATGGATATTTTCATCAGAATTCCTGGGAAGATGGATTGGTTGGGAGATTGATGCCATAGTGTTGGCGCAACACACGGCTTATTTCAGCCGGGTCATCGCTCCCGGCCTGGCGCTTAATCTCTATAATCCTGGCGTCGACAAGTGTACGATACCACCAGCCCTGCAGAAAATCCCACAGAAAGCCTTCACGGCCATCGAGAAATCCGAGTCTCACCACGTAGCGGTAAAAGAAGTATCCGAAGGCTCTCCACAGCATGGGCATGCGGGCGTAGAGGCTTTTGGCACGGCGTTTTTTGGCGGTCTGAGGGGCGAGATTACCCACAGATTCACCGCTCTGGGTGGTAAGGATAGTGGCAGCCTCGCGCAGGGCGTAGGCGTTGTGTTTTGCTATAAATTCATTCAAAGGGATGAGGCTGTGGTCAACAAAATGGTGTTTCAGACGTCCGACGTTACCCTCCACCGTCAGATGTTCGTCCATAAGGCGATCCTCGTAGCGGGCTTTGCCCCGACGGAACAGTCGCACCATCTCCACACCCTGGGCTATGCCGTGGCGCAGACGGCGCCCCATAAACACCCTGCCGAGGGGCAGAATATAGGCATTCACGTCGGGGGGAGTCTGAGGCAGCCTTTGGGCTATCTCGGCCACGAGCTCAGGGGTGGGATACTCGTCGGCGTCCAGACGCATCACCCACGATGTGATTATCTCGAGATTGTCGAGGGCACGGTTGAATTGAAGAGCCTGACAGCCGGGCCAGTCGTAGGTCACCACTTTGGCTCCCATCTCGCGGGCTATGCGGCAAGTGGCGTCGGTCGAGCCGGAGTCTACCACATAGACCTCTTTAGCCAACCCCTTGATGCTTTCAAGACAACGAGCTATGTGGAGCTCCTCATTGAAGGTCAGTATTATCGCAGTTATGTCAGGTGTCATTCAGAATACGTTTTTTAATCACCCTTGCGGGGTTGCCTCCCACAATGGTCCAGGGCTCCACGTCGCGAAACACAGCCGAGCGTGCGCCTGCCACCGAGCCTTCACCCAAGGTGACTCCCGGGCCCACAAAGACGTCGGCTGCCACCCAGACATGGTTTTCCAAGACAATGGGGCGGGTGACCAACGGAAGCATGAGTGATGAGGTGTCGTGAGTAGCAGTGTAGAGCTTTGAGCCCTGCGACACAACAGTGTCATTGCCAATCACAACAAAGTCCTTGTTGTAGATCTCCGTGCGTGGCCCCAGGCATGCTCGCCCCACTGTGAGGAACCACGGGGCGAAAATCGAGCAGGAAGGATAGATATATGCCTGCCGATCTACAGTGGCTCCAAACGCCATGAGCAGCCCGCGGCGCAGCGGCCAGCACAGACGCCCTATGAGCAGTCGGAAGATGGTGCTGTTGATGAGCAGCCACACAAGCCGCTTCACCCTATGGGGCTTGGCTTCCTTATAGTCTGACAGATTCATTTTCGGAGCAGGTTGTATAGCGGAGTGGCACATTTCTTGGTGTAACGGGCGGCAAGGAGCAGCAGCGTGATCGAGGCGGTCTGCAGTGAGTTCCACCCCAGCACTTCGCGCCTCACACGGTTGGCCTCGCTGAGACCCAGGTTCTGGTTGTTGCAGGAGAGTCCGTCGATGTCGAATCGCGAGATGCAGATATTGGTCTGCAGCACACGGCCAGAAGAGAGTTTTATCACCTCGAGAGTGAGCCTGTAGTCGGCCGCCACGCGGTAGGTGGTGTCGTAGATGAGGGAGTGTTCCCGAAGGAATGCGGTATTATAGAGCGTTGACTGATGGGAAGCCACAGGTCCCCACCATATCTTGGAATAATGGCGGCAGGGGATCACACCCCCGGCTTTTCCGCGTTTCATTTCGCGGTATGTGCCGTAGACCAGTACCGGCGCTCCATTTCCTATAGCCGAGTTCAAGCGGCTGAGCACGTCGGGCGAGTCGAAACAATCGCCTGAGTTCATGAAAATCACATATTCGCCCGTGGCCTGACGCAGACCCTTGTTCATGGCATCATATATGCCTGCATCCTTTTCTCTTACATAGTTCTGTATGCCGGGGCGATAGTTGTCGATGATCTCCGAGGTGCCGTCGGTCGAGAGACCGTCGATCACGATATACTCCAGATTCCCATATTGCTGACCCAATACGCTCTGCAGAGTCTTCTCTATGCCTCCGACATCGTTGCGCACAATCGTCACCACCGAAAACTTTCTCTCTTTCATCACTACTGAACGTGCACAAAATCGGGTCGTTCGTCCCCGTTTAGAATCCATTTGTACAGACTGATGGTTTGCGAGGCTATATGCCCGGGGTTGAATCGTGCGGCGGTATAGTCGTGGCCACGCCGCCCCATCTCCTTGAGTTGGGCAGGGGGCAGATAGGCAAGTGTATCCATTATGTCGGCCAGGTTGGCAGGGGTGTTGTCGCACCACCATCCCAGCCCCTCCTGCTTTAAAACTTGCCAAGGAGTGCCGAGCGAAGCCATTACGGGAGTGCCCACGCTGAGCGCCTCGGGTATTATCATGCCGAAGTTTTCCATATCGCTCGGGACAAAGAGTGCCATCAGGCGAGACAGGCGTTCAAACTTCTGTCGGCCGCTCACAAATCCGGCAAAATTCACCCTGTCGTCAAGGCCGTTGCGAGCCACAAGATCGCGCAGTCGGTTTTCGTATTCCGCATCGCCGGTGCCCATTATCTCTATTTCGAGATTCAGGTTTTTGCGCATTGCAGCCGCCAAGATGATCGACTCGACGTTTTTGCGCGGATGCAGACGCCCCAGAAAACCTAACCTGACAGGATCACCGGAGGCGATGTCACGGCTGAAGCGGAGGGTGTATATCTCGTCGACATATTCGGGCATCTCTATGGCGTTGGGTATTACAGCTATCGGGCCACGGTATCCGGTGAGGGCGCGAATATGCTCCATCTCCTCGGGGCAGGTGGCATGGATGCAGGCGGCCTCGCGGATGTCGCGGTCAAACCACAGTTTTCTCACAAGGTTTTTCTTCCATCTCGACGAGCGCAGTGTCTGTGGGTAGAGCATGCCGTGAGGGGTGATCACATAAGGCTTCCCCTTGCGGCGCGCCACGGCGCAGGATATATGGTTGGGATACATCCACATGCCGTTGATGTGACAGAGGTCAAAGTCGTCATTGGTGAGAAACCTCTTGTAGTTGGCCGAGAGAGCCAGCGGCGTTATGGCATCCCACTCCACGGTCTTGATCCACGGCTCCCCGTGTCCGGCCATAGGCTGGCCGTCGCGGCTCTCGAGAGCCAGCAGTCGGGCCTTGACATCTGGATCGGCTGCGGCAAGAGCCTTCACAAGGGTGTAGACACTTGTGGATGTGCCTCCGCTCTTGGCATCGAGTCCGGGGATGGTGTGGAGTATATTCATTGGTCTATCTGGGAATAATGCTTTCCAAGATATTTTTTATGTGTGATTCTGGTGATGACTGTGGGGCTAATGAGCTTTGAGAGTCTCCATATCTGGGTGGCAAGCCAGGGGGTGGGGTAGAGACTCAGAATCATTTGGTCTTCACGCTCCCTTTTCTTCCATGAAGGATGGTTTTTATCGGCCATGGGCGACGCTGCGAAGTTCTGCCCCGTGGTCTTTGACAGTTCATGACACCGGAAAGCCCAGCAATATCGCCCAATGCGCCTGAAGGGGTGGCCTGTGGCTATGAGACGCTTCCAGAACTCGGTGTCCATGGCATAGCCGAAATCCTCGCGCAGGTAGCCGATCTCATCAAACACCGATCGTCTCACAAAGGCCGAGGGGCCACCGTTGGAAAATTGGAACCGCTTGTTCCAGAAAGCCGATTCGCCCTCGATGAGTCCGCTGCGTATTATCACCCCCTTGCTGTCTATCCACACCACGTTGCCCAGATAAAAATCGGTGGAGGGATATCTGTGTGCAGCGCGGTCTATGGCCCGGAGTGTGCCCGGCATCATAACATCGTCGGAATTCAGCCAGGTCACAAACTCACCTTTGGCCCGGCGGAAGCCATTGTTGATGGCCTCGCTCTGTCCGCCGTCGGGAGCCGACTGCCAGTGAGCCAGACGAGACTCGTAGCGGCGTATCACATCCACCGAGCCGTCGGTCGAACCGCCGTCCATCACTATCACTTCATAGTTTGTATAGTCCTGATTGAACACCGAGAGGAGAGCCTCGTCGAGATATTCAGCCTGGTTGAACGACGGTATTATAATGGATATAGCGGTTTCCCTGTCTGTGCACTTTGTCATTGAGATAAGCCTGACTGTATTGGGTTATGAAAAATATAATGCTGAACACTGTAATGGGGCGGCTGCCCAAGGGGGAGAAGAGGATATCCCATATGGTCATCGATGCGAGCACCAGATTGAACAGCAGCATCCTGGGATTGTACAGTAGATATCTGAACAGGAATTTGAACATCAGCACCAACACCCACAGCCACAAGAACATACCCAGAATGCCGGCCTGGATCCAGGAACCGAAGATGTGGGAGTGTGTGGGCATGTATTGATCCATTCCCGATATGCCTCGGTTCACCGACTTCTCTATGCCAATCTTTTCGCGGAAGCGGTTCACCACATTGTCTTTGTCCTTGGCAAAGCTGCCATAACCCATCAGCGGGTTGGCTATTATGGCATATCCGGCTTCAAAGAAGTCTATTCGTCCGGAGGCTATGCCTATTGCCGAGCTGGCCTGTTTTTTGTATTTCAGCTGAGCATACTCGCCCAGCACACCTTTGGCGGCCAGGCTGGAGTAGAGGTATTTCACACCTCCGAAAGCCACACACAGACAGAGAACAAGGGGTATGGAGTGGCGGTAGAGAGCCCGGCGCCGCGCACGCTTGTTGCTGTTGTTTACCTTGCCGATGGTGAGCAGTATTATCACATCAAGTGTATAGATGAGAAACAGGTATCTCGATAGATTGAATAGCCCGTAGAAGCCAAAGGCAAATATCGTGATGCAGGCTGCCTTGCGGTGTCCGGCATAATACATGTAGGCAGCTGCCGCAAGAAACAGATATTGCAGAGAGTAGTAGCCCCACACGATATCGGCTATCTCGCTATCCTCTGTCCCTGAACCAAAGAGCAGATATGAAAGATAGCGCGAAATGGCAGCTCCGGCAATGAAGGTGAGCATACGCTCGGGCTTGTCGCTCAGCATCCAGTAGCCAAACGGTATGAGGCAGAGGAAGAACACCACATTGAACGCCCCCTTCAGACTGTTTTCCAGAGAGCTTTCGTTGTAAATGTCGGCTATCAACACTCCGGCCAGCCACAGACATGCCAGGGTGGCGAAAGTGCGCATGCGGCCGTTGTGGAGAAACGATCTGAACGGTATGAACGGAGTGATGAGAAATACCAGTATCTCGCCTGCGGCAAATGTGCCCAACAGGCGGAATTTGACGAATGTGAGCAATCCCACAAGAAAGATCAGCTTGTCTTTCCTGTCGAATTGTTTTATGTATTGTCTGATGGGAGACATAAAGGCAATCAATTATTCCATATTCCTGTGGCGGTGCCCCTTATGAGAGCCATGCATTGGCGTCCGCTCCATATAAGCCTAAGCAGGCTTATGGCAGAGAGTGTCACGGGAATGCCTGCCACTCCGATGTGGCCACACAGGTAGATGGCCAAAGGAATGAACAGGACGGTTTGGATGATTTCGGCGCAGAACTGCACTTTGAGTTTTCCGGTGCCGTTGATGAAGTTGACAAAGATATTGCCCGGAATCAGGAGCACCACATATAGTGCACACCATAGAGTCAGAGCCAAGGGGATATTCACCTCGCTCTTCAGCCAGATGCGGTAGACTGGGGCTGAGAGGAGCGTCATGGCCACCGCTATGGCGCAGAGCAAGCCCCACATGCCCAGCAGACGGCGCAGGGTGGAGTTCATCCAGGACAGGTCATTTTTTGTATACGCCTCTGTCACAGCCGACCATACAGGGGTCAACACAATGTTTGATACCAGCAGAAGCACTGAAAAATACTTGTAGGCAAGATTGTAGGGGGTCACCTCGGCCGGACCCAGGAGGTGGGAAATGATGATGTTTGACGATAAAAATATCACCACCGTGGTGATCTGTATAACAAAAAATCGTGCGCTCAGCGACGCCAGCTGTCCGAAAAGCCTCAGACGTATGTACTTGATCGACGGCCGCAGAAACCTGTATCGGCTGAACACCACGGGATACATGGCCACATATACCAGCGCCGGTACTGCCGTGAAGATAAGAGCCACCAGCTGCAGCGACGATGCCGTGGTGCGGGTGATGATCCATATCAGCACCAGCGAGATGAGGCTGCCGATAAAGTAGATGATGTCGTTCATGGCCGGCTGCTGAAGGGCAGTGTAGACTGTGCCAACCAGTCGCACTATAAAGGTGAGACACGTGAATCCCACCACGATGAGCATGGTCGAACCCAGCGAGCTGACTCTGGCGGGCTCTACATTGAGCATGCTATACCAATCTATCCACCGACTGGCGGCCAGATATAGCAGAAAGAAAGTCCCGATTATCACGGCGAGCACAAAAAATGTGGTGCTCACGTAGATACGCCCGCTCTCGGTGTCCTCGTGGGCCATGGCCTCGGCAAGCTTGTTGCGCAGGCCGTTGCCCAGCCCTATGTCGAGCAGGAAAATCCAGCTCACTGTGGTGCTTATGGTTAGCCACACACCATACTCGTAGTCGTTGAGATAGTCAAGGGTTATGGGAACCACGATGAAGGAAATCAGCGCGGCGCCCCCTCTGAACACAGAGGAAGCCAGGATGTTTTTAACTACGTTGCGGCTGCGGGTGTTGGTGATCAAGGTTGAGAGTGTGTCTAATAAAGGGTGTTAACGCGTAGGGTTCATGTTATGAGATGTGTTTATCGATGCAGTTTCGGGAGTGTACTGGATGTACACGACTGAAACAAAGCGATAAAGACATCCATAGCATGAAGTCAAATCATTCTTTCTTTTCGCGTTATTTCGCCTCATAAGACTTTTATAAATTCTGAAATGTTGTTTTAACGAGTGTGAATTAACGAAAGTTACCTCGGCTCGGCCACTCTTTGCCGCTTTTTGTCTAAAGATTGGCCCCCTACACGTTAACATCCTTTATTAGACACACTCTGAGTCAAGACAAAATCTTCCATTCCGGCCTCCTGTAAAAGAAGCCGACAAAGCAGGGATGGCTCGGAGTTTTTTCTGCGACCCGACGAGAGATCGCTGCGAGGCTCGCCACGGCTTCCTGACCCAGGCAGTCGGTAGGCGCATCCCGGTGTCTGTCTCCTTTGTTGCGGCTCTGTGGCCGGGACAGTGAACAGACTCACTTCCCTGTATGGCGATCAGCCGGAGCTAATCCGGGCGCAAATTTACAGAATATTTGTGGTATATCCAAATTTGTCAGAGGTAGTGGCGCAGGGGGTGAGGGGAGCATATCGTTCCGGGTGGGATGGGTGTGCCGAGATCGTGAGGGGTCAGGGAGGTGCCGTCGGGGAGCAGGAGCAGATAGTCGTCGTAGGGGAGAAGCCGGAAGCTGTCAGCGAGTGTGAAACCGGCGGGGAGGGCTATGTCGTCACTCGCGATCATCGGCACAGAGCTCGGGAAGGCTTTGAGATATGCCTGCCGCAACAACTGATGGAGCGTGGCGGGAGTAGATGTGAGGCATCGACGCCCGATGCACGATATTTCTGAGGGCATATCGGGAGGAGTAGCCGCTGGGAGGATGAGTATATTCCCTTTCACATCGAATCCCTCTGGCGTGTGGGTAACGATGAATTCGGCTATCTTTCTGCCATATGCGCCGGGGTTTATTATGGTAGTGCCAGCTGCAGAGGTGACACCGGGATTGCTGTGGACGTGTCCGCTCACTATGAGGTCGATTCCGACGGTCTGCGCGGCTATTTCAGCGCACTCCTGCGGCCCCAGGTGGAAGAGCCCCACGGTGAGATCAGGGGTGGCGGAAGCCCGCAGTGAGGCGAGGACGGAGCGGATACTCTCCAGAGGGTCAGCGATCTCCGCACCCTGCCATCCGGCCAGTGCGCACTCCGGGGTGACGAGCCCAATGACAGCAATGAGCCATCCGTCAGCCCGAATCAGTGTCCATGGCTTCACATTGTCAACTCCTCGGAGATTAGCTGCAAGCAGCGGTGCTGTTAGTGTGGCGCCATATTGGCTGAATGCCTCCGGCCCGGCATCAAGATCATGGTTGCCCGGCGCCATGGCGTCATATCCGGCTTCGTTGGCAAGAAGAGCCGGAAGATTAGGCGAGCGGGTCAGCAGATGGTTTGCCGCATAGGCCGGCAGCCCGCCCCCCATAAAGTCGCCTGCGTCGAGCAGAAGGTGGGGCATGGGGTATGACGACACAAACTCCCTCACCCGAGCCAGCGAGCCGACATCGGGGCGGGGAGTTTGCTGTCCGTTGTAATAGAGACCGTGGAGGTCTGTGGTGGCCAGTATACCAAACTGTTTCATCAGGGATTGGGGCCTGTGTATAGTGCTCTCACTTTTCCCACCGAGAGTTTGCCCTCCACTTTCAGGGGTATGCGCCGGGCGTCAGTGGTGATCCATGCCGAGATAGGAGCCGAGCTCTGTTTGCCGTGGCTGGTGAAGGTGAAATTGATGAGATAGGTATCAAACTTCGATCCGTTCAGATTCATGGTCTGCCGCCCCTTGTAGATTATCTTTAGTAGCTCTTTTTTTGCGCCCGAGAAGATATTGAGGGTCTTGCTGTCGCCGGCAGTCATGGAGTCGAAATCCATGGCGCGGAGATAGAAGAAAGCGCTGAGCATGTCGACGGTCATACCGGTGGCTTCCAGCTCGGTTTCCGATTTTTCAGTTTTGTCCGACTTGGCGGCTCGGCGGTATCTCACCACTTCGGCGGTGAAGATGTCGCCGTTGTGATTGAAAGTGAGGATATCTTTCTTATACTTGCCGTTCTCGTGGGCTATGAGGGTGTATTGGGTGGGGTATAGTCCCTGATGGGTCATGGTGGTGTAGAGGGTGTCGCGCAACATGTAGATGCTGTTGGCCCAGGGCGCGTTTTCGGCATAGAGACTGGCTCGATAGAAGTTGCCGTCGGAGCGCAGGGTCATAGTGGCATACCCGGCCACCTTATTGATGAATCCCCATTTGTAGATGACGTCGTAGGTCAGCGTCTCGTCGGAGAGCGTCGGCGTGGCTGTCTGCGCGCCCGCGGCCAGAGGCCCGAGCAGAACGCTTATCAGTATGAGGAGAAATGTTCGTTTCATAAGAAATAGTTGAAGTGTTATAAATCCCCGAATGGGAGAGCCGATCGGGCGGCTTGCTCTATTCGCTTGTTGCGCCAGCACTTGCGGCACACAGCTATATAGCGGTCATCGCCTCCTATCTCCACCTGCTCACCTTCTTCCACAAAGTCGCCGTTGCGGTCTATGCGGGCGTTTATTATGGTTTTGTGGCCACAGGTGCAAGTCGATTTTATCTCGTCGATCGTGTCGGCTATCTCGAAGAGCCTGCGCGAGCCCTCAAAGAGGTGGCTTTGGAAGTCGGTGCGAAGACCGTAGCAAATCACATTGCTGCCAAAGTCGTCAACCACTCTCGACAGCTGGTCTACCTGCTCGGCAGTGAGAAACTGAGCCTCGTCTACCAGAATCCAGTCTATCACGGCATCCATCTGAGCAAACATCTCGCGGGCCATCTCATAGAGGTCGCTTTCGTGATATATCCAGCGACATTCACGTTCTATGCCGATGCGCGATCGGATCACGTTTTTCGACTCGCGGGTGTCTATCACGGGCTTGAGACACACGTATCTCATGCCTCGTTCTTCAAAGTTGTATGCTGTTGTGAGCAGAAGCGCGGTCTTGGCCGAGCCCATTGTGCCATATCGGAAATATAGTTTTCCTTTTCTATACATCTCAGTGGGTGTGGGGGGAATGATGTAAGGGGGATGAATATATTTTTTGCGGCACAAAGGTAATGAACTTTTCTCAGACACCCAACTTTTCAGTCTGCCGTGTCAGCACATAGTCCATATGGCTCATTTCATATTTCAGCAGCGTACCCTTCACCTTCACATCCTCCATCAGCTTCATGCCACCATAGCGGATGGCCAGAGCGCTTTTGAGCGATTCCTCAAGCCGGGTCACCATCTCGGGAGGAAGTGTGAACTCTGAGGCCGGGGTAGTACCGTCGATAGATGTGGACACGCTCGAGGGGTCGACTTTCACGGTGATGGTCTGGGGGTCGATGGAGAGCGATACTTCATCGTCATCTATCACATTCCATGTTCCACTGGCCTGAGCGATGGCTGAAGCTGTGAGCCCTACGGGCATGGTGCCGTCTCCCTCGGCCACTACCTGGGTCGACATTGTCATGACGGCCTCGATGGTCAGGGGGCCTACCGGGAATTTGCCGTTGGATATATAGGCCGTGTCGGGCTTAAAGTAATAGCTCTCAGTGATGGAGGCGGTCACAGCGGCATTGTCGGTGACCTGTTCGGGTGTTCCGGCCCAGATGCCGGTCATCTGCGATGCCAGGCGCTTCTCCTCGCTCTCACACGAACTGATCGACATGGCCATTGCTGCCACTGCCACAGCTACTGATAAAATTTTTGAAATTTTCATATGCTGGTTTCTTTTCTGATTAATCATTACCATATTTTTACAACGAACAACTATGCCCAATGGTTTGTAATATTTGCTTACGGAAGGCAAATTTATTAATTTTGCGATATAGATATCAGTTATGAGTGTAAACAAAGTAATCCTTCTGGGCAATGTGGGCAAGGATCCCGAGATCCGCTACATTCAGACACGCCCCATAGCCACCTTCTCGCTGGCCACCAACGAGCCTGCTCCTCCTGCTCCCGACGGGCAGGCTGCCCCGCCGCGCACCGAATGGCACAATATAGTGATGTGGGATGCCATGGCCACCACTGCCGAGCGCTACATACGCAAGGGTACACGGCTGTATGTGGAGGGCAAACTGCGTCATCGCGTCTGGCAGGATCGTAATGCCATATCGCGCACCGTCACCGAAATCTATGTGGACTATTTCGAAATTTTAGGCTGATTATCCCTACTGATGTATGTTTAAACCGCTTTCCAATCTTAATAAATATGATGTGGTGCTGGCCAGCGGCTCACCACGCCGCCGCGAACTGCTGGCGCTGCTCGATATTGACTTCCGCGTTGACACTTCTCACTCTGTTGACGAATGTGTGCCCGAAGGAATGTTTCCCGAAGATATCCCGGTCTATCTATCTAAGCTCAAAGCTGATGCCTATCCCCTTGAGCCTGACGATCGCCGTCTGGTTATCACGGCCGATACCATCGTGATTCTCGATGGCCGGGTACTTGGCAAACCCTCGTCGCTCAAAGCTGCCGCCGAGATGCTTGCACTCCTCCAGGGCAACACACAGACGGTGATAACCGGAGTGACCATCCGCACAGCCACATCCACGCAGACATGGAGCGTGGAAACCAAAGTGCAGTTTTCCGACCTTACTCCCGAGGAGATAGCCTACTATGTGGAGCAATATCAGCCCCTCGACAAAGCCGGCGCCTATGGCATACAGGAATGGATTGGTGCAGCCGCCATCCGCTCCATCCAGGGCAGCTTCTATAATGTGATGGGTCTTCCCGTCCACCGCCTATACCAGGCTCTCAAGGCTGTTTGAAAAGTCATGGGACTCAGGAAACCAAAAGTCGAGTGTTTCATAGCCCTCCTGTGGGAGTTTGAAAAAATTAAGATTTTTTAGGTATGGTTTGTTTGATATTAAAAAAAGTATATCTTTGCCGTTGAACTTAAAATATTTTTTATGAAACACATGAAGTTTTTTTTCAATCTTTTGATTGGAGCATTACTCATGGCTTGTTCGAGTGAGACAGTACTGGACGAGCCACCAACGGAGACGACAAATGATATTGTCGATAATCATCGTGTTTCTCAAACAGAGGCTGTAGAAATCGCGTGCGATTTCATGAAGAGCCTGGATTTATCGCAGGAAAGACTCTATTCTTTACCAGAAGTGAGCTTTGTCGTTGATGAAAAAAGATCTCGTGGTGTCAGTGTGCTCCCAGACACACTCGCTTATGTCATAAACTATCCAGACA
Organism: Muribaculaceae bacterium; assembly: GCA_023664185.1. Lineage (GTDB taxonomy): Bacteria > Bacteroidota > Bacteroidia > Bacteroidales > Muribaculaceae > Duncaniella. Next base: position 903,284 of record JAMPGA010000001.1, read on the forward strand.
ATAAAGGCTTTGTGATAGTCTGCGCGGATACTAAGGGTAAATCAATTTTAGCCTTCTCCGAAACTGGGACTTTCTCATTCGAAAATGAAATTGTGATGGAAAGTTTTGTGTCTAACATAAAACCCTATGTTGAAAAGCGTGATACTATGGGGATTGATACGGGCTTACAATTGGAAATGGGCTTTAAGCAAGTAGAGCCAAAGATCAAAACTATTCTTGATCAAAGATCTCCGTTTGATAAATATGTAATTGAAGAACATCCTGGTTGTCCTGTCGGTTGTGTGGCTGTAGGCACAGCCCTTATAATGTCTCATTGCGAAGCTGAAGTAGAGTTCAATGGCCATAAATATTGCTTCCCATCCATAGTAGAGGCAATATATAATAAACAACAGCCATTTGATAGGAAATTGCGTACTAATGGATTATATCCATCAATTTCCTACGAGGATGCTATTGATCAAATGGCACTTTTGCTCAACGAAATTGGCAAAGAAATTGATATGAGCTACACCCTGGATGCAAGTTGGGCAAACACTTCGACGGCTGCTAATCTTTTGCGTAATTTGGGTTATGAGTTTAGTTCAGAAACAGCAATGTATGTTCAAGGCTATGATGAAATGACAGAATATATAATTGATGACAATATTCTTTTGACAAGTGGTTCTCTTCATTGCTGGGTTATTGATGGTGTGTATTATAAGTTCAAGTTTCGCAAGTTAAGTTAGGCTGACTTTATGGCACGAAAAAACGGCAT
>JAMPGA010000001.1:904137-942927 GCA_023664185.1 Muribaculaceae bacterium
ATAACACTTCGTAAACTGACTTCTATTAACAATTATTTTTAAACAACCTCTTAAGTTCAAGGATAGAGCCGTCGGATTTCCATACAGAAATATCGACAGGGTCGTCGGAGTTGAGCATTGTGCGGGCGGTTGATATGTGTATCGAGTGAGCCATTATTGGAACGTGGGATTAAATATGTCGTTGAAAATGTCGGGAGAACATGGCGGCAGAGCCTTTGGCCGGTTCTCGGCAAAGCGCCATGTGAATTTTACCGAGTTGGGCTTTTCGTCGCTGTCGGAAAGCTCCGAGGTGTAATCGGTTATTAGGATTTCGAGCATAGCGTTGAAATCCGTTTCATTATTTGGCATCTCGTTGCCCCAGGGCATACGGACGTTTGCCGATGAAAGCATCTGCTCGATTTGCAAATGCTCGTCATAAATAAGCGGACTCGACTGCACCTCATATTCTTTGGTGGTGCTTACATCGTAGAACTGCGATGTGCGTCCGATGACGGCAAGCGAGCGGTCGGTCTTGACTTTCTCGACGGTGACGCGAGGAAGTACCAACTGCTCAGGCTCATTGAAGAAGTTGGTGTACCAGAACGGACGTATGCCGCAAAGCGACTGGTCGACATAGAACGTGAGAGAGCGGTTTCCGACTCTCACGGTTACGGATTGCAGCGTCAGAGAGTCAATCTTTTTGGCCTCCTTGATTTTTACAACGATATTCTCTACCAAATTGAGGGTCTACAAGAATGTTGCATTTGTTGATTTTCACTTCCATAGGTCAAAAATCATCATCGGGGTCATCGCCAAAGCGATAGTTGTAATCGTCAAAGCGGTCATCATCGAGAAGGGCATCGTCAAGCTCGTCCTCGATGTCATCATCATAGAGGTCTGAGTCGCGGTCATCCAATTCATCATCCTCCATGTCGAGATGGTCTTCGCAATCGTCCATGCGGCTCTCTACATTGTCGAGGGCACGTTCAATAAGGTCGAGATCATCTTCTGACAGATGCTCTCGGTCCATAAGTTCGGAGACCTTGCCGAGCGATTCGTCAAAATAGTAATCGGTGCCGGCGAAGTCATCGAGACGGCTTTCAAGGTCTTCGAGCTTTTCTTTCAGCTGGTCATAGCGGTCATCATCAAAATCTATGCCGTAAACTTCAGGCTTCGGTTCAACACGCTCCTTGCCGCCCATCCAGGGCAGACCATCATATTTTGATTTCGGCATGGGTTTCTTGTCGAAAATCTTTTTGATTGCATCAAAAGCGAACCAACTGTATATGAAATCAAGTAATGACATGGCCGTCAGTATAGGAGATGTTTCTTGTCGTTCTTTTTCCAACCGGCGCGGTATTCTTTATCAGTAAAGAATACAACGAGGTCGGCTTGATATTCATGGTCGACAAAGTATATCTTTTTGTCGGCACGAGACTGTGAGTTGATGAAGAACCAAATGCCCTTGTTTTCATTGGACTTGACACGATATTCCTTGTCAGTCTTGAAAACAACAAGATCGGCACGGTATTCCTTATCCGTGACATAGACCTTGATGTCGGCCTGATACTGGTGGTCGACAGAATATATCTTCTGCGCAGAGGTCGACAAAGCGAAAGCGAGGATTGCTATAAAGAGCGATAGAAACTTCATTGGCGATGGGTGTTACTGTTTGGCAACTTCGGCTTTGAAAGCATCGGCAGGTTTGAACGCCGGGATTTTGTGAGCCGGAACGATGATTGTGGTGTTCTTGCCGATATTACGAGCAGTCTTCTCGGTACGTTGTTTGAGTTGGAAAGTACCGGAGGGTTGCTGACTATTGCATCAAACGGTTTCTCATCCCAATGGTACGGCTCTAAGAGCGTGTCACCATTGTGGATATCAAACTTGTTATAGTTGATGTTGTGGAGGAACATGTTGATGCGGCAGAGGTTGTAGGTGGTGATGTTCAGTTCCCAGTTTATCAGTAGATTGCAAAGATAATCAAAAAAATTGAATTAACGGCAATCGATGCAAAGGTAATATTTAAGTAGGGCAAGATTTCTGCTCATCGAGGTTAAAAATCTCTGTTTGAGAGCAATTTTTTCAATTGAGGCAGAAATCAAGCTCGATGAGTTCGGAGTAGGACTCGGCGAGTTTGCGGATGGCGGCGTGGTCAGGTACCCAGTCTTCGGTACCACTGCCAACGTTGTCTTTGAGGTCGAGCATTAGGTCGAGCAATGCCACATCGCGGTTTGGTTGCGATGCATTGCTTTCCTCAATATACATCGTCATGACGGTGAATGACTTTTCATGTATGCCGATACGCAAGTAAGCATCAGCAACATCCGGGTCATCGTCGATGCGCTGCTGCACTGCGCCACTGATTGCTCGTTCCAGAGCATCAATCGCCTTGGGCGGTATGCGTTTAGTTTCCATTAGATTGCAAAATTACGAAATCTTTCGCAAAAGTTCTGTTATAGAACGGTGTGAAGGCCGAGACCGAGGCTCGGTTCATGATAGCCCGGCGGCGGTGCCGTATCGCCCACTCCCATCTATAAATCTTTGTGTATACCAATAATAATGCATAACTTTGCCTAAACATAAATAGACATGGAAAATTCAACATCTGAAAACAGTTATTACACACAACCAAATATTTTGGGGAAAAATCCATCGAATGTAGTTTCATGGCTTGGCTTTGGTTTCTCTCTTTTTGTGCTGATTTTATTATGGGTCACACTACTGATCAGTGTTCTTATTATTAAGAATAGCACTGACACATTTTCAGGCGAAGCATCTGCCTTGATAATGATTTTCTTAATGATAGGCATCCCATTAGGGCTTGCAGGATTAATACTATCCATAGTTGGCTTGATTAAAGCCTCTAATCACGGAGGAAAGAAATGGATAGGTGCTTGTGGATTGGTGTTCACTGCTTTATCAATACTGAGCATATTTATCCCAATTGTGATTAGTGCATGTAATACGAAAGAGCCAACAACTGTAATAACTCCAACAGCTGTTGACACTAAAAGCTCTGGGAACAATGTCGTTTTATTGATTGATAAGCATCAGTTGAAATGCTATGACAATCGAGAAAAACAAGATAACAATCCATACTAAACGCGGATTGAATATACTTTCCAATTAGAGGACGAATTGGAAGTATGGTTCACTATGCACGACATTACGGAAGAAGATTCTCGGCCTTGGTTGAGTTCCATCCCACCTTTTTGATTTTATCGTGCTCTTTCTTTCCACTGACTATACCGACATAATCGGCCGCAATCATAGTATTCTCGGTTGCAAAAGCGAGTGTGAATTCCGGGCAACGGTTGAGGTTTTCGGTAGTGGCATGGCTGCCAAGCGAAATCATAATCTCGTTTATATCCCATTGACCTCCCCAGGCTGCGTTCATAACATTGGGAGTACCGTTGGCATCATATGTGCCGATTATTAATACAGGCTGCGGAAGCAGATACCCTCTTATATGAAAATAATCAACCGCAGTAGCAGGGCAATGTGCTCTGCGACTGCGGTTTTGTTTCTAATCGGACTGACGCTTGTGCTGTCTGATTCTCCGGATTACTCGGCTACTGATCCGTTGGCAACAGCCTCCTTAAATTCGGGGCAGGGCTTGAATGCCGGTATGTTGTGCTTGGGGATGATGATAGCGGTGTTCTGCGAGATGTTGCGGGCAGTCTTCTCGGCGCGCTCCTTAACGATGAACGATCCGAAACCACGGAGATATACGTTCTCTCCATTTGCAAGTGAATCCTTTACGGCCACCATGAATCCCTCTATTGTGGCAAGAACACTCGCCTTGTCGATGCCGGTGGTCTTGGCAATCTCGTTTACGATTTCTGCTTTTGTCATATATGTGAGAATTAGATTAGTTTGTTGATTTATAGACTGCAAAATTACATAAAAATCTTGACTTACAACTCTTTTTGACCAATTATTTTGCCATTTCTTGCAAAATAATCATGTTTTGGCGCGTTTTCTGAGCCGACTCGCTGTAAAATCAATGATAATTATCACCAGAGTGAGCATTTCTGAGGCCGGGATGGCGAGCCACATACCGTCTACACCTATGTAGCGCGGCAGCACTATAAACATTGCCACTACAAATATCATGCCTCGGAGCAGGGTGAACACTGTGGCTCTTACTGCTTTCTCCAGGCTTTGATAGTAGCCGATAAATGTGATATTGAGGGCAAAGAAGATGCCACACAGTGCAAACTCGGGCAAACCCTTGATGGCAATAGGCACGGCTCCCGACTCAGCCGACAGAAACATGAGCACTATAGCCTTGGCTCCAAAGGCCACGATGGCGGTGACGATGAGGCCACACACCACTGCCGTGGCAAGGGCGATGCGCATCGAACTGGCCACTCTGTACATCTGCCCGGCTCCGTAGTTGAAACTTATTATCGGCTGGGCCGACTGGGCTATGGCGTTGCTCATGGAGAATATCACAGGGAAGAGATAGCATGCTATGCTGAAGGCTGCCACGCCGTTTTCGCCCAATGCTGCGATGAAAACATAGTTGCCCGTCAGCATCATCACCGACATGGCTATCTCTGTAAGAAAGGTGGCAAATCCTATTTTGGCCATGTAAAGTGTATTGCGCAGTGTGAGCAGCAGGCTGGTTATGGACAGCTTGAGGCGGTAATACTTAAGCGTGTTTGAGAACGCCGGAAAATAAACTATCACCATTATGGCTCCCAGCGCGCAGCTTACCGATGTGGCTATAGCGGCTCCGGCAACTCCCATATGCATCGGGAACACCAGGATATAGTCGAGCACTATGTTGAACGATGCGGCCACTACGTTACACCACATGGCATAGCGCGGCGACCCATCAAGCCTTATAAGCATCATGCCCACACACTCTATCAGCAGAAACACCATGCCGGGCAGAAGCCACAGCAGATAGCTTATGGCGATGGGTTCGAGCAGATCGCTACTCCCCAGCATCCTCACCACTGCTCCAGGGGCTGCAAGGCAGGGTAGGGAGATGAGTAGCACCAAAGTGATACCCACCAGAAATGCCTGTGTGCTGATGATGTTTGCAGCCTTCACGTTGTCGTTGGCCAGGCGGATGCTGGCTATAACCGAAGCACCTATGCCAAACATGAGCCCCAGTCCAGTCACAACCATGAAAAGGGGAGCCACTATGTTGACTGCGGCAATACCATTGGCGCCAACTCCTTGTCCCACAAAAATTCCGTCTATGATAGTGAGGAGCGCGTTGAACACCATCCCGATCAGAGTTGGGAAGAACAGTGCCCTGAAAAGTCTCGGGATACTCTCATGTCCCAGATCCAGGCTGTCGCGGTCAAGATGTCGTTCCTTTTTCATAAACGTAATTTAACGCAAATCGGCTGCAAAGTTACACATTCCTATTGGCCTGACAAAATGATAGTTGAGAAAATTGCACAAAGAAAAATGGGTCTAACTCATTGAGTTAAACCCATTCAGATAACCTTTGTCGGGGTGACTAGACTCGAACTAGCGACCTCACGCCCCCCAGACGCGTACTCTAACCAACTGAGCTACACCCCGATTAGGATTTTGGGAGCTTGCTTAAGAGCTTTGTTTTTCTCTTTTGCGCTGCAAAGGTACGGACTTTTTTCGTTACCATCCAAATCTTATTGTATGCTTTAACGTAATTTTAACACTCCGGGTGATTTTAGATAACTAAGTGTTAAAATATATTTACGATTTTCGATGATTCAGGCGGTCCTCCTTGCGCTGTCGTGGAGCTATGAGATACTCATCGTAGTATGCCATGAGCAGAGTGGTGAGCGGGATGGCTATGATAAGTCCGATGAAGCCAAGGAGAGTACCCCACACCGAGAGCGACAGAAATATGATGGCCGGGTTCATGCTCATGGCATTGCCGATGATCTTGGGGGTGAGGATAAGATCCTGTATGGCCTGAACCACTATGTAGACTGCCATAGCCTGCCAGAACATTGGCCAGAAACTGGCTTGGCCTCCCACTGCGCAGATCAGGCAAAGCAGCGTGACCGGGATGATCGACACCAGCTGCAGATAGGGCACCATATTGAGCAGACCTATGAACATACCCACGATAATGGCCAGTGGGAGCTTGATGATGAGAAACCCTATTGAGAACAATACACCCACAATGAAGGCTATCAGAGCCTGCCCGCGGAAGTAGCGGTTCATGGAAGTCTTCACGTCGCCGGCCACCTTATATATAATGCGGCGATATTTTGGCATGACCATGCGCCTGAATCCGGCCGCGATGCGCTCGTAGTCTATCATTATGAACACCACATACAGCACCACTATGAGCCAGCTGAACACCGACATCAGCAGCGATATGCTACCGGTTATCACACTCCACGATGCGCTCAGGGTCTCCTCGATCATACGTTTCCATTCCTCGCGCGTCAGTTTTGATGCTATAAGCTCGAAGTCGAGGTTGCGCCGCAGAAACTCCTGCAGCGACTCGGGCACGAAGGCCACGCTCTGGCGTGCGGATGAATAGGCCTTCAGCATGGCCACCATCTGGGTAGACTCGCGGGCTATGATGGGGTAGATCAGATAGACTATGGCGCAAAGGAAGAAAACCACCTCGAAGAGGGTGACAAACGTGGCTATGACACGACCCTTCAGTCTGAGCAACTGCCTGTTGAACTGCACGAAAGGTTCAAACAGATAGGCTATGAGACAACCCACCAGAAAGGGCAGCAACACACCCCGCAGTATATTGATGAGCCATATCACACCCAGAAAGATCACGCAGTTTATCACGAGCCGGACAGTGCGGTCGAGGTCGAAACGTTGGCGTACGAGCATTGTGTTTTGACGGAATTATATGATTTTCGCCACGAAATTACGATTTTTGCACCGATTTCTTGACATTTTTCTGTAATTTTGTGCTCAAAACTATCATCACACCAATTTAACTACCACAATAGAATATGGAAAAAGCTTCTCAGCCTGTGGCCACAGTGGCGCGACAGGTGCTGTCAGACAAGGCTTGGGCTCGCTGGACTGCCCTTGTGCTTGTGGCCTCTATGATGCTGTTCGCCTACATGTTTGTCGACGTGATGTCGCCTCTGCAGTCGTTGGTGCAGACACAGCGCGGATGGTCGCCCGATGCTTTCGGTTACTATGCCGGAGCAGAGTATATACTTAATGTGTTCGGATTTTTGATTCTTGCCGGCATTATCCTTGACAAAATGGGTGTACGTTTCACCGGCACTCTGTCGGCCTCGCTTATGGTGGGCGGCGCCGTAATAAAACTTTACGCCTTGAGCGATATCTTCCAGGGCTCGGCTATCGATATGTGGCTTAGTTCATGGTGGGAGGATATGCCCGGTTCGGCCAAGCTTGCCGCCCTCGGCTTCATGATCTTTGGCTGCGGCTGCGAGATGGCCGGTATCACCGTGAGCAAAGCGCTTGCCAAGTGGTTTGAGGGCAAGGAGATGGCTCTTGCCATGGGTCTGGAGATGGCCATAGCGCGTATAGGCGTCTTTGCTATATTCTCCATATCTCCCCGTCTGGCAGAGTGGGGTGGGGGACACACAGTAGTTGTGCCCGTGGCCTTCTGCGCCGCTCTTCTTTGCATCGGTCTCATCTGCTTCATAGCCTTCGATTTCATGGACGCGCGCCTCGACCGTGAGCTGGGAGCCGCCAAGGTGGCCGCCGAGGCAGCCGACGATGAGGAGTTTAAGCTCTCAGACGTAGGTGCCATCTTCGGCAGCCGTCTGTTCTGGATCATCGCCATGCTCTGTGTGCTCTATTATTCAGCCATTTTCCCCTTTCAGCGCTATGCCGCCAACATGCTTCAGTGCAACCTCGGCATATCTGAGACCCAGGCTTCCGACATCTTCCGCTGGTTCCCCATCGGCGCCGCCTGCCTCACTCCGCTGCTGGGCTGGTTCCTCGACCATAAGGGCAAAGGAGCCACAATGCTCATACTTGGTGCCATACTCATGATAGTGTGTCACCTCACATTTGCCTTTGTGGTTCCCGCCACCAAGAGCGAATTTATCACCTATTCAGCCATCGTCGTGCTGGGCATATCGTTCTCACTGGTCCCTGCAGCTCTCTGGCCTTCGGTGCCCAAGGTGATGGACAAGCGTTTCCTGGGCAGTGCCTACTCACTTATCTTCTGGGTGCAGAACATCGGTCTGGCCTTCGTGCCCATCATTATCGGCCAGGTGCTTACCTCCACAAACCCTGGCATCACCGACCCCATGCAGTACAACTACACCGCCCCGATGTGCGTGTTTGCATCGCTCGGTGTGCTCGCCCTGATTTTCGGCATTATCCTCAAAGCCATGGATGCACGCAACCACTATGGCCTTGAGAAACCCAATATTCTCAAAGACTTCGAGGAAGTCCGTATCGACGGCGAGGCATAATATATCTGTATGACACCAGCTGAACACATAGCCGGGCTGCGCAGGCAGCTCGATGCCCACAACCACGCTTATTATGTGGAGAACTCTCCAGTCATCTCCGACCGCGAGTATGACGAGTTGATGAAGGAACTCGAAGAGCTCGAACGCCAATATCCCGAGCTCGACGATCCTTTGTCGCCGTCACACCGCGTTGGGTCAGACCTGACAAAGGGATTTACACAGGTCACCCACCAGAGGCCCATGCTCTCGCTGGGCAACACCTATTCGGTAGGTGAGGTAGACGAGTGGGTGGCACGCTGCAACGATGCCTTAGGCTATGCTGGCGGCTTGATGTCGGTTCCCATTGTCGGGGAGATGAAGTTTGACGGCACCAGTATCTCGCTCACCTACGAGATGGGCCGACTGGTGAGAGCCGTGACCCGCGGCGACGGTGTGAAGGGCGACGATGTCACCGACAACGTCAAGACCATACGTAGCATCCCGCTGGTGCTTCGCGAAGGCGATTGGCCCGACAGCTTCGAGATAAGGGGCGAAATAGTGCTGCCGTGGAAGGCCTTCGACCGCCTAAACGAAGAGCGCGCCTTCAACGAGGAGCCTCTCTTTGCAAATCCGCGCAACGCTGCCGCCGGAACGCTCAAGATGCAGAACTCAGCCGAGGTGTCGCGCCGCGGCCTGGACGCCTATTTCTACTATCTTCTGGCCGACAATCTCCCTGCCGACAATCACTACGACAACATGCTCAAGGCGCGCCAGTGGGGATTCAAGGTGAGCGACGCTATGACTCTGCTTGAAAGCGCCGAGGCTGTTGACGAGTTTATAACCTACTGGGACACAGCTCGGCGCGAACTCCCGGTGGCTACAGATGGCCTGGTGTTTAAGGTCAACAATCTGCGCCAGCAGCTCAATCTGGGCTATACCGCCAAATCGCCCCGCTGGGCCATAGCCTACAAGTTTGCCGCCGAGCGCGCTTTGACAAAATTGAATTTCGTATCGTTTGAGGTGGGGCGTATGGGCATAGTGACTCCTGTGGCCAATCTTGAACCGGTGCTCCTGTCGGGCACCATAGTCAAACGCGCGTCCTTGCACAACGCCGATATAGTCAGCAGTCTGGATATACATGAGCACGATATGCTCTATGTAGAGAAGGGTGGCGAAATCATTCCCAAGATAACCGGTGTAGACACAGCTGCACGCGAGCCGGGAGCCCGGGCCGTGGAGTTCGTGAAATTCTGTCCGGCCTGTGGCACTCCGTTGGTGCGCATACCCGGCGAGGCAGCCTGGATGTGTCCCGACAAATATGCCTGCCCTCCGCAGCTGGTGGGTCGACTCGAGCATTTCGTGGGACGCCATGCCATGGATATCGACGGGGTGGGCGAGGAGAACTGTCAGCTGCTCTACGATGCCGGGCTGGTGCGCGATATTGCCGATTTCTATACCCTCACACCCCAGTCCTTGGAGGCACTCGACCGCATAGGCCAGAAGTCGGCCCGCAAGATTCTCGATGGCGTCGAGGCCTCTAAACAGGTGCCGTTCGAACGTGTGCTCTATTCGCTCTCCATACCCTATGTGGGCGAGACCGTGTCGCGCAAGATAGCCCGGCGTGTCGGCAGCCTGGATGCACTTATGGCCATGAACCACGATGAGCTCACGGCCATCGACGATGTGGGCCCGCGCATAGCCGACTCTATCATCGACTATTTCAGCATTCCTGGCAACCGCGACATAGTGGAGCGTCTGCGTCAGGCCGGCCTGCAGTTTGATATGCCACAGGTCGACACCTCAGACCATACTGACCTTCTGGCCGGCAAGGTGATAGTGATAAGCGGAGTGTTTGAACACCACTCGCGCGAGGAATACAAGGAGCTGATCGAGAAAAACGGTGGCAAGAACTCGGGATCCATTTCTAAGAAGACCTCCTTTGTGCTTGCCGGCGACAATATGGGGCCGGCCAAGCTCGAGAAGGCCCGCACGCTTGGAGTCCCCATTATAAATGAGGACGAGTTCCTGAAGATGATAGGGCAGTAGATCAGACCATTATCTGCGCGGCGTGATCTTTGGTCTTGACCTGCTTGGGCAGTATCACCCTCTCCACTATCCCCTCGGGCGATATGATGAAGGTGGTGCGCATGGTGCCCATATACTTGCGGCCATACATCGATTTTTCGCCCCAAACACCAAACTTCTCCACAAGCCGATGGTCTGTGTCGGCTATCAGCGGGAAGGGCAGCGAGTTTTTGACAATGAACTTTTTGTGTGAGTCGGCCGAGTCGACACTCACACCTATAACCTGATACCCCTTGGCCAGCAGCTCGGCATAATTGTCGCGCAGATTGCAGGCCTGTGCCGTGCACCCCGAGGTCATATCCTTGGGGTAGAAATAAAGAGCTATGGTGCGACCGGGATAATCGCTGAGTCTGATTTCGTGTCCGTCCTGGTCTGTTCCGAGCAGATCGTCCACCTTTTGTCCGGGTTCAATCATATAGGTCTGTATTATAATGTGTTTTATAGCGAGCCTCGTTTGAAGGCGTCGATAAACGATGAGGGGGTTGCGTTCACTATATTAACGCTGCGCTTGCGGGCATAGTTCTCAATGGCGTGATAACTGCGGAAAGCGAGGTGAAAGCTGAGCAGTATTTCGTGGAGCTTCACATTGCGATACACGGCCGTTACACGCTCCTCCTCCTCGCTATTGTCCTTATAGAAATGCGGCTGTATGCTCTGCACCACATTTTCTTCGCTCACGCTCAGGGTGCGTGTCCACGAATGGTCGGCGCCCAGTATCACAATCTCCTTATATCCAGCCAATATCCCAGTCATAATGGCCGGTATGAGCACATTGCGTGGACGGGGCATGCCGAGTCCGGCATTGTAGGCCGCCCTTGTGAGCCAATCAAACCCCTCAACGCCTACCGGGTTGAAGTGCTCCACCGTGATATTTGGATTCTGCACGGGCGATGTAACTCCCATGGGAATATAAAGTGTCATTGGCCATGTCACACTGTTCTCCATGCGCTCAAAGAGCCTGGTCACGTTGGGGTCGGTGGTGGGGCGTTGGAAGAAATGAGGGTCGCACAGGAGGTAGTAATCCGGGGCAATAGTCTCGAATTCAGGCGCGTTGGCAGCAAAATTGACTGCCATAGTGGCGTTGGTCTGCAGTGTATTGAGATCGTTGGCAATATTCTGAGCCAGGGAGGGGCCGTTGCCCATCACTATGAGCCTCTCGGAGCCACGGTTTTTGCGCGTCACAGTGGGGTGGCGCGACTGAAGCACCATTTTCACGATGCTTTTTGCGCTCGCCGCAGTCTGCGAGACCAGTTCAGGGATCCGTTCCGTAAGTTTCTTAGTCATAATCGGGGCAAAGTTAACAAATTTTTTGTAACTTTGCGCCTCCAATCAGGTATTACACATTTCTACAACAGAAAATGAACTTTTCAGGTCCGATTGACTTTAAGCCGAAATTGGTTTCCGCTTTAAGTCACTATTCGAAAGAGAAATTTAAGTCCGACCTCGTGGCCGGTATCGTAGTGGGCATTGTGGCACTGCCGCTTGCCATAGCGTTTGGCATAGCTTCGGGTGTAAGCCCCACAGTGGGTCTCATCACAGCCATCATAGGCGGTTTCATCGTATCGGCCGCAGGCGGCTGCTCGGTGCAGATAGGTGGTCCGACGGGAGCCTTTATAGTGATAGTCTACAATATCATAGCCAACTATGGGCTCGAAGGCTTGGCTGTAGCCACCTTTATGGCCGGCCTCATTCTTGTGGCTCTCGGCATCTTCAGGCTGGGCACCGTCATCAAGTTTATCCCTTATCCTATTGTCGTGGGCTTCACCGCCGGTATAGCTCTGACCATCTTCTCCACCCAGATCAACGATTTTCTTGGCCTTGGTCTGAAGAATGTGCCCAGCGAGTTTCTGCCCAAGTGGGGCATGTATCTCAGCAATCTTGGCAATATCAACTGGATGACGCTGGCTGTGGCTGTGGCATCGCTGGCAATTATCGTGGTGACTCCGCGCATTTCGCGTCGTCTGCCCGGTGCGCTGCTGGCCATAATCCTGGTGACAGCGGTGGTGAGTCTGGTGCCCGGAGTGCATGTAGAGACCATCGGCGACCGCTTTGGCTCTCTCCCCACTGATATCCCTCAGCCTCACGGCTTTGAGCTCACTATGGCCAATATCAACCGTCTGCTCCCCTCGGCTTTCACCATAGCCATTCTCGGCGCCATCGAGAGTCTGCTCTCAGCCACCGTGGCCGATGGTGTGACAGGCTCCCACACCAATTCCAACACTGAGCTGATGGGTCAAGGCCTTGCCAACATCATAGTCCCCTTCTTTGGCGGTATCCCCGTCACCGGCGCCATAGCCCGCACCATGACCAATATCACCAACGGTGGACGCACTCCTGTGGCCGGACTGGTTCACGCTGTGGTGCTCTTCCTTATCTATCTGTTCATGATGCCGCTCATCAACCTTGTGCCTATGTCTTGTCTGGCCGCCGTACTTATTGTCGTGGCCTACAACATGAGCGGATGGCGCACCGTGAGAGGTATACTCCATAACCCCAAGAGCGATATTTCTGTGCTCGCAGTAACCTTCCTGCTCACCGTTGTTTTCGACCTCACAATAGCCATCGAGATGGGTCTTATGCTCGCCATAATTCTCTTCCTGCGCCGTGTCATGGAGAATACCGAGATCAAGGTTTACTCCGAGCAGCTCGACATAGCCGAGGGTTCTGAGACCACTGTCCATGAAGTGCTCGACGTGAATCCCGGTGTTGAGGTCTATGAGATCGACGGCCCGTTCTTCTTCGGCGTGGCCACCAAGTTTGACGAGATGATGCGCACCACCCTTGGCCGCAAGCCCAAGGTCCGTATAATACGCATGCGCAAGGTGCCTTTCATCGACTCAACCGCCATCCACAACCTGGAGATCCTGGTGCGCTCCTCGCAGGAAGCCGGCATCCACGTGGTGCTCTCGGGCGTGAAGGACAATGTGCGCAAGTCGCTTGAGAATGCTGGTATCAATCGCCTCATCGGCGACGATCATATCTGCGATCATATCACCAAGGCCGTGGTTATGGCCAACAATCTTGCCCCCGTCAGGGAGGAGGTTCAGCTGGCATAAGCCATGTGGGTACTTCTCGCCACCGTCTCGGCCCTCTGCCTGGGCTTTTATGACGTGATGAAGAAACTCTCGCTCGAGCGCAACAATGTGCTGGGCGTGCTCTTTCTCAACACTCTTTTTGGAGCGTTGCTGATGAGTCCTGTCGTTGTCACCGGTATAGCCGGGGGCAACTGGGGGCTTGGAGGGACTCTGGCAGGGCATGGTGCCATCCTGCTAAAGAGCTTCATCGTACTGTCGTCATGGCTGTTGGGCTATGCCTCCATAAAGCATCTGCCCCTCACCATCGCCGGGCCGGTCAACGCCTCGCGTCCGGTGCTGGTGCTCGTGGGTGCCCTCCTGCTGTTCGGCGAGCGTCTCAACGCATGGCAGTGGGCAGGTGTGCTGCTCGGATTCTGGTCGTTGTTCTTTATCAGCAGGGTAGGGGGCAAGGAGGGCTTCTCGCTGCGCACATCCCGCTGGGTGTGGATGGCCATAGGGGCTACCTCGCTCGGAGCAGTCAGCGCCCTCTACGACAAGTATCTTATGACCCGCTTCGAGCCGCTTGAGGTTCAGGCATGGTATTCTCTCTACCAGCTTATCATCATGGGTATCACCGTTGGCGTTATGATGCGTATCTCCCCCTCGCATACACCTCTGCGCTGGCGCTGGACTATACCGTTTATCTCGGTGTTCCTTACGGTGGCCGACCTGGCCTATTTCTACTCCCTGTCCATCGAAGGCTCCATGATAGCCGTGGTGTCGATGATCAGGCGCGGCAGTGTGATAGTGTCGTTTCTCTACGGTTTCCTCATTCTTCACGAAAAGAATATACGCCTCAAGCTTGTCGACCTTACCATACTCCTCATAGGTCTGAGTTTCCTCGTGATAGGCTCAATGTGATGTAATTGTGAATATATATTTTGTAAGGTGGTGTAAATTTTATAATTTTACGCCACCTTATTCAATATACCCATTTCATCACATGAAACATCTATTTTCGCTATGTGCAAGCATAGTTTTGGCTATGGCGCCGGGAGCCTTGGCCAGAGAAGTGATCAACATCAACGACGGATGGCGCTTCAGCTACGGCGATCCTGTCGGTGCCGAGAGCGTGAATTTCGATGACTCGGCCTGGAAAGAGGTGCGCCTCCCCCATGACTATCAGATAGCTCAGCCCTGGGTGGCTCCGTCTGCTGACGAGAAAGCTGATGGTGATAATCCAGTGGCCAATATAACATCGCGGCTCAGCTCCAGAGGTTTCAAGGAGATGGGCTCTGGATGGTACAGACGCCTGATTGAGACACGCGAGGAATGGAAGGACAAGCGTGTGCTCATAGACTTCGGTGGCATAATGCTTACGGGAGATGTCTATCTGAACGGTACACGCATCGGTGGCACCGACTATGGATATGTGGGGTTTGAGACCGATGTGACAAAACTGCTCAACTATGACGCGCCTAACGTTCTGGCAGTCAAGGCCGATACCGGCCAGCCGGAAAATTCACGCTGGTATACGGGTGGCGGCCTGTACAGAGATGTGGACATAGTGGTGACCGATCCTGATTTATATTTTGCACGACATCCGCTCTACATCACCACGCCGGTGGTAGAGCCCGACCGAGCCACAGTGCGTATACAGGCCGAGATCTCGGCTCCCCGATTCAAGGGCAAAGAGCTTACAGTGAAGGCCCGCATAACGGATGCCGATGGCGCAGAGGTGTATAGTCGCACCATCGGACTGCCGTTTGTGAGCAAGCAAAAGACGCGCGAGTATCTCGTAGACAGTCTCACCCTCGACTCACCCCGCTTGTGGGACACCGAAAATCCTCATCTCTACAACCTGGAGCTCTCTCTGCTGAACCCCGATGGGGAAGTGGCCGATGTGGTAAACGAAAAATTCGGAGTACGCTCCATAGAATATTCGCCCGACTTCGGTTTCAAGCTCAACGGCCGTAAAGTGCTCCTCAAGGGTATAGCCAACCACCATACACTCGGTGCGCTCGGTGCAGCTGCCTATCCGGCCGCGATAGAGAAACGCATCAAGCTCCTCAAAGATTTTGGATTCAACCACATACGCTGCTCACATAACCCTTATAGTAAGGAATTTATGGACCTATGCGACCAATATGGCATACTGGTGGTAGATGAGCTCTACGACAAGTGGCTCACCAAATTTGCCGGCGGACGCAAAGACTGGATGGAACTTTGGCCTAAGGATGTGCCTGAATGGGTGAAGCGCGACCGCAACCACCCCTCGGTGGTGATGTGGAGTCTGGGCAACGAGCTGCAACTGCTGTGGGATATTCCGTATGCCGACTGGGGAGTCACACCCTACCGTCTGCAGAAAGTGCTCCTCGACCGCTTCGATACCACAAGGCCTGTCACCGTGGCCATGCATCCGCGCGGCCGTCATCAGACCACCGATTCTCTGCCGGCGCCGCTGGTGCTCGAAACTGATATAGCAGCTTACAATTATCGCTACATGTACTTCCCGGGCGATGCACGCCGATATCCCCATCTGATATTCTATCAGAGCGAGGCCAACAACTCGGGCATGGGACCGAATTACTTTGACATGGATCTGGACAAAGTGGTGGGCCTGGCATATTGGGGCATGATAGACTATCTGGGCGAGAGTCAGGGCTGGCCGGCCAAAGGATGGGTGCAGGGAGTGTTTGACATCTCGCTCGATCCCAAGCCAAATGCCTGGTTCCTGCGCAGCTTTTTCAAGCCCGATGAGCCAGTGGTGCATATCGGCATTATAGACACCGAGGGAAACTCGAGCATCTGGAACGATGAGAAGATGCTGGCACGCACTATGTCGGAAAACTGGAATCGACCCCAAGGCTCTATCTGCACCCTCTATACCTATACCAATGCCGATGAGGTGGAGCTCCTGCTCAACGGCAAGAGTCTGGGGCGCAAGCGCAACGATGTGGCCAACTCTCAGAAACGCAACCGTATTTTATGGGAAAATATCG
Organism: Muribaculaceae bacterium; assembly: GCA_023664185.1. Lineage (GTDB taxonomy): Bacteria > Bacteroidota > Bacteroidia > Bacteroidales > Muribaculaceae > Duncaniella. The sequence continues at coordinate 920,587 of JAMPGA010000001.1, forward strand.
CATATAAGCCCGGACGCCTCGAGGCTGTGGCATATAAGGATGGCGAGAAGACACCGGTGGCACGCCATAAAATAGAGACTTCAGGCTCGCAGGCTCGGCTGCTCTTGACCCCCGACAATGACACTTGGCAGGCCAATGGCATTGACCTGCAGCATATAGCCATTGAGGCAGTCGACTCGAAAGGTCGCCGTGTATTCGATGCCTCGCAGCCTCTGAAATTCTCAGTGGAAGGTCCGGCCGAGATAGTGGGTGTCATTAATGGCGACAATACTTCAGAAGAACTATATACCGAAGGACGGCGCAGCCTATGGAATGGTCGTGCCAAAGCCATACTCCGCTCCACTCAGGAGCCTGGAGAGGTAATCCTCACCGTCACCCCCGACAATGGTAAACCGACTCGAATTAAACTGTCTACTGTAAAATGAACAATATTTTGCGATGTTCACTGCTCGCAGCAGCGGTGATGATAGGTCAGAGCGCCTTTTTAAATGCACAGAAAAAGGTGGCAGCCCCTATGGAAGATGTCAATAAGGTGGTAGACAACACCCTTGACAGCCTGAATATAGCCCGAACGGCACGTCCGGTAGCGGGGTCGACACGTGTAGGCTCTAATCCTGTGCTCTTTCTGGTGGGCAATTCAACCATGCGCACCGGCACCCTGGGCAACGGTTCGAACGGCCAGTGGGGATGGGGATATTTTATGCCCGAGTATTTCGATCCCACAAAAATTACGGTGGAGAACCATGCTCTTGGAGGCATGAGCAGCCGCACATTCTATACCCGCCTGTGGGCAGATGTGCTTAAGGGTATACGCCCGGGCGACTGGGTGATAATCGAGCTCGGCCACAACGACAACGGCCCGTATGATGAGGGGAGAGCGCGAGCCTCGATCCCCGGCACAGGCAAGGACAGTCTCAACGTCACCATCAAGGAGACAGGAGAGAAAGAAACAGTCTATACCTATGGCGAATATATGCGACGGTATATCAACGATGTCAAGGCTCGCGGAGGGCATCCCATACTCATGTCGCTCACTCCGCGCTGCGCCTGGGACGACAAGGATTCCACCCAAATCACACGTGTCAACCACACCTTCGGCCTTTGGGCCAAAGAGGTGGCCGAGGAGGAAAATGTCCCGTTTGTAGACCTCAACGAAATCACCGCCCGTAAATTTGAGCGTTTTGGCAAGGAAAAGGTCAAGACCATGTTCTATATCGACCGCATCCACACATCGGCTTTCGGTGCCAGAGTCAATGCCGAATCGGCTGTAGAGGGGTTGAAGGCTCTCGACGGAGTACCCCTGAAGGACTGGATGAAGCCCACCGAACCAGACACTCTCACAGGGTCGTCGCGCAAGCCCGGTTGTCCTGTGGTATTTACCATCGGAGACAGCACGGTGAAGAATGTCGACAGTGACGATGACTCAATGTGGGGATGGGGCAGTGTGATAGCCGAGCAGTTTGATACGACTCGAATCACAGTTGAGAATCATGCCATGGCAGGACGTAGCGCCCGCACATTTCTCGACGAAGGTCGATGGGACAGGGTATACAATGCCCTGCAGCCCGGCGATTATGTGCTGATACAGTTTGGCCACAACGACGGTGGCGATATCAACAAGGGCAAAGCCCGCGGCGAGCTGCAAGGTGCCGGAGATGAGAGCAAGGTGTTTAAAATGGAGGCCACCGGCAGAAACCAGGTGGTATATACCTACGGCTGGTATCTGCGCAAATTTATTATGGATGCCCGTGAGAAAGGAGCTATACCTGTGATACTCAGCCATACTCCCCGCAACAAGTGGAAAGACGGACACATCGAGAGCAACCGCGACAGCTATGGCCTCTGGGCTCGTCAGGCTGCACGCCAGATGGGAGTCTGCTATATCGACCTCAACGAGCTTTCCGGCAAGAAGCTTCAGGCGCTCGGCGAGGGTGCAACCGATAGATATTTCAAAAAAGACCATACCCATTCGTCAAAGGAGGGAGCGCGCCTCAACGCCGCAAGCATAGCCGAAGGGCTCAGAGGCACCGACTGCACTCTGAAGGATTATCTTAAACCTGCCACATACGACTATGATATGGATGGCATGGGGATGTATAGCGACTTTACAGGTCAAGGCTATGACTTCGGGATGGCACAGGAGAGCAGATCGGCAAAGCCGTTCTACTTCTCGGTGCGTGTACCCGACGGCGACTATAAAGTGACTGTGACACTAGGGCATCCCAAACGCAAAGCGCAGACTACGGTGAGAGCCGAAAGCCGGCGCCTCATGGCCGACAGGGTTGAGACTCCGAAAGGGAAATATCAGACCCTTACTTTCAATGTTAGCAAACGCCAGAGGGGCATTAACCTAAAGGACAGCGTGAAAATAAATCCGCGCGAGGTGGGCACCACAACCTGGGACGACAAACTAACCCTCGAGTTTACGGGCGATGCTCCTGCCGTAAGGCACATAACTCTCGAGCCTATCACGGCGGCCGATAGCATTACCACTGTGTTACTCTGTGGTAACAGCACGGTGGTCGACAATGTAAACGAGCCTTGGGCGAGCTGGGGACAGATAATCCCGGCGTTTTTCGACAATAAGATATGTGTGTCAAACCATGCCGAGAGCGGCGAAAGAGCTGAGTCGTTTCTCACCAAAAAGCGTCTTGACAAAGTTCTCTCCATGGCTAAGCCCGGCGACTGGATATTCATAGAGTTTGGCCATAACGATCAGAAGCAGAAGGGTCCGGGCAAGGGTGCATGGTATAACTTCAGCACCAATCTGAAGATTTTCATCGACCGTGCCCGCAAGGCAGGACTTAAGCCTGTGCTGGTCACACCCACTGCGCGCCGCTGGTTTGACGAGCAGGGGCATGTCAAGGACACCCACGGCGATTATCCCGACGCCATGCGCGCTGTTGCCCAGCGTGAGGGTGTGCCCCTCATTGAGCTCAACCCCATGACCAAGACCCTCTATGAGAGCCTTGGTGAGGAGGGCTCAAAGAAAGCCTTCGTGCACTATCCCGCAGGAACATTCCCTGGGCAGACTGAGGCTCTGGAAGACAATACCCACTTCAATCCCTACGGAGCCACTCAGGTGGCCAAATGTGTGGTGGAGGGGATAAGAAAAAATCTGCCCGAACTGGCGCGCCATATCACGCTTGTTGGGGAATATGATCCGTCGCACCCCGATGATCCCGACAGTTTCGTCTGGGTCAATGCGCCGTTCTATGACAACGTTAAGCCTTATGGCAACTGATTTGTGGCTCTAACGGGTCACTATCTTATAGTTGAGCGCTCCACCCGAGGTGACTGAATAGCGCTGCAGCGCAAAACCCTTGTCGGCCGCAGGCCCGGAACGTGGCAGCCCGTGGTTGGTGTAAATATCATAGGTGCTCCCACATGTGGAACACTCGGCATACGACTCGCCCGTAGGTACGTGGATGCGTATCTGCGGGCGTGCTTCTACAGGACACGACAGATCGTAGGCCAGAGAATTGCCCATCACATCGTTCACCAGCAGCAGACCGCCGTAGCCGGTGCGGTCGAGGTCGGTGTAGGGGAAATTGGCCGGGATGCGGATGTTGCCCTGCTTGACATATATATTATAGGCCGCGGCATCGCCTTTCACCCCGTGTATGTTCCAATCGGCCACGGTGGGGAAGTTGAGATATACCTCGGCATATGGTATGCGGTCGTCGTTTATGGAGTCGCAACCGCACACCGAAGCAAAAGAAAGGCTCGCTACCGCGAGGATAGCGAGCCGGGAGAGAATTCGGCTCATTATTAGATACACTATTAATGAAATATTGTGGTAAAGATCTCGCCAAACTTGTCGGCGGCCTGCTGAATCTTACCACCTATAAAAGGACGGAGCATGGCAGGTATTTCGATGTCGACACTCGGAGTGACCTTGGTATTGTCTGCGCCGGCATCGGCAAGATCGACAGAGATTTTCAGAGGCACCGGTGAGGAGACTGCTGAGAGTCCGACGTGTGAGGGCTCACGGCGCTCGGTGATTTTGAATTCCAGGCGTCCCACTCCGGGAGCATCCATGCTGATGGAGTCGTTTGTAAACTCTACGCCCTGCAGATTGGCTCGCTGCTCGGCAGGAAGCTGCTCAACCATAGGGCGATACTGTCCAAGGTCGGAAACCTTGGCATATATCTCGGCCACGGGGCGCGATATGGTGACTGATTTACCTGTATATTTTGACATATCTTTTCGGGTTAGACACACTCTTATTCCTCAACTTTGCGGGGGGTCCAGACGGAGGGATCCTTGCGCCATTCCTTGAGGGTCTCCACATCGCTTTCGCGGATGAAGCCGGTCTCCAGGGCGGCGGTGATGAGGGCAGAGTAGTTGGAAAGAGTTATGAGCTTTACATTGGCTTCCTTGAAAGCCTTCACAGCTACGGGGAATTCATAGCTGAACATTGCCACCATGCCGATCACCTCGCATCCGGTGTTGCGTATGGCCTGTACAGCTTTGAGCGAGCTGCCGCCGGTCGAGATAAGGTCTTCAATCACAACGACCTTCTTGCCGGGGCGGAGGTCGCCCTCAATCAGATTTTCCAGGCCGTGATCCTTGGGGGTGGAACGAACGTATACGTAGGGAAGACCGAGTGTATCGCTCACGAGAGCGCCCTGGGCTATGGCACCGGTGGCCACACCGGCTATGGCCTCGACATCGCCGAAATTCTCAAGAATGACACGGCTGAGCTCAACCTTGATGAAGTTGCGCAGATCAGGGTAGGACAGTGTCTTGCGATTGTCAGTATATATGGGCGAGTTCCAGCCTGAGGCCCATGTGAAGGGATTGACGGGTTGGAGCTTGATGGCACTGATTTTCAAGAGCTTCTCTGCAAGGATGAGATCAAGATTTTTCATTTCAGTAGTTGATTGATTGTTTTAAGTTGCAAAGTTACTGAATCTGCACTCTATCTGCAAAATTTTTTAGTTTACAATTCTTAAAAAATCAATGTTTGCCAATCTTTCTGCAAGCTTGTGGCTGAGTAGGGTGGGGGATTGGGGATTTTTTCGTAACTTTGCACCTCAGGATAACCGAAAATCTGACCCGACACATGCCAGACAACTCTCTATTGACCCGTCTCGAAGGCCTTGAGGCCCGCTTTGCGGAGGTGAGCACCCTCATCACCGACCCTTCTGTTATTGCCGATATGAAGCGATATGTGCGCCTCACCAAGGAATATAAGGATCTGGAGAAGCTCACAGCCGTCACACGCCGCTATCGCACCATGCTGGCAAATGCCGACGAGGCCCGCAGCGTGCTGGCCGACGAGGACGACGCCGAGCTCAGACAGATGGCCCGCATGGAGCTCGACGAGGCCAACGAAGCCCTCCCGGCTCTGGAGGAGGAGATAAAGCTGCTGCTCATACCGGCCGATCCCGAGGACTCCAAGAATGTGGTGCTCGAAATCCGTGGCGGCACAGGGGGCGACGAAGCCGCCATCTTTGCCGGCGATCTCTTCAAAATGTATTCCAAATATTGCGAGTCGAAAGGCTGGACCCTGGCAGTGACAAGTGCAAGCGAGGGGGCGGCCGGCGGTTTCAAAGAAATAGTGTGCTCGGTGACAGGCGACAATGTGTATGGCACACTGAAATATGAGAGTGGTGTGCACCGTGTGCAGAGAGTGCCCGCCACTGAGACTCAGGGACGTGTCCACACCTCGGCGGCCACTGTGGCAGTGCTCCCGGAGGCCGAGCCGTTTGACGTGGAGATAAACGAGGGCGAAATCAAGTGGGACACCTTCCGCTCGGGTGGGGCCGGAGGCCAGAATGTGAACAAGGTGGAGTCGGGCGTGCGTCTTAGGTATATGTGGCGCAACCCCAACACCGGTGTCACCGAGGAGATACTTATCGAGTGTACGGAGACGCGCGACCAGCCCAAAAACAAGGAGCGAGCCCTGAGCCGCCTGCGCACTTTCATCTACGACAAAGAGCATCAAAAATATATCGACGATATAGCTTCAAGGCGCAAGACAATGGTGTCGACCGGCGACCGTTCGGCAAAAATACGTACCTACAACTACCCGCAGGGGCGCATCACAGATCACAGAATCAACTATACAATATATAATCTGCAGGCTTTCATGGATGGCGATATACAGGATGTGATAGACCAGCTCACCATTGCTGAGAACGCCGAAAAGCTCAAAGCCTCCGAACTGTAGAAAAAACTCATATTTCAATCATTATATATGAACCGCAAAGAACTTCTCGACAACATCCGCGCCAAGGGCTCATTTCTCTGTGTCGGTCTGGATACAGACATAAAGAAAATCCCCGAGCATCTGCTGGGAGGACCCGACCCGGTGTTTGCCTTCAACAAGGCCATCATCGATGCCACAGCTCCCTACTGTGTGGCTTACAAACCCAACACAGCTTTTTATGAGAGCCTCGGTGTGGAGGGATGGCAGGCACTTGACAAAACAGTGGACTATCTGCGCAAAAACTACCCCGATCAGTTTATTATCGCCGATGCCAAACGCGGCGATATCGGCAATACCTCATCGCTCTATGCACGTGCTTTCTTTGAAAAGATGGGTGTCGATGCCATCACTGTTGCTCCGTATATGGGATTTGACAGCGTGAAGCCTTTTATGGACTACGAAGGTCACTGGGTGATACTGCTGGCTCTTACTTCCAACCCCGGCAGCCACGACTTCCAGTTTCTCACCGATATGACCGGGACACGCCTGTTTGAGCAGGTTCTCGAAACTGCCCGTAAGTGGGGCAACGAGGATAAGCTGATGTTTGTGGTGGGAGCCACACAGGGAGCCATGTTCTCAGAGGTGCGCAGGGTCGCTCCCGACAATTTCCTGTTGGTGCCCGGCGTGGGCGCTCAGGGCGGAAGCCTCGAAGATGTGGCCAAGTGGGGTATGACCCGCGAGTGTGGACTTCTTGTAAATTCTTCGCGCGGTATTATTTATGCGTCGCAGGGCGAAGACTTCGCCGAAGCTGCCGCTGCAGAGGCCAGAAAGCTGCGCGACCACATGACTATTTTACTCTCCACCCACGGAGTGCTCTGAAACCTGTAAGCCTTTTGGGGCTCGGATAGGGGCAAAAAATAGCAAATTGCCACCAGGATGCGTTAGATTGCGTTAAAATTGGTTAATATGGATAGCAAAATTTGTTCTGTATCCGAAAATATGCGTACATTTGCATGTGTGTTTTTCATAGTATTAGATTAAGATAAAGGTTTAACAGATTAGAGCTGTCGGGAGACAGCTCTAATTTTTTTTCTAATAAGGTAACGAATTTTTATGTTGTTCGGCATAGTTTTAGGAAAGACTTTTTAAACATGGTGTAATTTTTGGTTGTTATTGTTGTTTCCTCTCAAGAAAAAACACTAAATTTGTGAATTTAAAAGCCGAACCGACCTAAAAACGCGAACCAAATGCTCCTCACGAACTACACGGGCCGACTTTTAATCATCATTTCTTACAACTATTATCACGTTTGAAACATAACTGTCTATTGCCAAATAATCAAAACCAAAACTCTATATAAATGAGCTATCTGAAATTTGATAAGAATCTGATGATTAACCTGGAGCAATCACTCCCCAAGGAGATGCTCCGCACCAATCAGTCAGGTGCCTATCACTGCACGACGATAGTCGACTGCAACACCCGCAAGCAGCATGGACTGCTGGTGGTTCCGGTTCCCGAGCTGGGCAATTCGTGGCACGTCATGCTTTCGTCGCTCGACGAGACCGTATATCAGCACGGAGCGCCCTTCAACTTGGGATTGCACCGCTATCAGGGGGGAGTGATGAATCCCAACGGTCACAAATACATCCGTGAGTTTGACTGTGAGAGTGTGCCCCGCACCACCTATCGTGTGGGCGGCGTGATCCTGACAAAGGAGAAGATTTTTATCTCCGGTGAGAACCGTATTCTCATCCGCTACACTCTCGAGGAGGCACATTCGGCTACAACGCTGCGCTTCAAGCCTATTCTGGCTTTCCGCGACGCCAATGAGCTCTGTATAGCCAACGATATGATAAATACTGAGATCCCGATGGCCGAAAACGGCGTGTCGGCTTGTCTCTATAATGGCTATCCAAGACTGTTCATGCAGTTCTCCAAGAAGCCCCAGTGGACATATGATCCCCATTGGTATAACGGCTTTGAATATGTAAAGGATCTGGAGCGCGGAGTGCCTTACACAGAGGACCTCTGGGTGCCCGGCTACTTTGAAGTTCCCATCGAGAAGGGTGAGAGTATCATCTTCTCGGCCGGCCTGAGCGAAGTGGATCCTTCGACACTGCCGCAGATGTATGAGAAGGAGATATCGGTGCGCACATGCCGCACATCCTTCTTCAACTGCCTTAAGAACGCTGTGAAGCAGTGCTATTTCTCGAACGATCACGGAATGTATCTCATCTCAGGTTATCCCTGGGGCAAGATTCTGGCCCGCAACATATTCATGGCTCTTCCCGGTGCCACCATTGCCATAAACCACCGCGAGGACTTCGAGAAGATAGCCGAGACGGCTCTCAAGGCTTATCGCCATTTCATGAAGACCGGCGAGCTCGACAAGCTTATCATGGGCATCGACCTCCCCGATATACCTCTGTGGGCCATCTGGGCAATACAGCAGTATGCCAAAACATACTCAAGGCCAGAGGCTGCCGAGAGATATCTTGCCGACATCCGTGAGATGATTTCCTTCATCCAGGAGGGCAAGCACCCATTCCTGAAGGTGGATGCCGAGACCGGAATGGTCTGGACCGACGGCACACAGAAGCCCATGTCGTGGATGAACGCATCGCTGGGCGGGCGTCCCATTGTGGGTCGCACAGGCTATCTTGTTGAGTTCAATGCCCTCTGGTATAATGCCCTTACATTTGCCGGCCGCCTCACCGAAGGCGCCGAGCAGGAGGCATATTATGCCGCCGCCGAGAAGATGGCACAGCCTTTCGTGAAGACTTTCCTGAACGATTATGGCTATCTCTACGACTTTGTAAACGGACAGTATGCCGACCCGTCGGTTAGACCTAACATGGCCATTGCCATCGGTCTTGACTACTCGCCGCTTGACCGTCGCCAGCGCAAGAGAGTGCTCGATATAGTGACCCGCGAACTTCTCACTCCCAAGGGTCTGCGCACCCTATCGCCCAAGAGCTTCGGTTATCGCCCCAACTATCTGGGCTCGCCCGAGGAGCGCGAAATGGCTCTCCACAACGGCCCGGCACGTCCGTGGCTCATCGGTTTCTATGCCGATGCCTATCTTAAGGTGTTTGGCATGAGCGGCGTAAGCTACATAGACCGCATGCTCATAGGCTTCGAGGATGAAATGACCAAAGGGTGTATCGGCTCTCTCTCGCAGCTCTACGATGCCAATCCTCCATATGTGGGCCGTGGTGCCATCAGCCATGTCACCAACGTGGCCGAAGTGCTCCGCACACTCACTACCCTCAAGAAATTTACAATGGATTAACCTCCCCCCAATACCAAGACAGACGCATGAAAGCATTAATGTTCGGGTGGGAATTTCCCCCTCATATCCTTGGCGGATTAGGCACCGCCAGCTACGGCCTCACCAAAGGCATGTGGGAGTGTGGCGATATGGAGATCACCTTCGTCATTCCCAAGCCCTTCGGTGATGAGGAACACCACTTTGCCAACATCGTGGGCATGTCGCAGGTGCCGGTGTGCTGGCGCGATGTGAATGCCGACTATGTGCGCGAGCGCATAGGCAACGTCATGGATCCGGATCTTTATTTCCGTCTCCGCGACCATATCTATGCCGACTTCAACTATATGCGCACCAACGATCTGGGCTGCATAGAATTTTCAGGTCGCTATCCCGACAACCTGGTCGAGGAAATCAACAACTATTCGATCTGTGCTGGCGTAGTGGCCCGCACTCTCGACTATGACATAATCCACTCTCACGACTGGCTCACATATCCCGCAGGTATCCACGCCAAGCAGGTGTCGGGCAAACCGCTGGTGATCCACGTGCATGCCACTGAGTTCGACCGTTCGCGTGGCAAACCCAACCCCACAGTGTTTGGCATCGAGAAGGATGGCATGAACAATGCCGACCATATTATCTGTGTGTCCAACCTGACACGTGACACCGTGATAAATAACTATGGCATAGATCCGGCCAAGGTGACCACAGTGCACAATGCCGTGACACCCTTGACCCCCGAGCAGATGGATGTGCCCGACCACCATGCCAAGGACAAGGTGGTGACCTTCCTGGGACGTATCACCATGCAGAAGGGCCCGGAGTATTTCGTGGAGGCTGCCGCCAAGGTGCTTAAAAACAATCCCAACGTGCGTTTCGTCATGGCCGGCAGCGGCGACATGATGAACAAGATGATTCTCCTGGCTGCCGAGCGCGGTATAGCCGACCGTTTCCACTTCCCCGGATTCCAGAAGGGTAAGCAGGTCTACGAGATGTTGCGCTCGTCTGACGTCTATGTGATGCCCTCCGTGTCGGAGCCCTTCGGCATCTCGCCCCTCGAGGCTATGCAGATGGGGGTGCCTTCGATAATATCGAAGCAGAGCGGCTGCGCCGAGATTCTGACAAACGTCATCAAGACCGACTACTGGGATATCGACGCCATGGCTGATGCCATCAACTCAATTGTCACCTATCCTGCCATGTACAACCAGCTCCGCGAGGATGGCCTGGCCGAAGTGAACCAGATAACCTGGGACAAAGCCGGACGCAAGGTGATAGATATATACAACAAGGTGCTGGGACGCTAAGAGCTCCTCGGGACTGACCAAATTTTCACTCACGTCAACAAAAATCACACTCACCAAGATATGAAAGCAATCTGTTTCTATTTTCAGATTCACCAGCCGTTCCGTCTGAAGCGGTATCGCTTCTTCGACATAGGCAACGATCATTATTACTATGACGATTTCGCCAACGACGATATCATCACCCGTATAGCCGAGCGCTCCTACATTCCTGCAGCTGAGTCGCTGCTGCGCATGATACAGCAGAGCAACGGTGCCTTCAAGTGTGCCTTCTCGATCACAGGCACCGCTCTCGAACAGTTTGAGATGTATGTGCCCGAGTTCATCGACCTGCTCAAGAAGCTCGCTGCCACCGGCTGTGTGGAGTTTCTGGCCGAGACCTATGCCCACTCACTCTCATCGCTGGCCGACCCTGAGGAGTTTGCCAACCAGGTGAAGGTGCACGACGAAAAGATCAAGGAACTCTTCGGACAGGAACCCAAGGTGCTCCGCAACACCGAGCTTATCTATTGTGACGAGCTGGCTCCGCAGATCCTGGCCATGGGCTACAAGGGCGTGATAACCGAGGGCGCCAAACATATCCTGGGCTGGAAGTCGCCCGACTATGTTTATTGCGCTGCATCGGCACCCGAGCTCAAGATGCTGCTGAAAAACGACAAGCTTTCCGACGATATTTCGGAGCGCTTCTCAAATACTTCGTGGGACGAGTATCCTCTCACCGCCGACAAGTATATCAACTGGATCGCTTCTCTCCCCGCCGAGGAGCAGATTGTGAACCTCTTTATGAATCTCGAAGTGTTTGGCGATTTCCAGCCTCGCGAGACCGGCATCTTCCAGTTCCTGGAGGCTCTGCCCCGCTTCGCAGCCGAGAAGGGTCTGCAGTTCTGGACACCCACCGAGGCTGTGTCGAAGCTCAAAGCCGTAGATTATCTCTCGGTGGTTCACCCCATTTCATGGGCCGACGAAGCCCGCGATACTTCGGCATGGCTGGGCAATCAGCTGCAGAACGAGGCTTTCAATAAGCTCTACAGTGTGGGCGAACGTGTGCGTCTCTGCGATGACCGCCGCCTCAAACAGGATTGGTATTATCTGCAGTCGGCCGACCACTTCTACTACATGTCGACCAAAAACATGCACGACGGTTCGGTTCACTCACAGTTCTCGCCCTACGACACTCCGTTTGACGCGTTTACCAACTATATGAATGTCCTTGCCGACTTCATCGTGCGTGTTCAGGAGCAGTATCCCATGAGCATCGACAACGAAGAGCTCAACTCTCTACTCACCACCATCCGCAACCAGGAGAACGAAATCGAAATGCTCAACAAAGAGGCTGAGTCGATGCGTAAAAACATCGAGCACTTCAATGAGGAGCACCTGCTGCGCGAGGAGCAAGCCGAGAAAAACGCTGCAGTAGAGGAGTGTGTATGTGCTCCCGCAGAGCCCGCCAAGGCTCCCAAAAAGACCAAAGCCGTGAAGGCTCCCAAAGCCGAAAAAGTTGAGAAGGCTGAGAAGCCCGCACCTAAAAAGCGCGCCGCCAAGAAGAAAGACTGACATAAAAGTCTGATCTCAGATATCAAAGCCCTTCCGGAGTAATCCAGCCCGGAGGGGCTTTGTTTTGCCTTGACTCAGCAAAAATCACTATTTTTAGGTATTGGTTTAGTCAATGAAAAAAGCGACCTTTGCAGATTGAAAAAGTATAAGCCAATCACATATCATTTTCACTCATATCAATGAGACTATCCGAGCTGCCGGCGGGGTCGACCGCCATCATCATAAAGACTTTGGGCCACGGTGCATTCCGCAAAAGGCTCATGGAAATGGGATTTATAAAGGGTCAGGAAGTAAAGGTGCTTTTGGCCGCGCCTCTGAAAGACCCGGTCAAATATCAGCTTATGGGATACGAGGTGTCGCTCAGACACTCCGAAGCCGAGCTTATCGAAGTGGAACCTAAGGAGATAGTCGCTATATCGACCGATGGAGAAGCAGGCAAGAAGGAGCCTAAACCCTCTGTGGGGGTAGGGGAGACCTTGACCGGAGAACTCAAGGTGATAAATGTGGCTCTGGTGGGTAATCCCAACTGCGGCAAGACCTCACTCTTCAATATAGCTTCGGGAGCCAGCGAGCATGTGGGCAACTACAGCGGCGTGACTGTCGACGCCAAGAAGGGACACTTCATGTATCGTGGCTATCGGTTCAATATCGTCGATCTGCCGGGCACTTACTCACTGGCTTCCTATTCGCCTGAAGAGCTCTATGTGCGCCGCTATCTGCGCGACGAGACCCCCGATGTCATCATCAATGTGATAGATGGATCTAATCTTGAGCGCAATCTTTATCTCACCACCGAGCTTATAGATATGGACCGCTCTATGGTGATAGCGCTCAATATGGCCGACGAGATGGAAAGTCGTGGATTGAGACTCGATTTTAAGAATCTGGGCAAGATGATAGGTGTGCCCATCATTCCCACTGCAGCCAAGACGGGCCGAGGCATAAATGAGCTATTGGATACGGTGATACGTGTGTCCGAGGATCGCGAAAGCTCGGTGCGCCATGTCCATGTAAATCTCGGATCAGAGATAGAACCACTCATCACCGATGTCAAAGACAAACTTAAGGGCCATCCCAACGTGGAGCGGCATTTCTCACCCCGCTATCTGGCTATAAAGCTTTTCGAAGGTGACCCGGAGGTGACCCGACTTGTGGAGAATCTGCCCGACGGCAAAGAAATACTCGAAATAAGAGATAAGGATGTGGCTACGTTTGATCGCCTTCATCCGTCATCAGATATGGCCTCGGCCATAGCCGATGAAAAGTATGGGTTTATAGCCGGAGCATTGGCTGAGACGCTCGACAAGGATGACACTCCTACGCGCATCAGCACTACTCATATCATCGACTCGATCGTCACCAACAAGCTGTTTGGTTTCCCCATCTTCATAGCCGTAATGACTTTTATCTTCTGGGCCACATTCGAATTGGGTTCTTATCCCATGGAGTGGATAGAAGACCTTGTTGCCTGGATAGGCGACCTGACCCGCACATACATGCCCGACGGTTGGCTTAAAGATCTGGTGGCCGACGGCATTATAGGGGGCGTGGGCGGTGTGATAGTGTTCCTGCCCAATATCCTTATCCTCTATGTGTGCATATCCTTTATGGAAGACTCTGGCTATATGGCTCGAGCGGCATTCATCATGGACAAGGTGATGCACCGGCTGGGGCTGCATGGCAAATCGTTCATCCCGCTGGTGATGGGTTTTGGCTGCACAGTTCCCTCCATCATGGCCTCACGCTCCATAGAGAGCCGATCGAGCCGCATCATCACTATACTCATCAATCCGTTTATCAGCTGCTCGGCACGCATCCCGATATATGTGCTTCTTATAGGCACATTCTTCTCGGCTCATGCCACACTGGTGTTTATATGCGTGTATGTGTTTGGCATCCTTGTGGCCTCTCTCACCGCCAGGTTGCTACGCCGCTTTTGGTTTGGCCCGGATGAAACTCCGTTTGTCATGGAGCTGCCTCCTTATCGCATACCGACCGCTAAAGCCACTATGCGCCACACATGGGCCAAGGGCGAACAGTATCTGCGCAAGATGGGAGGCATAATTCTGGTGGCCAGCATAGTTGTATGGGCTTTGAATTATTTCCCCAGACACGATGAGGACAGCACGACGCTGACCACTGTGGCCGACGACGTCAGGATAAATCCCGACACTGACAGTTATCTGATGATGATGGGCAAAGCCGTAAATCCTGTGATGGAACCGCTTGGATTTCACTGGCGAGCCACCGTGGCTGCCATAGCCGGCATACCGGCCAAGGAAATCGTAGTCTCGACTCTGGGAGTGCTCTATACAGGCGACGAAGAAGCCTCAGATCAGACCCTCTCTACACGTCTCAGAGAGCCTAACCCGATCACAGGGCGTCCCGACTTCACGGCAGCCTCGGCACTGGCCTTCATGGTGTTTATTTTGCTCTACTGCCCATGTATAGCCACCGTTACTGCCGTGGTGAGAGAAACCGGTTCGCCACGCTATGGCCTGTTTACCGTGGTCTACAACACTGCAATAGCATGGCTGATGGCTTTGGCGGTATATCATATAGCACTCCTATTCACCATCTGAGACAGTTGTGCAAGCTTGACATTTTCCGGTTGCAGCGATTACAAAAAATCAGTAATTTTGCAGCTGGATTATGAATGCACAGAATAAAAAAGGCAATCAGGTGGACATGCTCCACGGCCCATTGGCGGGGAAAATACTGGTATTTGCCATCCCCCTTATGGCCAGCGGAGTATTGCAACAGTCGTTCAATGCAGTTGATGTGGCCGTCATAGGTGCCTACTCGACATCGCATGCCATAGCGGCAGTAGGGAGCAACGGGCCCATTATCAGCATCCTGGTAAATCTATTTCTGGGTATCGCCGTCGGTGCAAACGTAGTCATCGCCACATATATAGGACAGCGACACATGGATGCAGTGCGTCGATCGGTCACCACCGTGATGTCGGTAGCCATCATGTCGGGTATCTTTCTGCTTGTGCTAGGTACAACGCTTGCCCGCCCGATTCTCGAAGCTATGGAAGCGCCACCAGATGTGATAGACCTGGCCGCCCAATATCTGCGCATTTACTTCTGCGGCATGCCATTCATGATGATCTACAACTTCGGATCGGCCATCATGAGGAGTATAGGCGACACCAAGCGGCCATTCTACTCGCTGCTCATTGCCACCATTTGCAACCTCGTGCTCGATTGGATATTTGTAGCCATCCTTGGCATGGGGGTTGACGGCGTTGCCTGGGCCACAGTGATAGCCAACGGCCTCAACGCAGCCATCATGATATGGTTTCTGCTTAAAGAGCCTGACCCAATTAAGTTGAACCTCAGGAAATGGAGCTTCTCGAACACAGATTTCAAGAAAATGCTCCAGGTAGGTGTGCCAGCCGGACTTCAAGGGATGGTCTTCTCAATCTCCAACATCTTTATCCAGGCATCCATAAACAAATTTGGCGCCGATGCCATAGCCGGATCGGCAACAGCCCTCACATACGAGGCCTATTGCTACTTCATAGTCTCAGCCTTCAGCCAGGCCACAATAGCCTTCACCAGCCAGAACTTCGGAGCCGGCCTGCATGACAGATGCAAACGCGTCGTGGCAATATGCATGGCATATAGCATAGTAATCTGCGGAATAGCCAACCTGCTCATATCATGGCAGGGAGAAACCTGCCTCAGAGTCTTCACCACAAGCCCCGAAGTCATACACTACGGACTCATGCGCTTTCACACAGTACTCATATTCCAATTCCTGGCCAGCTCATATGAAATATCCGGAAGCTACATGCGAGGACTCGGTTACTCCGTCACCCCCATGCTCCTCACAATCTTTGGCACCTGTGTGCTCCGGCTTGGATGGTGCTACATATTCCCATCGATAGACAACAGCTTCCGTATGCTCCTCAATATCTATCCCATCTCCTGGACTGTTACCGGCATAGCCGTCATCTCAGCCGCACTGATAGTCCAACACAAAGTATTCAAGAAAACACCCTTCCCCGCCCCTAATCTACACACCTCACAAAACCAGTAGAAGAACTAAAGCCAAAAAAAAGTCGCAAAAAAACAGTAGAAAAATTTTGTCAGTTCAAAAATATGTATTACCTTTGCACTCGCAAAGCCCAGGTGGCGGAATGGTAGACGCGCTCGTTTCAGGTGCGAGTGTTGAGAGACGTGCAGGTTCGAGTCCTGTTCTGGGCACTGAAAAACCCCTTTAACTTATTGAGTTAGAGGGGCTTTTTATTTCTCGGGTATAAACAGGGTATAAACAAACAACATTACCCCTGTGTTTTTGGTCGCTATCCTCGCCCCTGTCGGGGTGGGTGTCAGTTGTCGGGTTGAGGTATTACCAAATCGGTAATTACAAGCGTTGAGGTTGGGTGTTATCGGTTATTGTTCCAAATAGTACCCATATAGAATTTATTTGTTTTCTCTGTTGGCGTGTTCAATCTCAACCAACATTTCCTCTGCCGCCTCATCCCTTGCCCTCACCACTTGGGATAACAGCAAAGCAACATCGGCTACCGTTGAGGGGCTGTTGTCGGCTTTCCATTGTTGGAAATCATCGCATAGCCCCTGTGTTGCAAGGTACACCAACAATTTGTTGTTTTCTTTGTTGGCCTCTGCCGCCTCGGCTTGGGCTTGTTTGAGTTGTTGTTTGAGCCTCGCCCATCGGTTGGGGCGTTGCTGTAGGCTCGTTTCGGTGTTGTGTTTCATAACTACAACTTTTAGGAATATAAAAAGCCCCTCGGTTAGGTGTCCTCGGTTGTTGTAGTAACCGTGTGGGCGTTTCCAACTCCACCACCATACAAAGGGCTAATAAGGTATACACAACCGCTTGTGGCGGTCGCTACAACTTTTAGGAATAGCAAAGTTAAGCAATATTATTGGTTAGGTCAATACATAGCCTCAAATTTATCAAAAGCCGCTCTATATATCGGCTCTAATTCTTTGGGTAGTACCTCAACAATTATTGCCCCACCCTTTAACTCTAAATTGCTTGTAGTCACTAATATAATATCTTGCTGAATTTCTTTTTCAGTACGTTTATAAAATAGTTGCCGCGCTCCTGTTTCGTCTTGGATATAGTGAGTAACGGTGTGCCACGGCTCGGGCTTGTTTTCAACAACAGCCAACAACCTATCTATTAAAATTTTCTTGTTGTCCATCTCTATTTTAAGGTAACTCGTTGTTTGTATTGCTTGGCAATCTTATATATAAGCCTTTCAGTTACGTTGTATTTGTCGGCTAATATCGCTACAATGTAACTCACTTTCTCGCCTCGCTTTTGCATTTCCAAATAATCGTTGTATAACTCCATATAGCCTATTAATTGTAGGCTTGGCAAACATTTAACAACATAGTTTAGATAGCTTTCATTGACTTTCAAAAACTCGTAAACGGTCATAACTCATCGCTCTTGTTAATGTTGTTACTTAATGCTGTTAATTTCTCGGTAAGGCGTTCTATAAGTTCATCGGGGCAACTTTCCAATAACTCTTTTAGTGCGTTATACTCGGCCTCTATTTGAGTTTGTATATTAACCGCCTGTTGTTTGGGTATTGAATAGCCTAACAGCGTTAAAAACGCTTTCACATAGTCTGATGAATTAAGTTTGTTAAGTTCGGTGTTAAACTTTTCTCGGTTTTGGTCTATTATAAGCCCAACCCATTCTTTTAGTGTCGCAGTTGCTTTATTGGGCGTTCCTTTGGCTCGGCCTCCTAACCGCCCTCGCCCATCATTCTTTTGTCTTGCCATACTATCTATTACTAATTTAGTAATTATCGGTAATATCTTATTGCCTCGGCAATCTTTTTATCAAGTTCGGTTATTGCCTCGGTGGGTGTTGTTAGCCCATCTCTAACATTACAGGCTTGTTTTATAGCCTGTCTTAGGTCAAAGGCTTGTTTGGGGGTTAAATCGCCTCGCTTTTTAGCCTCGTTAATGTGATTAATAATTTCAACCTCGCCGCCTAATCGCTCAACCAATCCTAACACGCCCATTGTTTGTAAATCTTTCTTGGTTTTCATCGCTTGGAAATTTAGAGTTATAGTGTTTACTTTCCTAATTGCTTGGTATGCCTCGCGCCATCGGTTCAACAGGGTTATATAAAACCCCTCATCATACAACATCGCGCCCGTTACCTGTGCCACGCCCAACAAAGAGGGCAAACGCGCCATAAATCGTTGCTCGTATCGCAACACGTTTACACCTCGGTAAAGTTCGGGTATTTCCTCGCGGTTATCGCGCTGCTCTCTGTTCTTATCATAGAAACACAACCGCTCGGCTTGGCTGTGTCGGTAATAATACAACCCTGAGGCTTGTTGCAGTCGCTTGGCATAATTCAACACGCCCAAATGATTAAAATAATTGGCGGTCGGCTCTCTTACAGGAATTGACAAACCAACATCAAGCCTCGTTATTGTGGCACGGTCAAAGGGTAGGTGTAAAACATCGCTTAATTTTTCAACCGCTCGTTGCACATCGCCTCGCCCCATTGCTTGGTAATTATCGCCTAACAACCATTTACAAAGTGAGCCATCTTTTACCTTTACTTGGTAGGGGCTTATAGATACGCTCAAATTTCCTGTCTTGCCTGTAACCACCTGTTGGCCGTTGTAATCGTGAAACGCCACGCCATCGGGGTTGAGGTAAGGTGTAATCTCGTTTAGGAAATCCACCCCCTCAACTTCGGTGCGTGTCAGCTTAAAATTTACCGTGTCCAACATCGGGTTATTACTAAATTGGTAATAAAAGTTGTCTTAATATACGCGTGCGCGCGTGAGGCTTTACAGGTTCGGGGCGTTGGTCGGTTTGGCTTGTTGTCTTAAACACGCCATTTCATCCACCAACTCGCCATCAGCAAAGAGTGCAAACAACCCTTTGGCGTGATTTTTCAACCCTCGTGCAACAAATATTTCTATTTGCTTGTAATCATCGCTGAACAGGAATAACAAAGCGTCATTTGTGCCTACCGTATCGCCATAACCCAACAAAGGGTTGTCAAGGTCGGGTGTGTAAACACTACTTATGCTTGTTGTGTCGGTTATTACCCTCTCGGCTTTCCTTTGGGCGTTTGCTGTAAATGTATCGGGCGTTCCACTATAATAAAACTTAAACCGTTTATCTCGCCCACGCTGTGCGCATTCTTCAAACGGTTCATAACCGCCTGTTGAGGCTGTGCAATCAAACCTCAACTTACTTTTGCAGTTGGGTAATTTTGCCATTTTGTAGTAATCGGTAAGCTTCATTTTGCACCCCCTTTCTCATCGCCATAAATAGCGTTTAGAGTTATGAGAATTTGGGGCAAAGCCTCAACAAGTTCTTTTATTGCCTCTCTGTAACCCCAACTACAAATTGCAGGGGTATTGCACACCGCCTCAACATCGGCTCTTGTTTTGCACTCTCGCAACATTAACAGGGCATAAAATAAAACCTCTTCTTTGGGTTTAGGCCACGTCATTAAATCATCTGCCGTTTTCATTTTATACCCCCTTTCATACAATATCGGTTGGCTTGGTCGGTTATCTCGGTGGCGGTGGCACATCGGTTTTGCTGTAACCATTGCTCCAACTCGGCACGGTTGAAATAACACATTTTGCCCATCGGCTTGTAGTGAGGTATCTCGCCCCTCATAGTGAGTTTATAAAGGTAGCTTTTGGATATGCCCATATATTTTGCCGCCTCATCGCTTGTTAGTACCTCTTTGGTACAAAACAGGGTGTTGGCCGTTATCATATCGGCAATATCTTGTAATTGTTCTTTGCTCATTGTCGGTGAGTTTAAGAGTTAATAAAGAGGCTCTGGGTTGGCACGTCTGCCGCCCATTACCTGTGTTAACTTTGTTCTCGCGCTGAAAACATTGGCAAAGGTAGAGGGTAAAAGAGGGTTATAATAGAGTAATTTAATGTACGTTTAATGTGCATTAAAAAAGCCCCTCGCAGTGAGGGGCTGTGCGTCAGTCAAAGAATATTTTATTATCAATCTCGGCTCGCCATTTTTGGGGCTTTTTGGCGTTGTATAGTTGTGTTATCGCGCTTGCAATACGATTAACGACAAATAGTTTATTTATTGATTGTTCGGGTATTTGCTCAGTATTTGTTGGGCAAAATACACGCTCAACAAAATAACCCAATCGCGCCAACGCGCCACGCGTCCCACCAAATACCCATTTATAGCCTGTGGCGGTCGGTTGCATATATCCAACCTCTACGGCTCGGGCAAAATATTTTCTTGCCCTGTCGGTGTCTAATTCATTTGGCAAGTTTGCCTTATCCTGTTGGGTAGCAATATTAAAATATAAGTTTGTTAACACTACATTAAGATTGGCGTTGAGCGTTTCTAACGTGTCCAAAATATTTTTATCACTTGGGTACGGTGTAGCCCAACCCAATTTATTTTTATAGACTTTTGTTATTTGCTCCCTATTCTTTCTATAATACTCCACAATGTCACATTGCATTAATTTACAATAGTTAATGTCATAATTATGTGTAAATCGCTTTAGTAATTCTGCCCTTTCAATATTCAGAATATCACCGAAAAACAAAGCCTCAATAAATTCTCTATATTCCATACTTATAATTTCAACTCGGGTAGGCTATTAATTGCCTCAACTTTGAGGCTGTCAACGGCTCGGGTGTATTTCTCGGTATGTTTCAAACCGCTATGCCCCAACAGGCTTGCCACGGTCTTAATGTTTGCACCATTGTTGAGTATATTAACAGCAAAACTATGTCTTGCACAATGCCACGTTATATGTTTGTCAATCCCCGCTCTTTTTACCCAATGCCTCAACGCTTTTAGGCACATTGTATGTGAGGGCAAAGGAAATATAACCTCATCTCGGTTGCCCTCTCCAATTAACTTAAAATGCCCATCGTTAAGGGGTATAACAACACCGCTTGCGTTGCTGTGTCCTTTGGTCTTGGCTTGCTCAAATTTCAACAGGCGGTTGGCAAAATCCACGTTTGCAAACGTGAGGTCTTTAACATCACACCACCTTAACCCTGTGTATAGACAAAATATAAATGCTCGCCTTATGTTGACGCTCTCACCGTTATAGTGAGTGCTTATTAGGCACTTTATTTCATCCATACTCAACACATCCTTTTTAAGTGTGCCATTGTCTATTTTGATAACCACACCATTACAGGGGTTTTTCCTTATCACATCTTTTTCAACAGCCGCTTTAATGATTTTCTTAAATCGGGCAAACAAAGTGTGTGCGCCCTCGCCCTTAAACCTGTGTTGTAAATACTCGGTAAATGCACCCATCATTTCTTTGGTGAGTTGTTGGGGCTTTATCCTCTTGGCAAATTTCACATACTCGGGTGTGGCGTTGAGGAAATCAATAAAGCAATCGTGAGCGCGTTTAATGTGGCGTTTGTCGGCTTTTGTGTATGCCTCATAATATGCCCACATCCAATCAAGGAAATTTATATCTTTTTCCTTTTTTAGTCGGTAGCCCTCGGCACTCTCCAATAACTCTTGCCCACGTTCAAACCGTATCTTTTTAGCCAACTCCAAAACCTCTTTGTTTTGTTGCCGCTCCATCGGGGTTCTCGGGGCTTGCCACAAATACAGGCTCAAATACTCGCGTTTGTTGTTGACGCGCTTATATTCTTTGCCTGTCTTACTACTCACCGCCATATCATAGCCCAAATAAAAATCTAAAAACAGGCTCTCGCGCCCATCGCTCAACACCTTTGCCCCCAACTTGGGGTTGTCGGTGCTGTCGGTGCTAATTATGTAGGTGTTATCGGCTCGGTAATTCTTTTTGAGTGCCATTGTTGTTTGTTGTTGATTTCTTTTGGTTGCAAATATAGCAATAATTTTTTTACTCGGGTATAAACAGGGTATAAACTTTTTGTAAAACATAGGCTATTTTTAGCAATCAGGAGAAACAACCCCACACTCTAACACGCTGATATATTGTGTTATTAAATTCTCTTGTTTTCCTTTGATTTTTGGGGTACGTGCCTGTTCTGGGCACCCATTTCAATCGCAAGTAGTTAATTTTCAACTACTTGCGAT
>JAMPGA010000001.1:943027-987312 GCA_023664185.1 Muribaculaceae bacterium
AGGGGGCATTTAATGGCTTCTTGCTGTACCTTTTCCTAAGACCTGAGTAGTTACAGAAATACCTGTATCCACGATTCGTCATTGATTTTCAATTTTTAACACTTGCTTTTTGTTGGTTTGGCGAAAAGTTTGTACCTTTGTATTTGCAAAAGAAGAAATCATACTCACAATAGATATAAAGATTCTTCCAAGTAACCTTTAACCGTAAACTAACTTTACCACAACTACAAATATTATGAGCACAGTAATTCATGATATTTCACTGCTATACGGCGCCCTTCAAGTTCTCTATGAGCCTGGGGCATGTTGACGCCGTCAAAATGACAAATACGTAACCGTAAGAAGAAACACACCAAATTATTAACCATACGCTCTTGCCCGGTCGGGCCAAGAATATAATCATCCCCACTTGTATACATGCCGACACGTCGCATCCCGCTTGCGTGATCGTCGTCAAGGAATAAAGCCGTAGAGCCGCGAGTGTGCGAAACGCTTCCATCCCGAGGCCTCGGTTTAAAACCCCTCAATGTGCATAATATGAAAGCCAAGTGCCTAATTCTAACAATTCTATGCCTGATGGCCACCTTTGGGGTTAGTGCCCAGAAAGTGGCTGTGAAGAGCAACCTGCTTTACGACGCTCTGCTGTCGCCCAATGCAGGCGTGGAGGTTAAGCTCGCCCCAAAGTGGACATTCGATCTCAGCGGCAACATCAATGCCTGGGATATCAACGACCACCGGTGGAAACACTGGCTCGTGCAGCCCGAAGGCCGCTACTGGTTCTGCGACGCCTTCTCCGGCCACTTCGTGGGTGCCCACCTGCTGGGAGGACAGTATAACTGGGGCAATCTCAACATCCCCTTCAAACTGTTTGGCACAGACTTCCGCAAGCTCAAGGACTATCGTTTTCAGGGTTGGTATGGAGGCGCAGGTGTAGTCTATGGATACTCCTGGATTCTCAACCGCCACTGGAACATCGAGGCCGTCATTGGCTTGGGATGGACCTATACACAGTATGACAAATATGAGTGTAAGGACTGCGGCCAGAAGGTGGATCGCCGTCACCCCCACAACTACATAGGCCTCACCAAGGCCGCCATCGACCTGGTTTATACATTCTGATAGGAGACAAAGCTATGAAACGTAACACTACCGCCATCATGCTCGGCGCGGCTCTCTTTGCAGCCGCCATGCCTGCCGCCCTCTGCGCTGCCCCCAACGCCGATGGCCACCTCCTTCAGGTGACATCCATAGATATAGCCCGTCAGGGTGCCAAAGGCCAGCGTCTGGCCGTGGCTCTGACCATCGATCTCCGTTCAGTCGACCCCGGACGCGATCGCGAAGTGGTGTTCACTCCGCAGATCATATCGGCCAACGGTGCCGACACCGTCTCGCTCGCTCCCATTCGAGTGGCCGGCCGCAACCGCTACTTCTCGCACATACGCAACAACGACCTCACCGACGACACCCGTCTCTATGAGGCCGGATCGAAAACCCCGATCGAGTATCGTGCCGAGACCGACTTCCTCCCCTGGATGGAGAAGTCGCGCGTGGAGATGGCCGAGCGCATAGGCCACTGCTGCGATCCCATCCTTCCCGCCGGAGAGACTCCTCTGGCCGAGATTGACTACTCGCTCCCCGCTTTCGAGCCTACTTTCCAGTTTGTAGACCTCACAGGCGACGAGCAGATAGAGCGCCAGGCCGAGGGTCGCGCGTTTGTCGACTTCATCGTAAACCGCACCGAGATCCGCGAAGGCTATCGCCGCAACCGCTTCGAGCTGGCCAAAATTCTCAACAGTATCCAGCTCGTTAAGGACGACCCCGATGCCATCATCACGGCCATCACCATCAAGGGTTTCGCATCGCCCGAGGGTCCATATCTCAACAACGTGCGTCTGGCCATGGGCCGTACGCAGGCTCTAAAAGAGTATGTGCGCGAGCGCCTCAACTTCGCCCCTGAGATAATGCACACCGACTACGAGCCTGAGGACTGGGAAGGTCTCATCAACAGCCTGGACACCATCGACATCCCCAACAAGGCTGAGATTGTGGCCATAGCTAAGTCAGACCTCGAGCCCGATCCCCGAAACTCGGAGATACAGAAGCGTTTCCCGCGCGAGTATAAGTTTATACTCGACAGTATCTATCCCGCTCTGCGCCACTCCGACTACACTGTAAAATATAACATCAAGACATACGTCGACATCAACGAGCTCAAGCGTGTGTTCCGTCAGGATCCCACCAAGCTCCGTCCCATCGACTTCCAGCGCATAGCCGCCACCTATCCGGTGGAATCGCCCGAGTATGAGGAGGTTTACCTCAAAGCCTCGGAAGTTTATCCCACCGACCCGGAGGCCGCCCTCAACGCCGCCAACATCTATCTGAAACACGGCGACAAGGCCAAGGCTGCCGAGCGCCTGCAGCGTGCCGGCGACGGACCCCAGGCCAACTTCACCCGCGCCACCCTCGCAGCCATGAACGGCGACTGGGATCGCGCCCGCTCCCTCTTCATGGTAGCGGCCGAGGCAGGTTTTGAACCCGCAGCCGCCGAGCGCGACCGCGTGGACGACCTCTTGGAACGCACCAGTGTGACCTACCTTATCACACCCGTGCCTGCTAAGAAATAACACACACACATTTACAATAGAAGAAATAAGAAAGAAAAACAATTTTAATCTCTAATCATGAACAAATTTGCAAATCTCTTCATGGGCATAGCTGCCGTAGCTGCTCTTAGCGCCTGCTCGCAGGATGAGCCCATGAACAACGGCACAACCGACGGTGCCGGATCAGGCGAGAAAGCCTACATGACCGTCACCGTTAGCTCGTCAGGTAATATGAGCCGCTCCACTGAAAACCCTGGCTACGAGGACAGCGACAAGAATGCTGCTGAGAGCAAGGTGAAGAACGCCAAGTTCTTCTTTTTCGACGAGAAAGGCAACTTCGTGCTCAACGCAAAGATTATAAACCCCACCGGTGAAGATCCCACACCCGACAAAGACAAGAATCAGAATATCGAGTGGGAGAGCGCCAATGTGCTCGTGCTTGAGGATGTAAACTCAAAGAACTATCCCACCTACATGCTCACCGTGCTCAACATGGACGGCTTCCAGGCTTCTGAGACTCTCGAGAAGACCTGCCAGGATCTGTCGATCTACGCTGAAAACTTCAACTTAGGCGCTGGCAAGGACGACAACTTCGTGATGACCACCTCAAGCTACCGTCGCGGCGACAAGGATAACTTCCACTACACTGTCAACAAGCTCGACAACAAGAACTTCGCTCCTACCGCAAAAGCGGCTCTTGAAGCCACAGAAGATGGCGATGTTCAGCCCGTTGTTGTATATGTTGAGCGTCTTGCAGCCAAGGTGCAGCTCAATATCTCTGCCACCCCGAAGGTTGTTAACGGCAAGACTCTCTACAAGCTGGAGCAGACCGTAGCCGGCGACGCCAACGACGACAACAACCCCGACAGCACTGCCGACACCGATCTCTATCTCGAGGTTCTCGGCTGGACTCTCAACGGCACTGCCATCGACTCTTACATTTCAAAGCAGATCATGGATACCCAGGATAGAAACTGGTGGAACACAAATCCCTTCGCTGGCTGGGAGGCTACCTCTGACTTCCGTACATACTGGGCTGCTTCGCGCTCATATGACTATGTTAAGGATGCCGATACTCAGGCTGAGCGTCTGGCCTACAAGACCATCTCCGACCTCAAGAGCTTCCAGAACAACTTTGGCGTAGGTACCACTACCAGCAAGGCTCTCTACTGCTACGAGAACACCAACCTCCCCAAGAACATCGTGACCAAGACCACAGGCGACGCTGTAAGCCAGTTCCAGGTTTACAACTCACGCGTCACCCACGTGATCCTCAATACCCGCATCTGCGACGAAAATGGCAACCATATCGACATGATCAAGTATCGTGGCGTGCTCTTCACCGAGGAACACTTCATAAAATACGTGCTCAACGACATCAAGAACAACTTCGACAGCAAGCTCAACTACTACAAGAAAGATGGTGACAAGTATGTTCAGGTTGATGTAAAGGATGTTGAGTTCGAGAAAAAGGACAAGAGCTTCGAGGATGTCAAGCTCGTCGTAGCCAAGACCGTTACCGAGCTTTACAGAAAGAACGCTGAGGGCAAATACGAACTCATCGCCGATGGTGTTCAGGCTTTCCAGGCTGACCTCACCCAGTATACCGCCAACAACGTACCCTCGCGCTACAAAGATGGTGCCAACATCTACTTCATCCCCATCGAGCACAATGCTGTGAGCGGCGTTGAAAAGGACGACGAAGGCTACTATGGCGTGGTTCGTAACCACTGGTACAAGCTCGATATCAGCAAATTCTCAAAGGTAGGCCACGGTATCTACAATCCCGATGACGATACAACTGATCCCATCATCCCCGAAGATCCCGAAGATCCCTTGTACTACCTCTCTGCTAAGATCAACGTGCTTTCATGGCGTGTTATCACACAGAACGTAGAGCTCTAATCTCTGACCCTTCATCTCAGCCCGGGGGGACATTCCCCCGGGAATGAGATTCCAAAATACCACTGCGGCCGGGGCGACTTAACCCGCCGCCTCCGGCCGCAATTTCCTATTTTTCTATTCAGATACTCTCTCTTACCATCAACTCTCTACCTCGAGAAAAACCAAAACAACCGCGTTGACTCAGCCACAACATGCTGAAAGCACCGGGCAAGTCGACCAACTATTTTTTGACAATATCACTTTCATCCCCGCGATGAAAGACACCATATAGACAACAACCAATCTCCATCACCTCCGAAAACTCAATACAAGGATGAAACTTTTCAACCGCCTTTTCTCAATATTCGCCCTTTTGGCATCGGCTGTGGCTCTGACCGGCTGCAACGACATGATATACGACGACGAGGGTGACTGCGACTTCAAGGTGAAGTTTGTATATGAAACCAACCTCAAGTTTACGGATGCCTTCCCCGCCGAAGTCTTCGAGGTGACCCTCTATGTCATAGACCCCCAGACCGGTCAGATAATCTGGACAGGCTATGACTCGAGCGAAAACCTCAAGTCGAAGGACTACACCATGACCGTCCCAGTGCCCCGCGGCACTTACAACCTGGTGGCATGGTGCGGACGCGGACATCGCACTTCGTTTACCGTGGCCGGAGGCCAGCAGGCTACCCACCATACCGACTTGAGCTGCAAGCTCACCGACCGCGTCACCAAGACCCACATCGACGGACGCGACCTGGCACACTCTGAGACTGCTCTGGGCTCGCTCTTCCACGGCAAGGAGGACAAGGTGGCCTTCAAGGAGCGCCGCGATCCCATCGTGGTTCACCTCACCAAGGACACCAACGATATCCACATCCTGCTCCAGCACCTCTCGGGCGAGAACATCGACCCCGACGACTTCCGCTTTGCCATCGAGACCGAAAACGGCTACATGGACTGGGACAACTCTCTGCTCCCCGATGAGTCTCTGGTATACCGCCCCCACAGCGTGGTGGCCGGAACTGCCGGTGTAGAGATACCCAACTATAGCGGAGCGCGCGAGATAACAAGCGTCAGCACCGCCGTGGCCCACTTCACCGTAGGACGCATCATGGAGGACCGTGCACGCGACTTCTGGCTCAACATCTACAACAAGGATGGCGAGCGCATAGTCCATGTGCCCTTCATAGACTACGCCCTGCTGGTGCGTGGCTATCACACCCGCCCCGACGGCTCAACCCTCGAGCCCCAGGACTACCTGGACTATCAGGACGACTATCCCATGACCTTCTTCCTCGACGAGAACGGCCGCTGGATGAACGCCTATATTTATATCGAATCCTGGCGTGTGATACTTCAGGGCTCTGAACTCTGATAACCACCCTCTACACCTAAAGCACACCCGGCTTCGACCTCTCTTTTTCTACAAAACAAAACAGGATACACACACTGATGTTAAACACAGGCAAATACATATCACTCCTGATGGCGCTGATCATGGCTGTGGCCTGCCAGGACGACGATCTTGGCGGCGGCGGGCAGATGGGCGAGGCTGAGGTTTATCATGCCGGCTTCACCGTCACCGTGGCCTCGGATGGCAGCCGCAGTGCCTCTCGCGCCCCCTCGGAGGGGGAGTATGAGGCCGGCACAGCCAACGAAAACTTCATCGACATCGACGGAGGCGACTTCCAGGTGCTCATTTTCGACAAGGACGACCGCTATATAGCCACCCTCGAGAATATCGAGATAAAGCCCGAGGACTATGGCACACTGAAGCAGTATCATGTGAGCGGCACCGTGCTCGCCGCGCCCCTCGACGCCGTGAGCCGCACCTTCAAGGTGGTGATGCTGGCCAACTGGCAGCATCAGTATATCACACCCGTGGCCGGTGAGACTCGCCTGAGCGAGCTGGCCGAGCAGTCGACCTTCAGCTTCGACTACGACGCCGACCAGGATATAGTCAAGAAACCCATCCCGATGTTCGGAGTGACCAACGTGCTCTCCGGCCTGCAGTTCTTCGAAGGCTTCAACACCGACCTGGGTCGGCTCCACATGCTCCGCGCCTATGCCAAGATCAGGGTCAGAGTAGCCGAGGGCGATTTCAGCGCCCGCAGCGTCTCGCTCACCCTGGGCAATCCCTCAGGCTTCCGTGCACCCAAGGGGGTGAGCCGCCAGGACCAGTATGTGCATGGTTCATATGCCAAGGACTACTACCGTACACCCACCGTGCCCTCGGCTGCTACCACCGTGCTCACCCGCAATATCCCCTTCAAGAAAGGCTCCGACAACGTCTGGACCCTCTACCTCCCCGAATTCCAGAATCTCAAGGACGGCTCGCCCCTCAGCGAGGGAGAGCGTGCCCGCATCAAGATAGAGTTTGAAGGGGGCGAGGACGACGGCTACATCGACTTCAAATATTATAACGATCCTCCCTCCTATGCAGGCACCGACGTGAAGCGAGGCGACCACTTCGACATTCTGCGCAACACCGTCTACGACTTCAGCGTGAGCAAGGGTGCAGTGATTGTGGATGTCCAGCCCTTCTCGCAGGTTGAGCTCAACCCCCTCTTCGGGCTTGAGCGCGACGAGAATGGCAACATCATCGTGCGCGATGACAACGGCGACATCATCAAGATCATCGAAATCACAGGCAAGGAGCTTTACTTCAGTGACTTCGATATGTACAACCTCTCGGGCACCGGCGTGTTTGACGAAGTTGGCAATGTCCAGATGGCCTATCTCGACGACGGCCGCATGATGGTGTTCACCTATGCGTCGGGAACATTCAAGAAAGATGCTCTCAGCTATGCCGATCCTTCAAAAGAGCCCGTCGAGCAGAAGAAAGACCCCTATATGATACGCTGGGAGATTTACTCTTACGAAGCCCTGGAAAAGGAGCAGAATCTTGTGCGCAAGATGTTCCTGATGGAAGAGTTTGAGGAGTATCGCTACGACTGGGCCGATGGCAAGTTCTGGCCTGTCAATCTCCACAACGTATACGACGACGGCGCCACCGTGATACAGCGCTACCGCTATGCCTCGAAGGCCGACTACGACAGTGGCAAAGATCCGCAGTCAATCTCCATCGATTACTACTGCACCGAGGATGACAAAGCCAAAACCTATCGCTACGGCAACAAGATAGTGACCTACTATAAAGCCGGAGTCCCCTTCCGCAAAACCGAAATCGTCAAGAAGTATGAGCAGGGCATCGACGACTACAACGACGAGGCCTACGTAATAGACTACTATGAGATGGACGAGGACGGCAACTATCTCGAAGACGAGCAGGGTCGACGCATACCCGTCTACAAACGCGACGAGAATGGCGACCTCATACCCATAATGGTATACAAATACTATTACACGGAGCTCGACGTCTGACTAACTACACCAACCAGCGGTAAGATCTCGCATCTCCCCGACATATTAGCATAAAGAATCAATGATCAAGGATATATTTCTCAAAATATTTTTTGCCATAGCCGCTTTTGCATGTTTGCCGGGTTGCACCGACGACCTGCTCGACTATGGCCGCATAGATGCCGAGGGCATGACCGAAGTGACTCTCGATGTCGACTTCATGCCCATGGCCGGCTCCGAGCTTAAATCGCGCGCCACCGACGCCGTGAAGGGCAACACCATGACCGACATCGAGGATATGTGTGTGGTGGTGTTCAATACCGACGGCTCGCTCTACGAGATAATCGAGGTCAACGATCCCTCACTCTACACCGAGACCGAGGTGGAGCGCAGTAACGGCGATGCTGCCGGCGGCCATCTGGCCGGCGAGCTCATCACCAAGCGCCGCAAGCTCAACATACGCCTCGAAGCCGGCAAGAGCTTCTATATCTATGCCGTGGCCAACCTCAAGGGGGGCAAGACCAAGACCTATCTCGAAAACCTCGACGCCGAGGACGGAGGCCTGACACGCGACAAGTTCAAGGCCATACGCTGCACATGGGATGCCACCGCCAACCAGTATTCCGTGAACTCGGAGATGGCCGGCTACTTTACCGACGGCCACCGCCAGGGCAGCGAGATCACCACCACTACCTATGGCGAGGAGAAGCCCATCAACGTGCGCACCTCAATGACCCTACACTGCTGGCTGCGCCGCCTGGCCTCGAAAGTCACCGTGACCTTCGATGCCACCGATCTCGACGCCAGCACCACCATCTACATCAAGGAGATACGCATCCACGACCTGCCCTACGACTGTGCTCTGCTCGAAAAGAACACCCCCGTGGTGACACGCGACGGCCAGAACATGACCGACAAGAGCGGCGGCATGCTCAACGACTCGCGCAACACCCAGGTGATACAGTTCAGCGAGTCGACCAGTCCCACCCAGTGGCCCCGACTCACGTCGGGCCGCGTCAATCTCGACGACTATCAGAACGCCCATGAGTATGGCCATGCCGACGACCACTATTCCCTCTTCCTCTATGAGAATATGCAGGGTGAAGGGGAGTCAAAGCTGCAGGACGAAGGCACCAACGACGGCAAAGGCGGTGTGACCAACTCCACCCCCGACGGCAAGATCGACTCGCCCGACAGCACCATCCCCGGCAATGACCACTACAAGGACAACAAGCCGGCAGGAACTTATGTGGAGGTGAAAGCCTACTACGTCTCGGAGGCCGCCGGCAACGAGGGGCGCGGCGATATCATATATCGCTTCATGCTCGGCAAGGATGTGCTCAACAACTACGATGTGGAGCGCAACTACCACTATAAACTTACCCTTACCTTCCGCGGTTGGGCCAACGACTACGACTGGCACA
Source organism: Muribaculaceae bacterium (assembly GCA_023664185.1). Taxonomy (GTDB): domain Bacteria; phylum Bacteroidota; class Bacteroidia; order Bacteroidales; family Muribaculaceae; genus Duncaniella. Next base: position 952,311 of record JAMPGA010000001.1, read on the forward strand.
TTGAATACCGCCAGAAGACCAACGAGATCACCATACCCAATCCCTACTACATCTCCTACGGCTATAGCGAGTCGCTCGAGATGCCTATCTCCGTGATGGGCGAAGTGGAGTGGGTGAAGGCCCGCATACTCCGCAACGACTGGTGGCCCTCGATACTCTGGGAGGACAAAGAGCTCGACGATAATTATCACTTTGACCGCACGAAAGTGTATTTTGTGAAGGCTGACGTTGACTCTATTACGAAATTCAGAGACGAATATAAGGAGAAAGTAGATGCCAATCCATGGTATAAAGCCGATCCCTCCCGCCGTCCCCGCATCACCAATGAAGGCGATCAAGTGAGAAACGAAGGTGTGGCTTTCGGGTTTCTCTCTCTGAAGAAAGCCCATGGCAACGTGATTGGCCACAACAAAACCCTCGTAGCAGCCGGTGTAGATTCAATTTACACTGGCGACTGGAACGAAAGAATGCTGGGTGTACGATATTATAAGTGTGACGAGGAAGGAACCTTTGGCAAAGAGCAGAACAATGGTGAATATCGTGTTGTGATAGATCCTGCCAAGGGTGACCGTCCGGCCAAGACCACTATGTATCTGCCACTCTATACTCGACAGAAAAACCTGTTCAAGACCACGAGCTACACAGGTTCCAACCCCTATACCACCGGTCAGCGCCGTGCTCAGGTGCTCTATACATTCAAGCTCAAGGGCAAGGAGCCCAAGGATACCCTGATCGACATTATCCAGGTGGCCCGTATGGAGAACCCTACCGGTATATGGCGCGACTGGAACAACGACAAGCCCTTTAAGGTGGTACTCAAGGTGCGCCATGGACAGTATTCCAACGACTTCCGCAACCTCCGCTCAAAGGGTGGCTGGAGCGCCGAGGTAGAGTCGGGCAACGACTGGATTCTGCTCAACGGTGGCCGTCGCAAAATATATGGCGGCGACGAGTCGAATATCACCTTCACTTATCGTCCGGCCGGCACTCTGCTCGACGAGACCAAGGTGCGTTGCGGTGTGATACTCATTAGGTATCACAACTACAGCTGCGTCCACCGCATATTCGTGCGTCAGGGTTATGCCCCCATCAAGGTTCACGACTCTGCCCCGGTAGCCTGGTATTCCTACAACATGGTGTCGAAGACCCAGAAGACCCCCTCGCCCCTCGACGAAGGCTCGATGTTTAAATACACCAACTGGTCGGAACCCATAGCCGCATCAAACAACGATGATGTGATGTCATACAACCAGCTCACTCCCAATTCATTCAAAAATCAGGAGCAAAAGAAGTTTGAAATTGTTGGAGGCAAGCCGACTCTCTGGAAGAATATAAAATCGAAAGCGTACCAGAAAACTGGATTCCCATGGGGAAGCGAAACCTTTGAATTTGAAGGAAACAAAGTGGCTCTGATGTCGATAGAAAACATGGTTCTTCTGCGAGAGGGTGAGACCACTGAGGCTGATGCTGACGTAACGGTTCGTAATGCCTATGGCGTATGTTATGGCGACGAAGCCACCGAGACAAAGACATATCTCAACGAGGCCTTCTCATTCCAGAGCATAGCCGAAGGTGGCACGGCCGAAACCGAGACCTACGGCATGCGAGGCTGCTTTGCCTACAACCGAAAAGACGGTCGACAGGTGTTCTTCCCCATAGGTCGCAGCGGCTATGGTCACAGAAAGGCCGGTCGAAAAAATATGAGATATACCACGGCCTCAGAGTGTGGCAACCCTCATGGTTGGACTTCAGTAACCGACGATGAAAAATATGGTTGGGGATATTTTGGAGCAGGTGAAGGTGTGCTGCGATATGCCTGCGGTCGAATGACCTACATGCTCGACACTGGCGACAATGCCCCCAAGCAGCCTATGTTCTACGACCTCTATCGCCGAGAAGGGGCAGTCTACTGGGCAAATGCCACAGGTAGTTATACGGGGTATACAGACAGAACGTCACTCGATATAAATTATTTTACCTTTGACTTCAACCCCCTTGGCACTGAGCCATTCTTCGGATCTGGTGTAAAAGCCGAATATGATAACAATAGAGACTATGGCTCAGACGCATGCTTTATCCGCCTCGTCTCCTATGGCCCGGCCGACTCCTCAAGCAAGAAGAAGTGAGGTTCGCCTCGAAGAGGCGATATAATTATAGCCCCATGCCTTGACATGGGGTACTGATAATTAAATAAATAAGGCCTCGAAGAGGTCAATTAAAGCCAGAGCCACACCTCAGTGTGGCTCTAACTTTACGCGACTTCCCCGAGGCCGTTTTGCATGACATAATCCTGACCCCACACCAAGGTGCGGGGAACTATATCGCCTTTCCGAGGCGAATTTTTTACCAACGTATGGTGTAGGTAAGGCCGAGGGTGAGTGATGGGGTTATGCCTCGGGGGGTGATGGAGATGCCGGCGGTGAGGCCGAGACCCCAGGGGGAGGGGCGTGTGTGGCGCGTGATGGTGGTGAGGGGTGGGTAGATGGTGAGCGAGTCGAGCTTGGGGTCTATGCCGCTCACTACGGCGCGGTAGAGTGTGTCGGCATAGACGCGCTGGACGGCCGGGAGGATGATAGTGTCGCGGACTGTGACGGTGCGTGTGGCCGGGCACTCCGCAACCGGGGTTCCGATGGTGATTCGCACAGTGTCGCGCACCACGATGGTGTCGGTGTGGGTGATGATGCGTGTGGCCGCCGGGGATGTCGGCAGGCGCCGCGATACGGTGAAATATCCGGTGCCGAAGCCCAGGAGCAGGGCTGTGATTATGGGTAGTGCTTTCATGCCGGCAAATTTACTCCGGCCGAACGGAGAAAAGGATGTGATGATGCCGATGACGGGGCAGAAAAAATCTCTCCGGCAGGCGCGGGGGCGCGTGCCGGAGAGTTCAGAGAGAGATGAGAACGGGTTTTGTCGCCCCGCGCAGAGGCGGGGATGTTGGGTGGGGACAGGCTACATGGCAGTGTCGGAGATGCGGACATCTGGGTTGACTGTGCCACCGCCGTCGCCGGGATCGTCAGCAGGCTCGGTGATGGAGATGGGGTATGAGTAGATGGCAAACCCCGGAGTCTTGCCTTCCTGGAATACCTGCGAGTAGAAGCTGAGGGTGTGGACACCGACAGAGAGGTTGGAGGTGTCGATCTCGGCTCCGAAGGGAGCTACACCTGTGGTGTAGAAGGGCGCGCCGTCCATCATGTAAGTGGTGTTGCCCAGTACGGCTTTCTTGGAGCCGTCGATAGGGGTGACGGTGATAGCCTCGATGGTGAGGACTTTGCCCTGAGCCAGTGTGATGACTCCGCCTTCGTCGACGGCGCCGCTATACTGGATGGAGATGTCGACCTTGGGGAGGTCTTTGTCGTCGTCGTCGCACGCGGCCATTATGGCCAGCAACGGCAGAATGAGAAATAAATAGCAAAGACGTTTCATTTTGAGTAGAGAGTTTGATTATATGAATAGTTAGTTTTTGAATAGGATATCGTTGCCGTCATAGTCGATGAATATGGGCTTGTCGCGATCCACGCGCTGGGCCAGGATGTCTTTGGAGAGCTGGTTGAGCACCATGCGGTGTATGACTCTCTTGACGGGTCGGGCACCGAATTCGGGATCGTAGCCCTCCTCGGCCAGGAAGTGCAGGGCAGCGGGTGTCACCTCGAGGGTTATGCCGTTTGTGGCCAGCATCTTCTGCACCGATTTGATCTGCAGACCCACAATCTCCTCGATCTCGGCCTCATTGAGGGGCGTGAACATTATGATCTCGTCGATACGGTTGAGGAACTCGGGACGTATCTGCTGCTTGAGCAGTTCGATCACCTGGTCCTTGGTCTTCTCGATGGTGTCGGTGCGGTTCTCGGGAGTCATCTTGGCGAAGTTGTCGCGGATGAGGTGCGAGCCCATGTTGGAGGTCATTATTATGATGGTGTTCTTGAAGTTGACCATTCGACCTTTGTTGTCGGTGAGTCGGCCGTCGTCGAGCACCTGGAGGAGAATGTTGAAGACGTCGGGGTGAGCCTTTTCAATCTCGTCGAAGAGCACCACTGAGTATGGTTTGCGGCGCACGGCCTCGGTGAGCTGGCCACCTTCGTCGTATCCGACGTATCCGGGAGGCGCTCCCACGAGGCGCGACACGGCGTGTTTCTCCTGATACTCCGACATGTCGATGCGGGTCATCATATTCTCGTCGTCGAAGAGGTATTCGGCCAGAGCCTTTGCCAGCTCGGTCTTGCCCACACCGGTGGTGCCGAGGAATATGAACGAGCCTATGGGACGGCGCGGGTCGTTAAGGCCGGCGCGCGAGCGGCGCACAGCGTCGGCTATGGCGCGTATAGCGTCGTTCTGGCCCACTACTCTGGAGTGGAGCTCGTCCTCGAGATGTAGCAGTTTCTCCTTCTCGCTCTGCACCATCTTGTTGACGGGTATGCCTGTCCAGCGCGACACGACGTCGGCAATATCCTCGGAGTCGACCTCCTCCTTTATGAAGGCCTTCTCGCCCTGCATCACCTTGAGCTGCTCCTGGAGGGTGACATTCTCTTTTTCTTTCTCAGATATGCGCGAGTAGCGTATCTCGGCCACCTTGGCATAGTCGCCTTCACGCTCGGCGCGCTCAGCCTCAAAGTTGAGCTGCTCGATGTCTATCTTGTTTTGCTGGATCTTGTTTATTATATCCTTCTCGGCTTTCCACTTGGCGGTGAGCTCCTTCTCGCGGTCGCGCAAGTCGGCGAGCTCTTTTTCTATCTCGCTCACCTTTGGCTTGTCGCCCTCGCGCTTTATAGCCTCGCGTTCGATCTCCTTCTGGGCTATCATGCGCGAGATCTCGTCGAGAGCCTGGGGCACTGAGTCGATCTCGAGGCGCAGCTTCGAGGCAGCCTCGTCGATGAGGTCGATGGCCTTGTCGGGGAGGAAACGGTCGGTGATATAGCGCTCCGAGAGGGTGACGGCGGCTATAATCGCCTCGTCGCGGATACGCACCTTGTGGTGGTTTTCGTAGCGCTCCTTCAGGCCGCGCAGGATGGCGATGGCCGCAGCCTCGTCGGGCTCATTGACCATCACTTTCTGGAATCGGCGCTCCAGAGCCTTGTCTTTTTCGAAATATTTCTGATACTCGTCGAGAGTTGTGGCGCCGATGGAGCGGAGCTCGCCACGGGCCAGAGCCGGCTTGAGGATGTTGGCGGCGTCCATGGCGCCCTCGCCTTTGCCGGCACCCACGAGAGTGTGGATCTCGTCGATGAAGAGAATTATCTCGCCGTCGGCCCCGGTCACTTCGTTGACTATGGCCTTGAGGCGCTCCTCAAATTCGCCTTTATACTTGGCACCGGCCACGAGGGCACCCATGTCAAGTGAGAATATCTGCTTCGAGCGTAGGTTTTCCGGGACATCGCCACGGACAATTCTCTGCGCCAGACCCTCGGCGATGGCTGTTTTACCGGTACCGGGCTCGCCGATGAGCATGGGATTGTTTTTGGTGCGTCGCGAGAGAATCTGTAGCACACGACGTATCTCGTCGTCACGGCCGATGACGGGGTCGAGCTTGCCTTCGCGTGCACGTTCGTTGAGGTTGATGGCATACTTCGAGAGAGCCTGATAAGTGTCTTCGGCACTCTGGTCGGTAGCCTTTTTGCCCTTGCGTAGCTCAGCCACGGCTGCTTCGAGTTCACGCTGGCTCAATCCGGCATCCTTAAGGATTGTCGAGGCCGGAGAGTTGACCGTGAATATTGCAAGCAGGATGGCTTCGAGTGTGACATACTCATCGCCCTGTTTCTTGGCGATGTCGAGAGCTTTCTGGAGCACATCGTTTGAGGTGCGGCTCAGATATGGTTCGCCGCCCGATACACGGGGTTCGGCGGCGATCTTCTCGTCAACCTGTCGCATCAAGGTGGCGGGGCTGGCCCCTACCTTGGAGTATATAAAGTTGATGAGCGATTCTCCCTCGGTCATCACACCCTTGAGCAGATGCACGGGCTCGATAGCCTGATTGCCGGCACCACGGGCAATCTCTACCGCCTTCTGTATCGCTTCCTGGGACTTGATTGTGAAGTTGTTGAAGTTCATATATATTGTAAAGTTGAAGGTTCGGATTTATCCCTTTATCTATCTAACAAAATCCATGCCAAAAGGTTCGGGGCGGCTGCGATGAAGAATGTGTGGATTGGGCGGATTGAGCACGAAATTGGCCGTTCAGGCCAAGATTTTGGCTAAAATGTTTGCCTTAATGGGAATTTTGACTAATTTTGCAATGCTATGAACAATGTAGTAAATCTGAAACAACTCACGTCGCTGGAGCGGTTTTCGACCGAGTACTCCAATCTGAGCGACGACTACGTATTCACCCATTTTGCCAACGAACCCGACGATGCCGATGTGGATGCCTGGAATGAGCGCTACACAGGGCCGCTGAGGATCGACGGCATGTCGTGGCTGCTGTGTCTGGAAGGGGAGATGGAGCTCGAGGTCAATCTTACGCCTTGTCGGCTGGTGGCCAACAGTCTGCTGGTGACCACACCGGGCTCTATAATAAATGTGAATGGTCTGCGTCCCGGGCGCCTGGACTGCTATGCACTGTTTGTGAGCACCGACTTCATGCACGATATAAACTTCGATCTCAACGTCATAAGTTCGTTCCGGCCGTCGGGCCATCAATCACAGCCGGTGATGCAGCTGACCGACGAGGAGGTGAACAGACTGAGAAGATATTTCGATCTGCTTCATCTCAACCCATCGATGGATGAGAATCGTGCATATGCCAAACCGATAGCCCGCTGCCTGATAGCTGCGCTGACCTATCAGATGATGGGCATCTACAGCTCGCGCATGGAGACGGTGGAGCAGGAGAGTGTGCAAAACTCACGGCGCATGACCTATGTGCACACCTTTATGGATCTGGTGCACCGTCATCACCTCAAGGAGCGGTCTGTATCGTTTTACGCCGATCGCATGTTTATCTCCCCGAAATATCTTTCGCTTATTATAAAGGAGCACACCGGGCGCTCGGCGGCGCAGATCATAGACAGTTTTGTGATTCTCGAGGCCAAAAACCTGCTGAGATTCTCGGGAAAGAACATACAGCAGGTGGCTTATGAGCTGAATTTCCCCAATCAATCGTCGTTTGGCAAGTATTTCAAGCATCTCACCGGCATGTCGCCTTCCGAATATCAGCGTTCGTGACAATTCATAGGAAAACCTTTGGACCTCTGTAGGCGTTTTATTAGATATGAAACTCCATCACATTGTCATAAGTTTGATTGCAGCTCTCACGGCTTTGCAAAGCATTGCGGCGGAGACTGACAGCCTGTCAGTCGCTGCCACGGCTGTATATGGTGTTGACAAGGCTGAGCCCAGGGTGGATATCTCCCCCTACATACCGGCTCTGGCCTTTGGTGTCGGCACCCTGGGAAGCGGTGTGGCCGGACGCTACAGCTATCCGCATCACTTCTATATAGATCCTATCAAGATAAAGAGCGACCGCGGCACCAATTATCTTGAGTATGCCCCTCTGGCATTGCCGTGGGTGGCAAAGGTGGCCGGCGTGCAGACCCGCAGCGGCTGGGGGCGTATGGCAGTGTCGCAGGCGCTCTCGGTGGCCATAATGGCCGGGACTGTCAAGGCTATGAAGGATAATATATCGTCGGAGCGTCCCGATGGCAGCGACAACCGGTCGTTTCCCTCGGGCCACACGGCCTGGGCTTTCATGGGCGCCACGGCTGCCGCCAACGAGCTTGCCTCGACCTCGGCATGGTATGCCTTCGGAGCCTATACGTTTGCCACCGGCATAGCCGTGGAGCGCGTGATAGACCGTCACCATTATCCCACCGATGTGATGGCCGGGGCCGGCATAGGCATCCTCTCTACCGAGCTGGGCTATCTGATAGGTGATCTCATATTCGGCAAGCATCAGCTCTCCATAAGCGGGCGCGATCTTAGAGACAACTCAAACTTCTCGTTTCTCTCGGTGGAGACCGGACTGAATCTGCCCCTGGGCCGCGTGAGGGCAGGGCAGACCATAATAGAGCGTCTGCCGGCGCTGTCGGCCGGATTCAGGGGCGGTTTCGGCATCAGCGACCACTGGGGACTGGGCCTGGAGCTGGGATTGCTGTCGACACCGCTGATTGTAAACGTAAACTACGACAAGACCTATGTGAAGCCTCTGACATCGCTGGGCTTCATGGTGGTGCCATATTATAACTGTGTGCTCAGCAACCGTGTCAGCATCATGGCCGATGTCGGTGCGGGCTATCGCAAAAACTTTGCCCTCAATGTCGACGACAAGGCCGTGGAGAGCGGCTCGGGCACTCCGGTGGGCAAGATTGATGTGGGGTGTGTGGTGAGATTCACCGGCCGCTTCAGTGCCAAGGCCACCGTGGGCTATGAACTATCGCACTACAAGTTCAGCCTCAGGCCCTCCGAAGCGTTTCACACGCCGGAGAATGCCACAACCTCGGGCACCACATCGTCGCTGCTACTCTCCATCTCCTCGCGTTACGAGTTCTAACCTTAAACATCATTCATCCCTACAGCGCCATGAAAATCACCCTCCCACCCCGTCTGTCCGGGCAGCCTCTGGAGCTTGACACCGACCGAAATTCAAACATCGTGATAATCGGGGCCAATGGCTCGGGCAAGACCCGCTTTGCGGCCAGGATGGCTGCCGATGCCGAGGGTAATGCCTTCCGCCTCTCGGCGCTGAAGGCTCTCTACGACCGCGACCGCCAGGACCCCACGCCGGGCTCGATAGACTGTCTGTATCACGAAGCCACGCGCGGAGCCTCGATAATGCGCCCTGACCTGAAGGGGGAGTTTGAGAGGATGATAGCGCTGATGATAAACGAGGAGATGCTCTCGCTCATAGACTATAAGTTCCGTCGGCTCACCGATCGCCTGCCGGCCACGAGGCTCGAGCAAGTAATAAGGCGCTTTGAGCGGGTGTTTCCCGACAATAAGGTGCTCATAGAGAGCGGCCGCATGCTTTTCAGCCGCGACGACACGGATGACGCATGGTCGCCAGCCAAACTGTCGGACGGCGAGAAGGCCGTGATGTATTATCTCGGAGCCGTCACGTTTGCGCCCCGGGGCTCGCTGGTGTTTGTAGACTCACCCGGCATGTTTCTCCATCCGTCGTCGATACGATCGGTGTGGGACGAGGTGGAGCGCATGCGTCCCGACTGCACATTTGTCTATGTGACCCACGACCTGCAGTTTGCCTCCACACGCACCGGCGGTCAGGCCATATGGGTGAAGAGCTGCGACCCGGGAGCCGGAGCCTGGGATTATGACTTCCTCTCGGAGTCTGATGGTCTGACCGATGAGGCTGTCATGGCCATACTGGGTGCGCGCAAGCCGGTGCTCTTTATTGAAGGTGACGGCATAAACTCGATTGACGCACGTCTTTATCCACTGATATTCAACGACTACACTGTGAAGAGTCTGGGCGGCTGCGACAGGGTGATAGAGTCGACACGCACGTTCAACTCGCTGCGCTCTTTCCACAATCTTGAGGCTTTCGGCATTGTGGACCGCGACCGCCGCGACGACGGCGAGGTGGAATATCTGAGGCGCAAGCAGGTTTTTGTGCCCGAGGTGGCCGAGATTGAAAATCTGTTCATGCTCGAGGATGTGGTGAGCGCCATGGCTCATGCCGGACACAAGAATCCACAGGAGGTGGTCGACAGGGTGAAGCGTACCATCTTACGGCTCTTTGACGGGGAGCTGCGGCTGCAGGCTCTGCAACACACACGCCACAGGGTGAAAAAGGCAGTGGAGCATCGCATAGACGGCCGATTTGCCAACATAGGGCAGCTTGAAGTGCATATAAGCCAGCTGGCCGACGAGATAAATCCGCGAGGCATCTACGAGCAGCTGTGTCGCGATTTCAGACGCTATATCCACGATAAGGACTATGCATCGGTGCTGAGGGTCTACAACCGCAAGACGATGATCTCGGAGAGCCATGTGTCTAGGCTCTGCGGGCTTCGCCACGACTCGATGGATGCGTATATAGGTGCGGTGCTCGACCTGCTGCGGCGCGACCGCCCCGAGGCAGCTACGATCCGCCAGGCTGTGCGCCACGCTTTCAATCTGGAGTGACACATTGAAAACGTGCAAACATGCCGCAAAACATTCCGGCTGCTATTTGCATTTATCTTTAAATGTATTATCTTTGCCAACAGGAAAAGAAAACAACTATATATCATACTTACATAAGAAAATGAAACTCACATTCAGCGTAGATTATCGCACCGAGTGGGGCGAGTCACTGTTTCTCACAGGCTCGGCTCCGGCTCTTGGTGGAGGCGACATGGACAAGGCTGTGGCAATGAGGCTTGAAGGTGGCGAAACCTGGATCGTAGAGGTTGAAGTCCCGGGTGCCGATGTGCCCTTCAGCTATGCCTATTTTGTGCGCCACGAAAACGGCAGCATACGCCGCGAGTGGGGCAAGCAGAGGGTGTTTCGCCGCTCGGGCGAACTGCACCGCGCTGTGCTTCACGACCGTTGGCAGGATCAGCCTTGGGATAAGCCTTATTATGCTGCCTCGTTTGTAGACTGTATATGCCGCCGCGAAGACCGCCAGGCTCCCGAGCTTCCGGCTCCGGACACTTTCACACTGAGCGTCGACGCCCCCATGGTGGCTCCCGACGAGTGTGTGGCCGTGAGTGGCAGCGTGGAGGCCATGGGCGCATGGATGCCCGAGAAAGCCCTCAGGATGAGCGATGCCGACTATCCCACCTGGAGCGTAGATATCCCTCTGGGTGCGCTCTCACATGGTGCCGAATACAAGTATCTCATAATCAAGAAACACTCCGGCGACGTGGTGGCCTGGGAGGGTCGCGACAACCGCACATTGCCCCCGGTGTCGGCTCCTGCCGGTGCCGCTGTGGTCAGCTCGGGCGAACGCCTGGTGAATCCTCTTAAACCCTGGCGTGGAGCGGGTGTGGCCATTCCGGTGTTCTCGTTGCGCAGCGATGAGGACTTCGGTGTGGGCGACTTCCTGGACCTCAAGCAGATGGTGGACTGGGCCGTGCAGACTCGCCAGCAGTTCATACAGCTCCTCCCCATCAACGACACCACCATGACCGGCTCGTGGACTGACTCATATCCCTACAACGCCAATTCGACCTTTGCCCTCCATCCCATGTATCTGCGCCTCAGCGCCATGGGACGACTGGAGAATGCTGAACGTCAGCGATATTTCGACGATCTGAGACGCGAACTCAACCGCCTGCCCCAGGTGGACTATGAGAGAGCCAACAACGGCAAGAACGAGTTTACACGCGAACTCTTTGCTCAGGACGGGGCCGCAGCCATGGCCTCCGACGAGGTGAAGGCTTTCGTGACCAAAAATGCCGGATGGCTCAAGCCTTACGCCGCCTGGTGTGTGCTCAGAGACCTCAACGGCACCCCCGAGATGGACAAATGGGGGGAATATGCGGTGTATGACGAGGCTAAGGTCGATGCTTTCATCGACGCACACCGCCACGAGATCGACTACGTCTATTGGCTGCAATATCACCTTGACCGTCAGATGAGAGAGGTGCATGAGTATGCCGGACACCATGGTGTGGCTCTGAAGGGCGATATACCCATAGGCATCTCGCGCACCAGCGTTGACGCCTGGATCAAGCCCGAGCTTTTCAACCTCAACAGTCAGGCGGGCGCTCCGCCGGACGATTTCTCCGTGCTGGGTCAGAACTGGGGCTTCCCCACGTACAACTGGGAAGAGATGTCGCGCGACGGCTTTGCTTGGTGGAAGTCGCGTTTCCGCAAGATGGCCGAATATTTCGATGCCTATCGCATAGACCATGTGCTGGGATTCTTCCGCATATGGCAGATACCCATGGATGCTCTTCACGGCCTGCTGGGAGTATTCAACCGCGCACTGCCTTTCACCCCCGACGAGCTGCGCAACAGCTATGACTTTTGGCTCGACACCGAGCGCCAGACCCGCCCCTATATACAGGATTGGATGCTGGGCGACTTCTTCGGTGAGTGGACCGACGAGTGCCGTCAGACTTATCTCGATGACATCGGCTATGGCGCTTACCGGCTCAAGCCTGAGTTTGACACTCAGCGCAAGGTGGCCAACCATTTTGCAGCCCTCGAGCCTACGGAGAAGAACAACCGCATCTGTAATGCTCTGATGGGGCTGATCGACGATGTGCTGTTCATAGAAGATCCGGTGGAGAAGGGCAAGTATCATCCGCGCATATCGGCTCAGTACACCTATAGCTACCGAGTGCTCAACGACTATGAGAAGTGGTGTTTCAACCGCCTTTACAACGACTTCTACTATCGCCGCAACAACGATTTCTGGTATGGTCAGGCCATGTGGAAGATGCCGCCACTTATCCAGGCCACCGACATGCTCACCTGTGCCGAAGACCTGGGTATGATTCCGGCATGTGTGCCTGCGGTGATGAATGAGCTTGAGATACTGGTGCTTGAGATACAGCGTATGCCCAAGGATCCCACCACTCCGTTTGGCAACACCTGGACCTATCCCTACTATTCGGTGTGCACCACGTCGACCCACGACATGGACGGCATACGTCGCTGGTGGGAGGCCGACCGTGCCACTACGCAGCGTTTCTACAACGAAGTGCTCCGCGAGCCGGGCGAGGCTCCGCAGTATGCCGAGCCCTGGATATGTGAGCGCATCATAAACCTACACCTGCTGTCGCCCTCAATGCTGTGCATACTGCCTTTGCAGGACTGGCTCAGCATAGACGGAGTGCTTCGCCGACAGGATCCGCGCGAGGAGCTCATCAATATCCCTGCCAATCCTCGCCACTACTGGCGCTATCGCATGCACCTCACGCTCAGCGAGCTCATCGATGCCAAAGAGCTGAACAATCGCCTGCGCGAAATGATCGCAGCCTCCGGACGATAAGACAGGTGGGAAAGAATTGAGAATGGAGAATTGAGAGTTGAGAATTTGAGCTCTCAATTCTCCATTCTCTCCTCTCCCCCTCCCTCTCGGTTTTTTAACTTAATTGTTACAATTTAGCAATTATTTTAACTTTATCACCTTGAACTCTGATGTTTAGCTTTTTGTTGATAGAGTATAAGAACCGAGATTGTTACAATTATGAACCCGACGATTTACTCACGCTTCAAAGAGCTCGTCATCGCTAATCCCGACCATCCAGCCGTCATTGACGAGCAATCCTGCGTTAATTATGCAGGCCTCGACCTTATGGTCGATACTCTCATATCGCGCTTCCCCTCTTTCATACCTGCCCGCGTCGGGGTGGTGATGGACCACTCCGTCGGGATGATAGCCTCTCTGCTGGCCATCAACAAGGCCGGGGCTGCCTTTGTGCCTGTCGAGCCCGATTTTCCGCCCGAGCGCATGGTGAAGTTTCTCACTGAAAACGGTGTGGACTTCGTGATCACGCAGGAGAAGTATGCCCACCTGGTCAACTCTTTCAATCTGCTCATACTCACTCCATCCATCTATGCCAATCCGGCATTGATGCGACTGCCCGACCGCAGCCGTGCCGACCGTCCGGCCTATATACTGTATACCTCCAGCCCATCGGGCTACCCACTCGGCATTATGGTGGGCAACCATCAGGTGGTGAGCATGGCCGCAAGATTTGGCAAAGCCTTCAAAGTCAACACCGACGATGTGCTGTTGCAGTATTCGGCCGTGATAGTCAACATATTCATAGAAGAGGTGTTTGGCACTCTGCTCAACGGCGCCGTGCTGGCCATCCCGTCGGCCGAGACGCGCAACGATCCTCAGGCACTCGTGAAGTTTGCCGACGAGCAGTATGTCTCCATCATAAGCGGCTTCCCCTACCTGCTCCACGAGCTCAACGCCATGCGCTCCCTCCCCCTCACACTCCGCATGGTCATCTCCGGAGGCGACCAGCTCAGCCCGCAGTCGGTGGATCATCTAATCGAGCAGATCCCCGTCTACAATACCTACGGCCCACAGGAAGCCACCGTGCTCTCCACACTCTACTGCTGCAACGAGGGTGCACCCCTCCCCGGCGGCCACTATCCAGCAGGAAAGCCCATGGAGGGTATAGAGATACATATCCTCGACAACGATCTCAACCCCGTGGCTCCAGGACAGGAAGGTGAGATATGCATTTCGGGCGACGGTGTGGCCGATTCCATCACAGGCGACCGACGCACCGAGCTGATGGCCTCGCTCACCTCTCTGCCCGACGGCACACGCATAGCCCGCACCGGCGACATGGGACGTCTTCTCCCCGACGGCACGCTCGAATACATGCGCCGCAAGGACTCCGAAGTGCTCGTGCTGGGCAAGCGCGTTGTGACCGGTGAAGTGGAGAGAGCCCTCATGGCCTCGGGCGAGGTGAAAGACTGCACCGTGGTCCACTACACCGACGAGAAAGGCCTGGTCTATCTGGTGGCCTACGTAGTCCCCTCATCGTCAACCTTCTCGCTGTCGTGGACAAAAAACCGACTGGCGCAGTATCTGCCCGCCTACATGGTGCCAGAGTTTTTTGTACTGCTCAAGCAGCTCCCCGTCACAGCCACCGGCCAGGTGAACCAGCAGGCACTCCCCGTGGTGCTCAAAGATGCCGCCGCCGGCTGACCAATCCACGGATATAGATACACATTTTAATTGAGAGCCGAAAAAGTTTTTCGGCTCTCAATTATTTTCATTATATTTGTGGTGGAATATCAAAGACACCACTATGTCACAGATCAAATGTGTGGGCATACTCACCTCGGGAGGTGACGCCCCCGGAATGAACGCGGCCATTCGCGCCGTCACCCGCTCGGCCATCTACAGCGGTTTGAAAGTCAAGGGCATCTATCGTGGATATCGCGGCCTCATCACCGACGAGATAGTAGAGTTCAAGACTCAGAACGTATCAAATATCATTCAGGCCGGAGGCACCATTCTCAAGACCGCCCGATGCAAGGAGTTTACCACTCCCGAAGGCCGTCAGCTGGCCTACGACAATCTGAAGCGCCAGGAGATCGACGCCCTCGTGGTGATAGGCGGCGACGGCTCTCTGACCGGTGCCCGCATCTTTGCCAACGAGTTCAACATCCCCATCATAGGCCTGCCCGGCACCATCGACAACGACCTCTACGGCACCGACTCGACCATCGGCTATGACACAGCCCTAAACACCATCATGGAGTGTGTCGACAAAATCCGCGACACCGCCACGAGCCACGAGCGCCTTTTCTTCATCGAAGTGATGGGACGCGATGCCGGCTTCCTGGCCCTCAACGGAGCCATCGCTTCGGGAGCCGAAGCAGCCATCATCCCCGAAATATCCACCGAGGTCGACCAGCTGGCCGAGCTCATCGAGCACGGATTCCGCAAGAGCAAAAACTCATCCATCGTGCTTGTGGCCGAAAGCCCCGTCACCGGCGGAGCCATGGGCCTGGCCGAACGTGTAAAGACAGAATATCCCGGCTACGATGTGCGCGTTTCCATCCTGGGCCACCTGCAGCGAGGCGGTTCCCCCACAGCCTTCGACCGCATCCTGGCATCGCGCCTCGGCTCGGCAGCCATCGACGCCCTCGTAGAGGATCAGCGCAACGTGATGATGGGCGTGCGCAACGATGAGATTGTCTATGTGCCCTTCTCTAAGGCCATCAAAAACGACAAGCCCATACGTCGCGACCTCATCGACACTCTCAGAAGACTCTCAATATAAGTTGATAGAAGTCCGCAACATATCGAAAAGCTTCGACTCGCTCCGCGTGCTCGATGATGTAAGCCTCAGCGTAGCCGACGGCGAGTTTCTCTCCATCGTCGGGCCAAGCGGTGCGGGCAAAACCACGCTGCTCCAGATTATAGGCTCGCTCGAGGCCCCCGACTCTGGGCATGTGCTCTATGACGGCACCGACATCGTAGGCATGAAGGAACGCCCCCTGGCTGCATTCCGCAACCGCAACATAGGGTTTGTGTTTCAGTTCCATCAGCTGCTGCCCGAGTTTACCGTAACCGAAAATGTGGCTCTGCCGGCCATGATAGCCGGCGAGTCACACCACCGGGCCATGGACAAAGCCGCCGCCCTGCTAACCGACCTCGGCCTGGGCGAGCGCCTCACCCACCGCCCCTCGCAGCTCTCGGGTGGCGAGCGCCAGAGGGCTGCCGTGGCTCGTGCGCTCGTCAACGACCCTGCCGTAATCCTGGCCGACGAGCCCTCAGGCAGCCTCGACTCCCACAACCGCGAAGAGCTTTACTCACTCTTTTTCGACCTGCGCGCACGCACACGCAAGACCTTCGTAATCGTCACCCACGACGAGACCCTCGCACTCACATCAGACCGCATAGTCCGCATGCAGGACGGACGCATCATATCATGAGACTGATCACACCACTGCTGCTCGCACTACTCATGCTCTGTTCATGCCGCCCCGACGGTGTGGACGGCGAGGTGCTGATGCAGTTCACCGAGATAGCCACATTCCGGGGCAACGACAACCCCTGGGGAGGCGCCCTCTTCACGCTGCGACGCGACGGAGACTCACCCGAAATCCAGCTCACCACTTCCCGCGCGCTTGCCGATACCTATCGCGCCGGACAGCGGGTGCTCATACTCTACACCATCCCATCCAATCAGCCCTACACATCCGGAGCCATAGATCTGCTCGGAGTGGGCACCGTAAACAACGGAAAAGTGACGACACTCGAGGAGGGGGAGCAGTGGAACGCCGACCCTGTATACCTCTATAGCATCTGGCGCACAGGACAGTATCTCAATCTCCATGTGCGCCTCCCATACTCCACCGAGCCCCGCCGCTTCTGGCTGGCCCTCGACCCGGCCACAGCCACAGCTCCCATGCCCGACCTGTATCTGGTCCACGACATACCCGACGGAGCCAACGTCACATTCGACCGCAGCTACTATGCCTCCTACGACATCTCATCCGTCTGGCAGACGGCCACTGAAGGGATCAGGGTGCATGTGGAAAACTCAAACCTCGATCACGGCATATTTACCTTCACCAAACAGCCGTCCAACACCACTCTCTGACCCCGATATGCTCAGTGGCACTCGCCGTGTGCAATAGGTTAAATTCCTATAATAGCAGTGCGGGACAGGGAATTTTCATTAACTTTGTACAGAATACATACCCAAACCATCATCACACAAACGAATATGGCAAAGATCACCGGAGCTGTCGACATCGATCGCGAACGATGCAAAGGCTGCGACCTATGTGTAGTGGCTTGTCCCTGCTCAGTGCTGGCCCTTGAATCTAAAGATGTCAACGACCGTGGCTACCACTACGCCACCGACATCGCGCCCGAAGCGTGTATCGGTTGTGCCGCATGCGCCACAGTGTGTCCCGACGGATGCATCACCGTCTATCGAGTAGTTGAAAAATAACCCCCACTCCTCTTATACATATGGAAGAAGAAGTCAGACTGATGAAAGGCAATGAGGCCGTGGCCCATGCCGCAATCCGATATGGTGTGGACGGCTATTTTGGCTATCCCATCACCCCTCAGAGCGAAATCCTCGAAACCCTTGAGGAGCTAATGCCCTGGGAAACCACCGGCATGACCGTCCTGCAGGCCGAGAGCGAAGTGGCCGCCATCAATATGGTATATGGCGGCGCCGCCACCGGTAAAGCCTGCATGACATCGTCGTCGAGCCCCGGCATTAGCCTCAAACAGGAAGGAATATCCTATATTGCAGCCGGCGAGCTCCCGGCGCTGATAGTCAACTGTATGCGCGGAGGGCCCGGCCTGGGCACCATCCAGCCCTCGCAGGCCGACTATTTCCAGGCCACCAAGGGCGGCGGCCACGGCGACTACCACCTCATAGTGCTCTCGCCCGCATCCGTCCAGGAGATGGCCGACTTCGTAGGCCTGGGCTTCGACCTGGCATTCAAATACCGCAACCCGGTGATGATGCTGGCCGACGGCATAGTGGGTCAGATGATGGAAAAAGTCGTGCTCCCTCCCATGCGTCCCCGCCGCAGCGACGAGGAGATAGCCCTGCAGTGCCCTTGGGCCGTCACAGGATGCCCCTCCACACGCCGCCCCAACGTGCAGACCACCCTCGAGCTCGACCCTGCACTCATGGAGAAAAACAACCTGCGCCTCCAGGAAACATACCGCACCATCTGCGAAAACGAAGTGCGCTTTGCCGAACACTGCACCGACGATGCCGAATATCTCATCGTGGCCTTCGGATCCGTGGCCCGCATATGCCAGAAAGCCATGGAGGAAGCCCGCGAGCAGGGCATAAAAGTGGGCCTGCTGCGCCCCATCACACTCTGGCCCTTCCCCACCGCCGAAGTGGCTCGCCTGAGCCGCCAGGTAAAAGGCATTCTGGTGGTGGAACTCAACGCCGGACAGATGATCGAGGATGTCCGCCTGAGCCTCGACGAAAAAATACCCGTCCGCCACTTCGGACGCATGGGCGGAATAGTCATGGACCCCGACGAGGTGCTCACTGCCCTCAAAGAAAACTTTCTATCGTGATGACACCTGACCAGATAAAACAACCCGCCAACATGGTGGCCGCAAAGCCTCGGCTGCTCAACGACAACACCATGCACTACTGCCCCGGGTGCTCGCACGGAGTGGTACACAAACTCGTAGCCGAAGTAATCGAAGAAATGGGTATCGAGCACATCACCATAGGTGTGGCACCCGTGGGATGCGCCGTCTTCGCCTACAACTACATCGACATCGACTGGATTGAGGCCGCCCATGGCCGAGCACCCGCCGTGGCTACAGCCGTCAAGAGGCTCAACCCCTCGCGCATGGTATTCACATATCAGGGCGACGGCGACCTCGCTGCCATAGGCACTGCCGAGACCATTCACGCCGCCAACCGTGGCGAAAACATAGCCATCATCTTCATCAATAACGGCATCTATGGCATGACCGGAGGCCAGATGGCTCCCACCACCCTCGAGGGCATGGTCACAGCCACCACCCCTTACGGACGCCGCGTAGACCTCAACGGCCACCATCTCAACATGACGGCAATCCTCGCCGGCCTCCCCGGCACATGCTACGTCACCCGCCAGAGCGTCCACACAGCCGTAGCCGTGCGCAAAGCCAAGAAAGCCATACGTCAGGCATTCGAAAACTCCATGAACGGCCTGGGCACATCATGTGTCGAGATCGTAGGCACCTGCGCCTCCGGATGGAAGATGACACCCGAGAAAGCTAACAAATGGATGGAGGAGCACATGTTTGCAGCATATCCTCCCGGCGACATTAAAAATACGGTGAAATAACATGAAAGAAGAAATCATCATAGCCGGATTCGGCGGCCAGGGTGTGCTCTCCATGGGCAAGATTCTCGCATATGCCGGACTCATGGACAATCTCGAGGTGACCTGGATGCCCGCTTACGGCCCCGAGCAGCGCGGAGGCACTGCCAATGTCACCGTCATTCTCTCCGACGGCCCCATCTCAAGCCCTGTGCTCAACACCTACGACACAGCCGTGATTCTCAACCAGCAAAGTCTCGACAAATTTGAGCCGAAAGTTAAGCCCGGAGGCACTCTCATCTACGACCCCTACAGCATCCACCATGCCCCCACACGCACCGACATCAACGTCATCCCCGTGCAGGCCATGGAGGCAACCCTCTCACTCCCCTCGGCCAAGGTCTACAACATGGTGCTCCTCGGAGCACTCCTCAAAGCCCGCAACATAGTGAGTGTCGACGCCGTGATGCGCGGCCTCAAGAAAACCCTTCCCGAACGTCATCACCACCTTCTCCCCCTCAACCGCGACGCCATCCTGAAAGGAATGGAATTGTAGAATTGAGAGTTGAGAATCCTCGCCATAGTGTGAGGCGATTACATAGATTACAGCCCCGTAGGGTCGTGGAACGCTCAACAGCTGTTTTCCACTATACCCTACGGGGCCGTTCCTTTTGCTAAGAGCGAGCATGGAGTATCGAGAGCTCCAATTCTCAATTCTCATGCACATTATAGAGGTGTAATAAAGTGTCGCCTCCGAAACCTCCGCTATACCAGAGGGTAGATTACGGATACTATATAAGAGTGTGTCTAATAAAGGGTGTTAACGCGTAGGGAAGTCAAATCATTCTTTCTTTCCGCGTCATTTAGCTTCATAAGACTTTTGTTATTTATGAAATATTGTTTTAACGAGTGTGAATTAACGAAAGTTACCTCGGTTCGGCCACTCTTGGCCGCCCCACACGTTAACATCCTTTATTAGACACACTCTAAAAGCCCGGCTCAGGATGCGGGGGCATGCTGAACCGGGCTTGGATGGGGTTTGAGCCTTTGGCGTGGGTGATTATTGTGCCTGGGCTATTTCTTTGAACTTGTCGAGCGAGACGGTCTGTTTGTCGAGTGTCACGGCGTCTTCGATGGCTGAGTAGAGCTTGGCAGAGAGCACCTGCTGTGCTATCTGATTGCGCACTTCCTCCTTGCCGAGCTGCTCTTTGGCGTAGCGTGTGATGAGTTCGTCGTCCATTCCGGCCAGGCCATACTGGGCGAACTGGCGTGCGGTGAGAGCCTTGGCTGTCTGGAGGATCTCGTCGTCGTCGACTTTGATTTCGAGGGCGGTGAGGAGGTTGTTTTCGATGATTTCGTGCTTGATGCCGTTGAGGTCGGCGTCGTAGGCTTCGTCGGGGTTCTCAGCTTTGCTGAAGAAAAGCTTCTTGATGGCGTCGGCGGGGAGAGTCATGTCGCCGTATTTGTCCATCATGGCCTTGTCGAAGTCGTTGCGGAACAGGATGTGTGAGTTCTGCTCGAGCTCGTTGGTGATCATCTCCTTGATGGCAGCGCGATATTCCTCCTCGTTGTGCACCTTGTCTGAGCCGAATACCTGGTCGTAGTATTCCTGGTTGAGTTCGGCGGGGATGTTGACGATGATTTCCGAGATGTTCATCTCAAAGTTGCCCTTCACGTCGGGGGCGATGTCCTTGTCGATATGGAGCATCGATGCGAGTTCACCGACATTGCCACCGGCAGCGTCGTAGGGGTTGAACACCACCTTGTCGCCGGGCTTTTTGCCGTCGAAGAGTGCTGTCTGGGCTTTGTCCTTGAAGTAGAGGGGGAAGACGATTCCGTCGGTCACCTGGATGGCGCCTTCGTTGGTGTTGACGGTGCCGTCCTCGTTGAGCTGCATGATTGAGCCTTTCACTACGCCGTCCTCGGTCATTTCTTCGCCGGGCTTCTGAGTGCCGAAGCGTTTGCGGAGGTTCTTGTCCTGTTCGTCGATCATCTCGTCGGTGACTTCGATCTGATAGTAGGGGTAGTGATCTTCCTTGGTGGGCTTGATGCCTTCGAGGGTGGGGATGAGGGCTACATCAAATTTGAATTCCTGAGGGCCTTCCATGAGGGCTTCCTTGACCTCGACGGGCATGGGGTGACCCATTACGTTGAGCTTGTTTTCCTTGATATAGTCGTAGACTGCACGGAAGACGGTGTCGTTGATGACATCGCTTGTGACCTGCTTGCCAAAGCGACGCTTGAGTTCGCCAAAGGGGACGTGACCTTTGCGGAAGCCGGGGAGCTGGTGGGTGCGACCTATCTCCTTGAGCTGTTTGGTGACGTCGTCCTTATAGTCGGTTTCGTCAATGGCTACGGTGAGACGCAGCTCTACAGGCGAAATTTCTTCCTTTGAAATGTTCATTGTCGGTGGTTAATGAAGTAATTATCTGATTCTTATAACTATTCTATTATAATATGTGTGATGTGAGTCGCCACAAATTGCGCACAAAATTAACAAAAAATACTCAAATTTTCAAGTTTCAATATCTAAAGTTGTGTGAAGTTATGTTATATGTGATGTGGGGCGGTTGAGGTATGCAATATTTGGCCGTGCAGAAACGTTATATTATATTGTAATCATCCCGATAAAAGACCGATGTCGATATTCAATATATTTTCAGGCCGCAAAGAGGCCATAAAGCTTCCGTTTTCAACCGATATACATTGCCATATAGTGCCTGGAGTTGACGATGGGTCGCCCGATGCTGAGACGTCGGCCGACCTTGTGGAGCGCATGCAGGCCTGGGGCATAAGGCGCATCATTGCTTCGCCGCATGTCACGGAGTGTTCGTTTGAAAATACTCCCGATATTCTTGATCCGGCTCTCGAGGAGCTCCATGCCGAGCTTCAGAGGCGTGGCAACGGCATCAATGTGAGCCGCTCGTCGGAAAACCGTATAGACGATTATTTCCGCGACCTGCTGGCAGCCGGTCAGATCAAGACCATGCCCGACGACTATATACTGGTGGAGAATTCGTTTATCCAGGAGCCATGGCAGCTGGATCAGTTTCTCTACGATCTGCGCATCAAAGGGTTGCGTCCCATACTGGCGCATCCGGAGAGGTATCCCTACTATCACGAGCACAACCTGTCGCGCTACGATGAGCTGCACCATGCCGGGACATTCTTCCAGATAAATGTGCTCTCGCTAGCGGGCGCCTATGGCAAGCAGGAGAAGAAGGTGGCTGAGAAGCTGATAGAGAAAGGGTATGTGGATTTTCTTGGCACCGATCTCCACAATATGCGGCATGCCGAGATCATAGACAAATATCTGACCACCTCTGACGCCCGCAAGCATTATGCGGCATTGTCGGGACGTCTTATGAACGACAGGGCATTCAGTCCTTCGGCCGTCTGAGCAGATAGCCCAGCACATCGGCCTGTATGCGTGAGCCCATGATGGCATTGCCACCCAAGTAGATGGCAGCGAAAGCCAGAGCCATGGACACGCATTGGGCCAGCGGATGGAGCGCGCTTCCAGCAAGCCATAGGCATGGGATGAGACCTATGACTGTGAGAGCCAGATAAGGGATGAGGTCGCCGACGAAGGCCGGGATGCTGCGTCGGGCCACCCATGAGCTCATGGCCAGCGAGGCTATCCAGGTGAGCGCCGAAGCCGCAAACTGTCCCCAGATAAATATCTCGAGCCCCTCGATGCCGCGGCTGAGCTGCCCCAGCGTGAGGATAATGGCTATGATGGCGGCGCCGTCGCGTACGACCTCGCTCACCACCAGCAGGCGTGACCGGCCCAGCGACAGGATGTAGTTGCTGTAGAGGAGGCTGAGCACCGTGAATATGCCCCTCACACAGAGTATGCGGAAAAGCG
This sequence comes from Muribaculaceae bacterium, assembly GCA_023664185.1. Classification (GTDB taxonomy): domain Bacteria; phylum Bacteroidota; class Bacteroidia; order Bacteroidales; family Muribaculaceae; genus Duncaniella. The sequence goes on from JAMPGA010000001.1 coordinate 975,346, forward strand.
GGATGGATATGTCCCATTTGGTGCCGAAGAGGGTGTGGAATATGGCCGGTGCCATCACAGCCAGGAGCGACAGAGCCGGGATGGTGAGATAGGCTGTAAATCTATGAGTTTTGGCACAAATGCGCCGATAGCGCTCGTGGTCGTCTTGAACCTGCGACAACAGCGGCAAGAACGATGATGTGAGCACCTGAGAGAGCGACATCACCCCCATCTTGCTCCACTTGTCGGCCTGGGTGAAGTAGCCCAGGGCTGCCAGACTGGCGCGATTGCCTATGAGAAAAGAGTAAATGTTTTGAAACACCGTGTTGAGCAGCGAGGTCACCAGCACACCGCATCCCACGCTGAAGAAGCTGCGCAGAGCCTTGAAGGAAAATTGCCACAACGGGCGCCACGTCGTGCTGACCCAGAGTAGAGCAGTCTTGACACAGGCCAGGGTGATGGTTTGCCACACTATGGCCCATGCACCGTAGCCTGCCACTGCAAGCCAGATGCCCACTATAGCTCCGGCAAAGAGTCCGGCCGAGTTGCTCACAGCCATCATCTTGACATCCATGCGTTTCATGAGCAGGTTGGCCTGGACGATGGAGGCAGCGTTGATGATAAAGGCGATGAACATGACCCGGCTCATGGTGATGATGCGCAGATCGTTCTGGAACAGCGATGCTATAAGCGGGGCTGCAAACCACAGTATCATGTATATTCCGCAGGCCATGGCTATGTTGAACCACAGCACCGTGGAGTAGTCGAGACGGCTGGGGGCTTTGCGCTGAAGCAGGGCCGAGGCGAAGCCGCTGTCGACAAACAGCTGGGCGAAAGCCTGGAAGACCATGATGGCGCCGACAAGGCCGAAGTCCTCATCGGTGAGCATGTTGGCGAGCACCACGCCGGTCACGGCATAGAGCAGTTGAGTGGAGACTCGGTCGATGACGTTCCACTTCAGGGTGCGCGCCACGGCGCCTTTCAGATTTCCTGGCGAGGGCATTTAGACACACTCTTATTTCAGAGGCACAACCTTGATGCCCAGCGAGCGGTTTTTGATTTCGGGCTTCCCTTTATAGTATATGGTGGTTGACCCCATGCCGAACACCGAGAGCTTCTTAGTGGCCCATACGCCCACCGATCCGGTGCCACTCACCTTTACCGAGAGGTCTTCGGCTTTGAGGCCGTCGGCCTCGATGATGCCGGTGCCGATGGATGTGAGTTTGCCTTTAGTGCATTCACCGTTTATGATGAGCGATCCGTGGCCCAGCTTGAGGGTGCCTTTGAGATTGGTGGCCTTGATGTCGCGAATGACGAGCGAGCCGTTGCCCTCGACAGTGGCTTCGAAATCAGGGCATCCGGCCACGTCGAGCACTCTCACGGTAGAGTCGCCGGTATTGGTGACCTTGGTGAGATAGCGCGAGTAGACAGTGACGCGGGGCAGCCCGGGGGTGCCCACATGTTCGGGAGTCAGCTGTATGGTGAGCTTCTTGCCCGATGAGTTGAGAAGCAGAGCCGAAACCAGGCGGGACGGGGCTGAGAATACGGCCATGCCGGCCGAATCGGCCGAGCAGCGGTAGTCGACGTTGATGCCGTCGGTCACCTTGAGCTCGCTGAATTCGCCCACTTTTACTTCATATTTTGTCAGCTCGGCAGCATGTAGGGCTGTGGCCGAGAGGATGAGGAGGAATGTGGTGATAAGATTTTTCATAGGATTATGTTTCTATTTGCACTTGTGTAGGAAGAGACTGCAGGGGATTGTTTTCAATCATGCCCATCACGTCGTCGAGTATCTGCATGAGCTCGTCGATGTGTTCGGCCCGGAGCATGCGGATGCGTGTTTCGCGGAAATGAGATATGCCCTTGAAGAGAGGTGAGGCAGCCAGGTGGCGGCGTATATGGAGTATGCCCCGATACTCGTCGATGCGCTCCACGCTCTCGGCTATCTGGCGCTTTATCAGATCGAATTTACGAGCCAGAGGCAGGGGTGTGGGGGTGAGTCCGGTAAGAGCCTGCGAGATGTCGTGGAAGATCCAGGGGGCTCCGATGGCTGCGCGCCCCACCATCACGCCGTCCACTCCGTAGCGATCGAAGGCGTCGATGGCCTTCTGCGGCGTGGTGATGTCGCCATTGCCTATCAGAGGTATGGTGAGGCGGGGGTTCTCCTTCACTCGGGCTATCATCTCCCAATCGGCCTCGCCGGTATACATCTGCGAGCGTGTGCGGCCGTGGACTGTCAGAGCCGCTATACCGCAGTCTTGCAGCTGCTCGGCCAGGTCGACTATGATTTTAGATTCATGGTCCCAGCCAAGGCGTGTTTTGACGGTGACAGGGATGCTGACGGCGTCGACCACGGCTCGTGTAATCTGGAGCATCCTGGGGATGTCGCGCAGCATGCCTGCACCGGCGCCCTTACCGGCCACTTTCTTTACGGGGCAGCCGAAGTTAATGTCGAGTATATCGGGGTGAGCCTGCTCCACTATCTTGGCAGCCTGTACCATCGGCTCCACTTCGCGGCCATAGATCTGGATGGCTGTGGGGCGCTCTCCGGGGTCGATGGCGAGTTTGCGCACGGTGGCGGGGATGTCGCGGATGAGTGCATCGGCACTCACAAATTCGGTGTAGACCATGGCTGCTCCCTGCTCTTTGCATATGAGCCGGAAGGAACGATCTGTCACATCCTCCATGGGTGCGAGCATCACGGGGCGGGGGCCAAGATCTATATTGCCTATCTTCATGGTTGGTCAAAATTAGTAAAAAAAGTACATATGTGCCAACTTTTCGGCCTGAAAGTTCTGAATTTGACCATTAAGACGGCACTTCGGGTAACACTCCTGGCAACTTTAGATCGGCGATGAGGAAGTTGCTTCCGGCCACGAGGACAAAACCGTCGGGTCCGACGCTCTTTCTGGCTTCCCGCAGGGCTTTGTTTACGTCGGGCTCCTCGATGCCCTGGATTCCTGCTGCCTGAGCGGTGTGGGCAAGCTCAGCGGCCTGGAGTCCGCGCGGTGCCGAGGGCTGGGCAAACCATATGGAGGGGGTGGGGTGGATGGACTTTATGGTTCGGAACACGGGGGTGAGGTCTTTGTCGGCAACAAAGCCTATCACGAGGGCTATGCGCTGAGCCTTGACGCGCCCCAAGGTGGCGGCTATCTTCTCCCAGCCGCCGCAGTTGTGGCCAGTGTCGGCCACGGTGTGGGGCGACTCCATGATGGTGGACCAGCGTCCGAATAGTCCGGTGAGCTCTACGACGTGTTCCACTCCGCGCTTCACGGCGCTGTCGGGGATATCGAAGCCGCTGCTACGGAGCGCCTCGACGGACTTGAACACCGTGGCGGCGTTGAGAGCCTGATGGTCGCCCGGAAGTTCGCCCTCCATGGGCCCGAAGGGGGTGGAGGGGTAGATGTTGCGCTCAGCCCCGGGCTCGGCCTTAAGAGGCTCGGCCAAAAGGATAGGGGAGTTGCACTGGGCGGCTTTGCGCTGGAATACCGGGAGGGTACGGTCGGTCCATTCGCCTATCACCACGGGCACCCCGGGTTTGATTATTCCTGCCTTCTCAGAGGCTATCTCTTCGGGGGTATTGCCGAGCAGAGCGGTGTGATCGGGGGAAATGTTGGTGATGATGCTCAGCACTGGGGTGATGATGTTGGTGCTGTCGAGTCGGCCTCCCAGTCCGGTCTCTATCACAGCCACATCCACGGCACAGTCGGCAAAATATCGGAAAGCCAAGGTGGAGGTGAGCTCGAAGAAGCTGGGCTGGAGACCCTGCTGGTCCATGTCGCACCAGCTCTCCACAAACCGACTCACGTAGTCGGGGCTGATCTTGGCACCGTCCACTCGGATGCGTTCGCGAAAGTCGAATATGTGGGGCGATGTGTAGAGCCCGGTGCGATATCCGGCGGCGGTGAGGATGGCTGCAAGGGTGTGGGCCGTAGAGCCTTTGCCGTTGGTGCCTGCTATGTGGATGGTGGGGTAGGAGAGGTGGGGCTGACCAAACATTTGGTCGAGAGCTTGCGACGTGGCGAGTCCGGGCTTATAGGCTCCGGGGCCGATTTTCTGATATACGGGCAGTGAGCTGAACAGTAGTTGGATGGCTTGATTATAGTCCATGGCTGGGGTGGGGGAGAGGTCAGTATATTATGTAACCGGCCAGACCGGCCAGGCAGATTATGAGAATAGGATGCCATTTGGCCCAGTAGACCATGACGAAAGCCGCCACGCACAGGACGATGCTCCACACCACCTGTGTGGTCTCCTCGCCGAAGTTGGCGGCGTTCATGAGCATCATGGCAGCAGATGCGATGAGCCCCACTACCACGGGTCGCAGCCCTGTGAATATGCCCTTGACCACGGTGCTATCCTTGTGGCGATGAATGAGATGGCTTGTGTAGGCCACGAGCACAAACGAGGGGAGCACCACGACGAGTGTGCATATCAGAGAGCCCAGAATGCCCCACAGAGGTCCGGCAAGTGCTGGCGATGACATGCCTGGAGCCACGTAGCCGATATAAGTGGCCGAGTTGATGCCGATGGGGCCGGGGGTCATCTGCGAGATGGCCACAATGTCGGTGAACATCTGCTCGGTGATCCATCCGGGGCCCACTATTTCGCGCTCGATGAGGGCGAGCATGGCATATCCGCCACCGAAGCCGAAAAGACCTATTTTCAGATAGGCCCATATGAGTCTGAGATATATCATTTGCTGCCTCCTTTCTCCCGGGTGGATTCGTGCAGGCGGCGTGTGGTGTGGTCGAGCCACCACCATCCGCCCAGCCCCCCCAGGATGATGTAGAGAATGGGATTGCTCACTACGGGTAGGCCCGACCATATCAGCAACGCCACGGCTATGGGTATGCCCACCGTTTTCCAGCCTATCTTAGCCGCGCGAGCCGATGTGATGACCGGAGCCACGATAAGCGCCACCACGGCGGGGCGTATTCCCTTGAAGATGGCCGACAGGGTGTTGTTGTTTTTGATGAGGTCGGGGGTGAGGAAAATGGCTATGGCCAGAATGATGAGAAACGATGGGAGAATGGTGCCGAGTGCTGCGGCTACAGACCCGCGCATGCCACGGAGCTTGTCGCCCACGGCCACCGAGATGTTTACAGCCAGAATGCCGGGGAGCGACTGAGCCACAGCCAGGAGGTCGAGAAACTCCTCGCGCTCTATCCATCGGCGTTTGTCGACAATCTCTTTCTCGATTATTGAGATCATAGCCCATCCGCCACCAAAGGTGAATGCACCGATCTTGAAAAAAGACAGAAACATCTGCCAGTATATACTGCTCGTCATCTCCTTAAAACTGAAAAACGGAGCACAAAAGTACTCAAATTTTTCAAAAATGCCAAGATGAGGAGGGGTCTAAAAATCCTATTCTTTTTCTATTAGAGCGATTTAAGTTTTCCTCCCTGCAGAACGAGCGGATGGACTCGCTGGTAGGGAATTTGCCGTTGAGGACATACTCGATTTTGCTTTTACGGGCGATGTTTTCAATCTGACCGCCGGAGAATTCAAACTCCCGGGCTATGGCCATGCAGTCGGCATCGGAGAGGTCGGGAATCAGAGATTGCCAGATCTTTGTGCGCGACTCTGAGTCGGGTTTGTTGAACTCGATTTTAAAAAGAAAGCGACGGTCGAAGGCCTGGTCAAGGGTGCCGGTGAGGTTGGTGGTGGCAATGAGTATGCCATCAAGGGTTTCGAGCTCTTGAAGGATGATGTTCTGCATGGCATTGTCCATCTTTTCTACCGACGAGCGAGTGGTCTCAAACCTGTTGTTTATCACGGCGTCGGCCTCGTTGAACAGGAGTATGGGTGTCACCTGCCGGCTGCGGCACAGCTGTCGGTAGCGTGTGAAGATGGCCTTGATGTTTTTCTCCGTCTCGCCTACGAATTTATCACGTATGCCGGCGATGTTGACCTGCATGATGTCGCGTCTGGTCTGACGGGCGAGCTGAAAAACCGATTCGGTCTTGCCGGTTCCGGGGGAGCCGTAAAATAGGCATGCCACTCCCTTGCGGAGGCCCAGTTCTTCGAGTCGGTTTTGAACGTTTCCGAAGTTTTCCTGGCAGATGAGCTTGTTGAGCCTTGAAATTTGACGCTGCTCTGCCTGGTTGTAAAATAGAGTTTTCTCCGAGATTTGCTTGAAGTGAATTAGGTCTCGATCCTGTGTTTTGCTCATTATATGCTGCCGGGGACTCTTGTGTGGTGTGAATCCCCCAAGCAGTTCCTCTTTGGCAGTGTCGGTGAGCAGGAAATGCTCAGTGTCGACAAGGCCGTTGTCGCAGGCGTGTTCAAGAATGTTTTGTTCGAACAATTCGTGACTTCCGTTTTGAAGGAGCTCGGCCACACGGTCGTATTCGTAATCGTCATCAAACCATTCGCTGAGCTCGTGTAGCATAATTCCTTCATTTTCAAGACCGGCATATCGGGCATAATCTACCACGGCAAGCAAAAGCGTGATTTGAGAAATCTCATCGTCCATGGACAAGACCTTTTGGCACAGTGGCAGCGAGCCGTTGGCCTCAACCAGCATCAGCATCCAACGGTTGTTTTCGTCGCGCGGCACATTTCGGTCGTGGCCTTCGTGGGCAACGTATCGAGCAAGACGATCTACGAAGGCCTGCTCGGAGAGGTTTTCGATGTTTTCGGGAGTGAAAACCTCGTTTTGCCGGAACGCCCGTATGATGCCGGGGGTGAGGGCGAAGCCGTCATACCACGTGCCACATTCGCGTGCGGAGCTTTTGATGATCCAGCGCTTCTTCAGAAGTCCCTCGATGTCGGGAGTCAATGACATGGCTTTCAATCGGGATATGCCAAGATATTGGCCGAAGTTTCGCCACGACATGCTTTCGCCTGTCTCACACATAAGCGCGATTATCAGGACCTGATTTCGGTTCAGGTCAAATCGACTGCAGAGATAGTCGAAGTGCATTTTGCATACTGCCCAGAAGTCGGGCGAAAGCGCAGATTTGCGTGCCATGCTTTGGATGGCGTCGAGCGAGTCGATGATGGAAAAAGAGGTAGCTTCTTGTGTATTCGATTCCATATTCTGGATGAGTGAGTTAGAGGGCATTGACGTAGTATTCTTTTGAGGGGAAGGCCAGGCGTCCCTGATTGTTATCCTCGTTGTCGGAGTCGCGAGTGAAGACGTCGACTATCTTGAAGGGGATGCCTTCGCCGAGCATATCATCGCCGTCGTAGACAAGGTTGACGGTGGAAACGATGCGGTCTACATCGACATTGATATCCGAGTCGAAAAACTGGAAGTGATATGACAGTCGCTGCTCGGGGATTTTGACTGTGAGCTTATTGTCGAGGGCATATTTTCCCCACTCTTTTTTGTTGCCGTCAGAGTCGAGGAGCAGTTCTTGGAGATAGGTGTAGTGGGATGAGTGGAGTGCTACGGCGGGGATATGCTCCATGATGCCCTTCAGGGTGCCGTGGAGCACGCCTTTTACATCGTCTATCTTGGTGGGTACATCGCCGTGACACACTGTGACGGTGCAGAAATAATATTTCGGCTGGCGGTATACTTCGTCGAATATGCTGTAGCCAGCGAAGTATCCCTTGCGCCATTCGGGATGATCGGAAAGAATGCTTTCCACATCTTTCTGTGCCTCATCGAATGTGACGAGGAAGGGGCTGGTGGCCTCAAAGAAGTAATCGTCGGTCTGTGTGCTGTCGATTAGGTCTTTGAGCCTGTGGTAAAGGGCATTGTCGGCATACTCGAGAGCGTTGTAGTTGAGCGACTGGTTTTCGAGCATGAGCATGAGCAGCTTCTTGTAGTCGGCGTCGTTGAGGCTTAAACAATATTTGCCATGGTGCATCGATCCATCCATGAGCATTGAGTGTAGACCGAATTCATAGAGTCGGCAGGGGTTGTCGAGATCGATGGCGGTGAGCTCATCGCCCATCGAGAGATAGTCGACAGTGTCGGCATCGAAGACGTCGTCGAGGTGCTCGTGGATATCATTTTCGGCATACCTCTCGAAGAGAGAGGCGATCTTTGAGTACTCCTCGGGCGAGAGCGTCACGATGTGCCACTCGTCGCGGTTGCGCTCAAGGGAGTAGGTCTCGAACTTGTAGCCGAGGGTGTAGGTTTTGTGGGCGAGGAAGTTTTCTACAACGTTCATGGTGAGTGAGTTTGCGTTCATAAGAATTGGAATTTAGGGGTTAATATTAGAGTTATTTGTCTTTCGACATTGCAAAGTTCGGGCGTCAAAAGTTCCTTAAATGGGAAATAATAAAAAAAATTCAAAAAAAATAATTTTTTATTGTCTCGACCTGTCAAATAAAAAATAAGGCTGCATGCAATGTCGATCGCATGTAGCCTTATGTCGTCAGAATCAATTTTATTGAAAGGAAGAAGAAATTTTCAAAGTTTTTTCGTACTTCAGCGATGCGATTGAGCGCTACCTTTGGCCGAACATTTCTTGAAGTATTTTTGCATAAAAGAGGGGATTGAGCCTATCACATTAACCAAAGCGGCAAAGGATGCTCTGGTTGAACATGAGTGGAGCGGCAATAACCGGGAGTTGTTTGCAGTGGTAACGAGAGCAGCGCAAGAGTCAGACAAAAAACGGATGGATGAGAACGACCTTAATTTGCACAATTTCAGCACAAAAAAAGAATCCGAAAGCCCCGTCTCTGTCAAATCAAAATTAAAAAGGGAAGATTGGGGTTGTCAAGAATGACATTCTGACGGGTTGACTCCTGACAGTTCAAACGACATACTATAGATGTCGCCCATTGTCCAGTCAATCGGACGAATATGTGCTCGAATCTTTTCCATGACGCAAAGTTACAGATGTCGGTTGCCACTTTGCGGCAGAAGTGAAAATTATTTTGACGATTTCACCCTCTCTACATTCCTTGAACCACATTTAGGGCATTGTGGAGAGGATATTTGCAAGATGAATCCACCTGTCTTGTAAAGAACAGATGGTCACAGTCACGGCACTTGTAAGAATGTATAACCAGCATTAGATCAACCCGTGTTTGCGGAGGAGCTGGCACATGGCCACGCCCCCAAAGTGAATGATATTTCCGTGAATTTCCTGCGGCACGAGATAAAGCGTCTCGCAGTCAACGTCCTCATGCCAAGCGAGATTCTTCTGACCCATCGGAGTATGGTCGTTGGCACTTTCCTTAATGGCTTTTACCTCGTCGACGGCCTTGCCAAGTTGCCGAGCTAAAGCGGCAAAAGCAGCCTCATGGAGAGCCTCGCGGTCAGATGAAGTAACAAGCTCGGCAAAATTCGGCAGCGACACCTTATACCAAGCGATCTCATCAAAGCGGAAACGGCCACGCTCGCAACGTAGACCCTTGAACCCATGCTTACGCTTGATTTCGCGCCAATTCAGTCCGTGAAGATTAGAGTACGACTTGTTGGGAGGCGTATAGTCATAATCCGGAATCCATACAGAATCACACTCCTCACCCGACCAGCGTCCATTACTCATCGGCCGGGCATAGTACTTCTCCCAAAGCTCATCGAGAGCCGCCTGCACACGCGGGTCAAGCGACTGAAATGCCGCCTCCCTCTCCGCAGCCGGACAGTCATAGTCCAGCCACGTCAGCAACCCAACAAGAGCCTTCGCCTTTGGACGAACAGAAAGAGAAGTTGTGATTAGTTTTTTATTCAGAATCTCTATCGGTAACTCCATTTATGTCAACCATTATTCTTTTTATTCCCGGCAAAGATAGCAAGTGCCAATCCTGCCATTGCAGAAAGAGCACCTACCAAGGCACCCGCGTTTTTTTTATTCTTTTTCGATTTTTTCTCTTTTTCGTATTTTTCTCTTGATGACATAGTTATATGTTTTTAAATTTCGGTATAATCAACATCCTCAACAAAATCTACATACCATTTGGCAGTTTCGTCTGCTAAAGAACGAAGATTGTTGAGTTTTGTATCCATATTTTCTATCTCTTTGTTGTTTGTTGCAACTCGTTTCTCGAGTTCGAGATAGACAGGTGCGAAGTTTGTAAAGAACGCTTCATCAGTGCGGTATAAATCACGCGCTTTATTAAAAAGCTCAGTGAGGGCTTCCTCTAATTTCTGTTTTGTCTCTTTAAGGTCTTCTTGAGCTTTACGTTGTTTATACCATCCGTACACCTCCATTACTATGGTAAGTCCAACTCCTATCCTGCCAATCCATTTGGTAAGATTCCCCGCAAGATTGATTTTCCCCCAGGGTTTGAATTTGAAGTTTTTGAAAAAGGTATCACGTATAGCTCCGACCATCTCCGGCGTTATTTTCGCATTTTTTAGTAGCCCGGCAGCTTTCCCCAACCCTTCTGTAAGAAGTGTCTGCTGCAAGGACGATTGCTCGTCAATTTTTATGGCTGTTCTTTCAAGTATGGAGGATGACGATTCAGAACATACTTGAAGTGCATCCTCAATTTTGCGAATTACTATGGATAGAGAAACCTTTCCATCGGTAGTTCCAAGCGTATCAATCACATCGCCAATAGTTTCAACGGAGGCATTGCTTACATCAACCTTTATTGATTCCTCTAAACTGTCAAGAGTAGAAGAGAGTTGACGCTTGCTATCCATCAATTGGTCTCGAGCAATTGACAATTCAGTAGTCATATCTCCTCCTATTATCTTGGTTTCTTTCAGCGACTTGCTGATAGGAACCACAGCATCGGCTGTTACGTTTTGTACTCCCTTTATGGAATCTATAGCCACATCAAGAGCTGTCTGCTTTACAGTGGCATCAATGTCCAATGAGGATGTAAGCTCTTTAACATTGGCTCGTAGAGTTTCTATATTTGATGCCGTGAGGTATTTGTCTGCATGAGCGAACCAAAGTGACATATCTTTACCACCGGGGTTGGCAGCCAAGGTCACAATCCTTAGAGCCGAAGATTCAGCGGGGGAAAGATCCAAAACGCGCTCAAGACGTTTTCTTAAATTTATTTTCTTAATTTCAGATGTTTCTGTAAACCCTTCGGACGATGCGTATCCACATCCGGTTTCATCCATCTTATTTATTACGAAGACGGCGTTCTCCAGTTTGCGCAATCCTCTCATGACCTGTCGCAAAGCATCATTATGACTCTCTGGCAGAGGATTAACTGCTTCGGTTACATATATCACTATGTCTGCCTGAGATATGAACTTTTCAGTGATTTGAGACAGACGAATCTTTTGCCCATCAGCAATTTTTTCTTTAGTCCCAAAAAGACCGGGAGTATCTATGAAACGGAATCTTTTGCCCATGAAATCAGCATCATATTCAATGATTTCATCGGATGATTCATTGGTGGAAATCTTCATGTTTTCAAGCACTTTCCCCAATAATCCGGCAATTATGGTAGTTTTTCCATCGGAAAAACTGCCGAGCATGGCGATAGTTATAGTGTCTCTATCAAGCATCGCCTTTGCTTGCATGATTTTTTTGATAAAGTCGGCAGCATCAATTCCATATTCTGATGCGCGGGTTATGATTTTCTCAGCAGCTGAGAGTGCTTCAGATATTTTAGACATTAGCGTAACGTAAATTTTTGATAAATAATATTTAATGACTCTGCCAAATCATTGACCGAATTGAGCTCATTATCAATGATCTTTATGGTGCGCCGTTGGGAGTCTTGCAACCCTGACACTATAGATGAAATAGATTCTTTAATTCTTTCATTCGCTGTTTCTTTGCAAATTTCAATTTCTTTGTTAATGGCTTGGACAGTATCCCCTATACCCCCATCACTCATCACCCCTCGACCGACAGCACCGACAATGGCTCCAACCCCGGCTCCAATTAAATTCCCTATTACCGGAAAGATTGAACCTATAGCGAATCCGACAGCAGCACTTCCTGACATAGAAGAAATTGTTGTGCATACATCCACAAAACTTACATCCAAGTTTTCGAACGCATCTTCTATATTCAAATCAAGTTTAGATATAGTCACATCGGGTATTTTTGGCACTTGTAGTCTTATGTCCTTGAATTCAGTGAAGAACTTTTTAAGATTACC